>NZ_BAAAPU010000007.1:648808-661022 GCF_039531305.1 Terrabacter lapilli
CGAGGAGGGGCCGGGGAGGATGCGGATGCCGTGGTTGTCCCAGACGGGGTCCCAGTTGCGCAGGCCCTCGGTGTAGTGCCACATCCGGTCCGGGTTGATGATGCGCCCGCCTGCCGCGCGGGTGATCTCGAGCATGCGACCGTCGACGTGGGCCGGCACCCCCGCCACCATGCGTGCCGGCGGCGCCCCGAGCCGCTCGGGCCAGGCGCGGCGCACGAGGTCGTGGTCGCCGCCGATGCCGCCGCTCGTCACGACGACGGCCTGCGCGCCGATCTCGAACTCGCCGACCTCCTGCCGGCTGCTCGGCCGGCCGCGTGCCGCGCCGTCGTGGGCGAGGAGGTGACCGCGTACGCCCGTCACCGCTCCCGCGGTCAGGACGAGCTCGTCGACCCGGTGCCGGAACGCCAGGGTGACCCGGCCGCTCGCCACGGCGGCCCGGACGCGCCGCTCGAAGGGCTCGACGATCCCCGGCCCGGTGCCCCACGTGATGTGGAAGCGCGGCACCGAGTTGCCGTGCCCGTCGGCACGGCCGTCCCCGCGCTCGGCCCACCCGACGACGGGGAAGAGGCGGTGACCCTGCTGGTGGAGCCACCACCGCTTCTCGCCGGCGGCGAAGTGCAGGTACGCCTCGGCCCACCTGCGGGGCCAGAAGTCCTCCTCGCGGTCGAACTGGGCGCTGCCCATCCAGTCCTGCGTCGCGAGCTCGAGGCTGTCCTTGATGCCCATGCGGCGCTGCTCGGGGCTGTCGACGAGGAAGAGTCCGCCGAAACTCCAGAACGCCTGCCCGCCGAGCGACTGCTCGCCCTCCTGGTCGACGAGGACCACCCGCTTGCCGCGGTCGGCGAGCTCGGCAGTGGCGACGAGGCCGGCCAGGCCGGCTCCCACGACGACGACGTCGGCTTCCATGGGCCCGAGCATGCCATCGTCGGGCACCGCAGCGCCGTCGGGGCGACGGTGAGGCCGTGGCAACCCGAGCCGTGGTCCGACCGTGTGGGAGGTCGCCCCTTCGTGGGTAGGAGGCCTGCAGCGCCACCGCCTGGCTCCAGCAGAGTGGCACAGGCGGTGGCGCGGTCATCGTCCCCCGCCCCGGGCCGCTGCCACAAGTTCCTGTCGAACCCTGCAGCCCGTGATGTCGTCCGAACCCGCGGCGCATGAGCACGACTGACGGTGGGTATCTGCGTGGTGGCGTCCCGGTGCCGGGCGAGGGGCTCGACCGCCGGGACGCCACCCCTTCAGGCCACGAGCAGTGCCGGCCCCTGCCGGTTGCCCAGGGTGCCGGTCGGGGCGCTCTGCTCGGCTGGTGACGTGACGCTCGAGCCGACCCGCGACGTGAGGTCGAGGACGCGACCACCCGCGGCGGCGTCGCCCGCCAGGGCGCGCAGGTCGCGGTGCGCGGCTCCCACGAGGCCGGTGATGCTCGAGCCGAGGGCGATGCAGACCGCCTCGAGGACCTCTGAGGACGGCTCCTTGAGGCCGCGCTCGACCTCGGAGAGGTAGGCGACGGAGATGCCGGCCCGGGCGGCGACCTCGGCCAGGGTGCGGCCCTGCCGGGTGCGCAGTCGTCGCAGCAGTCGGCCGTAGACCTCGCGCAGCAGCGGGGCGGGGCTGGCCGGCTGCTGGCCGGCGGCGATCTGGGTCATGGCCGTCTCCGATCGGTCGCGGTGCGTTCGTCCAGCGTCGCACGCCGCCACGTGGTCGGCGGGGCGTGAAGGGGCCGAGGGCGTACGCCGTGGGCGAACTCCCGCGCGAGGGTGCCGTCGCCGGGATGGTTGAGGAGAAAAATGTTGACGCTGTTCACTTCGGCACCGCAGGCTGTCGGTGGAGACGCCTACCCTCGTCTCACGCGCAGCTCACACTCGCGAACCACCGACACACGACCGGCCGACCCGTGACCCATGCCGTGGGCACACGGCGGCCGAGACTGGGGGACCCCTCACATGACCACCACCACCGAGGCGCGCACGAGGCGCGACCGGTTCACGGGGCCGGCCATCGAGGCCGAGCACCTCGTGAAACGCTTCGCGGACATGACGGCCGTCGACGACGTCAGCCTGTCCGTGCCGCAGGGCACCGTCCTGGGGCTGCTCGGCCCCAACGGCGCCGGCAAGACCACCACCGTCCGCATGATGACGACCCTGACGACGCCGACGAGCGGCACGGCGCGGGTCGCCGGCCACGACGTCCTCACCGACCCCGAGGCCGTGCGCCTCAGCATGGGCCTGACCGGACAGGCGGCCACCGTCGACGAGATGCTCACCGGCCGGGAGAACCTCCGGCTCATCGGGTCGCTCTACGGCATCGGCCGCGCCGACGTGCGCCGGCTCTCCGACGAGCTGCTCGAGCGGTTCTCGCTGGCCGAGTCTGGCAACAAGGTGGTCAAGGAGTACAGCGGCGGCATGCGGCGCCGGCTCGACCTCGCCGTCAGCCTCATCGCGGCGCCGCCGGTCCTCTTCCTTGACGAGCCCACCACCGGGCTCGACCCCCGCAGCCGCGTCGAGCTCTGGGAGGTGCTGCGCGGGCTCGTCACCGACGGCACCACGCTGCTGCTCACCACCCAGTACCTCGAGGAGGCCGACCACCTCGCCGACCGCATCGTCGTCATCGACCACGGGCGGGTCATCGCCGAGGGCACCGCGCTCGAGCTGAAGGACCAGTCGGGGCAGGCGGCCATCGTGCTCACCGTCTCGCACGCCGAGCAGCTCGAGGCCGCCCGCGCGCTGCTCGCCTCGCACGTCGCGGAGGTGCACGTCGACGCCGCGGCGCGCCAGCTCACCGCCCCCGCCGACGGCCTGTCCGACATGACGCGCGTGGCAGCCGTCTTCGACCGCAGCGAGATCGTCCTCGACGACCTCGGCCTCAAGCGGCCGAGCCTCGACGACGTCTTCCTCAGCCTGACCGGCCACCGCGCCGAGTCGGACGGGCACGACGGCACCGGCAGCACCAACGAGCACGAGCACGACCAGCAGGACGAGCAGGAGGGGGAGTCCCGATGACCCAGGCATCCGCCACCACGACGACCAGCGCCGCGACCACCCGTGCGGCGGCACCGCACCTGCGTCCGCCGGGCCTGCTGCGCCAGGTCCAGATGATGGTGTGGCGCAACCTCAAGCACACCCGGCGCCAGCCGGAGATGCTCACCGACGTCACGATCCAGCCGATCATGTTCGTGCTGCTCTTCGCCTTCGTCTTCGGCGGCTCGATCCGCACCGACAGCGGCTCCTACCGCGAGTGGCTGCTGCCCGGGATCATGGCCCAGACCATGGCGTTCGCTGCGTTCATCGTCGCCAGCGGGCTCAACATGGACCTCGACAAGGGCGTCATCGACCGGTTCCGGTCCCTGCCGATCTCGCGCGGCTCGGTCCTGATCGGCCGCAGCGTCTACGCGATCATCCACTCCAGCATCGGCGTCTTCGTCATGTCGATGACCGGCCTCGCGATCGGGTGGCGCATCCGGAACGGCTTCGGCAACGCGGTCCTCGCCTTCGCGCTGCTGCTGCTCTTCGGCTTCGCGATGATCTGGTTCGGCATCCTCGTCGGCTCGGCGATGCGCTCGGTCGAGGCCGTCAACGGCCTGATGTTCACCACGATCTTCCCGATCACGTTCCTGGCCAACACGTTCGCACCCACCGAGGCGATGGTGCCGTGGCTGCGCTCGGTCGCCGAGTGGAACCCGATCAGTGCCCTGGTCCAGGCGATGCGCGAGCTCTGGGGCAACGTCCCGCCCGCCCCGCCGACCGCGTCCTGGCCGCTGCAGCACGCGGTCCTCGTGTCGGTCGGCTGGTCGCTGCTCATCACGGCCGTCGTCGCGCCGCTGGCCATCCGGGCGTATGCCCGCCGCACCGCCGACTGAGGCAGGCCCTGCAAGCGGTCAGCCGACGTGGTCGCGCAGCCAGGCGATGTCGGCCGCCTGGCCCTCCAGCCCGCCGGGGGTCTCGCACACGACGGGAGCCCCGGCGGCGCGGATGACGCCGACGAGCGCCTCCCCGTCGATGTGGCCCGACCCGAAGTTCGTGTGCCGGTCGGCGCCGGAGTCGAACTCGTCGCGCGAGTCGTTGGCGTGCACGAGATCGATGCGCCCGGTGATGGCCCGCACCTGGTCGACGACGGTGCCGAGGTCGTTGCCGCCGGCGTGGGCGTGGCAGGTGTCGAGGCAGAAGCCGACGCTGTCGCCGCCCTCCGCCTGCCCGATGGCGTCCCACAGCCGGGCGATCGCCTCGAGCCGGCGGGCCATGGCGTTGTCGCCGCCGGCGGTGTTCTCGATGAGCAGAGGCACCGGCATGTCGAGGCCGTCGATGCACTTGCGCCAGTTGTCGAAGCCCTTGGCGGAGTCCTCGTCGACGCCGAGGTGGCCGCCGTGCACGATGACGCCCTTGGCGCCGATCTCGGCGGCGGCCGTCAGGTGCTGCTGGAGCAGCTTGCGCCCGGGGATGCGGATCCGGTTGTTGAGGCTGGCCACGTTGATCGGGTAGGGCGCGTGGACGTAGAGGTCGACGCCGGCCGCCTCGGCGTCCGCCTTGAGCGCCTCGGCGCCACCGGCATACCGGACCACCGGGCCCTTGTAGCTCTGCGGGTCACCGAGGAAGAGCTGCGAGAGGGACGCTCCGCGCGCCCTCGCCTCGGCGATCGGGTCCTCCTGGTCGACATGCGCACCGATGTGTAGAGCCATGCCACGAGCGTAGGCGGCGTGGGAGACAGCCCGGATGGTGGACCCCGTGCATAAGTAGCGCTTATGCAAGCAATAATGCGTGCATGAGTCTCTCGCGCTTCCCCTCGGTCGTCGACGACGTCACGGTCCGGCTCATCGCCGCCGTCGTCCTCGTCGTGGGCGTCATCGCCCTCGCGACGCAGCAGTGGTGGCTGTATGCCGTCCTCGCGGTCGACTTCAGCCTGCGCGCGGCGCTGGGACCCTCGGCCAGCCCGGTCGCTCAGCTCGTGCAGCGGTGGATCCGACCCGCCGTCTCCGCTCCGAAGCGCCCGACGGCTGGGCCGCCCAAGCGGTTCGCGGCGACCATCGGTGCCGTCATGACGGTCGCCGCGACCGCGCTCTGGGTCGTGAGCCTGGCGACCGGATCCTCGGCTGCGCTCGCTGCCGTCGTCGTCATCGGCGCCGTCATGGTGCTCTTCCCGGCGCTCGAGTCGGCCTTCGGGATCTGCGTGGGCTGCATCCTCTTCGGGATGCTCATGCGCGTGGGCCTCGTCCCCGAGGAGGTCTGCCTCGAGTGCGCCGACATCACCAAGCGCCGCGAGCGGCTGCTCGCCGAGCGCGCCGGCCGCCAGGCGGCCTGACAGCACAGCGGCTCGACGGCTCAGCGGCTCGACGGCTCAGCCGGCTGCCGCGCGAAGCTTCTCGAGCAGGGGCCGGGCCGCCTCGTCCAGGAAGCGCTCCTGCGCGTCGCCACCTACCTGCACAAGTGCGATGTCGGTGAAGCCGGCCTCCCAGTAGGCGCTCACGGCCTCGACGATCTTGTCGAGGTCGGGTCCGCACGGGATCGACTCGGCGACGTCCTCGGGCCGCACGAACTGGGTGGCCCCGGAGAACCCGGCCGGCGTGGGCAGGTCGGAGTTGACCTTCCATCCGCCGGCGAACCAGCGGAACTGCTCGTGGGCGCGCCCGACCGCGGCCTTCTCGTCAGGGTCCCAGCAGATCGGGATCTGGCCGATGGCGCGCGCGCCGGAGCCGATGCGCTCTGCACCCTCCGTGTGGTTCCACGTCTCGACGAGCTCGGCCTCCGGCTGGACGGCGATCATGTGGTCGGCCAGGGGAGCGAGCCGCTCGATCGACAGGTCGCCGCTGACGGCGACCGCCACCGGCACGAGGATGTCGGGCAGGTCCCACACCCGGGCGGAGTCGACGTCGAAGTACTCGCCGTGGTGGGTGACGAGGTCGCCGGAGTGCAGCTTGCGGATGATCTCGATCGCCTCGGCGAGCATCTCCTGGCGGGTCACGACGCCCGGCCAGCCCTCGCCGACGACGTGCTCGTTGAGGCTCTCGCCGCTGCCGAGGCCGAGGGTGAAGCGCCCGTCGGCGAGCAGCTGCAGCGTCGCCGCCTTCTGCGCGATGACGGCCGGGTGGTAGCGCATCGTCGGGCACGTCACGTACGTCATGAGCTCGACCCGCTCGGTGGCGTGGGCCACGGCGCCGAGGACCGACCACGCGTACGGCGCGTGCCCCTGCTCGGTCAGCCACGGGGAGTAGTGGTCGCTCGAGACCTCGAAGTCGAAGCCCGCCTGCTCGGCGCCGACGGCCCACTTCACGAGGTCCTTGGGGCCGCTCTGCTCGGTCATCAGGGTGTATCCGAAGTTCGTCACCCCTGGGCCGTACCCATTCGCGCGCCATCGCGTGTACAAGGTCTGTCCACAGTTGTGGACGAAACTGTGGAGAGCGGCGGCAGTGTCAGCGGCGCGTCAGCGGGCGGGATGGCTGAGCAGGAACCGGCGGATGGCCTCGCGCGGCCGGCTCCGCAGCTCGGCGCCGTGCGTGAACGCGGCCAGGTCGTAGTCGAGCTCACCGAGCACGTGGGCGGTCTGCTGGGTCATCCGGAAGTCCGTGCAGAACGCCTTGACCGGCCAGCGCAGCCCCAGCACGTTGAAGATCGCGTCGCCGGTGATGAGGATGCGTGTCTCCTCGTGGAGCAGCGAGACGTGGCCCGGCGAGTGTCCCGGGGTGTGCACGACCCGCACGCCCCCGGCGATCGGGAGCACCTCGCCGTCGGTCATCTCGCGCTCGACGACGACCGGCTCGAAGTCGCGCCCGGGGCGCGCCATCCGGTCGAAGAGCCGCCCGAGCAGGAAGCTGCGGTCGCGCGGTGGCGAGGTCCCCTCGCTGGCGTATGCCGCGTCGTCGTGGTGGACCGTGAAGCCGCGCCCCGTGGCACGCGCCACGTGAGCCGCACCGCCCGCGTGGTCGGGGTGCGCGTGCGTCAGCACGAGCCGCGTGACGTCCGAGGGTGAGGAGCCGATGGCGGCCAGGGCGGCCAGCACCTTCGGCCCGGAGCGCGAGATGCCCATGTCGACGAGGGTCACCTGGCCGTCGTCGTCGCGCAGGGCGAAGCCGTTGACGAGGTCTCGTACGAGGGGGATGCGCCACACGTTGGGCGCGAGCGGAACCACGAGGTCCTTGGCCATGGCCCGACCCTAGCCGCGGGATGTCGGTGAGGCCACGCGCCTCGGTGGGTAGGACCCGAAAGGTGGCGGTCGACGCCACCCGAGACACCGAGCGCCCCGACCGGGGCGACCAGAGGAGGACCACGTGGCCAAGCGAGTCGCATTTCTCGTCGCGAGCGAGGGCATCGAGCAGGTCGAGCTGACCGAGCCCTGGAAGGCCGTCACCGACGCGGGGCACGAGGCGGTCCTCGTCAGCCCGGAGAGCGGTGAGGTGCAGATGTTCAACCACCTCGACAAGGGCGACACCAAGAAGGTCGACGTCACGGTCGCCGACGCGAAGGTCGACGACTTCGACGCGCTGGTGCTGCCCGGTGGCGTCGCCAACCCCGACAACCTGCGCACGCAGAAGGACGCCGTGGCGCTCGTCCGCGAGTTCCTGGCGTCCGGTCACCCGGTGGCCGCGATCTGCCACGCGCCGTGGACCCTCGTCGAGGCGGACGTGTTGAAGGGCCGTCGCCTGACGTCGTGGCCGAGCCTGCAGACCGACATCCGCAACGCCGGCGGGGAGTGGGTCGACGAGTCGCTCGTCGTCGACGGCAACCTCATCACGAGCCGCAAGCCCGACGACCTCCCCGACTTCTGCGGCGCGGTCATCGAGGCTCTCGAGCACGGCTCGGCCTCGAAGACCTCGGGCACCCAGGGCTGACCGGCGCTCCACCGCCGCAGCGAGCCGCCGCAACGGCGGCCCATGATCGACCGCCTCTCCCGGACCCCTGCCGGGAGGGGCGGTCTCCTGCGTCCCCGAGGTGCGCGGACGGCATACGCTCCGCTCCATGACCGGGGACGACGCTGCCGTCGAGGCGCTGCGCGCGCTCATCCGCATCCCGACGGTGTCGGACTGGGAACGGGAGCGGGAGGACCGAGCCGCGTTCGAAGCGCTGCTGGCCGAGCTGCGGTCGCGGTTCCCGCGGTTGCACGGGACGTGCGAGGTCGAGCGCATCGCCGGTGACGCCCTCCTCGTGCGCTGGCCGGGGCGCACCCCGGAGGCGCCGGTCGTCCTCATGGCGCACCTCGACGTCGTGCCCGTCGGTGACCCGGAGGCGTGGAGCCACCCGCCCTTCGCGGGCGACCTCGCCGACGGATGTGTCTGGGGCCGTGGGGCGCTCGACTGCAAGGGGTCGCTCGTCGCCACCTGCCAGGCCGTCGAGGACCTCATCACCGACGGCGTGACGCCGGGCCGGGACGTGTGGCTCTCCTTCGGCTGCAACGAGGAGGTCTCGGGCGGCGCCGCGAAGGACGCCGTCGCGATCCTGCGTGAGCGAGGGGTCGAGCCGTGGTTCGTCCTCGACGAGGGCGGCGCGATCGTCCGTGGCGTCCTCCCGGGCGTCGACGCCCCCATCGCCGTCGTCGGAGTCTCGGAGAAGGGCACCGTGGACATCGAGCTGCGCGCGCGCGGGGACGGCGGCCACGCCTCGGCGCCGCGACGGATGGGCGCGACGAGCCGGCTCGCCCGCGCCATCCTACGCCTCGAGCGCAAGCCGTTCCCCAGCCACCTGCCCGACGCCACGATCGAGATGCTCGAGCGCGCCGGCGCCCACGCCCGTATGCCGTATGCCGCGGTCTTCGGCCACGCGCGCCGCCTCCGCCCGCTGCTGGCGCGGGTGCTGCCGCGGCTCGGTCACGAGACCGCAGCCCTGGCGCGGACCACCGTCGCCGTGACCCAGCTGACCGGGTCGCCCGGTGCCAACGTCATCGCCGCCACGGCACGGGCGCACGTCAACATGCGGGTCATGGTCGGGGAGACCGTCGACGGGGCGGTCGAACGGATCCGCCGCACCGTCGACGACCCCCACGTGGAGGTCGTGCTCGTCAGCGGCGACGAGCCGAGCCCGGTCTCCCCGACGGACGACACGGCATACGCGCTCCTGGAGGCGACCCTCGAGGAGGTCTTCCCCGGGACGGTGCCGGTGCCCTACGTCATGCTCGCGGCGACGGACTCGCGTCACTTCCACCGGGTGTGGCCGCGCGTCTACCGCTTCACGCCGTTCCGGATGACCGACGCCCAGCGCGCCGCGATCCACGGCGTCGACGAGCGCATCGGCGTCGACGACCTCCGCGACGGCGTGCGGTGGTACCGCCGGCTCATCGAACAGCTCTGACCCACCGGTTCGCCTGCGACAGAACGGGACCCCATGACCGACAGCACAGCCCTGTCCGACGCGGCGCGCGCGGTCGCCCGAACTCCCCTGGCCAAGGTGGTGGGCTTCCTCGTCTGCGTCGAGCTCGCGAGCGGAGTGCTCCAGGGCTACTACACGCCGCTCTTCACCGACATCGCGCGGCACCTGTCGATCAGGGACGCCGACGTCAACTGGTTCGAGGCGGCGCAGCTCATCGTCTCGGCGCTCGTCGTGCCGCTGCTGGCCCGGCTGGGCGACCTCGTCGGGCACCGCAAGGTGCTGCTGCTCTCGACCGTCGTCACGGCCGTGGCGTCGTGGGGTGTCGCCTTGGCGCCGAGCTTCGGGCTCTTCCTCGTCGCCTGGGCCGTGCAGGGCTTCTACGTCGTGTGGCTGCCGATGGAGGTGGCGATCATCCACCGCCGCACCCGTGGCGACGAGCGGCGGGTGCGCGGCGCGGCGGGCCTGCTCGTCGCGGGCCTCGAGGTGGGGGTCATCGCCGGTGCGCTCACGAGTGGCGCCCTCGCCGAGTCGCTCGGGATGACAGTGCTGCTGGCGCTCCCGGCAATCGTCGTGACCCTGGCGCTCGTCGCCATCTGGTTCGGTGTCGAGGAGTCCCCGGTGCTCGCGCAGGGCGCGATCGACTGGCTCGGTTTCCGGCTCGTCACGCTGGCCCTCGGGCTCGTCATGGCGGGCCTGGTGGTGCTGCGGGTGCAGGGCCCGACGAGCCCGTGGCCGTGGGTTCTCCTCGCGGCCGGAGCGGTCGCTCTCGTGCCGTTCGCGCGAGCCGAGCTGGCTCAGCCGGAGCCGCTCGTCGACCTGCGTGTCCTGCGCGCGCGTGGCCAGTGGCCGATCCAGGCGACGGCCTTCCTGTTCGGTGTCTCGGTGCTCGGCGCCCAGATCCCGCTGTCGACCTTTGCCCGCACCGACCCGGCTGTGACGGGCTACGGCCTCGGTGCGTCGGCCGCACGGGTGTCGCTCATCATCGGCGGCTACGTCCTGTCCCTGGCGGTGGGAGCGCTCCTGCTGCACCTGCTCGCGGGTCGCACGGGCACGCGAGTGGCGATGGTCGTGGCAGCGCTGCTCGTGGCGGTGGGCTACCTGCTCTTCCTGCCGTTCCACGACACCCTGGCCCAGACCCTGACCAACATGGTGGTCGCCGGCCTGGGGTCGGGCGCCCTCGTCGCCGGACTGCCTGCCGCGGCGGCCGCCCAGGCGCCGCCGACGCACACGGGCCTCACCACCGGGATGACCAACACGACCAAGACGATCGGTGGCGCATTCGCGTCGAGCGTCTTCGCGATCGCGCTGGCCTCGACCGGGACCGTCGATGCCGAGGCCACGGCGCACGCCTCGCTCGCCGGCTACCTCACGGTGTGGGCCATCTGCGGGCTCACCGCGTTGGTCGCAGCCATGTTCCTCGCCGTGGTGCGTCCGGCGACGCCGTCGAGCGCGACCGTTTGAGCCGCACGGGCAGCTCTCGCGGGATCTGAGAAGGGCAGGCCTACCCCTCCAGCCGTGGGGAAGCACCGAGCTGGGCTCGGTCCGCGGCTGAACGGCCTGAGTGCCACCCCTCCGCGTCGCGCGGGAGGCTGACCCGGCTCCGGCGCACGTGCGGGAACCAGCTGGCCATGGCTTCGTCGACCTGCTCCGCACGGGCCGTCAGCAGCGGTACCAGCTCACGTCCGTTCGAGTGGCCGGCCTCCGCCTCCGCCTCCGCCTGCGCCGTCGCCTCCTGCAGCCGCTCACCGATGCGATGGGCGAACGCCGACAGGAACGACTGGCGGAAGGACCGGGTGCGGCTGCCACCGTGCAGGTCGCGGCGCGGCCCGGCGGCCGCGAGGGTGCGGGTGGCCTGCACGAGGAGGGAGGTGAAGAGCAGCTCGACCGAGTCGAGGTCGGTCTCGAAACCCACGACCGTGGCGAAGCCGAGCTCGCGCGCCCAGACGGTCCGGCACCGGTTGGCCGACGCCACTGCCTGCAGCAGCGAGGCCTTCTGGCTCTCGTAGGGGTTGTCGATGCCGATGCGCCGGCCCAAGGCCTGTCCATGAGCGGGGTGGTCGGCGCCGCGGTCGAGGAGAGCGGCGTCGATGCTGTGCCGGGTCATGAGGGCCTGCGCACCCGCGGTGAACGTCGCGGCCTCGGCCTCGAACGTCGTCGACTCCGCCTTGGCCAGGAGCATCCGGACCCGGCTCAGGATGCGCTCGTCGGCGGGCGGGGTGTCATCCGAGCGGCCGGCCGCGCCGGGTGCGGCCGCACGAGCCTCCCCGGGCAGCGGGGTCAGGCGTTCGAGCTGTGGGAGCCGGGTGAGCAGGTGCATCACCGGGAGGACCTGTGACACGAGCGTGAACCAGTCGGTGCCAGTGTCACGTCGGGCATCGATCCAGCTGGTCGACGACGGCGCCGGCGCGGTCGGTCCGTCGGCCAGCTCGCGCAGCTGCGCCAGCCACCGGCGATCCACGGTCGAGGGCGCGTACTGCTCGAGCTCGTGACGCATGGCGTCGAGGGCGATCGCCTGCTCCGGGACACCGAGCCTTCGGCCCACGAGACGGTGGACGTCTGCAGGTTGCCAGCCGAGCTGCCACGCGCGTGACGTCGCTGAGGCCATGGAGTCGAGCAGCGTCAGCACCACCACGCGCCGAGTGGTGGATGCGGCGCACATCGCGGCGACGGAGGCTGTCACGGAGTCCAGCTGGTACTCGTCCGGCTCGTCGAGGGCGTCGTACGCCTCGCCGAGGAGGCGGAGGAGCACGCCGCGTACCTCGACGTCCACCCACCTGGCGGCGGCCTCGTCATCACCCTGTTCGCCGGCGAAGGAGGCGGCCCCGGGTCGCGGATCGCACGAGCCGTGCCGCGCGCCGTGGCGCCCCGTGCGACGTGCCTTGCCCATGTGTCCTCCTCAGGTCGAGTCCCCATGCTGTCATCGCGTCGACGAG
>NZ_BAAAPU010000007.1:661078-697009 GCF_039531305.1 Terrabacter lapilli
TGAAGGGGAGCACGCAGGGCTTGGGACGATAACCGTTGGCACGTCGAGCGGTTGGTGCGTCAGTCTTGTCGGGCACGGGGTGGGCAAGCAGCCGCGGTGGCGTGCCACTCGGGGTCCTGCGCGTCGGACCCATCCCTGGATGCAGCGCCTTTGCACGCGCCCACTCCAGGTAACGGTGCCCAGCACCAGAGGTTCAACTCCTCAGGGTGTCGTCGGCCGTGGCAGACCGTGCGCTGCCCTGCGGACAGGGCCTTCGGGCCCGTGTCCCCGCAGCGTGCGTTCCACGGCCGGCGGCACTCGCTCGACCAGCTCGACCCCGTTCCATGACCACCGATCAGGCGCCGAAGGAGGTTGCCCGAATGTCCCTGCTGCACTTCACGATCCAGCCTCGCCACTGTGCGCTGCGCTACCTCCACGGCTCCTTCGAGCAGGTCCTGCCGGCCGGACGGCACCGTCGCCGACTGGGCCAGCGCCTGGTGGTCGTCGACCTGCGCGAGCGGCTGACACAGGTCGCGCCGCAGGAGGTCCTCACCTCCGACGGCGTGTCGGTGCGGGTGTCGGCCGTCGTCCGTTGGTCGATCGCTGACCCCGTCGCCTTCGCGGAGGTCTCCGAGGACCCGACGGCCACGACGTACCTCGCTGCCCAGGTGGCGCTCCGTGACGCACTCGCGACGCTGACCGCCGACGACCTGGTCAGCCGCGGCAGGTCGCTGCCGATGGCGGCCATCACGGCGGCGACCGCTGAGGTCGCGCGTCGTGTCGGGGCCGAGGTGGCCGAGGTCGTGGTCAAGGACGTCATCGTCCCGGTCGAGCTGCGTGCTGCGGCTGCCGAGCTGGCGACGGCGCGTCGTCGCGGTGAGGCCCAGCTCGAGGCCGCACGCGCCGAGACCGCCGCGCTGCGTTCGCTGGCCAACGGGGCCAAGCTGCTCGACGCGCACCCGGCACTGGCGCGGCTGCGGCTCGTGCAGTCCGCTCCGCCCGGGACGCGCATCGTCCTGGGCGTCGCTGACACGCTGCCCATCGGGCAGGACGACGTGGACTGAGCTTTCAGGCTCGGGGCCGGGCGCGACGTGGATCCACGTCGCGACCGGCCCGGGCACGGGCTCGGCGATACCAGGAAACCGCTGAGCAGCCGGCGCGCGGGTCAGAAGGGCGGCAGCTCGCCCTCGCCCGGGGTGACGCGCAGCTCCGACTCGTCGATGCGCAGGTCGTTGATGCTGGCCTCCCGGCGGCGCATGTAGCCGAGGTCGTCGAACTCCCACTGCTCGTTGCCGTAGGAGCGCCACCACTGCCCGTCGGCGTCGCGCGACTCGTACTGGAAGCGGACCGCGATGCGGTTGCCGAAGAAGGCCCAGAGGTTCTTGCGGAGGCGGTAGTCGCGCTCCCGTTCCCACTTGCGAGTGAGGAAGTCGACCACGGCATCCCGTCCGACGACGTGCTCGTCGCGGTTACGCCACTGGGTGTCCTGGGTGTAGGCGCCGGCGACCCGCTGGGGATTGCGGGTGTTCCAGGCGTCCTCGGCCGCCTGCACCTTCTGGCGGGCGGTCTCCTCGGTGAACGGCGGCAGGGGAGGTCTTGGGTCCATCGCAGGCTCCTGGTCGGCAGCAGGTGATTCAGGCTAGACCCGCATCGGAGTGGCCGGGCCGGTGTTCAGAAGGGGGGTGGGTCGTCGGGCTCGGGTGGGTGAGCTCGCTGTGGCTCCGGAGGAGGCAGGCCCTCACGCCAGTCCTTGGGGCTGGTGACATAGGTGCGGCCGGTGAGTGTGGTCCACTCGAGACCGCGGTCCACGGGTGGGCCGTCGTGGTCGGCATCGGTGACGGGCCGGGAGGTCCAGATGCCACCGGTCTTGAGGTTGTGGTGCAGACGGTGCTTGGTGAAGAGGTTGCCGACCGCCGTCTCACCCTCGGGCCACGGTGTCTCGTGGTCGAGGTCGCAGCGGCTGGCGAGGACCTCGCACCCGGGGCCGCGGCAGACACCGTCGAGGGCCTGGACCTGCTCGACCATCGCGCGGGTCGGTCGGTAGCCCTTCGACGGCCGCACCAGGGCTCGGCCGCTCTCGACGTCGACGGGGAGCGTGCGCCACACCGAGCCCGACCGGGTCATGATCTCGCGGGCGTGCGCCGCCGTCACCCAACCGTGCCCGGGCAGCTCGCAGGCGGACTCCGAGGTGCCGGCGGCCACCTCGAACGGCACGACGAGCCACACCAGCGCTGCGGACCGTCCGCTGCCCGCGTCGCCGACCTGCGGTGCATCGAGGCCGTCGGAGCAGGAGGCGGAGTCGGGCTGGTGGGCCGTGAGGTGGCTTCGCAGGAGCGCCTCGGTGGCGAGGTCGCAGCGGAGCTGGTCGAGGCCGCGAGGGTCTCCGGCAGCGCGAGCCGCTCGGGCCTGCGTGTCGAGGCGGTCCATCACCGCGGCGACGGCATCGGCGTCCGCGACCAGAGTGAGGCAGCCCATGCCGTCGCCGGTCAGCCGGCCGAACACGCCTCGTCGGGCCTGCGCGTGGGTGCGACGCTCGGCGGAGCCACGACCGTCCACGGATGCCACCGCCCGCCGCAGCCGCGTCACGAACGTCCGCTGCGGCACGGGCAGGCCGTCGCGCGAAGGCGCGAGCACCGCCTCCTCCACGACCCGCACGTCCTCGTCGGACAAGGTGGCCGTCTCGGACGCCACCTGCAGCGCCCGGTGCAACGAGGTGGCGCCGGCCCGCAACGCGGCCAGCATCGTCCGGTGCCGACGCGGGCTGGTCGCGAGCGTCAACCGGCGAGAGACCTCTCCGACGCCGACTCCCGTGGCCAGGGCGATCTCCTCGCCCACGACCCGACCGGTCGACACCTTGCCCGTCATCCGCGAGGGGGAGCCGGCCGGCAGGGCCGCGATCTGCTGCTCCTCAACCGTGTGCAGCGCCGCGTAGGCGGAGAGCAGGTCGGCCTCGAGGCGTGCCTTGGCGGCCTCGAGCGACTCGATCTCGGCCAGCACCTGCTCGCCCTCCCGGGCCAGGCTCTCGAGCACCTCGGCGGCCTGCCGTCGTTCCGACGTGGGCATCGCCCGAGCCCGTTGCGCCGCCTCCGACCGGGCACGCGCGAGCCCGAGAAGGCGCGCCCGGAGCGGCTCCAGCGCCCGCGCCATCTCGTCAGGATCCGGCGACCAGGCGATCCGGAGGACGTCGAGGTGCGGGCGGGACGGCGGACCGGACCTCGCGTCGGTGTACGGCATGCTCGCCCCCTCTCCAGTGGACCTCCTGCCTCAATTAGAACATGTGTTCGAACGATTGGGAAGGGCCTGTGTCGACACGCGGACGCGGAATCCCCTGCGCCACAGGCCGACCCGGCGGGACTCGGCGGCACCGGGGCGCCGCGGACGCGCGTCGAGGGTGAGGTGTCGCCGGGGGGACCTAGGGTCGGGCCATGACACGCGCGAGGATGACGGTCGCAGGCACACCGGCCGGTGACGTCGACCTGGTGGTCGTCACCCCGGTCGGCACGCGCCGAGCCGAGCCCCTCCCGCTGCTGCTCGCCCACGACGGCCCCGAGTACTCCCGCCGCGCCCACCTGCTGTCCGTCCTGCGCACCGCCGTGACCGAGCGACGGGTCCCCTCGACCCGGGTCGTCCTGCTCGAGCCCGGCCCGCGCAACGAGCGGTATGCCGCCAACCCCGACTGGGCCGAAGCGCTCACCCAGCACGTGCTCCCGAGGGTGCAGGCGGCATACGCAAGCGACGGGAAGCCGGCCCTCATGGGAGCCAGCCTCGGCGCGCTCGCGTCGCTCCAGGCGGAGTGGCTGCACCCGGGGACATTCGGCTCGCTGTTCCTGCAGTCGGGGTCCTTCTTCCGCAAGCGCGTCGACGACGAGGAGGACTTCGAGCACTGGCACCGCGTGACGAGGTTCGTCACCGACGTCAGGCGGGTGCGCCGTCGCCGCACCGACGCGCACGTCGTCATGACCTGCGGCACCGAGGAGGGCAACCTCGCCAACAACCGACAGATGGCACAGGCCCTCACCAGGAGCGGTCACGACGTCGTGCTCACCGAGGCGCCGGGTGGGCACGACTGGCGCTCGTGGCAGGCTGCGTTCTCCCCGCACCTGTTCGACGCGCTCGGCCACCGACCCGCGCGGTGAGCGAGCGACAGATGCGCCGGTTGCTGCAAGGATCGCTGTCGAGCACCCCACTCCCGACGGCAGGAGCTGCACGATGACCGACACCGCCTGGCAGCAGGAGCTGCCGGACTCGTCCGCCACGCCGACCCCCGCGCCCACCTCCACGCCCACCCCGGCGGAGCGTCCGCCGTCGACCCGGACCCACCTGGTCGGGCTCCTCCTCGGCGCCGAGGAGGACTGGCCCACCGCGTTCGAGGCCTTGCTGGCGCTCGTCGGCCCCATCACGACGGACGACGGTGTCACCCACCACCTCACCAGCGAGCGGCTCACCATCGAGCCCTTCGACCTGCGCCAGCCCGTGCGCACCGAGCTGGTCATCGACCGCCTGGCCCACTGGTACTACCACCCGCGCGAGTGGCTCAAGAAGGCCGCGCTCATGAACGACACCTACCTGCTCAACAGCCCGTTCACGTTCCAGTCGATGGAGAAGCACAGCGCGTACGTCGCCCTCATGCGTCTCGGGCTCAAGGTCCCCGAGACCTGGCTCGTGCCCTACAAGAACCCCGTCGACAACGTCCGGTGGGCCTACACGAGCGCCAAGTACAACCGGCCCTTCGACCTCAAGGCCATCGCCAACGAGCTCGGCTACCCGATGTACATGAAGCCCTTCGACGGGGGCGGCTGGCGGGGGGTCTCCCGGATCGACGACGAGCGCGACCTCGTCAAGGCCTACGACGACTCCGGCGAGATGCTCATGCACCTGCAGGCCACCGTCGAGTACGACCACTTCGCCCGAGCCCTGTCGATCGGCCCCGAGACCATGGTCATGGACTTCCGGCCGGAGCAGCCGATGCACAACCGGTATGCCGTCACGTACGACTTCCTGACACCGTCCGCGGGTCGGCAGACGGCAGCCATCAGCCGCATCGTCAACGCGATGTTCGGGTGGGAGTTCAACTCCTGCGAGATGCTCGTCAAGGGCGACGACGTCTACCCCATCGACTACGCCAACGCGTGTCCCGACGTCGCGGTCACCTCGCTGCACTACTACTTCCCGTGGGCCATCAAGGCCCTCGTGCGCTGGTCGGCCTTCTGCCTCGTCACCGGCCGCCGAGGGCCGATGGACCTCGAGATGCGCCGCTACTTCGACATCGCCGACCGCGACGACCTCACCGACGAGCAGAAGCTCGACGCGTACCTCGCCATCGCCGACGAGTACTTCGACACGGCCGCCTACTGGGCCTGGTGCGAGCGGCACCTCTCGCACCTCGACGCCGCCGTGCTCGAGTGGGTGCAGTCCGACGCCTTCACCCACCTGCTGCGCTCGACGGTCGTCACGACCTACCCGGCGCACGAGCGCGACCGGTTCATGGCGCACTTCGGCGGCCTCATCGCCCTGTGGGTCAAGGACGAGAAGGCACGGCTCGGCGTCGCCTAGCCCTTCCCCCCGCCGATGCCGGCCACGAGGTTGATCGTCGAGGCGATGACGATCGTGCCGTAGAGGTAGGCGAGCAGGGTGTGCCCGAGCACGACCCGGCGCACGTCAGAGGTCCGCAGCGCCGTGTCCGAGACCTGGTAGGCCATGCCGAGGTTGAAGGAGAAGTACGCGAAGTCCGAGAACGTCGGGTCGCCCTCCTGGTTGAAGTCGATCGGGGCCACCGGGCTCGAGTAGTAGATGCGCGCGTAGCGGACGACGTAGACCGTGTGCACGCAGAGCCAGCCCACGGCCACGGCCCCTGCGCCGATGAGGGCGTCCACGACCTGCGCGAAGCCCTGGGACTGCCCGCCGACGAGCAGGATCCCCACGCCGGTCAGGCTCGCCAGGCCGACGACGATCACGACGACGTCGTACCAGGCGACGTCACCGTCGCGTCCCTCCATCCGTTGCCGGGTGGACGGGGCGTCGTGCCCGAGGAGGTGGGCGAGCAGCGGGACGGCGAAGGCGAGACCGGCGAAGACGAAGCCCACCAGGGTGTGGGTGAGCGGTTCGCCGGCGGCGCCGAGCGGCACGAAGAGGCCGACGAGGACTCCGACGAGTCCGGCCACGGCGAGGCGGCGGCGGATCAGGGGCACGGTTCGGAGGCTACCGCCGCGTCCCTGCCCTGCGGCTGGACGCGCGCTGGGGGTGCGCTGGTGATCGTCTGGGGCCGGTCTCGGGGTATGTCCCCGGTTGGTCGAGCTCGACGGCCGCCTCCCTCACGCCACGAGCCCTAGGATCCGCACATGCCCGACACCCCCAGCGCCCGGCGCTCCCTCTCGGTCGTCTACAACCCCCTGCGGGTCGACGACCTCGACGGCACGAAGGCGATCGTCGCCCGGATCTGTGCGGAGAGCGGGTGGGCCGACGCGACGTGGATCGAGACCACTGCCGAGGAGACCGGCGAGAAGCAGGCCCGCGAGGCGGTCGAGTCCGGCGCCGACGTCGTGGCCTCGCTCGGCGGTGACGGCACCGTCCGCGCCGTCGCCTCGGCCCTCGTGGGCACCGATGTCGCCCTGGGTCTGCTGCCCGGCGGCACCGGCAACCTCCTGGCCCGCAACCTCGGCCTCCCCGTCGGCGAGCTCGACGACGCCGTGCGCACCGTCGTCCGGGGCCACGACCGACGCATCGACGTCGGGGTCGTGAAGCTGTGCGACGAGCTGCCCGAACCGGAGTCGAGCCACGCCACGAAGGAGAGCCCGCCCGCCGTCGCGGACGACGAGGAGATCTTCCTCGTCATGACGGGCCTCGGCCTGGACGGCGAGATCATGGCCGACACCAACGAGAAGCTGAAGGAGAAGGTCGGCTGGGTCGCGTACATCGCGGCGGCGGCGAAGAAGCTGTCGGGCCGGGGCTTCCCGGTGGAGGTCCGGTCCGGGGGCGGTGAGGGCATCGTCGGCAGCTCCGGGCTCGCGGTGACCCGCTCCGCCGCGGCCGTCATCGTGGGCAACTGCGGCACGCTACAGGGTGGCGTGGAGCTGATGCCCGAGGCGGTCGTCGACGACGGCCAGCTCGACGTGGTCGTCCTCGCACCGCGCGGCGGCCTCGGCTGGCTCTCCGTCGTCACCGACGTCGTGACGCGGCACCGGGCCGGCCACCAGCGCCTCGACCGCCTGGTCGCGCCGGACCTGACGGTCCAGGCGCAGCACCCGGTCGAGACCGAGATCGACGGTGACGCCGTCGGGCAGCACCGGGCCCTCTCCATCCGCGTCCTGCCGCGGTCGCTGGTGGTGCGGGTTGGCTGAGAGGGTCGCGACGGTGGCGAGCACCCGGTCCGCCGGACGCGGCCGGCGCCTGCTCAAGAGCGTCGCCTTCGGCCTCGCCTTCGCCGTGCCCGTCACCGCCCTCGCCTTCCTCGTCCGCGAGAAGTTCCAGCCGGTCATCGACCTCGACCAGCGGGCCATCGTCGCGGCGACCGACGTCACGCGCTCGGTCCCGGCCCTGAAGTCGGCCCTGCTGGTGTGGCAGGAGATCACCCAGCCGGTGTGGGTCTACATCGCGTCCTCGGCCGTCTGCCTCGTCGTCTGGCGCCTCCACCGTGAGCTGGCGACCCGCTGCCTCTGGGCGTTCGTCACGCTCATGGTGTCGTGGAACCTCCAGCTCGACCTCAAGGCGATCGTCCAGCGGGCGCGTCCGGTCGTCAGCGACCCCGTCGACCGGGCTCCCGGCTACAGCTTCCCGTCCGGGCACGTGGCGTGCGCCGCCGCGATCGCGACCACCATGACGCTCTTCCTGTGGCCGCTGCTCTCGCCGCTGGCGCGCCGCTGGCTCGTGGGGGGCCTGACGGCATACGTCGTCCTCACGAGCCTCGACCGCGTCTTCCTCGGCGTGCACTTCCCCTCCGACGTCATCGGGGGAATCCTCTTCGGGACCGGTCTCGCCACCGCGTCCTACCTCGGCTACCTCGGGTGGAACCCCGGCCCTGACGACTCCCCTCCGCCGGAGGGCGAGGTCGGGCCCGAGTCATCGAAAGGCACCACGTGAACCCTTCCTTCGTGCACCGCTACGAGATCGACTCGTCCCGACCATCGGTCGGCTCCGCCCTGCGCGACGTGGCGCTGCGTGCGGTCGCGCCGGCGCTCGTGCTCTTCGCCGCGATCGTCGGCATCGGCTTCCTCATCATGGGTCCGCTCGGTGGGCTGCCTGCCGAGAACGACCTCAGCAGGTCGGTCGCCTCGGGGCGGACCGCCCTGATGAACTCGGTCACGATGGTGTGGTCGCACATCGGCAACACCGAGATCGTCATCGGCGTCTGTGTCGTGGCCGTCGCCCTGATCTGGTGGCGCACCAAGCAGTGGTGGTATGCCGTCGTGCCGGCCATCGCGATCGCCGTGCAGGCGAGCGTCTTCGTGGCCGCCACCGCCATCGCCGACCGGCCGCGCCCCACGGTCCAGCACCTCGACCCCGCGCCGCCCACCTCGAGCTACCCGAGCGGCCACATGGGGGCTGCGACGGCGCTCTACCTGACCTTCGCGTTCATGGCCCAGCGCATCGAGACGGCCTGGCTGCGGCGGCTCGTCACGGCGGTGTGCCTCCTCGTGCCGCTCCTCGTCGGCTACGCGCGCCTCTACCGCGGCATGCACCACCTGCTCGACATCCTCGTCGGCCTGGTCAACGGCATCGTGTGCGCGCTGCTCGCGTGGAACTACCTGCGCCGCAAGACCGCCGACGAGCGGGCGACCGCCCCGGCCCGCCAGGCCGTCAGCAGCTGACCGACGCGTCGCCCGGCCGCCGGCTCAGACGTCGGCGTGCCGGGCGCGGCCGAAGCTGTAGACGCCGAAGGCGATCAGCCCGAGCGCCACGAGCGCCAGCAGCACCTCCCCGCCCGGTGCGCCGAGCAGGTTGTGCAGGGCGCCGTCGAGGCCGCGGGCCTCGCTCGGCTTGTGGCGCACGGCCGCGAGGACGAAGAGCCCGCCGACGATCACGAGCGCGACGCCCTTGGCGATGTAGCCGACGCGCCCGGCCTTGACGATCCACTTCCCCGGGTAGGACTCGAGGTCGGTGATGAACTTCTTCTTCCAGCCCTTGACGACGTGGTAGACGCCGACCGCCACGACGGCGAGGCCGACGATCGCGACGAGCCACTGCCCGGCCGGCTGCTTCATCAGGGCGGCGGTGAAGTCGGTGGACTGGCTCCTGCTCGACGCTCCGTGGCCGCTGGCGAACTTGAACGCCGTCCACGACAGGACGAGGTAGACGACCGCCTTGGCCGCCGCCTTGACCCGGTCGCTGGCCTCCCACCCGCCGGAGACCGCCTCGGTCACCTGCCACAGGGCCAGGCCGAGCCAGGCCACGACGGCGACCCAGAGCAGGACCATCCCGAGCCCGTTGTCGGCCATCGAGCCGAGGGCGCCGGACTGGTCGGCGCTCGTGCCCTTCGAACCGAAGGCGAGCCGCAGGGCGATGACGCCGATGACGATGTGCAGCACGCCGTTGACGGCGTAGCCCACCCGGGCGGTCGTCTCCAGCGCGGGGTGGTCGCCGGCGCGCCGCGAGGCCGCCATGAGGTCGGTGGTGTTCATGGACGCCATCCTGTCGGTCGAGGGGTGCCGAAGCGGCCATTCGCGAACATACCCGCCCGGCAGGCCGGTCGGGCGCTCGCGACCGGCGCCTACGGCAGCTCGAGCACCCGCCGGACGTGCGGCCAGGCCCGCTCGCCCAGCGCCCGGTCAGCCGCCTCGGTGCCGCCACGGGCCATCCGCTGACCGCCGGTCGCGACCGCCTCGCCGGGCAGCAGGACACGGTGCCCGGCTCCGTGGTGGGTGACGACGGTCGTCGGCAGGTCGAGCGCCCGTCGACGAGCCTGCACCGCACGAGCGAACTGCACCGAGGGCCAGACGCGGTCGTCGCCGCCCGCGACGAGCAGCACGTCGCCGAAGAAGCGTTCGACGGGGATCGTCGCCGCTGCCACCCGGTCGGAGTGCGTGCGCAGGGACTGTGCGTAGACGGGGGCGTATGCCGGTGGGTCCCCGAGCGGCTCGGCCTCGTCGTCGTAGGGCACGAACGGCAGTTGCTCGCCGGCCCGGGACCACGACGAGTGCTGTGGCCGGAGCTGCCCGTCGGGGCCGGCTCCGACGTTGGCCCAGGCCACGTGGCTGGGCGCGAGCGCGACGACGGCGTCGACGGCCGGGTCGTCGGCGGCATACAGCAGGAAGGCCTCGGCGCTCTTGGAGGCGCCCACGAGAACGACCCGGTCGCAGCGCTCGGCGAGCGACGCGACGGCAGGGGCGAAGGACTCGAGGGGGTACTCCCAGATGCCGGCCGGCTGCCCGTCGCCGCCGAACCAGCGGTACGTCAGGGCCGCCGTCACCCCGGCGGAGGCCAGGAGCCGGGCGCGCTCGCGCTCGACGCGCCCGCTCGATCCGGACAGGACGAGCACGCCCGTGCCGTTCCCTCCCGAGGCCGGCTCGACGAGCACTCCGTCATGGGCCGTCGGGTGCTCTCGCACCGGCCCGCTCGCGGGCGTCACCCGCCCAGCCGCTCGAAGCCGGTGACCGTGAGCACGGCCGCCCCGACCTCGTCGCTGGCGGCGAGGTCGATGACGGCGGTGATGCCCCAGTCGCGGTCGTCGTCGGGGTCGACGACGACCTGGCGCAGGCGCCACTCGGAGGGCGTGCGCTCGACCTGGAGCAGCGCGGGGGAGCGGGCCGCCTGGTCGGTGGCGATCGCGTCGTGGTCGTCGTAGTAGGCGCCGAGCGCCTCGTTCCACGCGTCGGCGTCCATGAGGACCTTCTGCGGGGGGTCGGTCAGCTCGGCGACGCGCGCCTCGAGCTCGCCGAGCGCCTCCCACTGGTCCCGCGCCGCGAGCTCGACGCGGTGGAACATCGCGTTGCGCACCATGACGGTGAAGGCGCGCTCGTTGGCGGTGATCGGCCGGGCCGGGGGAGTGACCTCGGACTGCTGGGCCAAGGCCTCGGACGGGTTGACGAGGTCCTCCCACTCGTCGAGCAGGCTCGAGTCGGTCTGGCGCACCAGCTCGCCCAGCCACTCGATGATGTCCTCGAGCTCCTCGGTGCGGTGGCTCTCGGGGACGGTGTGGCGCAGAGCCCGGTAGGCGTCGGTGAGGTAGCGCAGCACCAACCCCTCGGACCTCGACAGGCCGTAGTACGAGACGAACTCGTTGAACGTCATGCCCCGCTCGTACATCTCGCGCACCACCGACTTCGGCGACAGGGCGTCCTGCGAGATCCACGGGTGGGTCTGGCGGTAGGCCGTGAGGGTGACCTCGAGCAGGTCGGCGAGCGGCTTGGGCCAGGTGACCTCCTCGAGCCGCTCCATCCGCTCGTCGTACTCGATGCCGTCGAGCTTCATCGCGGCGACCGCCTCGCCACGCGCCTTGAACTCCTGGGCCCACAGCACCTGGCGCGGGTCCTCGAGGATCGCCTCGATGACCGA
The DNA here is from genome assembly GCF_039531305.1 of Terrabacter lapilli. Classification (NCBI taxonomy): domain Bacteria; kingdom Bacillati; phylum Actinomycetota; class Actinomycetes; order Micrococcales; family Intrasporangiaceae; genus Terrabacter; species Terrabacter lapilli. Next base: position 672,545 of record NZ_BAAAPU010000007.1, read on the forward strand.
GACGAGGTCCCTCGCGTAGGTGTCCGACTCGGGGTCGAGCGTGTCCATCACCGCGAGGGCGAAGGGGGCGAGCGGCTGGTTGAGGGCGAAGTCGCGCTGCAGGTCGATGGTCAGGGCGTAGCGGCGCCCGGACGCCTCGGCCGTGGGCAGCCGCTCGACGACCCCGGAGGTGAGCAGCTCGCGGGCCAGCACGAGCGCGTGCCGCTGCAGCCGCCGCTGGTCCTTGGTCTCGTGGTGGTTGTCGGACAGCAGGCGCACGGCATGGGCGACCGGGTTGCCCTCGCGGGCAAGGAGGTTCACGAGCATCGAGTGCGAGACTCGCAGGCGCGGCTGCAGCGGCTCGGGCTCGGCGGCGATGAGCCGCTCGAACGTCTCCTCCGACCAGTTCACGAACCCGTCCGGCGCCTTCTTCCGCTGGACCTTGCGCTGCTTCTTCGGGTCGTCGCCGGCCTTCTCGACGGCGCGGAGGTTCTCGACGACGTGCTCGGGAGCCTGCGCGACGACCCAGCCGCGCGCATCGAACCCGGCCCGTCCGGCCCGGCCCACGATCTGGTGGAACTCACGGGCCTTGAGCAGGCGCTGCTTCGTGCCGTCGAACTTCGTCAGGCCGGTGAGCAGGACGGTGCGGATCGGCACGTTGATGCCGACGCCGAGGGTGTCGGTGCCGCAGATGACCTTGAGCAGGCCGTCCTGGGCGAGCTGCTCGACGAGGCGGCGGTACTTCGGCAGCATCCCTGCGTGGTGCACGCCGATGCCGTGGCGCACGAGCCGCGAGAGCGTGCGCCCGAAGCCGGCCCCGAACCGGAAGCCGCCGATCCGCTCGGCGATGGCCTCCCGCTCCTCGCGGGTCGTGATCCTGACGCCCATCAGGCTCTGGGCGCGCTCGAGCGCGGCCGCCTGCGTGAAGTGCACGACGTAGACCGGGGCGCGGTCCTTCTCGAGCAGCTCCTCGATGGTCTCGTGGAGCGGGGTGACGGCATACGAGAACTCCAACGGCACGGGCCGCTCGGTGCCGGTGATGACGGCCGTGGAGCGGCCGGTGCGCCGGGTCAGGTCGTCGCGGAACATCGTGACGTCACCGAGCGTGGCCGACATGAGGACGAACTGCGCCTGCGGCAGCTCGAGGATCGGCACCTGCCACGCCCAGCCGCGGTCGGGCTCGGAGTAGAAGTGGAACTCGTCCATGACGACGAGCCCGACGTCGGCCGAGCTGCCCTCGCGGAGCGCGAGGTTGGCCAAGATCTCCGCGGTGCAGCAGATGATCGGCGCGTCCGCGTTGACCGACGCGTCGCCGGTGACCATCCCGACGTTGTCGGCGCCGAACTGCTCGCAGAGGGCGAAGAACTTCTCGGAGACGAGGGCCTTGATCGGCGCCGTGTAGAAGGAGACGCGGTCCTCGGCGAGGGCCGTCAGGTGCGCGGCGGTGGCGACGAGGGACTTCCCCGAGCCGGTCGGCGTCGACAGGACGAGGTTGCTGCCGCTCAGGATCTCGAGGAACGCCTCCTCCTGGTGCGGGTAGAGGGTCAGGCCGCGCTCGGCCGTCCACTCGGTGAAGACCTCGAAGAGGCCGTCGGGATCGGGGTCCCGCGGGATGCGCTCGGTGAGGTTCTTCGTCACCACGCGAGTATGCCGTCGCGTGGGCTCGTGCGACGAACCCACGGCCTGCTCGCGACCTGCTCCCAGCGACGGGCCAGCAAACCCTCAGCGCTCGTGGCTAGCGTCCCGGACGAGGCAGCAGCTCCTGCCGCTGGGATGCGACGGGACGGGCACACAGGGGCAAGGAGGGGCCATGGAGCTCACGAGCGGCGGACTGCTGGTGGTCCTGGGCGTGGTCGCGGCGATCGCCTTCCTCCTGCTCGTGCTCGGCTACCCCCGAGCCCGCCGGACGTGGCTGGGCGCCGTCTCCCGGGCGTCCGAGGCCCTCGTCCTCAGCCTGACGGTCCTGCTCTTCGCCGGTGCCGCGCTCAACGACCAGTACCTCTTCTATGTCAGCTGGGGCGACCTCTTCGGGGCGGGCGCGACCGTCACGGCGGCGCACGTCGGGGGCACCGCTCGACAGGCGGTCGAGGCGAGTGCCAAGGGCCCGGGTCTGCGTTCGGTGCCGGTGCCCCGGGTCTTTCCGCCGCTGCCGTACCCGGGAGGACGCGAGCAGAGCTACACCGTGACCGGCGCCCGCAGCCGCATCACGGGTCAGGTGATCGTCTACCTGCCGCCGGGCTACGACCCGAGCGGGGCGACGAGGTACCCCGTGATCGTGGCCCTGCACGGCTTCCCGGGCTACCCGGCCGTCTACTTCCATGAGCTGCACATCGACCAGACCGTGGACGAGCTCACCGCAGCACACCGGATCAAGCCGGCCATCCTGGTCATCCCGCAGATCAACAGCCCGGGCCCGCTCGACACCGAGTGCGTCGACGCGCCGAACCACACCGGACCGCAGGACGAGACCTGGCTCGGCCGCGACATCCCCGCCTGGGTCGTGAGCCACTTCCCGGTCGAGACGACGCGGACGTCCTGGGCGGTCACGGGCTACTCGTTCGGCGGCTGGTGCTCCGCACTCCTCGGGGTTCGACACCCGGACGTCTTCGCCGCCTCGATCGTCCTCGGCGGGTACTTCCGTCCGGACTTCTCGCGCGCCTACGACCCCATCGTCCCCGGGTCCGCGGCTGCACGCGGCTACGACCTGGTCCACACCGCGCGGACCAGCCCGCCTCCGATCGCCATGTGGATCATGGCCAGCCGTGCCGACTCGCTGTCCTACCCGACCACCGCGGAGTTCATCCACGAAGCGCGCCCGCCGCTGTCCGTGACCACGGTGCTGCTGCAGACCGGCGGCCACCGCATGACCGTGTTCGAGCCCTACATCAGGGAGTCGCTGATCTGGCTGGGTCAGACGGTGCCGGGCTTCCGGCCGTAGGGGACCAGGAGCACGACGGCGCCGACCACCGCGCCGAGCACCGTCTCGAGCAGCCGGTCGCGCAGGAGCGGCGCGACGGGCGAGGGGTGGGCGAGCTGGCCCATCAGCAGGGCGAGCGGGGTGATGAACAGGAGCGCGACCGCGTAGTTGCGGCCCACGAAGAGCTCGGTGACGACCTGGAGCACCACGATGAGCAGCACCGCGACGAGCGGTTGCGGATGCCAGGACAGGACCACGGTCGCCACGCCGAGGCCGAGCAGCGTGCCCAGGACGCGCTGCACGCCCCGGGTCAGGCGCGAGAGCAGGTCGGGCCCCGACAGGACCACGACGGCCGCGACCATGGCCCAGTACGGGTGCTGCCAGCCCAGCGCGGTGGCGATCCCGCCCGCGACGGTGAGTGCCACGACGTGGCGCACCAGGTGTGCCACGGCCCCCTGTGGGGCGAGCGCGTCGCGGAAGCTCGGGGCGGGGAGCACGGGCGGCGACCACGAGCGGGGCTCGAGCAGGACGCCGACGTGCGCGACGAGGAGCGAGAAGCCGGCGCTCAGTGCGGCGATGGTCGCGGCCAGCGGCACCGTCACCGGGGTGGCGGGCACCATGGCGCAGACCGCGAAGCCGAAGACGAGGAAGAGCGGCCCCGGTGGGTGCCAGCCGTACGCGTCGGAGGTCAGGGAGCCGGCCGCGGCGAGCAGGGCACCCACCGGCACCACGAGCCACCGGGAGTCCGGGGCCAGCGACACGAGCACGCCGAGGACCACCGCGAGCGTGAGGAACGCGCCGGCGACCGCCTGCATGCCGGCGCGCTCGGCGCGCGAGTGGTTGCGGCCGTAGAGCGACGTGAAGGCCCCGAAGGCGGCATACGGCGTCCAGGCCACGTGCCCGAGAAGGACGAGCACGAGCAGAGGGACGAGGACGGAGACCCCGGCCCGCAGGGCCACCCGGTGGGCGCCGCGGTGCGGGCCGACGGCCACCATCCCGCGGGCGAGGGCGGCAGCCCGTGCAAGGGAGGGGTGTGGCGTGTCGGAAGGCGGGTTGCTCGTCATCTGCCTGCGATTCTAGGTGTCCGGGACGGTGGTGTTCCCGGGCGTCCGAGTGGGTATGGCGTGGGTGGTGCGCTCTCGCAGCGTGCCGCCCAGCGAGACCGCGGATGGCTCCAGTCCGCACAGCCGAGAGGTGCAACGGTGGATCCGAAGAAGACGTTCTTGTCGTGGCCGGTGGTCCGGCAGGTCCGCTCCGGCGACTTCCTGGGACGCGGTCCCGCGGTCACGTCGGAACGCACCCGCGAGCTCGCCCCGCGCACCAAGACGGCCGACAAGGTCGTCCAGAGCGTGTGCCCCTACTGCGCCGTCGGCTGCGGGCAGCGGGTCTTCGTCAAGGACGGCCACGTCGTCCAGATCGAGGGCGACCCCGACTCGCCGGTGTCGCGCGGCCGCCTCTGCCCCAAGGGCTCGGCGAGCGAGCAGCTGGTCAACAACCCCGGGCGGCAGCGCAAGGCGCTCTACCGCCGGCCCGGCGGCACCGAATGGGAGCCGATCGAGCTCTCCGAGGCCGTCGAGATGGTGGCGCAACGCTTCGTCGAGTCGCGCCGCCGCACCTGGCAGGACACCGACGACCAGGGACGGCCGGTGCGCCGCACGATGGGCATCGCGTCACTCGGCGGCGCGACGCTCGACAACGAGGAGAACTACCTCATCAAGAAGCTGTTCACCGCGGCGGGCGCCATACAGATCGAGAACCAGGCGCGTATTTGACACTCCTCCACGGTCCCCAGTCTGGGGTCCTCGTTCGGGCGCGGCGGCGCGACCCAGTACGTCCAGGATCTGTCGAACTCCGACTGCATCGTCATCCAGGGCTCCAACATGGCCGAGTGCCATCCGGTGGCCTACCAGTGGGTGACGGAGGCGCGCCTCAAGGGCGCCAAGGTCATCCACGTCGACCCGCGCTTCACGCGTACGTCGGCGACCTCTGACAAGCACATCCCGATCCGGGCGGGTAGCGACGTCGTGCTGCTCGGTGCCCTCATCAAGTACATCCTCGACAACGAGCTGTACTTCAAGGAGTACGTCGTCGCCTACACCAACGCGGCGACCCTCGTCAGCAAGGAGTTCCAGGACACCGAGGACCTCGACGGCCTCTTCTCCGGCTACGACGACGAGAAGGGCAGCTACTCGCAGGAGACCTGGGCCTACTCCAGCGCCGACGGCGAGGACGACGAGACCCCGGGCACCATCGGGGGACCCGCGGCCGGCCACGAGCACGGTGAGACGAAGTCGGCACGGTCCGCGGGCGACGAGCACGGGTCCGGTGGACCGGCGCTCGAGCACGCCCGCGTCGAGCGCGACGAGACGCTGCAGGACCCCCGCACGGTCTTCCAGATCCTCCGGAAGCACTACGCCCGCTACACCCCCGAGATGGTGGCCGACACGTGCGGCATCAGCGTCGACGACTTCCACTACCTGGCACGGTCGGTGACCGAGAACAGCGGCCGCGAGCGCACCACCGCGTTCGTCTACGCGGTGGGCTGGACCCAGCACACCCTCGGCGCCCAGTTCATCCGTACGGCGGCGATCGTGCAGCTGCTGCTGGGCAACATGGGCCGCCCCGGCGGCGGCATCATGGCGCTACGCGGACACGCGAGCATCCAGGGCTCGACCGACATCCCGACGCTCTACAACATCCTCCCCGGCTACCTCGCGATGCCGGTCGTCGGCCTGCACGACACGTGGGACGACTACATGGGCGCGATCGGCAACAAGGAGCAGAAGGGCTTCTGGGCCAACGCCGACACGTATGCCGTCAGCCTGCTCAAGTCGTGGTGGGGCAAGGCCGCGACGGCCGAGAACGACTGGTGCTTCGACTACCTGCCGAAGCTCACCGGTGCACACGGCACCTACCAGACCGTCATGGCGATGCTCGACGACAAGGTGGAGGGCTACTTCCTGCTCGGCCAGAACCCGGCCGTCGGCTCGGCCCACGGGCGCATGCAGCGCCAGGCGATGGCGCACCTCAAGTGGCTCGTCGTGCGCGACTTCAACATGATCGAGTCGGCGACCTTCTGGAAGGACGGCCCCGAGATCGCCTCGGGCGAGCTGAAGACCGAGGACATCCAGACCGAGGTCTTCTTCCTCCCGGCCGCGGCGCACACCGAGAAGAGCGGGTCGTTCACGCAGACGCAGCGGATGCTGCAGTGGCACCACCAGGCGGTCGAGCCGCCGGGCGACTGCCAGAGCGAGCTGCAGTTCTTCTACGAGCTGGGCCTTCGCGTGCGCGAGCTGCTGGCCGACTCGACCGACGTGAGGGACCGCCCGCTGCTCGACCTGACGTGGGACTACCCCACCGACGAGCACGGCGACCCCGACGCGGAGGCGGTGCTCGCCGAGATCAACGGCCGTCACCTCACCGGTGACAAGGCGGGCCAGCCGCTGTCGGCCTACACCGAGATGAAGGCCGACGGCTCCACCGACGGCGGCTGCTGGATCTACACCGGCGTCTACGCCGGTGGGATCAACCACGCGGCCGACCGCAAGCCCGGCCGTGAGCAGGACCTCACTGCGCTCGACTGGGGTTGGGCGTGGCCCGCGAACCGCCGCATCCTCTACAACCGCGCCTCGGCCGACCCCGAGGGCAACCCCTGGAGCGAGCGCAAGCGCTACATCTGGTGGGATGCTGACCAGGGGAAGTGGACCGGTCACGACGTGCCGGACTTCGTCCCCGACAAGGAGCCGGGCTACCGGCCCGAGCCCGGCACGGGCGGCCCGGAGGGACTCGCCGGTGACGACCCGTTCGTCATGCAGGCCGACGGCAAGGGGTGGCTGTTCGCACCCAAGGGCATGCTCGACGGGCCCCTCCCGACGCACTACGAGCCGCAGGAGTCGCCGGTCGCCAACCCGCTCTACACCCAGCAGTCCAACCCGGCGCGCAAGGTCTTCCCCCGCAAGGACAACCTCTGGGCACCCTCCGGCAACGCGCCCGGCGCCGGTGTCTACCCGTACGTCTTCACGACCTACCGCCTCACCGAGCACCACACGGCGGGCGGGATGAGCCGCTGGCTGCCGTACCTGTCGGAGCTCCAGCCGGAGTTCTTCTGCGAGGTCTCGCCGGAGCTCGCGCAGGAGCGGGGCCTCGAGAACGGCGGCTGGGCCACGATCGTCTCCGGCCGTGCCGCCATCGAGGCGCGGGTCATGGTGACCGAGCGGATGACCCCGCTCACCATCGGCGGGCGCACCATCCACCAGGTGGGGTTGCCCTACCACTGGGGCGTCGGCAGCGACGCGGTCGTCAGCGGTGACGCCGCGAACGACCTGCTCGGCGTCGCGCTCGACCCGAACGTCCAGATCCAGGAGAGCAAGGCCGGCTCGTGTGACATCATCCCCGGCCGTCGCCCCACGGGCGATGCCCTGCTCCGGTTCATCTCGGAGTACCAGTCGCGCGCCGGCAGCACCGTCATGACGAGCAACGAGCTGCGCACCGGACACCCGGAGTCAGTACCCGACACGAGAGGAGGGTGAGCTGATGGGCTTCTGGCGCAACCAGCTCTCGGGACCCACCGACCCGGCTGCCGATGCCGCGTGGGACCGTCACGAGCCACGCAAGGGGTTCTTCACGGACACCTCCATCTGCATCGGCTGCAAGGCCTGCGAGGTGGCCTGCAAGGAGTGGAACGGGGTTCCCGAGGACGGCCTCGACCTGCTGAACCAGTCCTACGACAACACCGGCGCGCTCGGTGCCAGCACGTGGCGCCACGTCGCCTTCGTCGAGCAGTCGAGCGACCGCATCGAGCAGGCACGCGAGTCCGGGCGCAAGCTCGTGGCCCTCGGTATGCCGTCCCTGCGCTCGGGCGACGAGCCGGCCCTTTCCGCCGCCGGCGGCGGCACGGCCACCGCGACGCGTCCCGCGCCCGGCGACCTGCGCTCCGGGGCGGCTGCGGGGCCCGGTCCCACCGACACCGCGCTGCCCGACGTGCGCTGGCTCATGGCCTCCGACGTGTGCAAGCACTGCACGCACGCGGCGTGCCTCGACGTGTGCCCGACCGGGTCGCTGTTTCGCACCGAGTTCGGCACGGTGGTCGTCCAGGACGACGTGTGCAACGGCTGCGGCTACTGCGTCGCCGCCTGCCCCTTCGGCGTCATCGAGCGCCGGAGCGGCGACGAGGGCCACGAGAAGAAGGGCCAGTCGCACGGCATCAGCATCAAGGGGGCAGGAGGCGACGGTTCCCACAAGAACCCGCCGTCGTATGCCGCGTCCAACGGAGAGGTCAAGAACGTCGGCATCGCCCAGAAGTGCACGCTCTGCTACGACCGGCTCGGCGCCGGAGAGACCCCCGCGTGCGCCCAGGCCTGCCCGACCACGTCGATCAAGTTCGGCGACCTCGACGAGCTGCACGAGATCGCCCGCGCGCGGGTCGCCGAGCTGCACGAGCTCGGCTACCCCGAGGCGCGGCTCTACGGCGTCGACGACCGCGACGGCGTGGGTGGCACGGGCTCGACCTTCCTGCTGCTCGACGAGCCGGAGGTCTACGGCCTGCCGCCGGACCCCCGGGTCACCACCGCGGACCTGCCCGACATGTTCCGCAAGGCAGGCTACGCGGGCCTGACGATGCTGGCCCTCGCCGCCGCCTCGTTCGTCGGGAGGCGGAAGTGACCACCAACCCGCTCGACGCCGACCGGCCCCCGGAGCTCCCACGCCGGCGCGGCAACGGCGACTCCTCGCAGCAGGGCGGCAAGCGTCGCCGCGACGAGTCGATGATGGTGCCCGACGTCACCTTCGACAGCTACTACGGCCGCCACATCGTCAAGCCGGCGCCGTGGGAGAAGGAGGTGGCGGCATACCTCTTCCTCGGAGGGCTGGCCGGCGGGTCCGCGCTCCTGGCGGCAGGCGGTGCCGCGCTGGGGCTCCCCGCGCTGCGTCGCGCGGGGCGGATCACTGCAGTGGCCGCCGCCGCCCTCGGTGGCGGCGCGCTCGCGAAGGACCTCGGCCGGCCCAGCCGCGCCCTCAACATGATGCGCACGGTCAAGCTGACCTCGCCGATGTCGGTCGGCTCGTGGATCCTCACCGCCTTCGGCACGTTCGCCGGGGGCGCTCTGGCCTCCGAGGTGGCGCGCCCGATGCTCGAGAAGCGCGGCGGCACAAGCGGGTCCGCCGGGACCGCGGTGACACTGGCGAGCAAGGCGCTCAACCTGCTCGACCCGTCGCTGACCGTCGGCTCGGCCTTCTTCGCGCCCCCGCTCGCGGCCTACACCGCCGTGCTGCTGGCCGACACGGCGACGCCGACGTGGCACGAGTCCTACCGCGAGCTGCCGTTCGTCTTCGTCAGCTCCGCCAACCTCGCCGCGGCGGGAATGGCGCTCGTGACGGTCCCGTCCAGCCAGAACGGCCCGGCCCGCAAGCTCGCGGCGGTCAGCGCCGTCTCCGAGCTGGTCGCGTTCGAGCGCATGCAGGACAAGCTCGGTCCGCTGCTGTCCGAGCCGCTGCGCACCGGCAAGGCCGGCCGCCTGCTCAAGGCGAGCCGGGCCCTGACCGTGGGTGGGGCGCTCGGCGCCGTGACGCTCGGGCACAACCGGGTGGGCGCAGCCCTCAGCGGAGCGGCCCTGATGGCCGCGTCGGTCTGCACCCGCTTCGGGGTCTTCGAGGCCGGCATGGTGTCGGCCATCGACCCGAAGTACACCGTCGAGCACCAGCGCGAGCGTCTCGAGAAGAGGCGCGCCGCCGGCATCGTCGACGACTCGATCACCACGGCGCGATGACGCGCCGGGGAACCAGGGCGAGAGCCCGCACGAAGGGGAGGGCCTCATGAGCACCAGTGCGGTTCGGAACGACAGCACCGCCTCAACGGGCAACCGTTGGCTCATCCTCGTGGCCGGCGTGCTCGTGCAGCTGGCCATCGGCGCCGTCTACGCGTGGAGCGTCTTCGCCAAGGCGATCCAGAGCCACGACGCGTTCGGCTGGTCCAAGGCGCAGGCGTCGGTGCCGTTCGAGGTCGCCATCGGCATGATCTTCGTCGGCAGCTACATCGGCGGGCGCATCCAGGACCGAAGCGGCCCGCGCACCGTGGCCCTCACCGGTGGCGTGATCTACAGCATCGGGGTCATCCTCGCGTCGTTCGCCGGCAAGGACCAGTTCTGGCTGCTCATCCTCGGCTACGGCGTGCTCGGCGGCTTCGGCCTCGGCATGGCCTACATCGTGCCGATCGCCATGCTGCAGAAGTGGTTCCCCGACAAGCCGGGCCTCATCACCGGCATCGCGGTGGCCGGCTTCGGCTTCGGCGCCGTCATCACCGCGCCGCTCGGCCAGCGCTTGATCGCCAACGACCCCTCCATGCCCACCAAGGCGTTCCTGCCGCTCGGCATCGGCTACCTCGTCGCGGTCGTCATCGGCGCCAGCCTCTTCCGCAACCCGCCGGCCGGCTACCTCCCGCCGGGCATGGCGCCCGCCACGAGCGACCACGGCCCCGAGGTGCACACCAAGGACCCGGTCCCCGAGGTCGACTTCACGGCGGACGAGGCGCTGCGCACCCCGCAGTGGTACCTCCTGACCGCCATCCTCACCCTGAGCGTCACGGCCGGCATCTCCCTGATCTCCGTGGCCGCCGGCAGCGCCAGTGACGTCGCCGGATACTCCGCAGCGGCGGCGGCCAGCCTCGTCGGCATCCTGGGCCTCTTCAACGGCGGTGGCCGCATCCTCTGGGGGTGGCTCTCCGACCGCATCGGCAAGATGCCGGCCTTCATGGGGATCCTCGGCATCCAGGGCGTCTGCCTGCTGCTCATCCCGCACGTCGGCTCGGCCGCGCTCTTCGCCGTCCTGGCCGCACTCGTCTACACCTGCTACGGCGGCGCGTTCGGCACGATGCCGTCGACGGCCGGTCGCTTCTTCGGCGTGCGCAACGCCGGCGCGATCTACGGCCTGATGCTCATCGGCTGGAGCATCGGCGGCATCGTCGGCCCGCTGCTCATCTCCTCGCTCATCGGCGAGCAGAAGGCCTACACGCTCGGCTTCACCGTCGTCGGCATCATCGCCCTCGCCGGCATGGCTCTGCCGATGCTGACGAAGAAGCCGGCCCCCAGAGCCGCGCGCACCGCCGCCGGCACCACCGAGTCGACATCGGCGACGTCGCGCCGCTGACTCCTCTGGCTCGTCCACGGCATTCGTCCGGTCGCCTCGCCCAGGTCACTCCCGCACGTCGGCGGGACCCTGGTCGAGCGGCAGCCCGGCCTCGAGCCAGGCCTCGACGCCACCGATGACGTCGGTGGCGTCGAGGCCGAGCTGCTGCAGCGACCGGGCGGCGAGGGAGCTGCTGTAGCCCTGGCGGCAGACGACGATGACGCGCACGTAGGGCCCGTCGGCCTCGGGAATCCGGTAGGGGCTCGTGGGGTCGAGCCGCCACTCGAGAACCGTGCGGTCGATGACCACCGCGCCCGGCAGGTTGCCCTGCCGAGCGCGCTGCGCCTCGGTGCGGGTGTCGACGATCAGCGCTCCGCGCGCCTGCTCCTCGTAGGCCTCGGCCGGGGTGAGCCGGTGCAGGTGCGCCCGTGCCGCCTCGAGCATCGCCTCGAGCCGGCCTGCCGCAGCAGCGCACCCACGATCGAGCGCCGTGGCCGGCCTCGTCGACGACTCGGTCATCGCACCCGGAGCACGTGCTCGTCACGCGGGACGAGCTCGCCGATGACGGTGCCGCCGGGGATCTCCCCGGCGACGAGCAGGCCGCCGCTCGTCTGCGCGTCGGCGAGCAGCAGCAGCTCGTCGAGGTCGACGGAGGCGTCGAGGTGCGGTCGCACCCAGTCGAGGTTGCGTCGGCTGCCACCGGGCACGAAGCCCTCGGCGAGCGAGCTGCGCGCGCCCTCGAGGTAGGGCACCGCGGCGGCGTCGACGACGGCCGTCACGCCTGAGGCCCGGGCCAGCTTGAAGAGGTGCCCGAGCAGCCCGAAGCCGGTGACGTCGGTGGCGGCCCGAACCCCCGCGGCAAGCGCCTCGCGGCTGGCCACGTCGTTGAGTGCAACCATCGAGGCCACCGCCTCGGGGAACGACTCACCCGTGGCCTTGTGGCGGTTGTTGAGGATGCCCACCCCGAGCGGCTTGGTGAGACTCAGGGGCAGTCCCGCACGCCCGGCGTCGTTGCGCAGCAGGCGATCCGGGTCCGCGACCCCGGTCACGGCCATGCCGTACTTCGGCTCCGGGTCGTCGATGCTGTGCCCGCCCGCCACCGGGCAGGCGGCCACTCGGGCCACGTCGAGGCCGCCCCGCAGCACCTCTGCCGCGAGCTCGGCGGGGAGCCGGTCGCGGGGCCAGCCGAGGAGGTTGACGGCGAGGACCGGCCGGCCACCCATGGCGTAGATGTCGGAGAGGGCGTTGGCGGCCGCGATGCGCCCCCAGTCGTACGCGTCGTCGACGACGGGCGTGAAGAAGTCTGCGGTCGCGAGAACCGCCAGGCCATCGGTGATGCGCACGGCTGCGGCGTCGTCGCCGTCGTCGAGCCCGACGAGCAGGTCGGCGTCCGGGATGCCGGTGAGCCCGCGCACCATGTCCTCGAGCTCTCCCGGAGGGATCTTGCACGCGCAGCCGCCACCGTGCGCGTACTGCGTCAGCCGGGTCTTCGCGATGGGGGACGCGTCCATGACGTGACTGTATGTCGCACGGTGCCCTGAACGGGCCCGGGGGCCCGCTGGGTACGGTGGGGCGTGGAGGTGTCTGGGCACCTGGTGGTCCCCCCGGTCTTCAAAACCGGTGAGGCCGAGCATCTCGGCCTGGCGGGTTCGATTCCCGTCCACCTCCGCCATGCTTGTTCGTTGTCGCTGGTTCGGTGTCGACCCGGCACCGGGCAGCGCGTCCCGGTGCGGAAGGAGTGGCAGGTGTCGCAGGTCGACCCGCGGCGGCTCATCCCGCGCACCGACGCCGTGCTGGCCCTCCCGGCGTTCGCCGAGGCCGTGGCCCGGCACGGGTCCGCGGCCGTCAAGGCCGCCGTCACCCGGGCGCAGCAGCAGGCGCGCACCGGTGAGATCGGCCCGGACGAGGTCGTCGCCGCGGCGCTCGCGCACCTGCCGGCGCGCACGACGAGCCTGCGACCGGTGCTCAACGCCACCGGCGTCGTCGTGCACACCAACCTCGGGCGGGCGCCCCTGTCGCGGGCGGCGGTCGAGGCCGTCGCCGCGGCCGCCGGCTACGTCGACGTCGAGTTCGACCTCGTCACCGGTGCCCGTGCCCGCCGTGGCCGCGCCACCCTCGCCGCGCTCCGCGAGGCAGTGCCGGCCGCCGGTGACGCGCTCGTCGTCAACAACGGCGCGGCGGCGCTCGTGCTCGCCACCACCGCGCTGGCCGCGGGCCGTGAGGTCGTCGTCAGCCGCGGCGAGCTCGTCGAGATCGGCGACGGTTTCCGGCTGCCCGACCTCATCGCCTCCACCGGGGCCCGCCTGCGCGAGGTCGGAACGACCAACCGGACGAGCCTGGCCGACTACCGGGACGCCGTCGGGCCCGACACCGGCTGCATCCTCAAGGTCCACCCCAGCAACTTCCGCATCCAGGGCTTCACCTCGGCGGTCGACGTGCGCGAGCTGGCCACCCTCGGCGCACCCGTCGTCATGGACATCGGCAGCGGCCTCCTGCGTCCCGACCCGCTCCTGCCCGACGAGCCCGACGCCGCCTCGGCGCTCGAGGCCGGTGCCGCGATCGTGACCGCCAGCGGCGACAAGCTGCTCGGCGGGCCGCAGGCCGGGCTCGTCCTCGGTGACGCCGAGGTCGTCGAGCGCCTGCGGCGGCACCCGCTGGCCCGTGCCCTGCGCGTCGACAAGCTGACCCTCGCGGCGCTCGAGGCCACCCTGCGCGGCCCCGTCCCGCCCGTGGTCGCCGACCTGCACGCAGACCCGGCCGTCCTGCGCGCCCGGACCGAACGCCTTGCCGCAGCCCTCGGCCGGGGGGTCGTCGAGGTGGCGGGCGCCGTCGGCGGGGGAGCAGCCCCGGGGATGCCGCTGCCGGGCGTCGCCGTCGAGCTGCCTCCGGGCTGTGCCGAGGCCCTCCGGCTCGGCGAGCCGCCCGTCATCGCCCGCGTGGAGCGTGGGCGGTGCCTCGTCGACCTGCGCTGCATCCCGGCCGAGGCGGACGACGTCCTCGAGGTCGCCCTGCGCGCGGTCCTGCGCGTCGACCCGGGCGACGGCGGAGATGGCGGCGACGGTGTCGCCCAGGTCGCCGAGGGCTGAGCCGTGCACGTGCTCGCGACGGCCGGCCACGTCGACCACGGCAAGTCCGCCCTGGTGCGCGCCCTCACCGGCATCGAGCCGGACCGGTGGGAGGAGGAGCACCGCCGGGGCCTGACCATCGACCTCGGGTATGCGTGGACGACGTTGCCGACCGGCGCCGAGGTCGCGTTCGTCGACGTCCCGGGCCACCAGCGCTTCATCGGCAACATGCTCGCCGGGCTCGGGCCCGCACCGGCCGTGCTCTTCGTCGTCGCCGCCGACGAGGGGTGGCGCCAGCAGTCGGAGGAGCACCTCGCCGCCGTCCGCGCGCTCGGGCTGCGCCACGGCGTGCTGGCCGTGACCCGCAGCGACCTCGCCAACCCGCAGGCGACGCTCGAGGACGCCCGACAGCGCCTGCGCGCTGCCGGGCTCGAGGGTGAGGCGGTGGCCGTCTCCGCCCGGACGGGCCGGGGGATGGACGAGCTGAAGGACGCGCTCGGCCGTCTCGTCGCCGACCTGCCGGCCCCTGACACCCGGGCCCGCGCGCGGCTCTGGGTCGACCGCAGCTTCACCATCCGCGGCAGCGGCACCGTGGTCACCGGCACGCTCGGCCAGGGGCGCATCGCGGTGGGTGACCGCCTCGTCCTCGCCCGAGGCGGTCATCGCGACGTCGAGGTCACGGTGCGCGGGCTGCAGTCCCTCGAGCAGCCTCGCGAGACGGTCGAGGCCGTCGCCCGGGTGGCGGTCAACCTCCGGGGCCTGGGCGCCGAGGAGGTGCGCCGCGGCGACGTGCTGCTCGCGGCAGGACGCTGGCACACGACCTCGGTCGTCGACGTCGCGCTCGACCCACCGGTCGCGCGGGAGGCGCCGACCCACGTCATGGCGCACGTCGGCACGCTTGCTCTCGAGACCCGGCTCCGCCCCCTGTCGGACCGGCTCGCCCGGCTGAGCTTCCCGCGCGTGCTCCCGCTGCAGGCCGGCGACCGGGTCATCCTGCGCGACCCCGGCGCGCAGACGGTGCTGGCGGGTGCCAGGGTCCTCGACACCGACCCGCCCGAGCTGACCCGCCGTGGTGCAGCCCAGCGGCGCGCGACCGAGCTGGCCGCGCTGGCGGAGGGTGACGGCATACCCGACCTGTCCTACGAGGTGCACCGGCGTGGAGTGCTCGCCGTCGCGGAGGCCGTCGCGCTCGGGCACGCCCTCGGCGACGAGGGCGACCCCGCTCCCGGCGTGCTCCGGCGCGGTCAGTGGCTCGTCGCTGAGCAGGCGTGGCACGGCTGGACCCGGACGCTGCGGGAGGCGCTCGAGCAGCACGCGCACGCGCACCCCATGCAGCCCACCCTGAGTCTCGAGGCCGCCCGGGCTGCGGCAGGCGTGCCGGACCGGGAACTGCTCGCCGACGTCGCGGCCGCCGGCGGCCTCGAGGTCGTCTCCGGACGCGTCGGCATCCCGGGGGTCCGGGCCACGCTCGACCCCTCCGTCGAGGCGGCGCTCGTGCAGATCGAGCGGCGGCTGGCCGACCAGCCCTTCACGGCACCCGAGCAGCACGAGCTGGACGCCGCCGGGCTGGGCCCCCGCCAGCTCGCGGCGGCCGAGAGCGCCGGACGGCTCGTGCGGCTGACCCCGGAGATCGTCCTGCTGCCGACGGCGCCCGCACGGGCGATGCGCGTGCTCGCGGGGCTGCCGCAGCCCTTCACCACGAGCGAGGCGCGTCTCGCGCTCGACTCGACGCGCCGCACGGTCATCCCCCTGCTCGAGCACCTCGACGGCCGGGGCTGGACCCGGCGTCTCGACGGCTCGCACCGCGAGGTCCGTCGCTGAGACGAACCACACCCTGAGGGTCGGTCCAAGGGCCCGCGCCGATCCCCGCAATCCGGGACGATGGGGATGACGCAGGAGAGGAGACCGCTCATGGTCGAGCAGCACGCGGGACCGGTCGTCGTCGGGGTCGACGGGTCGGAGTCCTCCAAGGAGGCGCTGCGGTGGGCGGCCCGGATGTCTGCCGTCGAGGGCGTGCCCATCCGCGCGGTGACCGCGTGGGAGTATCCCCAGGCCTTCAACTCCCCGGTCGACGTGAACTGGCGCCCCGACGTCGACGCCGAGACGGTCCTGCACGAGACGCTGGACGAGGTCTTCGGGGACGACCGGCCGGCGGGACTCGTGGCCGAGGTGCTGCACGGACCGGCCCGCACCGTCCTGCTCGAGGCGAGCAAGGACGCCTCGCTGGTCGTCGTCGGCAGCCGCGGCCACGGCGGCTTCGCCGCCATGCTGCTGGGCTCGGTCAGCTCCGCCTGCGCCGAGCACGGCCACTGCCCGGTGCTCGTCGTCCACCAACGCTGACGTTCCCGGCCGCGGCTCGGACTGCGCCACGGCGCGGTCTGTCGGTGCGGGATGGCAGGCTGGCCCCGATGACCAAGGGCAAGCCAGCCGACGTGCTCGACCGTTTCTCCCCGGCCACCGCAGCGTGGTTCCGGAGCAGCTTCCACGCACCCACCACCGCCCAGGCCGGCGCCTGGGACGCGATCAGCTCGGGCCACCACTGCGTCGTCGTGGCACCGACCGGTTCGGGCAAGACGCTGTCGGCGTTCCTGTGGGCCATCGACCGGATGGCGAGCGAGCCGGTGCCCGAGGAGCGCCTCGAACGCTGCCGGGTCCTCTACGTCTCCCCGATGAAGGCGCTCGCCGTCGACGTCGAGCGCAACCTTCGGGCCCCGCTCGTCGGCATCGGCCACGCCGCGGCCCGGCTCGAGCTGCCGCCTCCCGACATCAGCGTGAGCGTCCGGTCCGGCGACACGCCGGCCAACGAACGCCGCGCCTTCGCGCGCACGCCGACCGACATCCTCATCACCACGCCCGAGTCGCTCTTCCTCATGCTCACCTCCTCGGTGCGCGAGGCGCTCAAGGGCATCCACACGGTGATCATCGACGAGGTCCACGCCGTCGCCGGCACCAAGCGCGGCGCGCACCTGGCCCTCAGCCTCGAGCGGCTGGACGCCCTGCTGCCCGAGCCCGCGCAGCGCGTGGGGCTCTCGGCGACGGTGCGCCCCGTCGAGGAGGTGGCGCGCTACCTCGCCGGTGGCCGCCCGGTCGAGATCGTCCAGCCCGAGTCCACCAAGCAGTGGGAGCTCGATGTCGTCGTGCCCGTCCCCGACATGGGCGAGCTGTCCGGCGCGCCGGCGGAGATCTCACCGGGGGTGCCCGACCTCTCGGGCCCGGCGGCCGGCAACGCACCGCAGGCGAGCATCTGGCCGCACGTCGAGGAACGCATCGTCGACCTCATCGCCGACCACCGCTCGACCCTCGTCTTCGCCAACTCCCGCCGCCTCGCCGAGCGGCTGACCTCGCGCCTCAACGAGATCTGGGAGGAGCGCCTCGCCGAGCAGGAGGGACTCCCCTCGCCCAGCCTCGCGGCCCTGTCGACGTCGCCGCCGGCGCAGGTGATGGCCCAGGCCGGGTCGACCCGAGGGGCGCCGGCCGTGCTCGCCCGCGCCCACCACGGCTCGGTGAGCAAGGAGCACCGCGCGACCATCGAGGAGGACCTCAAGGCCGGCCGGCTCCCGGCGGTCGTCGCGACGAGCAGCCTCGAGCTCGGCATCGACATGGGCGCCGTCGACCTCGTCATCCAGGTCGAGAGCCCGCCGTCGGTGGCGAGCGGGCTGCAGCGCGTCGGCCGCGCCGGCCACCAGGTCGGCGCCGTCAGCCAGGGTGTGCTCTTCCCGAAGTTCCGCGGCGACCTCGTGCAGACGGCCGTCGTGGTCGAGCGGATGCGCGCCGGTGCCATCGAGTCGCTGCGCATCCCGGCCAACCCCGTCGACGTGCTGGCCCAGCAGGTCGTGGCGATGTGCGCCATGGACGACTGGACCGTCGCCGACGTGGAGGCCCTGGTCCACCGCGCCGCGAGCTTCGCGTCGCTGCCGCGCTCGGTCCTCGAGGCGACGCTCGACATGCTCGCCGGCCGCTACCCGTCCGACGAGTTCGCCGAGCTGCGCCCGCGCATCGTCTGGGACCGCGTCACCGACACGTTGTCGGGTCGCCGCGGCGCCCAGCGCCTGGCGGTCACGAGCGGCGGCACCATCCCCGACCGGGGGCTGTATGCCGTGTTCCTCGCCTCGGGCGAGGGGCCCGGTCGCCGGGTGGGCGAGCTCGACGAGGAGATGGTCTACGAGTCGCGCGTCGGTGACGTCTTCACCCTCGGCACGTCGACGTGGCGCATCGAGGACATCACCCACGACCGGGTCCTGGTGACGCCCGCGCCGGGACAGGCCGGCAAGCTGCCGTTCTGGAAGGGCGACCAGCAGGGACGGCCGGCCGAGCTCGGCCGCGCGCTGGGCGGGTTCGTCCGCGAGATCGTCGGCCTCACGCCCGAGCGGGCGCGCGAGCGGGTCCGCACCGCAGGGCTGGACGAGTGGGCCGCCGACAACCTCATCGGCTACCTCACCGAGCAGAAGGAGGCCACTCGCCACGTCCCCGACGACCGCACCATCGTCGTCGAGCGCTTCCGCGACGAGATCGGCGACTGGCGTGTGGCGGTGCTCTCGCCGTTCGGCGGCCAGGTCCACGCCCCGTGGGCGCTATGCGTCGCGGCGCGCATGCGCGAACGGTTCGGCATCGACGTTCAGGCCATGCACGGCGACGACGGCATCGTCTTCCGCCTGCCCGACCTCGAGTTCGAGGACGGCGCCGCGATCGGCCAGCAGCTCGTCGAGCTCGTCACCCTCGAGCCGGAGGAGGTGAGCGAGCTCGTCACCCAGGAGATCGGCGGATCCGCCCTGTTCGCAGCGAGGTTCCGCGAGTGCGCCGCCCGGGCGCTGCTGCTCCCGCGCCGCCGGCCCGACCGCCGTCAGCCGCTGTGGCAGCAACGCCAGCGCGCAGCGCAGCTGCTCGAGGTGGCGAGCCAGTACCCCAGCTTCCCGATCGTGCTCGAGGCCGTGCGCGAGTGCGTCCAGGACGTCTTCGACGTGCCGGGCCTCGTCGAGCTGATGGGCGACATCCGCTCGCGCGCCGTGACGGTCGTCGAGGTCGAGTCGCGCCAGCCCAGCCCCTTCGCGAAGTCGCTCGTCTTCGGCTACGTCGCCCAGTACCTCTACGAGGGCGACTCGCCGCTGGCGGAGCGTCGGGCCGCGGCACTCGCGCTCGACCCCTCGCTGCTCTCCGAGCTGCTCGGCCAGGGTGAGGCGCTCGCCCTGCGTGACCTGCTCGACCCCGAGGCCGTGGCGCGCACGGAGGCGGAGCTGCAGCGCCTCACCCCCGAACGTGGGGCCCGCGACGCCGAAGACGTCGCCGACCTGCTGCGGGTGCTCGGCCCCCTGTCGCTGCGCGACGTCGTTGCCCGGGCCGCGGAGGGGTTCGCGCCGGCGTCCGTCGAGGCGGCCCTGTCCGAGCTCGAGGCGGCGCGCCGGGTCATCGCGGTGCGCGTCGGCGGCGACGACCGCTGGGCCGCCATCGAGGACGCCGCCCGCCTGCGCGACGCCCTGGGCACCTCCCTGCCGGTCGGGGTGCCGCAGGCCTTCCTCGAGCCCGTCCCCGACCCGCTCGCCGACCTCGTGGCCCGCTTCGCCCGCACGCACGGGCCGTTCGCGGTCCAGACCGTCGCCGCCTGGTGGGGCGTCGGTCCGGCGGTCGTCCACGACGCGCTGCGGCGCCTCGTCTCCGCGGGCCGGGTCGTCGAGGGCGAGCTGCTGCCCACCGAGAACGGCGGCGGTCACGGCCCGGAGTTCTGCGACGCCGAGGTGCTCCGGCTGCTGCGCCGCCGGTCGCTGGCCGCCCTGCGCCACGAGGTCGAGCCGGTCGCGCAGGCGGACCTGGCCCGGTTCCTGCCGCAGTGGCAGGGCGTCGGCGGCGGACTGCGTGGACGCGAGGGACTGCTCCGGGCGGTCGAGCAGCTCACCGGTGCGGTGCTGCCCGCGAGCGCCCTCGAGTCGCTCGTCCTGCCGGCTCGGGTGGCCGACTACCGCCCCGCCCTGCTCGACGAGGTGATGAGCGCCGGCGACGTCGTGTGGCGCGGCCACGGCTCGCTGCCCGGCGACGACGGCTGGGTGAGCCTGCACCTCGCCGACGCCGCACAGCTGACCCTCACGCCGCCCGAGGAGATGGAGCTCACCGACGACGAGCGCGCGGTCCTCGACGCGCTCGAGGGCGGCGGCGCGTACTTCTTCCGGGCGCTCGCGACGCGCGTGGGCCTCGGCGACACCGAGCTCAACGACGCCCTCTGGTCGCTCCTCTGGTCGGGCCGCGTCACCAACGACACCATCGCGCCCCTGCGGGCGCTGCTCGCTGGTGGCCGCACCGCCCACAAGCGCACCTCCTCCGCCCCCCGGTCGACGCGGTATGCCGGCCGGCGCGGCTCGCTGGGCCGCTTCGGCTCGCTGCGGGGTGCGCTCGCCGGCACGAGCCCGGCACAGGTCGAGGCCGCCGAGGACGCGGCGGCGTCCAAGGCCCTGGCGGCGGGGCGCGCGGTGGGGTCCGGTCCGTCCACCGGGGTGGGGCGCTGGACGGCCCTGCCGCCCGCCGAGACCGATCCCACGGTCCGCGCCGTCACCAACGCCGAGCTGCTCCTCGACCGCTACGGCGTGCTGACCCGCGGCTCGGTCGGCACCGAGGAGGTGCCGGGCGGGTTCGCCGCCGTCTACCGGGTGCTCGCCGCGGCCGAGGAGGCCGGCAAGGTCCGCCGGGGCTACTTCGTCGAGGGGCTCGGCGCCTCGCAGTTCGCCTCGACCGGGGCGGTCGACCGGCTCCGCTCGATGTCGCGGCTGCCCGGCGGCGGAGCCGACGATGCGGAGGCCGGGGGACGCCGGGTCGACCCCGCCGAGGACGACGAGTGGCTCACCCCGTCACCGACGGCGCAGGGCGGCCGAGGTGGCCGAGGCGGTCGCGCCGGCCGTGAACGCACTGGGCCACCCGCCCTGGTGCTCGCCGCGAGCGACCCCGCCAACCCGTACGGCGCCGCCATCGGCTGGCCGGAGCGGGGCCTGACCGACGCCGCCGACGAGCCGGCCGCCGACGCGGGCACCCGCGACGCGAACACCGGTGCCACAAGATCCGGTGCAGGGAACCCAGCCGGCGACGGTGCGGCCACCCCGAAGTCGTCGCGCCGCAAGGGCCACCAGCCCGGTCGCAAGGCCGGAGCCCTGGTGGTGCTCGTCGACGGCGAGCTCGTGCTCTACGTCGAGCGGGGCGGCAAGACGATGCTGTGCTGGTCCGAGGACCCCGAGCACCTGCAGGCGGCTGCCGACGCCCTCGCCCTTGCCGTCCGCGAGGGAGCCCTGGGCCGCCTCACCGTCGAGAAGGCCGACGGCGCCTCGGTGCTCGGCTCGGGCCACCCGCTCGTCCAGGCGCTGTCGCAGGCCGGCTTCCACATGACCCCGCGAGGACTCCGTCTGCGCCGCTGATCTGCGTCGCTGGTGCTCCGTCTCCGAGGCCTGCCACGGCCCCCGATGCCCAGACGAGTCAGCCGAATAGCATTGAAAAACGGGCGAATTGCCCCCAGCGGTTGTCCAAGGTTGGCACAGGGACCGCCCATTCTGCACTCAGGCAACCACTGCCGCTGCCACGCTGTTGGAGGCAGACAGAAGACCCGGTGAGCGGGGTGCTGGACCCAGCCGCCGGAGGCCGAGGGGGCGTGGTGATCGTGAGCAACGACGAGAGACCTGTCCGGGGTCGGGAGCTCAGCCGACGGAGCTTCATCAGGGCAGCGGGGGTGACAGGGGCCGGTTTCGTCCTCTACGCCTGGGGGCCGGGAGGCACACCGTACGCGGTCGCCAGCATCCCCGGCGGCACCCTCGACCCGGCGAAGGTGCCGAAGTTCGTCACGCCGCTGCTGGTCCCCCCGGTGATGCCGCGCGCCGGCACGCTGACGCTCCAGGACGGCACCTCTGCGGACTACTACGAGATCTCGGTCGAGCAGTTCAGCCAGCAGATCCTCCCGACCGGCCTGCCGGCCACCACGGTGTGGGGCTACGGGGCGCTGCGCTCCGCCAGCACGAGCGGACTGCTGCTCCACCGCGCGCCCTCGCTCACCATCGAGGGGAGATGGCGGCGCCCGGTACGGATCAAGTGGGTCAACGGTCTCGTCGACGACCGGGGCAACTACCTGCCGCACCTGCTGCCGGTCGACCCGACGCTCCACTGGGCCAACCCACCCGGCGGGACCACGGGCCGGGACACCAGGCCCACCTTCAGGTCCACGCCCGGTCCGTACGCAGGACCGGTCCCCATGGTCACCCACGTCCACGGGGCCGTCGGCGTCGGCGACGAGAGCGACGGCTACCCCGAGGCGTGGTTCCTCCCGGCGGCGAAGAACGTCCCGCAGGGGTATGCGACCGAGGGCACCTGGCACGGCTTCTTCCGGCGCAAGGCCGCCAGCGGCTTCGGCGCGAGCTGGGGGCGGGGATACGCCGTCTTCCAGTACCCGCTCGACCAACGCGAGTCGACCCTCTGGTACCACGACCACACCCTCGGCATGACGCGCGTCAACGTCTACGCCGGGCCGGCCGGCTTCTTCTTCGTCAGGGGTGGTCCCTCGGGTGAGGGGGCGATCCGTGACCGTCGCACCGGTCGCGCCGCCGTCCTGCCGGGACCCGGACCCAGGGCCGGAGACGCGTTCCCGTCCCGCCGGACGTACTACGAGATCCCGCTCGCGATCCAGGACCGCGCCTTCAACCGGGACGGGTCGCTCTTCTATCCCGACAGCCGCGAGTTCTTCGATGGCGCCACGGCGCAGGACCCGGGTCTCGTCCCGCACTCCGACCTCTCCCCGATCTGGAACCCGGAGTTCTTCGGCAACGCCATCATGGTCAACGGCAACACGTGGCCCTTCCACGAGGTCGAGAAGCGCCGGTACCGCCTGCGCCTGCTCAACGGGTGCCAGGCGCGCTTCCTCGTCCTGGACTTCGGCCAGATCCCCGGCGTGAAGGTGTGGGTCATCGGCAACGAGGGCGGGTTCCTGGCCAGGCCCGTGAACCTGACGGCCGACCACGGCAACCGGCTGCTGATGTCACCGGCGGAGCGCTTCGACCTGATCGTGGACTTCACCGACGTCCCGGTGGGCAGCTGGGTCCTGGGCAACGTGGGGCCGGACGAGCCCTTCGGCGGCGGTGAGGCGCCCGGCGACTTCGACGCGGCCGACCCGAGCACGACCGGACGGGTGCTGCAGTTCCGGGTCCGCCCGGCACGGACTCCGGACCCGAGCACCCCGGCGCAGTTCCTCGTCCTCCCGCCGGTCCCCTCGCTCCCGCGGGCGACGCGCACCCGCCGCCTCGCCCTCGTCGAGATCGCCTCGAGCGTCTGGGACGGTCCGGCCCAGGCGAGGCTCGGGGAGCTGGACGCCGAGGGCATGCCGCTCGGGATGATGTGGGAGGAGGACGTGACCGAGAACCCCCGTCTCGACGACACGGAGGTGTGGGAGATCCACAACTTCACGGCCGACGCCCACCCCATCCACGTCCACGAGACGACGTTCCAGGTGCTCAACCGGCAGGGACTCGTCGTCAACGACGCCGGAGAGGCCGAACCGCCGGCTCGGCTCCTGGGCGCTCCGCGCCCGCCGGAGGCCTGGGAGAGCGGGTTCAAGGAGACGGTCATCGCCTACCCCGGCGAGGTGACCCGGATCCGCGCGAGGTTCGGGCGGGCGGGTCAGTACGTCTGGCACTGCCACATCGTGGAGCACGAGGACAACGAGATGATGCGGCCGTACCGGATCGGGCCCGCCCAACCCGGCCAACCGGACGGGTGAGCCGCAGGCCCCTCGAGGGGGCCCGACCGACAGGCCGGCGAGGCGCCGACCTGTGGGACGCTGGGCTGTCGGACGCCAGGGTCGCCCGGCCCCGCCGCCCACGAGAGGACCTGACCCATGG
Organism: Terrabacter lapilli; assembly: GCF_039531305.1. Classification (NCBI taxonomy): domain Bacteria; kingdom Bacillati; phylum Actinomycetota; class Actinomycetes; order Micrococcales; family Intrasporangiaceae; genus Terrabacter; species Terrabacter lapilli. The sequence continues at coordinate 696,475 of NZ_BAAAPU010000007.1, forward strand.
ACGCCGCCGCCCGAGCTCAGGAGCTGCTACGCCTGCACCGCGACCCGGAGCTGCTGCTGCTCGTCAACGTGTGGGACGTCATCACCGCGCGCGTGGTCGCCGACGTCCCCGGCACCAGGGCCCTGGCGACGGCCAGTCACTCGATCGCGGCCGCCTACGGATATCCCGACGGTGAGCAGATCCCGCGCGACCTGATGATCGAGGCCGTCGGGCGCATCGCCGCCGCGGTCGACCTGCCCGTGACGGCCGACCTCGAGGCCGGCTACGGCGACGCGGGCGAGACGGTGGCCCGCGCGATCGACGTGGGGATCGTCGGCGCCAACCTCGAGGACAGGATGAGGCCGCTGCCCGACGCCGTGCGGGCGGTGGAGGCTGCCGTCGTGGCGGGCGAGCGAGCCGGCATACCCTTCGTGCTCAACGCGCGCACGGACGCGTTCCTCAAGGCCGGCGACCGCGATCCCGGGGAGGTCATCGCCGACGCGATCGAGCGGGGCCGGGCCTTCCTCGACGCGGGCGCCTCGACGTTCTTCGTCCC
>NZ_BAAAPU010000007.1:697033-812171 GCF_039531305.1 Terrabacter lapilli
CGTCGAGGAGCTCGGACCGCAGAAGGTCAACGTCATCGCGGTCCCGGGGTCGCTCGACCTCTCGACCCTCCAGCGGCTCGGCGTCGCCCGGGTGTCCTACGGTCCGTGGAGCCAGAACGTCGCCCTGACGGCACTGGCCACCCTGGCCGAGGACGTGTATGCCGGCGGCGCCCTGCCGGAGGGCACGCGGAGGCTGAACTGACCTCTCCTGCACACGTCGGACTGCTTAGGGTGGAGGGACGCTGACCGGCGCAGGTGACCGGCGACCAGGAGGGGCCGTGCCCGAAGGAGACACCGTCTGGCGGACGGCCGACCGCCTGCACCAGGCGCTCGCCGGTCGCGAGATCGTCGAGTCCGACCTGCGCTGGCCCGAGATCTCGACCGCCGACCTCACCGGACGGAGCACGGTCGAGGTGGTGAGCCGAGGCAAGCACGTGCTGCACCGGGTGGAGGGCGGGCTCACCCTGCACTCGCACCTGCGGATGGAGGGGCAGTGGCGCATCGAGGCCACACCCGGGCTGCCGTCGCGGTGGCGTCGCAACCCCCAGCTGCGGGCCCTCGTCGCGGCGGCCGACTGGACCGCTCTCGGGCTGCGGCTCGGCATGCTCGACCTCGTCCCGACCGCGCGGGAGCACGAGCTCGTGGGCCACCTCGGGCCCGACGTGCTCGGCCCCGACTGGGACCTCGACGTCGCGGTCTCCAACGTGTGGACCAGCGGTATGCCGATCGGGCAGGCCCTGCTCGACCAGCGCAACCTCGCCGGGGTGGGCACGATGTGGTGTGCCGAGACGCTCTTCCTCGAGCGTGTGCCGCCGTGGACCCCGGCCGACGAGCTGGGCCGCGAGACGGTCGAGCGCATCGTCGCGCGGGCGCACCGGCTCCTCGACAACGGCCGCCGGCACGCCGTCCAGTCGAGCACCGGCAGCTACCGCCTCGACGAGGCGCACTACGTGCACGCCCGCAGCGGGCGGCCCTGTCGTCGCTGCGGGGCGACGGTGCGCGTCGCCATGATCGGCGAGCCGACGAAGGAGCGCACGATGTTCTACTGCCCCGGCTGCCAGGGCGGCCTGGGGCCCACCGACGACGGACGCACCCAGGTGCCCCTCGGCTCGACCCGTGGCGCGGCCCGCTCGCGCCGCTCGTACTGAGCTCCGGCCCGGACCCGCCCGCCGCTCGTGCCGCTCGTACCGGCCTCGTACCGGCCTCGTACCGGCCTCGTACCGGCCTCGTACGCCGATCGCCTGCGGCTGTCGGTGGCCGGTCCTACCGTGGTCTGCACCCAAGTTGGCTCAGAGAGGAGCACCCGATGGGATCCCGACTCAACCCCTACATCGGCTTCAAGGACAACGCGCGGGAGGCGATGGAGTTCTACCGGTCCGTCTTCGGTGGCGAGCTGAACGTGTCGACGTTCCGCGAGTTCGGTGACAGCGGCCCCAACGCCGACGGCGTCATGCACGCCCAGCTCGAGACCCCGAGCGGCTACACGATCATGGCGTCCGACACTCCCGAGGGCATGCCCTACGAGGAGGGCTCGCGCATCACGGTCAGCCTCAGTGGTGACGACAGCGAGGAGCTGCATCGTTTCTGGGACGGGCTCGGCGAGGGGGGCACGGTGACCATGCCGCTCCAGAAGCAGGCGTGGGGCGACGAGTTCGGCATGGTCAACGACAAGTTCGGGGTCGGCTGGCTCGTCAACATCGCCGGCGACCACTCCCAGGACGGCGCCACCGGTTGACGCGCCCGGCGCCGCCTCAGGCCGAGGCGGCGCCGAAGTGCGACCGGAGCTGGCGGGCCAGCTCGTCCGCGTCGATGAGGCTCGAGTGCGTGCCGGCAGTACCGCACGCCCACGCGCCTGCGACGGCTCCGGCCCGCGCCGCGGCGCGGGCGTCGCCGCCGCCGAGCCAGGCGTGCAGGAAGGCGGAGACGTAGGCGTCCCCGGCGCCGTTGGAGTCGACGGGCGGCCGGCCTTCGATGTCGATGGCCGGCACGGCGAAGGAGCCGCCGTCGCGCACGGTGACGCGGCTGCCGCGCGCGCCGTCCATGACGACGACGATCCGGGCGCGGCCCGCGTCGAGCACCTCGGCGACGACGGCGTCCTCGATCCCGTCGAGTCGTGAGCCCGACACGAAGACGAGGTCGGCGGCATGCGCGAACGGGCGGTGGTGCGGGTTGTGCCCGTCCCAGTCGTGCAGGTCGGTCGAGGTGGTGATGCCTGCTGCCCTGGCGTCCTCGAGCGCGTGCACCGTCCACGGCATGATCGAGGCGTGGACGTGGCGGGCCTGCGCGAGCGGCCCGCGCCACAGTGCAGCGTCGGGGACCAGGTCGTAGGGGTGGCGTGGGTCGTAGAGCGACATGCGCCGGCCGGCTGCGTCGACGAGGTTGACGGCTCGGCGGGTGCCGCTCGGGTGGACGACGCTCTCGAAGCGCAGCTCCTCCTCGGCGAAGCGGCGCTGCAGCATGCGGCCCTCGTGGTCGTCGCCGATGACGTCGACGAAGCAGGTACGCAGGCCGAGGCGGTGGCAGCCGAGGGCGACGCCGCTGCCGGTGTGGCCGACGACGGTGTGGATCGGCGGCACGCCGTGCGAGTCGGCGAAGGGCACGGGCAGCGCCTCGACGCGCACGATGGTGTCGACGCCGGCGCCGCCGACGACGAGGACGTCAGTTGGGTCGGTCGCTTTCGCGGTCGTCATCACGCGGCTCATTGTGCCCGGCCGTGACGACGGGGACGGCTCAGGGCCGGGTGACGCTCAGCAGGCCGAGGCACATCTCGTCGGTCGTGCCCTCGCCCCACACGACGTAGCGCTCCGGCAGCCCCTGCAGGTCGGGCAGCCTGTCGCGCCAGGCCTGGTCGTGGGTGCAGGTGATCCGGACCGAGTCGCCCGGCTTGATCGCGGTCGCAGGCACGGGGACCGCTGCCTGGTTGTCGAAGTCCCACACCTTGATGTCGAGGAGCGTCCGGGCCCGGGCCGTCCCGGGGTCCAGCTCGATGCGCAGCGAGGAGCCGAGCAGGTGCATGTGCCCGGCGACGGCGCGGATCGTGGCGGCCTGCTCGACGCGGCGGGTGCACGACTGGGTGGGTCCGGGGGTCGGGATGAGGGTGCCGTCGCACGCCAGGAGCAGGCCGTTGACGATCGGCGCCGACATCGGACCGAAGCGTCTGGTGACGTCGGCGACGGCGGTGGCGCGGTCGCAGAGCGCGCCGGACTTCCCCGGACGGCAGGGCAGCTCGACCGGTGCGGGGTAGAGCATCGTCTCGAGCGCCTTGAGCCGGGTCGAGGACGAGAGGCGCAGCTGCACCTTGGTGCGGTCCGGCGTGGTCCCGTGCCGCAGGTTGTAGTGCACCTGCATCACGAGCAGCGAGCCGCGCTCGAGGGGGATGCCCACGTCGGCCGGGAACACGTTCGCGCGCCCACCCGGCGCCCAGGCGCCGACCCACGGTGCGTCGTCGAGGCCCGCACCCCCGGTGCCCAGTCCGGTGCCGCCGAAGCAGGTCCACCCGTTGCCACCGCTCTCGGCGTCGCGGGCGCGGGCAGAGGCCGCGGCCGACGGAGGGACGCGGAAGAGGATGACGTGGTGCACCTCCTGCGGCTGGCCCGGGACGATGTCGAAGCCGGTGACGAAGGCGTCACGGGAGATCCTCGGGTCGAGCACGAAGCACCGGTAGTCGTCGGTGCCGGTGGTCGGCGCCTTCGGCGTGTAGTCGACCGGCGCCGCGACGGTGCGCATCGACTCCCCGGCGCGCAGGGCGGCGGGGGCGGGCGGCGCCGGCGTCACCGGCCCGGCCCCATGCCCCGCCATGGCACCCGTGCTCGGACCGCCGGTCGGGTGGACCGTCGACCCGGGGGCCGCCGCGTGTCCGGTCGAGTGACCCTCGAGCCGCGCCCGGGCGGTGGGATTCGGCGTGCCGCATCCGGCGACGAGCAGTGCCAGCGCGACGACCGCCGAGGCGAGCGCCGGCGTGGCCCGGGCTGCGCCACGGGCACGTCGAGTCCTCATCCCGTCAGTCTAGGAACCCCGACGCCGTCCCGAAGGGCTTGTCGAGCGTTAGGCGGCCGGCGCACCTCAGGAGCCGTCGGGCGCCCGGCTGACCGGTATGCGCCGGGCGTCGGGAGCGCTCGTCCGCTCGGCGTTGGCCTCGGAGTCGGCCAGCTCCTTCTGCGACTCGCGCTCGGCCTCGACCCGCGCGACGTACCGCGAGACCTCCGACTCGACCCGCTCGGCGTCCCAGCCGAGCACCGGCGCGACGATGTCGGCGACGGCGCGGGCGCTGTCCACGCCCCGGCTCGGCGTCTCGATCGAGATGCGGGTGCGGCGGGCCAGCACGTCGTCGAGGTGCAGCGCCCCCTCGTGCGTGACGGCATACAGCGCCTCGACCTTGAGGTACTCCTCGGCGCCGGGCAGCGGCTCGTAGAGCGAGCGGTCGTCCTCCGCGAGCGCGAAGAGCTCGTGGACGAGCGAGCCGTAGCGCTCGAGCAGGTGGGTGATGCGCCAGACGGGCAGGCCCTGGTGGCGGGCGAGCCGGTCGATCTGGTTGACGAGCGCGACGTAGCCCTCGGCGCCGGAGAGCGGGATGAACTCGGTCACGCTGTCGGACACGTCGCCGCCGATGTCCTGGCGCGCGGCGTCGACGGCGTCGGCTGCCATGACCCGGTAGGTCGTGTACTTCCCGCCGGCGATGGAGACGAGGCCCGGCTGCGGGCGCGCGACGGCGTGCTCGCGCGAGAGCTGGCTCGTGTCCTCGCTCTCGCCGGAGAGCAGCGGCCGCAGGCCGGCGTAGACACCCTGGATGTCGTCGTGGGTCAGCGGCACCTTCAGCACCGAGTTGATGTGCTCGAGGATGTAGTCGATGTCGGCGCGCGTCGCGGCGGGGTGCGCGAGGTCGAGCTCCCAGTCGGTGTCGGTGGTGCCGACGATCCAGTGCGTGCCCCACGGGATGACGAAGAGCACCGACTTCTCGGTGCGCAGGATCAGCCCCGTCTCGGAGTTGATCCGGTCGCGCGGCACGACGATGTGCACGCCCTTGCTCGCCCGGACGTGGAAGCGCCCGCGACCTCCGGCCATCGTCTGGATGTCGTCGGTCCACACGCCGGTGCAGTTGATGACGACGGAGGCGCGGACCTCGACCTGCTCGCCGGTCTCGACGTCCTCGACGACGGCGCCGACGACCCGCTCGCCCGCGCGCAGCAGCTCCACGACCCGGGCCGAGGAGAGCACGGTGGCGCCGTATGCCGCCGCGGTGCGGACCGTGGTCAGCGTGTGCCGGGCGTCGTCCGCCTGGGCGTCGTAGTAGAGGAGGCCGCCGGTCAGGGCCTCGCGCTTGAGGGCAGGGGCGAGCCGCAGCGCGCCGGTGCGGGTCAGCTGCTTGTGACGCGGCACGGAGCGGGCGCCGCCCATCGTGTCGTAGAGGGTCAGGCCGGCGCTGACGTAGGGGCGTTCCCAGCCACGGCCCGTCAGCGGGTAGAGGAACGAGACCGGCTTGACCAGGTGCGGTGCGATGCGGCTCAGCATCAGCTCGCGCTCCTTGAGGGCCTCGCGCACGAGGTCGAAGTTCATCTGCTCGAGGTAGCGCAGGCCGCCGTGGAACAGCTTCGAGGAGCGTGAGGAGGTGCCGGAGCCGAAGTCGCGCTGCTCCACGAGGGCGGTCGACAGGCCGCGGGTCGCGGCGTCGAGGGCCACTCCGCCGCCCGTCACGCCCCCGCCCACGACGAGCACGTCGAACTGCTTGGTGGCCAGGCGATTCCACGCCCGCGCCCGGTACTCCGTGTCCAGCCGCACTGGGCTCGTCATGGGTGTCCCTTCACGTCGCTGCCGAGACAGCCACTCTAACGAGCGGCGAGGTCCTCGCCTCCGCGGCTGTCCAGCCCTTCGGCGCCTCCGCGCGCGCTGATGGACGTGCGCTCGCTCCTGCGGACGCGCCGGTGGCCGAGGCGGCGTGCCGGGGTGCTCGTCCGGGTCTGCCACTAACGACCCTTACGACCCGTGTCAAGCAGGCTTGCCCGACATTTTCCGCGTATTTAGTACTCCCTCCCTTTGCCGGTGTTTTACTGATTGCGGGGCAAAGTCTTAACGACTTTTGGGGGATTCATGAACGTGCTTTTGCGCGCTTCCGCATGCCGTCGGGCGCTTGGGGGGTCCGTCGCGACTCGGGTCTGGATAGCGCTGACGGGCCTGCTCGCCGCGCTGACCATCGGCGTGGCGCCGCCGGCACACGCGGCCCTGACGTGCCAGGACAACGTCGCGCTGAACGTCGCTGCGCACGAGGACGACGACGTGCTCTTCATGAGCCCGGACGTCCACAACGACCTGGCGGCAGGCCGCTGCAGCGTCACGGTGTTCGTCACGGCAGGCGACGCGGGCCTGGACCAGGCGTACTGGCTCGGTCGGGAGGCCGGCGCTCGAGCCGCCACGGCCCACATGTCAGGCGTCTCCGACACCTGGACCAGCGAGACCGTCCAGATCAACGGCCAAGCCCTCCTCGAGGACACCCTGGTGGACCGACCGTCGGTGGCGCTGCTCTTCCTCCGCCTGCCCGACGGGCACGACGGCACGGGCTACCCGAGCACCGGCGGAGAGAGCCTGCAACGCCTGTGGCAGTCCGCCATCCCGGCGATCCACGCGATCGACGGCAGCGCGACGTACTCCCGCGAAGGCCTCGTGGCCACGTTGGCCGCCATCATGACGACCTTCCGTCCGACGGTGATCCGCACGCACGACTACGTGAGTCCCTACGACTCGGGTGACCACAGCGACCACCAGACGGTGGGCTACCTGGTCCGCGCGGCGCACTACCGCTACAGCTACCCGCACCAGCTCACCGGATACCGCGGCTACGGGGTCAGCGACCTGCCGCCGAACCTGAGCCAGTCGGATGCGACCGAGAAGCTGGCCACCTTCCTCGCGTATGCCCCCCACGACCCGGAGGTGTGCCAGTCGGACACCGAGTGCCTGGCCAGCGTGTGCGGCCCGTGGTTCAGCCGCGAGTACACCGTCGGCTCCGAGTTCGGTGGGGTGCAGAACGCGGCGCGCCTCGGCTCGGTCACGGCGTCGTCGCAGAGCAGCGCGACGGGCCAGTCGGCGGCCAAGGCCGTGGACGGCGTCGTCGCCGGCTATCCGGGCGGGGCCACCAACGAGTGGGCCACCCTCGGAGGCCGAGCCGGCAGCTGGCTCCAGGTCGCCTGGTCCAACCCGAACACGCTGCAGAGCGTCGTCCTCTACGACCGGCCCAATCTCGACGACCAGGTCACCGCCGGGACGCTCCTGTTCAGCGACGGCAGCACCGTCCCCATCGGCGCCCTGCCCAACGACGGCAGCGCCATGCAGGTGCGCTTCGCGTCTCGCCGCGTCACCAGCGTGCGGTTCCGGGTCGATGCCGTGAGCGGCAGCACGCACAACATCGGGCTCGCGGAGCTCCAGGCCTTCACCACCAACGTCGCACCCCTGGCTGCCGTGACGGCCTCCTCGGAGAACGCGGCCACGGGCCAGACCGCCCAGAAGGTCATCGACGGCTACGCGCTCGGCTACCCGACGGCGCCCGGACGTGAGTGGGCCACCGTGGGCGGCCGCAGCGGCAGCTGGCTGAACCTGCAGTGGACGGTCCCCGTCGGGGTGAGCCGCGTCGTCCTCTACGACCGCCCCAACAGCGACGACCAGGTCACCGCCGGCGTGCTCCGGTTCAGCGACGGCAGCAGCGTGCCCGTCGGCGTGCTGCCCAACGGCGGAGGGCAGCTGGTCGTGAGCTTCCCGGCCAGGACGGTGACGAGCGTGCGGTTCGAGATCACCGGCGTCAGTGCCACCACCCGCAACGTCGGGCTGACCGAGCTGCAGGTGGAGACCGGCTGACCCGGCCGGCGGCTCCGGTCAGCCGAGCGCGGCGATCGCGGCGTCGTAGTCCGGCTCCTGCCCGATGGCCGGGACCAGCTCGGTGTGCAGCACCGTGCCGTCGGCGTCGACGACCACGACCGCCCGGGCCATGAGTGCCGCGAAGCCGCCGTTCTCCATGCGCACGCCGTAGTCGTAGCCGAAGCCGGACCGGAACGTCGAGGCGGTGACGAGGTTGTCGATGCCCTCGGCGGCACAGAACCGACCGAGCGCGAAGGGCAGGTCGGCCGACACGCAGACGACCGTCGTGTTCTCGAGGCCGGCTGCGATCTCGTTGAAGCGCCGGACGCTCGTGGCGCAGACGCCGGTGTCGACGCTCGGGAAGATGTTGAGCACCACCCGGCTGCCGGCCGGCAGGACGACGTCGTCGCGCAGGTCGGTGCCGGTCAACGTGAACGCCGGTGCGGGCGTGCCCACTGCCGGGAGGTCGCCGACGGTGTGGACGAGGGTGTCTCCGAGGGAGGTCGTGGCCATGGCTGTTTTCTACACCGTCGCGCGACCCCGCCCGTGCGCCCCCGTAGGTTGGGCGCATGAGTGAGTCGCCTGAGCCCGGGGGCGGCACGCGCCTGGTGATCAACCTCGTCGGTCTCATCGGCATCGTCTTCGGCGTGCTGCCGATCGTGCGCTACCTGCTCGACCTGTCGATCTTCGAGCTGACGACGGCGCCCTACGACTGGCTGCGGCTCGAGGGCGCGGCCCGCTACCTCCCGCCCGCCATGGTCCTGGTCGCGTGCATCGTCGTGGCCTACGTCCTGGAGCAGCGCGCCCAACGGGACTGACGGGCCGCCCAGCCTCGACAGGGCAGGACGCTTCCCTCGGCGGCCCGTGATGTGATGTGGGCATGTCGGTCCGGGCCCCCCTCCTCGCCGCGCTGCTGCTCGGCTCGAGCCTGGCGATGGCCCCAGCACCCAGTGCGCAGGCCGCGGACCCCGTCACCCCGCAGGCCACCACGGTGCCGGTCGGCGCCGAGCCCGACGGCACCCCGGTGCGCCTCGACGTGTCGGTGTGGCCGCAGACGGGCGGGAAGCACCCGGTGGTCCTGCTCGCCCACGGCTTCGGCGGCACCAAGGACTCGGTCGCGAGCGAGGCGAACGACCTGCACGACCGCGGCTACGTCGTCATCGCGTGGAGCGCCCGCGGGCACGGCGCGTCGGGGGGACGCATCCACCTCAACGACCCGGCATACGAGATCGCCGACGCGAGAACGCTGCTCGACTTGGCCGCCAAGCGCAGCGACGTCGAGCTCGACGCGCCCGGCGACCCGCGGGCCGGCGTCATGGGCGCCTCCTACGGCGGGGCGCTCGGGCTCATGCTCGCCGGCGCCGACCGCCGCATAGACGGCGTCGTGTCGGCCATCACGTGGAACGACCTCGCCGCCGCGTTCTTCCCGCAGGCAGCCGTCACCCGACCGCCGACGACGGCAGCCGGGCGCGCCTCGATCGACGTCCCGGGGCCGTTCAAGCAGGTCTGGGCCACCAACTTCTTCCTGTCGGCGCTGCGCGGCAGCCAGGGCGCCGGTGCCGGGGCGGGGCAGTGCGGCCGGTTCGACCCGAGCATCTGCCGCCTCTTCGTGCAGGCCTCCGAGACCGGCGGGGCCTCGCCGCAGCTGACCGCGCTGCTGCGCGCCCACAGCCCCAAGCCGACGATGAACCGGGTCACCGCCCCCACGTTCCTCGTGCAGGGCATCGCCGACTCGCTCTTCGGCCTCGACCAGGCCGACGCCAACGCCTCGGCGCTCGCCGCGACGGGGACGCCGTATGCCGTCCGCTGGAGCGACGGGGGCCACGACGCCCCCAGCTCCCACCAGGACGAGGAGCTCGAGGCGTCCTACACCTGGCTCGACCACTACGTGCGCGACAGGGCGCCCAAGGACTCGGCCCTGCCCACCGCGGCCTTCACGTACCCGACGCCCGCCCCCCGACCGGGCCAGCCGACGACGCTGCACACGCTCCCGGCATACCCCGGGCTCTCGGGCGCGGCGCTCCAGACCCGCTCGCTGCCGCTGGCCACCGGCTCCGGGGCGCTCGTGCACCCGCCCGGCGGGCAGCCGGCCTCGCTCATCGCGGTGCCGGGGCTGGCCTCCCTCGGGGTGAGCCTCTCGACGTACCAGATCGCCGCGCTGCCGGGGCAGTCCACCGCGCTCGACACCGCCCCGATCACCGAGCCGACGACCGTCGTCGGCTCCCCGACGATGCGGTTGACCGTCACCTCCGACGCGCCCGAGGTCACGCTCTTCGCGTCGGTGTGGCGCGTCACCGGGGGCTCGACGACGCTGACCAACCCGCTCGTGGCGCCGTTCCGGGTCCCGGTGACGCCGGGTCGGCCCACCCCGGTGACCATCTCGCTGCCGGCGGCGACCTACGAGCTGCCGGCCGGCACCCGGTGGCGCGTGCTCCTGACGAGCACCGAGTCGACCTACGCCAACTCGCGCGTGCCGAGCACCATCCGCGTCACCGACGCCTCCGCGCTCGTGCTGCCCGTCGCGGTCGGCGCGACGGCCGGCGGGACCGCGGCCGGAGGCCTCGACACCGAGACCCTCCTGGCGTCCGGCGCCCTCGTGCTGCTCCTGGCGGCCGGGCTGGCCGGCTGGCTCGTGCGCCGGCGGCGCCGCAGGCACCTCCCGGCGCGGCCCGACCTCGCCGACGTCCCGCTCGTCGTCGAGGGGCTCGTCAAGACGTACGCCGACGGGCACCGCGCCGTCGACGACGTCTCCTGGCGGGCCGAGAAGGGCCAGGTCGTCGGGCTGCTCGGCCCCAACGGCGCGGGCAAGACGACGACCATGCGGATGGTCATGGGCCTCATCTCGGCCGACGCCGGCTCCGTCCACGTGCTCGGCCAGCAGGTCACGGCCGGCTCGCCGGTTCTCGGCCGCGTCGGTGCGCTCATCGAGGGCCCCGGCTTCCTGCCGCACCTGACCGGCCGGCAGAACCTCGAGGCGTACTGGTCCGCCACCGGCCGCGCGCCCGAGGACGCCCACGTCGAGGAGGCGCTCGACGTCGCGGCGCTCGGCGGCGCCGTCGACCGCCCGGTGAAGTCCTACAGCCAGGGCATGCGCCAGCGCCTCGGCATCGCCCAGGCGATGCTCGGCCTGCCGGAGCTGCTCATCCTCGACGAGCCGACCAACGGCCTCGACCCGCCGCAGATCGCGGCGATGCGCCCGATCCTGCGGCGCTACGCCGAGAGCGGTCGCACCGTCGTCGTCTCCAGCCACCTGCTGGCCGAGGTCGAGCTGACGTGCACCCACGTCGTGGTCATGCACGCGGGGCGGGTCGTCACCTCCGGCCCGGTCGCCGAGCTCGTCGACAGCGACGACACGACGATCCTCGACCTGCCGGAGGACGTGGACCACGACGTCGTACGCGCCGGCGTCCACGCTCTCGAGGACTCCGACGGCGTCCTCGAGGTGCGCGTCGACACCCCGAGCCGGCTGGTCGTGGTCGCGTCCCGTGGCCGGGCCGAGGTCGTCGCCGCTGCCGTTGCGGCCCGGCTCCCGGTCGTGGGCGTCAGCAGCCGCCGGCACCTGGAGGAGGTCTTCCTGGGGGTCATCTCGTCGGCCAGCGCACCGGGACCCGAGGGCGCCGACGGCGAATCCGGTGACGAGGCCTCCCTCGTCGAGCGACTGAGGCAGGTGAGGGTGCGATGAGCGGGACGGTCGTCTCTGGCGAGACCTCGAGCACGATGCCCACCGGGGTCCGGCAGGTGCGCGAGCCGCTGTCGTGGCGGTCCGAGCTCCGGCGGCAGTGGGGACGGCGGCGGACGCTGTGGGCCTTCGGACTGCTCCTCGCGCTGCCGCTGGTCCTCGTCGGCTCCTTCGCCTTCGGGCAGCGCTCGAGCAACAGCCGCGGCAGCGCCACGAGCCGCATCTTCGACCTGGCCCAGAGCGGCGCCGCCAACTTCAGCCTCGTGCTCGTCTTCCTCGCCTCGGAGCTGCTCCTCGTGCTCCTCGCCGCCCTCTTCTGCGGCGACGCCGTCCCCGCCGAGGCGTCCTGGTCGTCGCTGCGCTACCTGCTCATCGCGCCCGTGCAGCGGGCGCGGCTGCTGACGAGCAAGCTCGTCATCGGGGTGGCCTCCACGCTGCTGGCCACCGTGCTGCTGCCTGCCTGGGGGCTGGTCGTCGGGGGCATCGCCTACGGCTGGGACCCGCTGACCAACCCGTTGGGCGAGAACCTCACCTGGGGCCAGTTCCTGCCGCGCCTGGCGCTGGCGATGGCCTACATCTTCGTCACGCTCCTGCCGATCGCGGCCATCGCCTTCTGGATCGGCACCCGCTCGGACGCGCCGCTGGCGGCCGTCGGCGGAGCCGTGCTCGTCAACATCCTCTTCAGCATCCTCGACCAGCTCGACGCGCTCGATCCCTACCGCAACGCCTTCCCCGGCCACTACTCGCGGTCGTGGCAGGACGCCCTGGCCGTCTCACCGGACTGGACCGACCTGCTGCACGGCACGCTGTGGTCGCTCGTGTGGGCGGTGGCCTTCACGATGCTCGCCTACCGCCGGTTCCGCCGGTCCGACATCCTGAGCTGAGCTGAGCTGAGCTGAGCTGAGCTGAGCACGGAGCCCGGCCACCCGGCGACTCGTTCCCACGGCGAGGTGACGTCGACCACACCCGCTGCGCAGGGGACCGCCGAAGTCCGCCCATCTCGCCGAAGTCGTTGACTGGGTCGAGGGGCCCGGCGAGGCTTGCAGCAAGGCCTCCCTGAAGGGCAGGGAGGTGCTCGGTCGGCCCACGCCAGACCGACCGGGCGACCTTCAACACGGAGATCGTGATGTCGAAGGCTGGGCCCTCGGGCCTCGGTGCGGAGCCAAGCGATCCGATGCCGTCGCAGGGTCCTCTGATGACGGTCCTGCGTGCCTTCGCCGCCGCCCCGGCGGACGAGGAGACACCGCGCCTGGCGATCTCGCAAGCGGTGGCCGCGCTGCACGCCGCCGGCGGCGTCGTTGCTCTCGTGCACGGGGACCGGGTCGAGCCGTTGGCCAGCCAGGGTTTCACCTGGTTGCAGCAGGCGGCGTGCGGACCGTTGCGGGTGGGCGACCTGTCGCTGCCGCTGACCCGGGCAGCGACGACCGGGGAGCCGGTGTGGCTGGCCTCGCGGGCCGAGGCCGAACGGCAGTTTCCGCGCCTCCTGGAGCTGGTGTCCCGCGACGAGCGGGCGTGTGCGGTGGTCCCGTTGCGAGCCGCGGGAGCCCTGCTCGGCGTGCTCGGAATCAGCTGGGACGAGCCGCACGAGTTCAGCGCGTCCGACCGTGAGCTGCTGCTGGCGTTGGCCGACATCTGCGCCCTGCACCTGCGGCACTGGCGGTTCGACGTCGGTGTCGACACCGGCGAGGGAGCTCCCCGGGGGGCTCCCGGGGCAACCCCCGAAGGGGCATCCGCTGCCCAGCTGCCTCCATCGGCGGTCGCACTGGCCCCGCTCGTCCAGGCGTTGACCGGCTCGGACTCCATCGAGGACCTGGCCCGGGCCATCGCCGAGCAGGGCGCCGCTGCCGTCGGAGCGGCGTTCTCCAACATCGCAGTGCTGGAGCCGGGCGCAGCCGGCGGCACGGCTCGGCTGTACCACCTGTCCAGCCTGGTGCCGCAGGTCGCCGAGCGGTACCAGACCATCTCGGTCGACGGTTCCACGCCCCTGGGCGCGGCCATGTCCGGGCGCGGCGAGGTGTGGCTGGGCGACCTGACGCAGATCGGGGCGCAGTTCCCGGCTCTGCTGGCCGACACCGCGGCCGCGGGGCTGGCCGCGACGGCGTCACTGGCGCTGGTCGGCCGGGGAGGCCAGGTGATCGGCGCGCTCGGCCTGGGCTGGGAGAGCCCACAGGCCTTCCCGGCCGCGCAGCGTGACGAGCTGCGGGCGGTCGCCCAGCTCGTCGCGGACGCGCTCGTGCGAGCGCAGCTGCTGGCGACCGAACGGGCAGCGCTGGAGCGGTCCGAGCGGCTGCACCGCATCCTCACCGCACTGGTCGCCTCGGCGTCGCTCAGCGAGGTGACCAGTGCGGTGCTCGTCGACGGCACGGCTCCCTACGACGCGGCCGCCGCACGCCTGGCCCTCGTCGACGACCAGCACCCCGACGCGCTCGTGACCATCGCCGCCGTCGGAATGCCCGACGAGCTCGAGTCCGTCTGGCGGCCCGCCCCGGGCGCGGCCCCCTCGCCGCTGTCCGACGCACGCCTCAGCGTGAGCACGGTGTACCTGCCCTCTCTGACCGACCGCGTCGTGCCCGACCCGGACGCGCGGGCAGCGCTGGCACGAGCCGGATTGCGCTGTTGGATCGGGCTGCCGCTGCGCAGCGGGTCACGCACGCTCGGGGCCCTCGTGCTGGCCTTCTCGGAGGAGGACGCCCTCGGCCCCACCGACCTGACGGCGCTGTCCGACCTGGGCGCCGCGCTCTCGGAGGCCATCAGCCGCGCCGTCGAGCGCGACAGCGACCACGACCTGGCGGTGCTGGTGCAGCGCAGCCTCCTGGCCGAGCCCCTGCCCGAGCTCTCCGGGCTGCAGGTGAGCGCGCGGTACCTGCCTGCCGACGCCCGCTACGGCATCGGCGGCGACTGGTACGACGCCATCCCGCTCACCGACGGCCGCACCCTGCTGATGATCGGGGACGTCGCCGGTCATGACGCGAGTGCGGCCGTGGCCATGGGCCAGATCCGCGCCGCGGCCCGGGCGCTCGCACCCACCCACGGTCCGGCGAGACTGCTCGAGGGGCTGGACCGGTTCGTCACAGCGACCTCCGCCCAGGCGATGGTGACGGTCGCGGCCGTGCTCCTGCACCCGCGAGCGGGCAGCCTGACCTACTCGCTCGCAGGTCATCCGCCCCCGCTGCTGCGCAGACCCGGCTCACCGGCGACCCCGTTGGACCGTGTGGACCCGCCCTTGGGTGTCCTGGTCGCCACCCGCGCGCAGCACACGGTCAAGCTGGCACCGGGCAGCACCCTGGTCCTCTACACCGACGGCCTGATCGAACGACGCGGTGAGTCCATCGACGCCGGGCTGCAACGCCTGGCCGCCGTCGTGGACGACAGCCCCGCGGCCACTGCCGACCACCTGTGCGCCTCGCTGCTCAACAGGTGCCTGCGCAACGTCCCGCGGCGGGACGACACGGCCGTCATCTGCGCCGTCATGCAGCCGACCGGGGCACGCGTGCAGCGGTCTAGAACTTCGCCGCCTCCGGGATGATGCGCTCGCCGATGAGCTCGAGCCAGTCGGTGCGCGAACCGTCGGCGACCCGCATCTGCACGTGCGTCACGCCGAGGCCGGCCAGCTCGCGCAGGTGCTCGAGGGTGGCGTCGACGTTCTCGCCGTCCGGGCCCGGGTCGACCGGACCCATGACCGTCTTCTCGATCTCGTCGTAGTCGCGGCCCAGGGCCTCGCAGTGGCCGCGGAGCACGTCGAGCTTGTGGGCCAGGTCGGGGCTGTCGAAGAGGTTGCAGGCCTGCGCGTACTGCGCCACCATGCGCAGCGTCTTCTTCTCGCCGCCACCGCCGATGAGGATCGGCGGGTGCGGGCGCTGCACCGACTGCGGGGAGTTGAGGGTGCGTCCGAGCGAGTAGTGCTTGCCGGCATACGGCTCCTCGCTGTCGCTCCACATCTGGAGGCAGATCTGCAGCGTCTCCTCGAGGCGCTCGAAACGCTCGGCGGTGGGCGGGAACGGCAGGCCCAGACCGACGCACTCCTCCTCGTTCCACGCGGCGCCGATGCCGAGCATCGCGCGCCCCTTGGACAGCACGTCGAGGGTCGTCACCTCCTTGGCGAGCAGGCCCGGCTCGCGGTAGATCGCCGCCGTCACCCACGCGAGCAGCTGGACGCGTTCGGTCACCGCCGCGAGGAAGCCGAGCGCCGTGTAGGCCTCGAGCATCTCGTTCTCCCGCGGGCCGACCGGTCCGATCTGCCACACGTGGTCCATGACCGAGAGCTTGGTGAAGCCGACGTCCTCAGCGGTCTTCGCGGTGCGGACGAGGTCGTCGACGAAGGTGCTGGAGCCACCGCTCCAGGTGAAGTCAGCCAGGTGCAGTCCGAGGTCCATGCCCTGCACACTACGTCCGCCGCCCGGGGCCCCGGCACCCCCTGTCCATGCTTCCGGCACACTGGCCGGGTGACCCCGCAGCCCCGCCCGCTCCACCCGTCCCGGCGCTCGCAGGTGCCGCCGTTCGAGGTCATGGACGTGCTCGACCGGGTGGCGGTGCTGCGCGCCGAGGGCCGCGACGTCGTCTCGCTGTGCGCCGGCGAGCCGTCGGGCGGTGCGCCCGCCCTCGTCTCCGAGGCCGCGGCCCGCATCCACACCTCCGGTCGGGCCCTCACCTACACCTCGGCCCTCGGGATCCGCGAGCTGCGCTCCGAGATCGCGATGCACTACGGGCGGTGGTACGGCGTCGACGTCGACCCCGCACGCGTCGCGATCACCACGGGGTCCTCGGGCGGCTTCGTGCTGGCCTTCCTCGCCGCCTTCGACGCCGGTGACCGGGTCGCCCTCGCCCGCCCCGGCTACCCGGCCTACCGCAACATCCTCACCTCGCTCGGGTGCGAGGTCGTCGAGATCGACTGCGGTCCCGAGACGCGCTACCAGCCGACGCCGGCGCTGCTCGACGCCGCGCACGAGGGCGGCCCGCTGGCCGGGCTCATCGTCGCCTCGCCCGCCAACCCGACCGGCACGATGGTCGACCGCGCGGAGCTGGGCGCCATCACCGCGTGGTGCGCCGCCAACGGCGTGCGTCTCGTCAGCGACGAGATCTACCACGGCGTGACCTACCCGGAGCCGGGCGCCCTCGACCCGCGCGGGGTGTGCGCGTGGGAGCTCGCGGACACCTCGGTCGTCATCTCGTCGTTCAGCAAGTACTGGGGGATGACCGGGTGGCGCCTCGGCTGGATGCTGCTGCCCGAGGACCTCGTGCGCCCCGTCGACGCGCTCGCCGGCAACGTCGCGCTGTGCCCTCCCGCTCCGGCGCAGTATGCCGCCGTGTCGGCCTTCGCCGAGGAGTCCTACCGCGAGTGCGACGAGGCCGTCGCCGAGTTCGCGCGGACGCGGAAGCTGCTGCTGGACAACACCGCTCGCCTCGGCTGGGGCGAGTCGGCGCCGCCCGACGGCGCGTTCTACTACTGGGCAGACCTCGGGCTGCAGCTGGAGCGCTGGGGTAGCTCGGCGGCATACGCCCGCGCCCTGCTCGACGACGCGGGCGTCGCGATCACGCCCGGGGGAGACTTCGACGACCGGTCCGGTCGCCGTTCGGTGCGGCTCAGCTTCGCCGCGGGCACGACAGCCGTCGCCGAGGCCCTCGACCGCATCGAGGCGTTCAACGCGCGCTGAGGCCGCCGGACCTCACACCCTGCCGGGCCCGCGCGTCTACCCGGTGTGAGCGACCACGTCACCATCGACCCGGCCATCCTCTACCTGGGCACGCCCGTCGTGCTCGTCTCGACGACCAACGAGGACGGCAGCGCGAACCTCGCCCCCTTCTCCTCCGCCTTCTGGCTCGGCCACACGATGGCCCTCGGGATCGGGCTTGCCTCGCAGACCCTCGCGAACCTGCGGCGCACCCGGGAGCTCGTCGTCAACCTGCCGAGCGCTGCGGACCCGGCGCAGGTCGACGCCGTCGACCGCCTCGCCCTGACGACCGGCGCCGAGCGCCTGAGCCCGTGGAAGGCAGCGGCGGGCTACCGGCACCACCGGGACAAGTTCGGCCTCGCGGGCCTCACGCCGGTGGCCTCCGACGTCGTCACCGCGCCGCGCACCGCGCAGTGCCCGGTCGCGCTCGAGGCGTGCGTCGAGTCGGTGCACGAGACCGACCACGCGCTCGTCGTCGCCCAGGTCGTACGCGTGCACGTCCACCCCGGGATCCGGGCCGTGGGGCACCCCGACCGCATCGATCCCGACCGGTGGCGTCCGCTCCTGATGAGCTTCCAGCGCTTCTACGGCCTGGGGGGTGAGCTGCGACCGTCGCGCCTGGCGACCGTCGACGAGGAGCACTACCGCTGACGCCCGATGAGGCCACCGGGCGCGCGCGGAGCCCCCGGCCTCCCGGGGGCTCCGGTCTCACCCTCACCTCTTCTCACCTGGCTAGATGATGAGCGCTACCGCTGCGACCACGGCCCCAGCGAGGCTCAGCGAGCCGAGCAGGAAGCTCACCACGGCACCGGCCGTCCAGACGCCGGAACGGTCGCGGATGCTGGCGCCCAGCAGGCCGAACCCGACGGCGAGCAGGACGCCGCCCACGATCCAGCTGCCGAGGTACCAGCCTGCGGCCAGGCCTGCCCACAGCCAGGCGGACGACACGAAGTACGTGTAGGCGCCGAACGCTGCGACCAGGGCCCCGATGACGATGAGCGTGTAGTCCACCGTGCGGTTGCGGTACAACCGGGGAAGACCGTGCTCGGTCTGCGTGCTCTGCTTCTGAAGGAGCTGCGACATCGTCTTCACCTCCTTCCTTCTCACTTCCAGTCTCGTCCTCCCAGCGCTCGGCACCAGAGGCTTTGGTCCCGATTCGGGCGGGAAAAGGGCGGTGCCGAAGCCACGGTCTCGTGGCTTCGGCACCGCCCCCGGGGAGGACGCCCGCGGCGCGTGCGGCTCAGGCTGCGGCGGTCACCACGGCCTCGTCCGTGGCCGGCGCGCCGGCGGGTGCGGGGACGGTGTCGCCGGTCCGCTCCACGACGGGCCGGGCGCGCAGCACCTTGTGCAGGCGCCAGGCGCCGTAGGTCGCCACCAGGCTGATGGCCAGGTGCAGGCCGAGGAACCCGCCCGCGAAGCCGAGGCCGAGCAGGGCGCCGGCGACGAGCGGCCCGAGGGCCGAGAAGGTCGTCTGGATCGCCGTGAACGTGCCGAGCGTCGTGCCCACGAGGCCCTTGGGGGCCAGGCTCGCCGTGAGCGGGTTGAGCACCGGCGCGTACATCGTCTCGCCGACGGCGAAGATGCCGAACGTCGTGACGAAGAGTGCCGACGCCACACCCGGCGACACGAGCTGGGCGGTCGAGAGCACGACCCACGACAGCGTCCAGATGCCGCCGACGACCATGAGCAGCGCGCCGGCCGGGCGGTGCGCGGTCAGCCGGACGACGACGACCTGCAGCAGGACGATGACGACGCAGTTGACGGCGGCCGCGAGGCCGATGGCCGACGCCGGGGCGTCGAGCACGGTGAGGGCGTATGCCGGCAGGCCCGACTCGAACTGGGCGTAGAAGCCCAGGGCGAGGGTGACCGTCACGACGGCGGCCCACCGCAGCGCGGGAACGGCGAAGACGCGGCGCAGCGCCTCGACCGTGCTGACGCGCGGCTCCGCCTCGCCGGCGGCGACCTCCAGCTCTTCGTCGGCGGGTGCGCCGATGCCGGCGACCCGGATGATCCCGGCGGACAGGGCGAACCCGACACCGGCGGCGACGAACGCGAGCGTCATGCCGTCGACGCGCGAGAGGTCGATGAGCTGGCCGGCGACGAAGGCACCGACCGCCATGCCGATGGACTCGGCCGTGAACTTGTAGGCGAAGACCTTGCGGCGGTCCGCGTGCCCCGCCCAGCGCAGGACGAGGACGGAGGCCGCCGGGGTGGAGGCCGTCAGGCCGAAGCCGAAGACGAACATGCCGACGAGGAAGGTCGAGGCGTCGTCGGCCCAGACGAGGCTCGCGACGCCGGCGGCGGCGAGCAGCTTGGCGAGGACGGCGACGGTCACGGGGTTGAAGCGGTCGCTGAGGCGCCCGGCGAAGGGCGCGGCGACGAGCGCACCGACGGAGAACAGGCTGCTGGCCAGTGCGGCAGCGAACGCGCCCCACCCGCGGGTGTCGGCCGCGTACGCGTACTGGTAGGGCAGCACGGTGCCCCAGCCGAGCATGCCGATGGACGACGCCAGGATGAGCAGCTTGGTGCGCATGGTTTTCACACCCTTTCTCAGGGTTGGGTTGCTTGGGGACGTCGGAGTCAACACGCCTTCGATCTCGAATATTTCGGATTCGAAGTTCGACTTCGAAAGAGTAGCACTCGCCCCGATCGGTGCCACAATGCGTTTCCATGGCAGCGAAGCGACGACGGACCGCACAGCAGGAGCACGCGGCAGACGTCGCCACCTACGTGGCCGCCGGCGGCGAGGAGTCCGTGCAGCGCGTCATCACGGCGCTGTTCTCCGTGACCAAGAAGCTCGACCAGTGGTACGTCCGGCAGTTCGCCGACCTCGACCTCACCCAGGGGGAGTGGGCGGTCCTCGCGGCCCTGGCCCGCGCCGGCGACACGTGCCTGACCCCCAGCCAGCTCGCCGACCTCTCCAACGTCGCGCCGTCGTCGATGACCCACCGCCTCGACAAGATGGCCGCCCGCGGCCTGCTCCAGCGCCGTCCCGACGAGTCCAACCGCACCCGCACCCTCGTCTCCCTCACCCAGGACGGGTGGGCCCTGTTCAGCGCCGCCGTCCGCGAGTCCAACGTCGTCGAGAGCGACACCCTGCGCGGCCTCTCCGACGCCGAGCGGCACGAGCTCGCCCGGCTGCTCGAGATCGTCATCGCCGGGCTGGACGACATCGACGCCTGAGCATCCCGGGCGTAGCGTCCCGGGCATGGACAGCCACCCCTCCACCCGCCCGAACGGGCGACCCGTCGCCCTCGTCACCGGCACGTCGTCCGGCATGGGCCTGCACACCGCCGTCGAGCTCGCCCGGCGCGGCCACACCGTCGTCGCCACCATGCGTGACACCGGCCGGGACGCCGCGCTGCGGCAGGCTGCGAGCGAGGCAGGCGTCGAGCTCGACGTGCGCCCGCTCGACGTGACCGACCACGAGGCCGCCCGGGCCTGCGTCGACGGCGTGCTCGCCGACCACGGCCGCATCGACGTCCTGGTCAACAACGCCGGCCGCGGCGCCGTCGGGACGGCCGAGCAGCTGACCCTCGACGAGGTCCGCGACCAGCTCGAGGTGAACTACCTCGGCCCCGTCGCCCTGACCAAGCTCGTCCTGCCGCACATGCGCACCGCGGGCGCGGGCCGCGTGCTCACCGTCACGAGCGTCGGCGGCGCCGTCGGCCAGCCCTTCGCCGACGCCTACTGCGGCGCGAAGTTCGCCGTCGAGGGCTTCATGCAGTCCCTCGCCGTCGTCGTGCTCCCGCACGGCGTGCGCGTCTCGGTCGTCGAGCCGGCCGCCGTCGCGAGCGACTTCGTCGCCAACGTCGCGCGCCCCGAGGACGCCTCGACAGGCGCCGACACCGACGACCCGTATGCCGCCCAGCTCGCCGCGTACCTGGCGCGGTCCGCGGGCGCGTTCGCCAACGCCCAGTCCTCGGGGGACGCCGCGGCCGCCATCGCCGGCGCGGCGACGGCGGAGGACTACCGCTTCCGCTGGCAGACGTCGGAGGGGGCGACGGCCTTCGTCGGGATGTCGCTCGCCGACACCGACGGCAGCCGGGTACTGGGCGCCACGCGGTCCTGGATCGAGCAGCCCGCGAACTAGAGTCGGGCGGATGAGCTTCCCCAGGCCCGTGCCGCGGATCGGCGACCCGACCTCGGCGGCCGAGAGGGCCACGGCACCGGACGCCTGGGCCCTTCGCGACGACATCGCCTCGCTCGAGCGGGTCGTCGGCGCGCGCCGCGACATCCGCCGCTTCCGGCCCGACCCGGTCCCCGACGAGGTCCTCACCGCAGTGCTCACGGCCGGGCACCGCGGCCCCTCCGTCGGGCACTCGCAGCCCTGGCGCTTCGTCGTCGTGACCGAGGCCGCCACCCGGGACGCGGCAGCGCTCATGGCCGACCGCTGCCGGCTGCGCCAGGCGGCCGGCATGGCGGAGGAGTCGGCGCGCGGGCTGCTGGACCTGCGCCTGGAGGGCATCCGCGAGGCCCCCGTCGGCGTCGTCGTCGCCTGCGACCGCCGTACGCCGGCCGCCGGGGTGCTGGGCCGCGCCACGTTCCCCGACGCCGACCTGTGGTCGTGCGCGGCGGCCATCGAGAACATGTGGCTGACCGCCCGCGCCCACGGGCTCGGGCTGGGCTGGGTCACGCTGTTCGAGCCCGCGGAGCTCGCGGCGCTGCTCGGCCTGCCCGAGGGCGTCGAGACCCTCGGCTGGCTCTGCCTCGGCTGGCCCGACGAGCGGCCGCCCGAGCCCGGCCTCGAGCGCGCCGGCTGGAGCAGGCGCCTCCCGCTCGAGGAGGTCGTCATGCGCGAGCGCTGGACCGAGCGGGACGCCCCGACCTCCCACCTGCGGGCCCCGGCACCGGCCCGGCTCGTGGCCGCCCGTGACCGCTCCGACGAGCTGCTCACCGTGCCCGGCTCGCTGGGGGTGCTCGACACGGTCCTCGACCGCATCACCGCGCTGCCCGCCGTGGACGGGCGGGGCACCCTGCTCGTCGCGGCCGCGGACCACGCCGTGACGGCATACGGCATCTCCGCCTTCGACCCGTCGGTCACCACCGACGTGGCCCGCGCGACGCGGGAGGGCACGTCGATGGGCGCCGTCGCCGCGCGCGCCGCCGGCCTCGAGGTGGAGCTCGTCGACGCCGGGATCGGCTGCGCCAGAGGCGATCTCGTCACCACGGACGCACTCGACGAGCCGACGTATGCCGCCCTGCTCGCCCACGGGCGCGAGCGCGGTCACGCGCTCGCGGGCGACGGCCCCGTGGCCCTCGGCGAGGTGGGCGTCGGGAACACCACGGTGGCGGCTGCCGTCGCCGCAGCCCTGCTGGGACTGCCTGCCGAGGACGTCGTCGGCCGCGGCTCCTCGGCCGACGCGGCCATGGTGGAGCGCAAGCGTGAGGTCGTGGCACGGGCGCTGGCGCGGGTGGGCCGGGTCGACGGCGCGGAGGCGCTGCGGCGCCTCGGCGGGGGAGAGCTCGCGACCCTCACCGGCGTGGTGCTCGGAGTCGCCGAGGCGGGAGGGGTCGTGGTGCTCGACGGGCTCGCGACGTCGGTGTGCGCGCTCGTGGCGACCCGCCTCGAGCCGGCGGTGGCGGCCCACCTCGTCGCCGGCCAGCGATCGCGTGAGAAGGGCCACGCCGTCGTGCTGCAGGAGCTCGGGCTCGAGCCGCTGCTCGACCTGCGCATCCGCGCAGGTGAGGGCGTCGGGGCGGCGCTCGCGACCGGTCTGGTCAAGGACGCCCTGGCCCTGCGGAACGGCGTCGCGCGCACGTCCTGATTTTGGATCTGCTCGGCGACTTCCCTAGTTTGGGACGGTTGTCTGTCACCCGACACTGCCCTCACGAGGGGCTGGGAGAAACACATGTCCACTCAGACCCAGGACCGCCCGCCGACCCCGCCGGCGGGCTCGAGCGCTGACGACCGGGCCTTCCTCGGGCACCCCCGAGGCCTGTCGACCCTCTTCTTCGTCGAGCTGTGGGAGCGGTTCTCCTACTACGGGATGCGCGCCATCCTGCTCTACTTCCTCATCGACACCGCGGCCAAGGGCGGCCTCGGCATCGACGAGACCACCGGCACCGCCGTCGTCGCGATCTACGGCGCGTCGGTCTACCTGCTCTCGATCATCGGCGGCTTCACGGCCGACCGCCTCTTCGGGGCCCGGCGCTCGACCCTCTACGGCGCCGTCGTCATCATGGCTGGCCACGTGTGCCTGGCCATCCCGTCGTCCGGCAGCGCCTGGCTCGGCATCGCGCTCGTCGCCCTCGGCACCGGGCTGCTCAAGCCGAACGTCTCGGCCATGGTCGGCACGCTCTACAAGCCGGAAGACGCCCGCCGCGACGGCGGCTTCTCGATCTTCTACATGTCGATCAACATCGGCTCGTTCTTCTCGCCGCTCGTCGTCGGCTGGCTCCGGGAGCACTACGGCTACCACGCCGGCTTCTCCGCAGCAGCGGTCGGCATGGCCATCGCCATCACGTGGTTCGTCCTCGGCCGCAGGAACCTCTCGCCCGTCGTCGACGACGTGCCCAACCCGCTCTCGCCGCAGGAGCGCGGCCGGGTCGCCGGCCTGGCCGTCGGGGCCGTCGCCGCGTTCGTCGTGCTGGTGCTGCTCGCCGGCCTGTGGCGCGACGCGCTCCTCGACCAGGTCATCGACGCCATCTCGATCGTGGCCGTGCTGACGCCGGCCGCGTACTTCGTGATGATGTTCCGCAGCCCGAAGGTGGAGCGCCAGGAGAAGTCGCACCTCGCGGCCTACCTGCCGCTGTGGATCGGCGCGATGCTCTTCTGGATGATCTTCGAGCAGGCTGCGGGCAAGATGGCCCTCTTCGCCGCCGAGAACACCGTCAAGGAGGCCGGCGGCATCACGGTCAACCCGGAGTGGTTCCAGTCGATCAACCCGCTCGCCATCGTCCTGCTCGCGCCCCTCTTCGGCTGGATCTGGACCAGGCGCGCCGGCCGCTTCCCGTCGACCCCGATGAAGTTCGTCCTCGGCGTCGCGCTCATCGGCCTCTCGGCGCTCGCCATGGCGTGGGCCTTCGCCACCTTCTCGGGCAACGCCGCGCCGGTCTACGTCCTCGGCTCGATCTTCGTGCTCCAGACCGTCGCCGAGCTCTGCCTCTCGCCGGTCGGGCTGTCCGCCACGACGCGCCTCGCGCCTCGCGCCTCGCGCCTTCGCCAGCCAGGCCATGGCGCTGTGGTTCCTCGGCAGTGCTGCCGGCCAGGCCATCGCGGCGCAGCTCATCCAGGCGATGGGCGGCCTCGGCAACGCGGCGTACTACGTCGTCAACGGCGTCATCACGCTCGTCGTCGCCGGCGTCCTGTTCGCGCTCGTGCCGTGGATCCGCCGCCGGATGGCGACGGCCGAGCTGCACTCCACCGAGCGCGAGTTGGTGCACGCGTGATCATCAGCCTCGGGGGCGCCACCCCGTCGGTCGACGAGACCGCCTGGGTGGCGCCCGGCGCCGACCTCGTCGGGGCCGTCGAGCTCCGTGCCGGCTCCAGCGTCTGGTACACCGCCGTGCTGCGCGCCGACTTCGACCCGATCGTCCTCGGCGAGCGCAGCAACCTGCAGGACGGCGTCGTCGTGCACACCGACGCCGGGCACCCGACGACGATCGGCGCCGGCGTCTCGGTCGGCCACCGTGCGGTCCTGCACGGCTGCACGGTCGAGGACGACTGCCTCATCGGCATGGGCTCGGTCGTGCTCAACGGAGCGCACATCGGGGCCGGGAGCCTGGTCGCCGCCGGCGCGGTCGTGCCCGAGGGCGCGGTCATCCCGCCCCGGTCGCTCGTCGCCGGGGTGCCGGGGAAGGTCCGCCGCGACATCGACGACGCGGGCCTCGACCGCATCCGGGCCAACGCCGACGTCTACGTCGACCTCGCCCGCCGCCACCGCGAGGCCACGGGCGGCGCGGGGCGCGGCTGACGGCATACGCCCTCGGGTCGCCCTCGGGGCGCCTGGGGTCAGGGCCCCTCGCGCAGGACCGCGACGTCGCTGACCATGACGACGTGGGCGTGCATGGCGGCGGCAGCCGCCTCGGGGTCGCCGGCGCGGATGGCGTCGGCGACGGCGCGGTGGCCGGCCAGTGAGTCGCTGGGCCGGCCGGGCTGGGAGAGCGACTCGATGCGCGTCTCGCGGATGAGGTCTCGGATCTCGTCCATGAGCCGGGCGAGCAGCAGGGAGTGTGCGGCCGCCGTGACGGCGCCGTGGAAGCGCTCGTCGCCCTCGACGCCGCGTCCGCCGGCCTCGACCTCGGTCGCCATCGCCGTCAGCGCCTCCTCGATGCGGGCGAGGTCCTCGGGCGTGCGGCGCTGGGCGGCGAGGGCGGCGATCTTGGTCTCGAGGGCGTCGCGGGTGTCGATGATCTCCGGCAGCCGGTTCGCGTGCGCCCGGATGGCCTCGACGATGCGCCGGGGCCCGGGGGCATCCGACAGGACCGTGCCGTCGCCGTGCCGCACGCTGACGACGCCGATCACCTCGAGGGCCACGAGCGCCTGGCTCAGGGTCGCGCGGCTCACGCCGAGGCGCTGGGCCAGCTCGCGCTCGGGCGGCAGCCGGTCGCCGGCCTGCAGGCCGTTGGCATGGATCCACGTCGTGATCTGTTCGGCGACCTGCTCGTAGAGGCGGGTCCGCGTGAGGCGAGGGAGCCCGGTGGCGGTCATGCGCACATGCTATTGACAGTCGACGGATTGACCTATTGGCTAGGCCACTGAGCCAGCGTCGCCGGCTCGGCGGCGAGACACGGCCCGCGCGGCGGCGTCCTGCTGACAGATCCCCGACCTTCCCGCGATGGTGACCGTATGACCGCTGAACCGACTGCCGCCCCCGGTGCCCTGCCTCGCACCGGACCGCTCTCCGACGTCCTCGTCGTCGACCTCTCGCGGGCCCTCGCCGGGCCGCACGCGACGATGATGCTCGCCGACCAGGGCGCGCGCGTCATCAAGGTCGAGGCGCCGGGACGTGGCGACGACACCCGCGGCTGGGGACCGCCGTTCGTGGGGGAGCAGGGGCGGCAGGAGTCGACGTACTTCCTCTCGGCCAACCGCAATAAGGAGTCGATCACGCTCGACCTCAAGGACGAGGCGGACCGCGACGTGCTCCTGGCCCTGGTCGACCGGGCCGACGTGCTCGTCGAGAACTTCCGCACCGGGGTGCTCGAGCGGCTCGGCCTCGGCATCGAGTCGCTGATGCAGCGCAACCCGCGCCTGGTCGTCCTGTCGATCACCGGGTTCGGCCACGACGGTCCCGAGGGCGGACGCGCCGGCTACGACCAGATCGCCCAGGGCGAGGCGGGGCTCATGTCGCTGACCGGCTCCGGACCGGATGACCCCCAGCGCGTCGGGGTGCCGATCGCCGACCTGCTCTCGGGGATGTACGGCGCCTACGGCGTGGTGGCCGCGCTCAACGAGCGCCACCGCACCGGGGTCGGGACGGTGGTGCGCACCTCGTTGCTCGCCTCGGTCGTCGGCGTGCACGCCTTCCAGGGCACCCGGTGGACCGTTGCCGGCGAGGTCGGCCGATCGGCCGGCAACCACCACCCGTCGATCGTCCCCTACGGCCTGTTTCACTGCCGCGACGGCTCGGTGCAGATCGCGGTCGGCAGCGAGGGGCTGTGGCAGCGGCTGTGCGCGGCCTTCGGCCTCGACCCGGCTGCCGAGGGCATGGCCACCAACCCCGAGCGTGTCGCCAACCGCGAGCGGGTCATCGCGGCCGTCCAGGCGGTCTTCGCCGACTGGGACGCCGAGCCGCTGCTCGCCCGCCTCGCCGAGGTCGGGGTGCCCGCCGGCAAGGTGCGCACGCTGGACGAGGTGTACGCGTGGGACCAGACGGCGAGCCAGGGACTGCTCGTGGGCGTGGAGCACCCGACCCTCGGGCACCTGACGCTGCCCGGACCGCCGCTGCGCTTCTTCGCCGGCGACGGCACGGAGGTCACCCGACGCGACCACGAGGCCCCGCCGACCCTCGACGAGGACGGCGCCGCCATCCGCGCCTGGCTGAAGGAGGAGTGATGGCCCGGCGACCGTGGACCGCCCACGAGCTGCTCGACCTCGTCCTCGACGCCGGTTCGTTCGAGTCGTGGGACGAACCGATCGACATCAGCGGGCAGCCGGAGGCCTACCGGCTCCAGCTCGAGGCCGCTGCCGCGAGGGCCGGCACGGACGAGTCGGTGCTGACCGGGCGAGGGCTCGTGCGCGGACGCCCGGTGGCCGTCGTCGTCAACGAGTTCCGCTTCCTGGCCGGGTCGATCGGGCGGGCGGCCGCCCAGCGGATCACCGCGGCGGTCCGGCGGGCGACGGCCGAGGGACTGCCGGTGCTCGCGTCGACGGCGTCCGGCGGCACGCGCATGCAGGAGGGCACGCCCGCGTTCGTCGAGATGGTCGAGATCTCGCGGGCGCTCATGGCGCACCGGGCCGCGCGCCTGCCCTATCTGGTGCAGCTGCGGCACCCGACGACCGGTGGCGTGTACGCCTCGTGGGGCTCCCTCGGGCACGTGACCGTCGCCGAACCGGGCGCCCTCGTGGGCTTCCTCGGGCCGAAGGTCTACGAAGCGCTCAACGGGGAGCCGTTCCCCGCCGGCGTCCAGACCGCCGAGAACCTCGCGGCCAAGGGGGTGCTCGACGCCGTCGTGGCCGCCGAGGACCTGCCGATGCTCGTGGACCGCGCGCTGGGGGTGCTCGTCGACGGCCCGACGCTGCCGCGGCTCGACCGCCGGGACGGCGAGCCCAGCCGGCACCTGACGGCCTGGGAGTCCATCGAGGTGACGCGCCGTCCGGACCGTCCCGGGGTGCGCGAGCTGCTGCGTCACGGCGCGAGCAGCACGTTGCGTCTCAACGGCACCGACGAGGGCGAGCGCGACGCGACGATGCTCGTGGCCCTGACCCGGCTCGACGGGCAGCCGTGCGTGCTCGTCGGCCAGGACCGGTCGCGCCAGTCACCGACGACCCCGATGGGTCCGGGCGCGCTGCGCGAGGCACGCCGCGCCATGCGGCTCGCCGAGGAGCTCGGCCTGCCGCTGGTCACCGTCATCGACACCCCCGGAGCCGAGCTCTCACAGCACGCGGAGGAGGGCGCCATCGCCGGTGAGATCGCCCGCTGCATCGCGACGCTGACGACGATGACCGTGCCGACCGTCTCGGTCGTGCTCGGGCAGGGCTGCGGCGGAGGGGCGCTCGCGCTCCTGCCCGCGCGTGAGGTCATCGCGGCCGAGCACGCGTGGCTCTCTCCGCTGCCGCCAGAGGGGGCCAGCGCCATCGTGCACGGCGACGTGGCGCACGCCGCGGAGATGGCCGAGCTGCAGCAGGTGGGGGTGCTCGACCTCGCTGCACGCGGGATCGTCAGCCGCATCGTGCCGGAGCCCGCCGACGACACCGCCGTCGGCCTCGCGCTCGCCGTCGTCGCCGAGTGCGCGGCGGCCCTGCGCCGGCAGACGCACCCCGAGGAGCAGGAGCGGGGCGTCCTGGCCGCGGGAGGTCCCTTCTCGCGCTCCCCACGACACTGAGTCGCGTGGCGGGTCACTGACGTGGCGAGCGCCGGGCCGCTCGGGGTCAGCGGAAGCGGGAGGCGAACTCTCCGGGCGTCATTCCCGTCGCGGCCCTGAAGTCGCGAGTGAAGTGCGCCTGGTCGGCGTACCCGAGCTCGGCCGCGATGCCGGACAGCCCGGACACGGAGTCGCGCAGCCGGTCGGCGGCCTCCTGCAGCCGGCGGCGACGGATCAGCCACTTGGGCCCCAGACCGATCCGCTTGTGCAGCAGGCGTTGCAGCGTCCGCTCGCTGATGTCGAAGCGGTCGCACAGCTCGTCGACGCGCAAGAGCTCGGGTGAGCTCTCGACGTGGTCCACGATCGCGTTGACGAGGAGTCCCTCGTCGTCGACCGGCAGCAGCCTCCGCAGCGCCTCCTCGAGGGCCTCGCGAGCGCAGGCCTGCGCGTCGGGGGAGTGCGGGTCGGGGCCCATCGCACCGCGGATGCCTCGCGTCACGGCCGGGCCGTCCAGCGTCGGGAGCACGCCCAGGTCGACGAAGCGGTCGGTCATGCGGCGCACCGGCTCGCCGGTCACCAGCCACCCGGCCGCGGGCTGGAGCATCAGCCCGACGGCCCAGCCGCGCCCGGTGAGCATCGTGTGCGACAGCCCGGACACGACACCGTAGAAGCGGGCGTAGGTGTCGGAGACGACCACGAGGCACACGGGATACTGCAGGACCCGCTGCACGGAGTCGCGCCCCTCGGGCACGTCCCAGACCGGGATCCAGAAGCGTCGCGCCAGGTCGGTGAGGTCCGGGGAGACGTGCGCACGGGCGATCGACCACGTGCGGTCGGCGGGGTCGACGAGGTGGGCACGCTCGATGTCGTCACGGGCCGCCGTGCGGCGCGGCCCCGGGGACGTCGTCACCTGTCGGAAAGTATCAAGACCGACCCACAGGAGGGTCCCTAACGTCGAGGCCATGACCACGTCCACCACCACCGACGTCCTCGCCACCTACGCCCGACTCGCCGACGCCTTCGGCTCCGTCGTCGACCGCGTCCCCACCGATCGCTGGAGCTCCCCGAGCCCCTGCGAGGGCTGGAGCGCCCGCGACGTCGTCGCCCACGTCGTCACGAGCCAGCGCGGCTTCCTCGCCCAGCGCGGGGTCGACGCCACCACGTCCCACCCCCTCGACGTCGACGAACCGACCGACACCGAAGCAGACCCCCGTGTCGCCTGGCACGCCCACGACGACCGGATGCGTGAGCTGCTCGCCGACCCGGCAGTCGCAGGTCTGGAGTACGACGGCGCCTTCGGCCGCACCACGGTCGGCCGGACCGTCGTCGCCTTCCACGGCTTCGACCTCGTCGTCCACCGCTGGGACGTCGCCGTGGCCGCCGGCCTCGACGAGCGCCTCACCGACGACGAGCTCGACATGCTCGAGCGGTCGGCCGACGGCTTCGGCGACCACCTCTACGACGACGGCGTGTGCCAGCCCGCCCTGCCCGTTCCCGAGGATGCCGACCGGCAGGAGCGCCTGCTCGCCCGCCTCGGCCGGCGGACGCCCGGGAGGGGGTGACCCGTCACCTCGCCCAGAGGTACTCGACCTCGGGACGACCCGCGCCGGCATACCTCGACCGGCGCACCGCGACCCGGCTCTCGCAGAGGTACTCGGCGTAACGGCGGGCCGTCACCCGGCTGACCCCGAGCGCCTCGCCGAGCTCGGTGGCCGAGCGGCCCCCGTCGGCCTCGCGAAGCACCCGCGACACCCTGGCGAGCAGCTCCTCGCCCATGCCCTTGGGCAGCCGCGCCTCCCCGGCCACCCGCGCCCCGGCGAACACCTCGTCGACCTCGGCCTGCGTGCCGACCTGGGTGCCGCCGGTGAGCTGGTCGCGGTAGGACCGGTACGCGAGCAGCCGGTCACGCAGCGTCGCGAAGACGAATGGCTTCAGGAGGTACTGCACGATCCCGAGCGACACGGCGGCGCGGACGATCTCGAGGTCGCGCGCCGAGGTGACGGCGATGACGTCGGCCCGGTGTCCCGCCGCCCGCATGGCGCGGACGACGTCGAGACCGTGCCGGTCGGGGAGGTTCATGTCGAGCAGGACGACGTCGATCTGCTTGTCCTGCAAAGTCTTCAGCGCTGCCTGCGAGGTGCCGACCGTCGCGACCACCTCGAACCCGCCGACGCGGCCGACGTATGCCGTGTGCGCCTCCGCCGCGACCGGCTCGTCCTCGACGACGAGGACCCGCAGCACCCCGGCGCCCGGTGCGTCAGTCATCGGCGGACCCGACCGCGCCGCTGCCCACCGTGCTGACCGGGCCGACCGGCAGCCGCACCGTGAACGTGGCCCCGGGCGGCCCTGACACCTCGAGCTCCCCGCCGAGCCGCTCGACGGTCTGGGCCACCAGGGCGAGGCCGATGCCGCGCCGTCCCGCGCTGCCCTGCTCCTTCGTCGACCAGCCTCGCCGGAAGGCGTCCGCGACACCGCCCGGCGGGAGTCCCGGCCCGTCGTCGGCGACTTGGAGGACGGCATACGCCCCCTCGACGCGGGCGTCGAAGCAGACGTGCCGGTCGTGCCCGAGTGCGCCGGGCCCGCCGGCCACCGCGTCGAGCGCGTTGTCGATGAGGTTGCCCACGATCGTGACGAGGTCGCGCGTGGGTGCCACACCCTGCGGCCAGTGCGCGCCCGGCTCGATCTCGAACCCGATGCCGCGCTCGTGCGCCTCGGCGGCCTTCCCCAGCAGCAGCGCGGTGAGCGCCGGTTCGTCGACCGACCCGACGACCCGGTCGGTGAGCAGCTGGGAGACCTGCAGCTCCTCGGTCGCGAAGTCGAGCGCGCGGTCGGTGTGGCCCAGCTCGATGAGGCTGACGATGGTGTGCAGGCGGTTCGCGGACTCGTGCGCCTGCGAGCGCAGGGCCTCGGTGAGGCCGCGCGCCGAGTCGAGCTCGCCTGTCAGGGCCTCGAGGTCGGTGCGGTCACGCAGCGTCGCCACGTGCCCGAGGAGGCGCCCCTCCCACCGAGCCGGACCGCGGTTGAGCACGAGGACGCGGGCGTCGGTCACGTGCAGCTCGTCCTCGTGGACGGCGTCGTCGGTCAGCGCCGACGTCAGGGCCGGCCCCAGGCCCAGGTCGGCGACGCGCCGGCCCACCGCGTCGGGAGGCAGGGCGAGCAGCCGCGTCGCCTCGTCGTTGGCCAGCCGCAGCCGGCCGTCGAGATCGGTGATGACCAGCCCCTCCGACACGCCGTGCAGCACGGCGTCGTAGTACTCGTACATCTCGCGCAGCTGGCGCTCGCCCAGCCCGTGCGTCTGGCGGCGGATGCGCCGGGCCACGAGCGCGGTGCCGAGCCCCGACAGCAGCGCCGCCACGAGCCCCGCGAGCAGCAGCCCCGGCAGCTGCGCGCGGACCCGCTCGCCGACGGCCGCCTTGCGGATGCCGACCGACACAAGAGCGACCACCTTGCCACGGTCGGTCACGGGCACCACGACGCGCGACGACGGCCCGAGCGTGCCGGTGTAGTCCTCCTCGACGACGCCACCGGCCAGCGCCTCCTCGGTGTGGCCGATGAACGTCCTGCCGATCTGGGCCGGGTCGGGGTGCGTGTAGCGGATCGCCGAGGGGCTCATGACGACCACGAAGTCGGTGCCGGACTCGACCCGGACGCGTTCGGCATACGGCTGCAGCACCGCGGAGGGGTCCGGGCCCTCGACGGCCGTGACGACGCTCGGCGTCGCCGCCACGGTCCTCGCCACCGCGAGGGCCCGCGCCATCGCCTGCTCGTCGCCGGCGCGCTGCGCCTGGCCGTAGGCCCCGACGAGGCCGGCCCCCACGACGAGCACGGCCACGAGCACCTGCAGGGCGAACGTCTGTCCCGCCACGCTCCAGCGCGCCGGTGCCCCGAGCACCCGCCCCGCGGCACCGCGCGTACGCGAGGGCGAGCTCAACGGCCCGGAACCGGCCGCGAGAACTCAATGAACACAAAGGTGACCCTAGTCACCGTGGGCGGCAGTCTCGTCACGTTCCCCGGTCCCGTCCATGACGACGCGGACCCAGCCAACGGAGGTCACCGTGAGTTCCACCGCCGACAGCGCCGTCGACGCCCGCCCGGGCACGACCCCGAAGCGCGACCGCACCCATTTCCTCTACATCGCCGTCATCGTCGCGATGGTCGCCGGCATCCTCGTCGGCTGGGCCTTCCCCGACGTGGGCAAGAGCCTCAAGCCCCTCGGGACCGGCTTCGTCGCCCTCATCAAGATGATGATCACACCGATCATCTTCTGCACCATCGTCCTGGGCATCGGCTCCGTGCGCCGCGCCGCCCAGGTCGGCAAGGTCGGCGGCCTGGCCCTCGGCTACTTCCTCACGATGTCGACCGTGGCCCTCGCCATCGGTCTCGTCGTCGGCAATCTCGTCAAGCCCGGTGCCGGACTCCACCTCACCGACGCCATCGCGAAGTCCGGCCAGGCGCAACTCGGGACCAAGTCCGAAGGTGCCGTCGACTTCGTCCTCGGCCTCATCCCCGACACGCTGGTCTCGGCCCTGACCTCCGGCTCCGTGCTCCAGGCCCTGCTCATCGCGCTGCTGGTCGGCTTCGCCCTGCAGAGCATGGGCCGCGCGGGCGAGCCGATCCTCGTCGGCATCAAGCACCTCGAGCGCCTCGTCTTCCGGCTCATGGCGATGGTGATGTGGGTCGCCCCGATCGGCGCCTTCGGCGCCATGGCGGCCCTCGTCGGCGCCACCGGCATCGGCTCGCTCAAGAGCCTCGGCCTGCTCATGCTCGCCTTCTACGCGACCTGCGCGATCTTCGTCTTCGCCTTCCTCGGCAGCATCCTCAAGGTCGTCACGGGCATGAACGTCTTCTCGCTCTTCCGCTACCTCGGTCGCGAGTTCCTCCTCATCCTCTCGACGTCCTCGTCCGAGTCGGCCCTGCCGCGCCTCATCGCCAAGATGGAGCACCTCGGCGTCTCGCGCCCGGTCGTGGGCATCACCGTGCCGACCGGCTACTCGTTCAACCTCGACGGCACCGCGATCTACCTCACGATGGCGAGCCTGTTCATCGCCGAGGCGATGGACAAGCCGTTCAGCATCGGCCAGCAGATCGGCCTGCTCGTCTTCATGATCATCGCCAGCAAGGGCGCGGCCGGTGTCAGCGGGGCCGGCCTGGCGACCCTCGCCGGTGGCCTGCAGTCGCACCGCCCCGACCTCGTGCCCGGCGTCGGCTTCATCGTCGGCATCGACCGCCTCATGAGCGAGGCACGCGCGCTGACGAACTTCGCCGGTAACGCGATCGCCACGGTCCTCATCGGCACGTGGGTCGGCGAGATCGACCGCGACAAGGCCGCGCGCGTCCTCTCCGGCCAGGACCGTTTCGACGAGTCGAGCATGCTCGACTCCGAGAACGGCCCCGAGCCCGCCGCGGTGCCCGCTACGCAGACCAGTGGAGGCGCCGGCAAGGAGCCGGAGCTCGCCGGGGTCCGCTGACCCACCCGCACCACCGCTCCTTCGAAGGGCCACGGACCGTATGCGGTCCGTGGCCCTTCGCCGTGGCCCTTCGCCGTGGTCCGTCGCCGTGTGCAGTCCGTCACTCCCAGCCTGCTCCCGGCCTGCTCTCGTTTTGCACTCGACCGCCGACCTTCGACACAGTGGTTGCTTCCGCAACTGTGAGTGACACGTAACGTGAGGAGACGGACGGCGCCTTCGTCGGGTGCCGTCCATGACGTATGAGTGAACTGACCAAGAGTCCCGACGACACCCTGCACCCCGCTCTCGAGCCACCACCGGTGAACCACGAGGACGCCCCGCCCTCCCGGGTCGACAAGGTCGTCTTCGGTGTCGCGGCCGGCGTGGCCATCGCCTTCGTCCTGTGGGGAGCGCTCAGCACCGAGACCCTCAGCGCCAGCGCCTCCGCCGGCCTCGACTTCGTCGTGCACAACACCGGCTGGCTCTTCTCGCTCGTCGCGTCGGGCTTCGTCGTCTTCGTGGTGTGGCTCGCGGCCAGCAAGTACGGCAACATCCCGCTCGGCGGCGACGGCGAGGCTCCCGAGTTCCGCACGTCGTCCTGGGTGGCGATGATGTTCTCCGCCGGCATGGGCATCGGCCTGATGTTCTACGGCGTCACCGAGCCGCTGACCCATCTGGTGAAGCCGCCGCCCGGCACCGGCGCCCCCGGCAACCCGGCGGCCGTGCAGACCGCCATGGCCACCACGATGTTCCACTGGTCGCTGCACCCGTGGGCCATCTACGCCGTCGTCGGCCTCGCCGTCGCGTACGGCGTCTTCCGCAAGGGCCGTTCGCTGCTGATCAGCTCGGCGTTCGCCCCGCTCTTCGGTGAGCGCCGTGCCAACGGCCCGGCCGGCCGCGTCATCGACATCTTCGCGATCTTCGCGACGCTCTTCGGGTCGGCGACCTCGCTCGGGCTCGGCGCGCTGCAGATCGGCTCCGGCCTGCAGCTCGTCACCGGCATCGGGAAGATCGGCAACGCGGTGCTCATCGCGATCATCGTCGTGCTGACGATCTGCTTCATCCTCTCGGCCGTCTCGGGCGTCGCCAAGGGCATCCAGTGGCTCTCCAACGTCAACATGGTCCTCGCCCTCGCCCTGGCGCTCTTCGTCTTCGTCGTCGGCCCGACCGTCTTCATCCTCAACCTCGTCCCGACCACCATCGGCTCCTACTTCAAGGACCTCGCGATGATGTCGGCGCGCACCGACGCCGCGGGCGGCGACGGGATGAAGGACTGGCTGGCCGGCTGGACCATCTTCTACTGGGCCTGGTGGGTCAGCTGGACGCCCTTCGTCGGCATGTTCATCGCGCGGATCTCGCGCGGCCGCACCATCCGCCAGTTCGTCTCGGGCGTGCTGCTCGTGCCCTCGGTCGTCTCGCTCATCTGGTTCGCCATCTTCGGCGGCGCCGGCATCTCGCAGCAGCAGAGCGGCAAGGACATCGCCGCCCAGTCGACGCCGGAGGGCTCGCTCTTCGCGATGCTCGGCAACCTGCCCTGGCCGACGCTGACGGCGGTCATCGTCATGGTGCTCGTCGCGATCTTCTTCGTGTCGGGCGCCGACGCGGCGTCGATCGTCATGGGCACGCTGTCGGAGAAGGGCACGCTCGAGCCGTCGAAGAAGACCGTGATCTTCTGGGGCGCCGCCACCGGTGCGGTCGCCGCGATCATGCTGCTCATCGGTGGTGAGGACGCCCTCTCGGGCCTGCAGAACGTCACGATCGTCGCGGCGCTGCCCTTCCTCGTCATCATGGTCGGGCTGGCGGTCGCGCTCGTGAAGGACCTCTCGCGGGACCCGCAGATCGTGCGGCGGCAGTATGCCGTCGCGGCCGTCGAGCACGCCGTCGTCGCGGGCGTCAGCGAGCACGGCGACGACTTCGCCCTGACGTTCGAGGAGACCGCTCCGGGCGAGGGCGTCGGCGAGCTCGTCCCGACCGAGCCCGTCGAGGCCAAGGACGTGGAGACCGACGACGTCGAGACCACGCACGACCACCAGACCGTGGCCGACGTCGTCGACGACGAGACCTCCAAGGTCGGCGCGTCCATGCGGCTCTGACCGCACCCGGCTGCAGTCGAGCGCCGCGCCATCCGCCCCGGCGGACGGCGCGGCGCTTCGTCGTTCAGGCGTCCGGGCCCTTCGCCGGGGCGACCAACGTGACCCAGCGCTCGTCCACCCGGAAGCCCAGCGTCTCGTTGGCCGCGATGATGCCGCGGTTCTCGTCGGAGCCGCCGGTGCGCACGTCGGTGACCCCGCGCTCCATGAGGCCGAGCAGCGAGGCGGCCTTCAGGGCCGTGGCCAGTCCCTGTCGACGCCGGTGCGGGGCGACGACGGTGAAGTCGACCTCCGCCCACGTCGGGTCGGCCTCGATGTCGACGAAGGTGATGGCCACGAGGTCACCCTTGTCGTCGAGGACGCCGAAGGCGGGCCGTCGCACCGTCGGCGTCGCGGTGTGCGGCGTGAGTGCCTCGTGGGCGGTCGCGACGCTGCCCGGGTAGTCGCCGGCGGTGGCCGCGTCGAGCGCCAGGACGGCGGGGACGTCGTCGGCCGTGAGCTCGCGGCAGGTGTCCGTGCTCGCCAGGCGAGCCATCGCGTCCCGCCAGCCCTGCGTATGCCGTGGCGTCAGCTCCACGTGAGCCGCCCAGGACCGCGCGGTCACCGTCCACCCATCGTCAGCGAGCCGTTCGCATCGCGGGTCGTCGGCACGGAGGACGGTCACGTCGCTGGGCACCGGTGCAGCCTGCCACAGCAGGTCCGGACCACGGGTGCCCCGTGAAAACGCGCTGAGCCTGATACGACCGCCCGCGGCTGCCCAGCCGTCTCGACCGCAGCCTGGTTCCGACCGTTCCAGGAAGGGGACTGGGAGAAGCATGCGAGCGAGTAGGCGTCGATGGGTCGCCAGCGAGTGGGGAATTATTTGCCTTGACGGTTAATTAACTCTCTGGTTCAGTAAGACCATGACTGCGATGACCGCCGAGCGACTGGACGCAGCGTTCATGGCGTTGGCCGATCCGACCCGCAGAGCGATCGTGGCTCGGCTGGCCCGCGGCGACGCCACGGTCACCGAGCTGGCCGAGCCGTTCTCGATCTCTATGCCGGCGATCTCGAAGCACCTGAAGGTCCTGGAGCGCTGCGGCCTGATCACCAGGTCTCGGCAGGCCCAGACCCGTCCGTGCCACCTCGAGCGTGAGCCCCTCGATGCGGCCATCGACTGGATCGAGACCTCACGTCAGCTGTGGAACGCCCGCTTCGACAAGCTCGAGGCCCACCTTCGCACCGTCCAGGCCACTCCACCCACGAAGGGCACTTCCCGATGAACGATGGCACCGTCACCCACACCCGAGTCTTCTCCGCACCCCGTGAGCTGGTGTTCCGGTGCTTGCTCACCCCCGAACACCTCACGCGCTTCTGGGGACCGGCCGGCATGAGCGCCCCGCTGGACGGGATCACCGTCGACCCTCGACCGGGCGGCGTCTTCGAGACCGTCATGGTCGCCGACGACGGCACCAGCCACTACACCATGCGGGCGATCTTCGACGAGATCCTCGAGCCCGAGCGGATCGCCTGGACCGAGCTCGGGAGCGGCCTACGTTCCGTCTCGACCTTCACCGACCTCGGCGACGGCCGCACGGAGGTCACCATCGTGCAGAGCAACATGCCGAAGGCCTTCCTGACCCCCAAGGCGCAGGCCGGCTTCCGGACGTCACTCGACAAGCTGGAGACCTACCTTCGAGCCGTGCCCGCGGCCCCGGCATGAGCGCCGCCGCGACCGAGGTCGCCGACGAGGTCGCCGCAGAGCTGTCCGAGCTGGCGGACCTGCTCGCGGACCTGCCTGCCGCCGCATGGGACGAGCCCTCGCTGTGCCCCGGGTGGCGCGTTCGAGAGGTCGTGGCCCACATGACCCTGCCGATGCACGCGTCAGCGCCGGTGGTCGTTCTCGGACTGCTCAGAGCCCGCATGCGGTGGGACGTACTTGCGGACCGACGTGCCCGGCTCGATGCCCGACAGACCCCTGAGCAGCTCCTCGATGCCCTGCGCGCCCCGCGCATGCAGGCCTGGACCCCGCCCGGCGGCGGTGCCACCGGCGCCCTCGTCCACGCGGTGATCCACGGACTCGACATCACCGAGGCTCTGGGCCTTCGACGCCGCCCACCGGTGGCCCGCACCCGCCTGGTCCTCGACGGGCTCACCGCGCCACGGAGCCTTTCTCACTTCGGCGTGGCTCTCCACGGGCTGCAGCTGCGGGCCCAAGACCTCGACTGGTCCTACGGGACCGGGCGCGTCGTCCGCGCCCCGGCAGTCGACCTCGCGCTGGTCCTCTCCGGTCGCCGGTCCGCGAGCCCCTGAGCCTTCCGGTCGGCTGCACAGTCGGAGACGGGTCCGCGAATGCACCTGTCGACGCAGGTGCCACCCGGGCCTCGGAGGCTCCGAAGGCTCAGTCCGGTAGGCCCCAGAACGCACCGGAGAGCCCGACCCCCTGCAGATATTCGGCCGCTGCAGTCGGGTCGCGCCGCACATATCCGCGCTCGAGGCGACCGGCGTACCAGCCCGAAGCCAGGCGCCACAAGGTGGGCAGATCCATCACGTACCCTCGCTCGCTTCCCGAACGGCTCAGCCAGGCGGTGACGCAGTCCTCGGAGCAGAAGATCCGCTGATGTCCGCATGTGTAGATGACGTCGTCCCACATGTGGGTTGTCGGAACCAGGAAGTGCGCGACCTGATCGCCGGGAGGTGGCTGCTCGTTGTCGACTCGCCAGGCATGGGCGCGACCGCATGCAGGACAGGTCGTGGCCACCACCATCGGACCTTGCTCGGGCAACAGGTGCGGCAGCGCGAACGAGTCCCAGGCGCAGCCGCCCCAAACCCGGGGCGGTCAGCGACGTCTGGACGCGTGGGGTCACGACAGCAGGATCTTCCTGACGTGCGGCTCGGCGGCGTGCGCGCCGGCGCCGATGAAGGCCTGTTGGACGATCTCGTCCACCCGGTCCTTGGCCATCAGGTCATTGCCCATGACCTCGTGCTCAGCCGGCCCGGGACGAAAGACCACGACCTTGGTCCCCGTCCGGCGGAGGGCGTTGACCTCCTGGCGCGCGATGCGGCCGGCGTGCCACCTGGACGCACCGTACAGGTCCCACGGGAGACCCGAAGGCCCGGACATGGGGGAGACCACCACGACCAGGTCGAGCTGGAGCTCGCGCAGGATGGCGGCGTTGGTCGGGGAGTGCGAACCGCCGTCGATGTAGCTGTCCCTGCCGATGGTCACCGGCGCGAAGTACCCCGGGAGGGCACACGAGGCGGCGATGGCCAGATGAAGCGGTGCCTCGGGGCTGCCGGGTCGGCCGAAAACCACCCGTCTGGCGTCATCCCGGCGGACGGCGCACACCCAGAGGGGCTGCTCCGGCCAGGACCGGCCCTCGGCCTCCTGAAGCATCCTCAGCTGCTCGACGATGTCGTGATCCCCGGGTGCGAGGAGAGCAAGGGCGGCGACCCGGGGGCGAAAACGCGTCGGGCGGACGGCCGCACGGAGCAGCATCCTCCAACCGGGCAGGTCCGGACGGCGGCGAAGGACGTCCAGCGGGCGGAACGGCGGGAACTCCGGGAGGTCCGTCCCGGCGATGTGGTGCAGCACCCGGCCCTCGGCGGACAGGGGGGCGCGGACCGTCCACGCGGCCAGCTCCGCGGCCGGGATGCCGGCTCGCAGCAGCATGCCTGTGATGGACCCGGCCGAGGTCCCCACGATCACGTCGGCCTTCCGGGGGTCCCAGCCGAGGTCGTGCTCCAGCATGGCGAGGACGCCTGCGTGGTACGCCTGCCCGACGACGCCCCCTGCGCCCAGGACGAGGCCGATGCCGCCCATGCCCTCAATCTTGACCGGTATGCCGACTGAGGGACAGGGGTATGGGGGACTCTGTGCCCACCCCCCCGCGGGCCACCGCCGCTCGGGCTGCCCAGACGTCATCGGTGACTCGAGGTGCCTTGGCACATCCCGCCGGGTTCCGCCCGTCCGCGGAGTCGGCCGATCACGCACCTCTCTTCGTCGGAGCGCTGCTCTCGTACCGCGGAGTGGCCTCGGCGAGCAGGGCGGGGCTGACCTGCGCCAGAACCGCATAGGCGCGCTCGACGGGAACGTCGACGATGTCGTAGTGCTGTTCGCCGGCAGCGGTCGTGGCGACGAGCGTGGCGAGGCCGGCACGGCGCTGGAAGAAGGACCGCCGCACGGTCCAGCCGATGATCCCGTCCCGGTCGAGCACGACGCGCTGCCGGTCGAGCGAGCCGTGTCGGGTCACGAGGTGGTCGGCCGTGACCGCGTGGCCGAGCGACCGGTAGCGGTCCCGCCCGAGGGCCACCGCACCGATCAGCAGCAGCGGGACGACGACGAGGAGCGAGCCGTGCCAGTCCCAGAGGAGGCGGGCCGCCACGAGGCCGGCGGAGGCCAGCGTCGCGGGCACGAGCGTACGCGTGAGGCGGCGACGCGCTGCCGCGTGGCCGTGCGCGGTGAGCGCGCCCTCGACGGCCTCCCTGTCGGGCCGTATGCGCAGGGCGACGGAAGTCACGACGTCCGCTGGAGCCGGCGGGCACAGCCAGTCCGAGCCGCCGCGCTCGCGCAGCAGGCCGGTGGTGACCACCTTGAGGCGGCGCGCTCCGGCCAGGCGCAGCCCCAACGGCTCGTCGATCCGGATGCCGCGCACGCGGGCGGCGTCGATGGTGGTCTCCCGGCGGGTGAGGAGGCCTCGGCGGGTGTGCATCGTGCCGAGCCGGTTGCGGGTCAGGCGGAAGCCCCAGAAGGTCAACAGGTAGGCCGCGACCGCCAGGGCGGACACCGCGCCGAGCAGGAGCAGCACGTCGGCCCACCAAACCAACCCTGCGACCCACCCGGCACCCGCGCGGAAGACCGAGCGCTCCTGCGCGTACCGGGAGAACCCCTGCGAGGCGAAACCCACGATCGCCGCAGCGCTCGCGAGGCCGGTCAAAGTCAGTGGTGCGTAGCGCAGCCAGGCCGGGTCGAGACGCACCAGCAGCTCGTCGCCGACCGGTGCCGACGCCTCGACCGGGGCGTCGGCTGCGGGAGCGTCGACGCGGTGGAGCAGCTCCGCGCGGAGTCGGCGGCCGTGCTCGGCGCTCAGCGAGTCGAGGACGAGCCGCTCACGGCCGCCCCCGGCTGTCGAGATCTCCACCTTCGCGAGGCCGAGGAGCTGGTGGTACGGCCGGGCCGTCAGGTCGACGGTGCGGACCCGGTCCAGGCGTGCCGTCGTCGTCTGCCTCGTGAGGACGCCCCGCCGCAGCTCGACCTGCCCGTCGGCGATCCGGTACCGCGTCGTGAGCCAGCGCAGGACGCCGTAGGCGACGATCACCGGCACGGCGTACAGCTCCCACCGGTCGTTGTCGTCCGAGCCCGACCGGAAGAGGAGGACGGCGAGCAGCGCCGGGAGGAAGCGGACCAGCGTCTCCAGCGGGTGCACGAGCAGCATGCGGGCATCGAGTCGTCGCCAGGGGTCGGCGGTCCCATCCGCCTCCGAGGGGGCGATCTCCTCCAGGCTCTCGCGTGCGTCCGCTCCGTCGCTCACGTCGCGTCGTCCCGCTCGGCGACGGCGGCTGCCGTCAGGGCCTCGACGAGCTGCTCGGCGACCGGGAGGTCGAGCCCGTGGATGCGGATCGGCCCGGCGGCCGAGGCGGTCGTGACGGTGACCGACGCGAGGCCGAGCAGCTGCGCGACAGGACCCCGTTCGAGGTCGACGGTCTGCGCCCGGTTGAGCGGGGCGATCCGACGCTCCTGGCGCAGCCAGCCGCTCTGCGTGTAGACCGCGCGAGGCGTCGCCTCCCAGCGGTGCACGCGGTAGCGCCACTGCGGCATCCCGACGGCGTAGGCGGCGCCCGCGACGAGCCAGACCAGGGCGACGAGCCAGTGCGCGGTGCGCGACGGTGGGTCGTCCACGACCCACCAGACGACCTGCGCCACCAGGAGCACCGCGAGCACGCCCACCGCCTGGATCGTCCACAGCGCCAGGGCGCGTCGGCTGACGCGGTGGGCGGGGTCCCGGAGGACGGGGCTGGCGGGGTGGGGCACGACGAGGGGTTCCACGAGGCAACGGTGACACACCCGCGCCCGAGGAGACCTCGGAGCGCGGGGGCGGGAGGGCGGCATACGGTGTCTCCCGTGAACGGACTGGTCATGGTGGAGGGACTCCCGGGCTCGGGCAAGAGCACGACGGCGCACGGCATCGCGACGTGGCTCGCCGGGCAGCAGGTGCCGGTCGAGCACTGGGCCGAGGGGCGCGTCGACCACCCCGTCGACTTCGAGCAGGTGGCCGTCCTCGGCACCGACCAGCTGGTGGTGATGGCCGCGGAGCTGGCGCAGGAGTCGCCCGGCACCGAGCAGCTGCTGCTCGGTGCCGCCGAGCGCCTCGGCGACGTCTGGGTCGTGCGCCACCAGCTGCACGCCGCCCTGCCGGCAGCGGTGGTCGACCGGCTACGGGCCCACGACGCCTACGACGGCGACGTCAAGGCCGACGTGCACGCGCACGTCCTCACGGAGAGCTGGCGCCGCTTCGGGCGTGAGTTCCCGGGCACGGAAAGCGCGCCGGTGCAGGTGTGGGAGTGCGTGCTGGTCCAGAACCCGGTCTGCGCGCTCGTCGCCCGGGCCGACCAGTCCGTCGACGTCCTGGCCCGGCACGTGGCCGGTCTCGTCGAGGCCGTCCGTGACCATGCGCCCGCACTCGTCTACCTCGACACGGGCGACCCGCGGGCCGCGCTGGAGCGTGCCGCCGCCGAGCGCCCGGTCGAGTGGCTCGACAGCGTCATCGACTACCACACGAGCCAGGGCCTCGGACTCCGTTGCGGCTACGTGGGATTCGACGGCTACGTCGAGTTCATGCGCCGACGCCGGGAGATGGAGCTCGAGGTGCTCGAGGTCCTCGACCTGCCGACGCTGGTCGTCCCGGTCGGCGACGTTCGCTGGGACCAGCACACCGCGGCGATCCGCGCGTTCGTCGCCGAGCACCTCGGGGTCGCCGGTGACCCGAGCCGGCCGGGCGCGCACCAGGTCGCCTGACCGTGGCGCTGCACTCGGTCGAGGGGCTGCTCGACGACACGACGGACGCGGAGGTCCGCCGTGAGTGGGCGGTCCTGGCCGAGGCGCAGCTGCCGAGCCAGGCCGGGCACGCGGGGCCGACGAACGCCCCGCACGTGACCCTGTCGGCTGCCGGCAGCGTCCCCGAGGAGGTGGAGGCCCGGCTGGGTCGGGCACTCTCCGCCCTGCCGCCGGTGCCCGTGCGCCTGGGGCCGCTCGTCGTCATGGGCTCCCGCCGGCACGTGCTCGCCCGTCTCGTCGTCCCGAGCGCCGCGCTGCTGGCCCTGCACCGGACCGTGGCGCAGGCCATGGACGGTGCGGCCGACGTCTCCGAGCTCGTGCGCGTCGACCGGTGGACCCCGCACGTCACGCTCGCGCACGGCCTCACCGCGGAGCAGGTCGGTGAGGCGCTCGCCGTCCTCGGGCCGCTGCGTGGGGTGGACGGCTCGATCGAGAGGGTGCGGCGCTGGGACCCCGTCGCTCGGCGCACGTGGTCCGTCGGCGGCATACCTACGATGGGCCCATGAGCCTCGAACTCGGCCTCGACACGTTCGGTGACATCGCCGACGGCCCCGACGGCGCCCCGCTCCACCCGGCGACGGTCATCCGGGAGGTGCTGGCCGAGGGTGAGCTCGCCGACCGGCTCGGCCTCGACTTCTTCGGCATCGGCGAGCACCACCGCGACGACTACGCCGTCAGTGCCCCGGACGTCGTCCTCGCCG
The DNA here is from genome assembly GCF_039531305.1 of Terrabacter lapilli. Lineage (NCBI taxonomy): Bacteria > Bacillati > Actinomycetota > Actinomycetes > Micrococcales > Intrasporangiaceae > Terrabacter > Terrabacter lapilli. The sequence continues at coordinate 740,961 of NZ_BAAAPU010000007.1, forward strand.
CGCTCGCCGGCCGCACCGAGCGCATCCGGCTCGGCACGTCCGTCACCGTCCTGTCGAGCGACGACCCGATCCGCGTCTTCCAGCGCTTCTCGACCCTCGACGCCATCAGCCGCGGCCGCGCCGAGGTCACCGTCGGCCGTGGCTCGTTCATCGAGTCCTTCCCGCTCTTCGGCCTCGACCTGGCCGACTACGAGACGCTCTTCGAGGAGAAGCTGGACCTGCTCGCGGCCGTCGTGTCGGAGGAGCCGTTCCGGTGGGAGGGCTCGATCCGGCCGCCGCTGCAGGTCGAGAAGGTCATGCCGTCGACGGAGTCCGGCCGGCTGCCGGTCTGGGTCGGCGTCGGCGGCACGCCGCAGTCCGTCGTGCGCGCCGCGCACTACGGCTTCCCGGTCGTCATCGCGATCATCGGTGGGTCCGCGCGCCAGTTCGCGCCGCTCGCCGACCTCTACCGCCGGGCGCTGTCCGAGATGGGAAAGCCCGAGCTCCCCGTCGGCGTGCACTCGCCCGGCTACGTGGCGGCCACCGACGAGCAGGCCCGCGAGGAGTTCCTGCCGCACTTCCTGCCCTACATGAACAAGCTCGGCCGCGAGCGGCGCTGGGCGCCGATGGGCAGGGAGCAGGCGCTCCAGCAGCTCGGACCCGGCGGCGCCGTCTACTGCGGCTCGCCCGACACGGTGGCGGCCAAGATCGTCGACACGGTGCAGGTCCTCGGGCTCTCGCGCTTCCAGCTGAAGTACTCCTTCGGCACCCTCCCGCACGACCAGCGGATGGAGTGCATCCGGCTCTACGCCGAGGAGGTCGTCCCGCGCGTGCGCGCGAAGCTCGGCGAGGGCTGACGTGCGAGTCCTCTTGCTGGGCATGGGCTCCCGCGGTGACGTGCAGCCTCTGGTCGCGCTCGGCCAGCGCCTCCGAAGGCTCGGGTATGCCGTCTCGCTCGCCGCGCCCGGCGACCTCGCGCACGTCGTGGCGGGCAGTGGTGTCGACTTCGAGCCGCTGTCATTCGACCTCGAGGGGCCGCTGCGCGAGGGGTCGGGGCGCGAGGCGCTGCGCGGGTCGGCGTGGACCCAGGTGGCCGAGGCGAGGCTCATGCGGCAGGTCATGGCGCAGACCGCCGGGGCGCTCGCGAGCGACGTCTCCTGCCTGGTGGACGAGGCCGACGCGGTGGTGTCGGGGGCGCTGACCTTCGACCTCGTGGACGCGCTGCTGGCCGGTGCGGGCGGACGAGGGAGGCGCGCGCGACCTCGGGACCGGTCGAAGCCGCACCTCTATGCCGTCTTCGCGCCGGTGTGGCCGAGCGCGCACGGGAGCTCGGTGGCGCTGGCGCTGCGGCCCCGCTCGACGTCGTGGGCCAACCTGGCCTGGAGCAGCCTGGCCGGGCGGGTGGCGCTCGACCTCTTCCGGCCTGCCGGCGACCTCGTCCGCGCCCGAAGAGGCCTGCCGCGACAGCACTTCCGCGACTGCGCCGCTGCAGCCGAGCGCACGCCCACGCTGCTCGCGGCGAGCCCCAGCGTGGTGCCGCGGGCGGCCGACTGGCCGCCCGCCCTGCGCCAGACCGGCTACTGGGTGCGTGACGACGCGGGGCGGGAGGCCTTGGACCCGGACCTCGAGGCGTTCCTCTCCGCGGGTGACGCCCCGGTGTTCGTCGGGTTCGGGTCCATGCCGACCCCGGACCCCGGTGGGGCGGTGCGCGACGTCGTGGCCGTGCTCGGGCGGCTCGGGCTGCGCGGCGCCGTCAGCGAGGGGGTCGCCGGCCTGACGGTCGGTGACCGGTCCGGTGGCGCCGCTGCCGAGGTGCGCGGCATCGGGCCGGCGCCGCACGACGTGCTCTTCCCACGCTGCTCCGTCGTCGTGCACCACGGCGGAGCCGGCACCACCGCTGCTGCAGTGCGGGCGGGAGTGCCGCAGGTGGTCGTGCCGCACGCCGCGGACCAGCCCTACTGGGGCCGGCGGATGGCCGACCTCGGGGTCGCCGCACCGCCGATCGCCCGCAAGGACCTGACGCCGGACCGGCTGCAGCGGGCCCTCGAGGTGGCACTGTCCCCGGGAGCCCGCGAGGCGGCATACGCCCTCGGGGAGCGGGTCCGCGCCGAGGACGGCGCCGGCGACGCTGCCCGCATGGTGGACGCCTATCTCAGCAGGCGATCGTCGGGACCCACCACGTCGGACTGAGGACCGCCCGACCAACCATCCCCAATGACGCCGACCCGGCGCGTCGCCCGCCGTAGCATCGCGGCATGGGGGCGCCCGACGTGCTCAGTCCGCCGCGAACCGGCACCAGAGGGGCCGTCGTCCGCATTCTCGAGCGCCTCGGCGAGATCGGGTCCAGGCCCGGCACGCCGCCCGAGGTGGCGCTGCGGCACGGGACGCTGGTCTTCGCCTCGGTGCTCATCGCGCTGCTCGCCTCCGTCTGGGTGGGCACCTACCTCGCATACGGCCACCCGGTGTCCGCGGCGATCCCGGCGGCATACCAGGTGGAGACCGCGGTCGGGCTCGTCGTGCTCTCGCGCACCCGGCGCTTCGCGCTCTTCCGCGGCACGCAGCTCGCGGTGTTCCTCGTGCTCCCGGCCCTGCTGCAGGCCTCGCTCGGCGGGTTCGTGGCCTCGAGCGGCATGGTGCTGTGGGCGAGCTTCGTCCCGTTCGCGGCGCTGGCGCTGCTCGGAGCGCGCCGATCGGCCCCGTGGCTCGTGGCCTTCTTCGCGGAGGTGCTGGCGCTCGCTCTGCTCGACCCCTGGCTGGCCCAGCGGCCGGCGGGCCTGCCGACCGGGCTCGTCGTCACGTTCTTCGTGCTCAACGTCACGGGTCTCACCCTCTGTGGCTGGGCGGTGCTCGGCTACTTCGTGGAGCAGAGCGAACGGGCCCGCATTGCCCTCGAGGCCGAGCAGGAGCGGTCCGAGCGGCTGCTGCTCAACGTCCTGCCCGCCCCGATCGCCGCCCGGCTCAAGCGGGAGACGGGCGTCATCGCCGAGCACCACGACGCCGTCACCGTGCTCTTCGCCGACCTCGTCGGCTTCACCGCGCGCACCGAGGTGATGCCGCCCGGGCAGCTGGTCGCGCTCCTCGACCGCATCTTCAGCGCCTTCGACCGACGGGCCGACGCCGAGTCCCTCGAGAAGATCAAGACCATCGGCGACGCCTACATGGTGGCCGGCGGCGTGCCGGAGTCGCGCCCCGACCACCTCCAGGCAGTGGCCCGCGTGGCGCTCGCCATGCGCGCCGACATCGCGGCCATCGCGCAGGAGCCGGGCTGCGAGTGGCTGGCCGTGCGCATCGGCATGGACACCGGACCGGCCGTGGCGGGCGTCATCGGCCGGCGGAAGTTCATCTACGACCTCTGGGGCGACACGGTCAACACGGCGAGCCGCATGGAGTCGCACGGGCTGCCCGGGCAGATCCAGGTGACCCAGCGGGTGGCGGCGGCCCTCGGGCCGGGCTTCAGGGTCCGGTGCCGCGGGACGCTCCTCGTCAAGAGCAAGGGGCCGATGACGACCTTCCTGCTCGAGGGCCACGACGAGAGCGAGTGAGGCGCCCCACCGGCCGGGTCAGAGACGCGCCGCGAGCTCGGTGGCCTGGCGGATGGCCCGTTTGGCGTCGAGCTCAGCGGCGACGTCCGCGCCGCCGACCACGTGCACCCGGAGGCCGCGGGCGGCGAGCTCGGGGCCCAGCGTGTTGACCGACTCCTGGCCGGTGCAGACCACGACGGTGTCGACGTCGAGGACCTGCGGGTCGGTGCGGTCCTCGCCGTGGGAGATGTGCAGGCCGGCATCGTCGATGCGCTCGTAGTTCACGCCGACGTGGTGGTGGACTCCCTTGGCCTTCAGCGTTGCCCGGTGCACCCACCCGGTCGTCCTGCCGAGCCCCTTGCCGATCGGCGTGGCCTTGCGCTGCAGCAGGTGCACCTCGCGGGGGGACGGTGCGGGGTGCGGCTCGACCAGGCCGCCGCGGGAGGCGTCGGGCGCGCCGACGCCCCACTCCGCCATCCACTGCTCCACCGTGAGCGGCGACTCGACGTGGGTGAGCAGCTCGGAGACGTCGATGCCGATGCCGCCGGCTCCCATGACGGCCACGCGCCGGCCGAGCGGCGCCTCGCCGCGGATCGCGGCGGCATACGTGACGACCTTGGGGTGCTCGATCCCGGGGACCGAGGGGATGCGCGGCTCGACGCCGGTGGCGACGACGACCTCGTCGAAGTCCGTGAGGTCCTCGACCTCGGCGCGGCGGCCGAGGTGGACCTTGACGCCGGTCAGCTCGAGCCGCCGCCGGAAGTAGCGGATCGTCTCGGCGAACTCCTCCTTGCCGGGGATGCGCATGGCCAGGGCGAACTGGCCGCCGAGGTCGTCGCCGGCCTCGAACAGCTCGACGCGGTGGCCGCGCTCGGCCAGGGCCGTGGCGGCAGCGAGCCCGGCCGGGCCGGCGCCCACGACCGCGACGTGCTTCGAGCGCCGCGTCGGTGCGAGGACGAGGGCCGTCTCCCGCACGGCGCGCGGGTTGACGAGGCAGGTCGCGGTCCTCCTCGCGAAGGTGTGGTCGAGGCAGGCCTGGTTGCACGCGATGCAGGTGTTGATCTCGTCGGCGCGGTCGCGCGCCGCCTTGGCCACCCAGTCGGGGTCGGCGAGGAACGGCCGCGCCATCGACACGAGATCCGCGCTGCCGTCGGCGATGACCCGCTCGGCCAGGTCGGGCATCGAGATGCGGTTGGACGTGACGACGGGGATCGAGACCTCCGGCCGCAGCTTCGCGGTGACACGCGTGAAGGCGCCGCGCGGCACCGACGTGACGATCGTCGGGACGCGCGCCTCGTGCCAGCCGATGCCGGTGTTGAGGATCGTCGCCCCGGCGGCCTCCACCTCGCGGGCCAGCGCGACGACCTCCTCCCAGGTCTGCCCGTCGGGGACGAGGTCGAGCATGGAGAGGCGGTAGACGACGACGAAGTCAGGACCGGCCGCCTCGCGCACGGCCCGGACGACCTCGACGGCCAGGCGTCGGCGGTTCTCGGCGGAGCCGCCCCACTCGTCGGTGCGCCGGTTGGTGCGCGGCGCGAGGAACTGGTTGATGAGGTAGCCCTCCGAGCCCATGATCTCGACGCCGTCGTAGCCGGCCTCGCGCGCCAGGCGCGCACAGCGGGCGTACGCCGCGATCGTCCTGCGGATGCCGCGCGGGCTGAGCGCCCGTGGGGCGAAGGGCGAGATCGGGGACTTCTGGGCCGACGCCGAGACGGCGAGCGGGGAGTAGGCGTAACGGCCCGCATGGAGGATCTGCAGCGCGATCGTGCCGCCCTCGCGGTGCACCGCGTTGGTGATGACGCGGTGCCGGCGGGCCTGGCGGGAGGTGACGAGGACGGAGCTTCCCGGGTAGAGGGCGCCGGCGAGGTTGGGCGCGAAGCCGCCCGTGACGATGAGGCCGACCCCGCCACGCGCCCGCTCGGCGTAGTAGGCGGCGAGCCGGTCGAAGTCCCGGGCGTGGTCCTCGAGCCCGGTGTGCATCGAGCCCATGACGACGCGGTTGCGCAGCGTCGTGAAGCCGAGGTCGAGCGGTTCGAGCAGGGAGGGGTATGCCGTCGTCACCCGCCCGAGGGTAGCCGCTGGTTACCGCTCGGTAGCCGACGGCGCGGCGCTCGTCACAGTGGGTGAGAATGACGAGGTGAGCGATCTCGAGCACCTGGACGTCCTCGTCGTCGGAGCCGGCCTGTCCGGCGTCGGCGCCGGCTACCGCCTGTCCACCATGAGCCCCACCCGCACCTGGGCGGTCCTCGAGGCTCGCGACTCGATCGGCGGCACGTGGGACCTCTTCCGCTACCCGGGCGTGCGGTCCGACTCCGACATGATGACGCTCGGCTTCCCCTTCGAGCCGTGGACCGACCCCGACGCCATCGCCGACGGGCCGAAGATCCTCGACTACCTCAGGGCGACGGCCGACAAGTACGGCATCACCGAGCGGATCCGCTTCGGGCACAAGGTCGTCGCCGCCGACTGGTCGAGCGAGGAGGCGCGCTGGACCGTGACGGTCGAGCGCGGGGGAGCCGGCGAGGAGAGGCAGGAGCAGCTGACGTGCTCGTTCCTCTACCTGTGCAGCGGCTACTACGACTACGAGCGGCCGCACGACCCGCAGCTCCCGGGGGTCGGCGGGTTCGAGGGGCAGGTCGTGCACCCGCAGTTCTGGCCCGAGGACCTCGACGTCACCGGCCGGAAGGTGGTCGTCATCGGCTCGGGCGCCACCGCCGTCACCCTGGTCCCGGCCCTCGCCGAGCGCGGGGCCGACGTGACGATGCTCCAGCGCACACCGACGTGGATCGCCTCGCTGCCCCGCCAGGACCGCGCTCGCGACGTGCTCCAGAAGGTGCTGCCCGGGCGCATCGCCGGCACGGCCGCCCGCTACAAGAACGTCCTGGGCACGATGGGCGTCTACGAGCTGAGCCGCCGCCGCCCCGCCGTGATGCGCTCCCTGCTGGCCAAGGGCGCCGCGAAGTCGCTCGGGTCCACCGACCTCGTCGCCGACCACTTCACCCCGACCTACGACCCCTGGGACCAGCGCCTGTGCGTCGTGCCCGACGGCGACCTCTTCGCCGCCGTCCGCAGTGGACGCGCGCACGTCGTGACCGACACGATCGAGACGTTCGTGCCACACGGCATACGACTCGGCTCGGGGCGCGAGCTCGACGCCGACGTCGTCGTCACGGCGACGGGCCTGCGCATCAAGCTCGCCGGCGGCATCGCGATCCGCGTCGACCGGGAGCCTCGGCCGACCGGGGAGCTCACGGTCTACCGCGGGCTCATGTTCGCCGACGTGCCCAACCTCGCCGTGTGCGTCGGCTACGTCAACGCCTCGTGGACCCTCCGCGCCGACCTCGCCAGCCGCTACGTGTGCCGGCTGCTGAACCACATGGAGCAGCACGACTGGCGGGTGGCGACGCCTCGGGCGCCCGGTGGGATGGAGGGACGGCCGCTGCTGCCGCTGGCGTCCGGCTACGTGCAGCGGGCCGCCGCCGAGCTGCCCCAGCAGGGTGACGGCGCGCCATGGCTGATGCGGCAGAACTACCTGCTCGACCGGCGCGACATGCTGCGCGGCGACGTCACCGAGGCCATGGCGTTCGCCCGCTGAGCCATGGGACGTCTGCCGGCCGCGAGGGCCGTCCGCGGGAAGGGGGCAGCAACCCCACGCTCCGGTCTGTTCGCGGCTGCCGTCGCCGTCGCCGTCGCCCTCGGCACCGCCGGCTGCACCGGCACGGCGGCCCGACCGGCCCCGCCCACCTCGGCGCCCGGACCGACCTCGGTGGCCGGCCCGGGAACGGCCGCGAGCCCCCTGGGACGACAGGGTCCGCAGGCGCCGCAGATGACGCCCGTCGACGCGCAGAAGTGCTCCACGACGACGGTCCGTGGCTCGGGGTCCGGCCCGCTGCGCATCGACGGCCGGTGGAGGCCGGATCCCGACGCGCTGCCGGACGAGACCGTCACCGTGACGCGTGGCCCCGACGCGGGCTCCTGCCCGGGCGACCTGCCGCCCAAGCCGGACTGCTCACAGGCCATCCCGTGGACCGGCCTGTCGGTCGATGCGCTCGTCCATGCCTCGGGCGTCCAGAGATGGGTGAGCTCGTCCGTGCCCGGCCCCGACGACCGTCGTCCCGGCGTGGCACCTGGCCCTGACCGGGCCGCGCGCACGCTGACCTACACCGTCATGACACCGCCACCGGGCGGCCGGCTCGCGATCGGACCCGCCCTGGTGGCCGGCGCTGCCGCCTGCGCGAGCACCACCGAGAGCACGGCTGCCGGTGCGACTCTGCTGCGCGGCACCGTCGTCGACCGCTGGGCCCCGGCCACGGGCGGTGCTCCCAGAACGGCCGGGTTCCTGGCGGTCCTCAGTCCCGAAGGGATCGCCTGGGCCCTGCTGGGCGGACCGCCGTGGCAGGGAAGGGACGTCGACTCCGCTGAAGCCGCCCTCCAGGCCGCGCTCGCCCGCTTCGCGTCGAGTCGCGCCGGGTGACGCCTGTGCGCTCGCGCGGGCCAGTGGGTACGAGCCAGCCATGAGCGAGTCGAACACACCTTCGACCAACCAGGCCACCGACGGCAGCGACGACGTCATCGGCGGCACCGCCGGCGACACCACCATCAAGGACCCCGAGGACTGGGTGACCGGTGACGAGGCCATGACCGGCGCCCAGCGCAGCTACCTCGAGACGCTGGCCCGTGAGGCCGGCGAGACGCTGCCGGCCGACCTCACCAAGGCGCAGGCGTCGGAGCACATCGACCGCCTCCAGGCCCGGACCGGCCGCGGCATCAGCGAGGGCCGCACGGAGGGCCACGGCAGCGAGGTCTGACGCGACGGCCGTCCGCGCGACGCCCGGCGGGCATGAGACAGTCGCGGGATGCACGTCGGCGTGGACATCGGGGGCACGAAGATGCTCTGCCGGGCGACCGGCCCGGATGGTGTCGTGGTCGACCAGCGTCGCGTCCCGACCGGGCGCGACTGCGGCCCGGCCGAGCTGGACGCCGCCATCGCCGACTTCGTCGACGCGGTCCCGGACGTGCGGGGCATCGGCATCGCCTGCCCGGGCCTGATCAGCCCCGGCGGCCGGCGAGTCGTGGTCGCCGACGTCCTGCCGGCAGTGTCCGGGTGGCGCCCGCGGGTCCTCGACGGCGACGTCCCCGCGTGCCTGCTCAACGACGTACGGGCCGCCCTGCTGGCCGTGACCGAGGCGTACCCGCACGAGCGCGACGTGGCCGTCGTCGTCTCGGGGACGGGGATCGCCGCCGGGTTCACGACCGGGGACCGCGTGCACGGGGGTGCCGACGGCTGGGCCGGTGAGCTCGGCAGCATCCCCGTCCGGGACGGCACCGGGACGACCACCCTCGACGGCGTCGCCTCAGGCGCCGCGATCCTCCGGCGGCTCGGTCTGCCGGCCGACGAGGTCGCGGCCCGAGCCGCTCGGGGCGACGCGGACGTCCTGGCCGTCGTCGAGGCTGCCGGCCGCGCGCTCGGTGAGGGCGTGGCGACTCTCGTCAACCTCGTCAACCCCCGACTGCTCGTCCTGGCCGGGGGCACGCTGGCGTATCCCGGATACCTCGAGGCGGCGCAGGCGTCGGCCCGGACCCACGCCCTCGCGGAGCATGCAGCGGCCTGCACCGTCGTGCCGGACGGCGACCCCTCGACGCTGGTGCTGCGCGGCGCCGTGCAGGCAGCGCGGGTCGCCGCCGACGCCGACGCCGACACCGACGCCGATGCGGCCGGCGTCAGGCCACGGTGACGCGGGCCGACACCCGTCCCTCGGCGGCCAGGGCCCGCAGCCTCGCGACCGTCCGGTCACGGACGGTCCAGGGGTCGATGGTGTTGACGTAGATCTTCGTCCCGCCCTCGAACCCGGCCGGTGTCGAGACGCGCCACTTCAAAAGCGCGCGCAGCGGGATCGGCAGCTCGAGGGAGGGCGGCCCGTGGTGCCATTCCTCGTTGGTCGGCACGTCGCTCCCGGTCGCCGCGTGGCAGGCGTGCAGCAGGTCGGAGAAGTCGCGGACCTCGTCGTCGGACAGCTCCCACGGCAGCGCCGTCATGTTCGAGGTGTGCACGGCGAGGGTGGGGTACTGGTGCCCGATCCCGGCGAACGCCACCGCGGTCGGCGTGCGTGCGACGACGAGCCCGCGGGCCTCGGCGAAGTCGGCTCCCCACCGCGTGAACAGCTCCGGCTCCTGCTGCAGCCGGGCCGCCTCGCGCTCGACGTCGGTGCCGAGCTCGTCGATGGCGACGAGCTGTTTGTGCAGGTGCTCGAACGACGCTCCGGCGGGCCGGAGCCAGTTCTGGAACGCCGACACGTACCGCGCGTGCGGGTTCCCGCGGTAGAGGTCACGGATCGCCCCGATCGTGAACCGCGTGTACTCGCAGTGCTCCTCGGGCGTCAGGGACCCCGACCCGGCGTTCTGCGAGTCGTCCACCGCGCCGTCGACGAAGTGCCGTCGGGCGACGACGACCTGGTGGTTGCCGGCGAAGAGCGCGACCGACTCGCGCTCGAAGTCCTCCTCGTCGAACGGCTCGGCGTGGGCCCCCGTGGCACCGCGCGTCCGCATCCGGACGCGCGCGAGCGCCGTCACGTGATCGCGTCCGAGCGGGGTCGCGAGGTAGGCCGCCCGATGCGCCTGCGACTCGGGCGTCGGGTCGAAGCCGTGGGCCAGGTGCCAGTAGTCGTAGCTGAGGATCTCGAAGAGGTTGGGGAAGAGCCGGAACTCCGCCGTCGTCTCGCCCAGCTGCTCGGCCAGCAGGCCGCGCAGCTCGCGCCACCGCGAGCCCTCGGTCGAGCCCTCGGTCGAGCCCTCCGTCGAGCCCTCCGTGTCCCCGCCTACCGAGCACTCCCGCACGACGCGGGCGATCTCGGGCGGCGTCTCGAGCATGCGACCCCAGCAGAAGGCGCAGTGACGGTCGTGGTCCGCGGGGTGGAGGGGGACGGGGGTGGGGCGCACCACGCCGAGCGGTCGGGCCCCGCGGCCCGGAAGCGTCCACACCTTGGTGCCGCTGATCGGGTTGACCTGCTTGACGGTTCCGTCCGGGAGTCGCACCAGGGGGTCGATCACGCTTTCAGCCTAGGTCTCGGGCGGATCGGCCGCGGTCGACTAGCGTCGTGGCGTGCCTGACGACACCACGACCGCCCTGCCGTACCGCGACGCCTCCCTGCCCGTCGAGCAGCGCCTCGACGACCTGCTGGGTCGGATGACCCTGCCCGAGAAGGTCGGCCAGATGCTGCAGCTCGACGCCCGCGGTGACCTCACCGACATCGTCCACGGCAGGCTGGCCGGCTCGATCCTGCACACCTCGCCCGAGCGCATGCACGAGGCGATCGCCCTGGCGCGGCAGACGCGCCTCGGGATCCCGCTCCTCACGGCCGACGACTGCATCCACGGCCACTCCTTCTGGCCGGGCGCGACGATCTTCCCGACCCAGCTCTCGATGGCCTGCTCGTGGGACCCCGACCTCGTCGAGCAGGCTGCACGTGTCACCGCCGTCGAGGTCGCCGCGACCGGCGTGCACTGGACCTTCTCGCCGGTGCTGTGCATCACCCGCGACCTGCGGTGGGGCCGGGTCGGCGAGACCTTCGGCGAGGACCCGCACCTCATCGGCGAGCTCGGCGCCGCGATGGTCCGCGGCTACCAGGGCGACGGGCTCACCGACCCGACGGCGGTCCTCGCCTGCGCCAAGCACTTCGCCGGCTACTCCGAGACCCAGGGCGGCCGCGACGCGAGCGAGGCCGACCTCAGCCGCCGCAAGCTGGCGTCGTGGTTCCTGCCGCCGTTCGAGCGGGCAGTGCAGGAGGGCTGCCGCACCTTCATGCTCGGCTACCAGGCCATCGACGGCGTGCCGGTGACGGCCAACGGCTGGCTGCTCGACGAGGTGCTCAAGGGCCAGTGGGGCTTCACCGGCACGCTCGTCACCGACTGGGACAACGTCGGCCGCATGGTCTGGGAGCAGAAGGTCTGCGCCGACGACGTCGAGGCCGCCACGGTCGCCGTCCGCGCCGGCAACGACCTCGTCATGACGACGCCCGCCTTCTTCGAGGCCGCGCAGGAGGCCGTCGCCCGGGGACTGCTCGAGGAGAGCCAGATCGACGAAGCGGCCCGCCGCGTGCTCCGGCTCAAGCTCGAGCTCGGCCTCTTCGAGAACCCGCGGCCGCCGGACCCCGAGCGCCAGCGCCTCGTCATCGGCTCCACCGAGCACGCCGCCACCAACCTCGAGGTCGCCCGGCGCTCGCTCGTGCTGCTCACCAACGACGGCTCCCTGCCGTATGCCGTCACGGACGTCCCGCGCACCGTGGCCGTCCTCGGGCCCAACGCCGACGACCCGCAGGCCAACCTCGGCGACTGGGCCGGCGCGTCGGGCCAGGTGGACTGGATGCCCGACGGGCATCCGCGCGAGACGGTCGAGACGGTGCTCGACGGCTTCCGGCGCGTCGTCCCCGGCACGTGGGCCGTCACCCACGCCCGGGGCGCGGAGATCGAGACGCTCGTGCCCGACCCCGACGGCCCGCTCCTTCCCGACGGCCAGCCCCGCCCGCCGGTCTCCGCCTCGGCGCCGGTCGACCCCGACCAGCTCGCGGAGGCCGTCGCCACCGCCCGCGCCGCCGACCTCGCCGTCGTCGTGCTCGGTGACACGGTGGCCCTGACGGGCGAGGGCTGCTCGACCGCGACCCTCGACCTGCAGGGCGGCCAGGTCGCCCTGCTCGACGCCGTCGTCGACGCGCTCGAGGGCACCGACACCCCGGTCGTCCTCGTGCTGCTCCACTCCAAGCCCAACGTGCTGCCACCGAGCGCGCTGCGGGCCTCGGCGATCGTCGAGGCCTTCAACCCCGGCATGCGGGGCGGGCGCGCCGTCGCCGAGCTCGTCCTCGGCCACATCGAGCCCGCGGGGCGGCTGCCGGTCTCGGTGCCGCGGCACGTCGGGCAGCAGCCGACCTACTACAACCAGGTCCGGGGCCAGCACGGCCACCGCTACGCCGACCTCACCCAGGAGCCCCAGTTCGTCTTCGGCGAGGGCCTGACCTACACGACGGTCGAGTGGTCCGGCCTCACCCTCGAGGCCACCGACCTCGGCGCCGACGACGTCGTGCGCGCGGAGGTCACGCTGACCAACACGGGCGAGCGGACGGCATACGAGGTCGTGCAGGCGTACGTCACCGACGTCGTCACGAGCGTCACGTGGGCAGCCAAGGAGCTCAAGGCGTTCCGCCGCGTCACGGTGCCACCGGGCGAGGCGGTCACGGCGCGCGTCGAGGTGCCTGCGTCGGCCTGCTCGATCGTCGACGCCGCCGGCCGCCGCGTCGTGGAGCCAGGCGAGTTCGAGCTCGCGGTGGGACGCAGCTCACGTGACTCCGACCTGCTCCGTGCGAGCTTCACCATCACCCCCGTCCGGGCCGCGAACTAGGGTCGGGACATGAGAGCCGCGCGCATCACCAGCCTCGAGGGACCGACCGCCGTCACCGTCGAGGACGTGCCCGAGCCGACCCTCGAGGCCGGCGACGTCCTCGTCGACGTGCACGAGGCCGGGGTCAGCTTCCCCGACGTCCTCATGACCCGTGGGCTCTACCAGATGCGCCCCAACCTGCCCTTCGTGCCGGGCGCCGAGTGCGCGGGCGTCGTGCGGGAGGTGGGCGAGGGGACGAGGTTCCAGCCGGGCGACCGCGTGGCGGCCTTCCCGGTCCTCGGGGCGTTCGCCGAGACCGTCGCCGTCCCCGAGGCCATGGTCTTCGCGCTGCCCGACGACGTGCCGTTCGAGGTCGGGGCGGCCCTGCCGATGAACTACCTCACCGTGCACTTCGCGCTGACCCGGCGCGGACAGCTCGAGCGCGGCGAGGACGTCCTCGTCCAGGGCGGCGCCGGCGGCGTCGGCACGGCCGCCATCCAGCTCGCGCGCGCCATGGGCGCCCGGGTCATCGCCGTCGTCTCGTCCGAGGACAAGATCGAGACGGCCCGGGTCGCCGGGGCCCACAACATCGTCCTGGCCGACGGCTTCCTCGAGGGCGTCAGGGAGCTCACCTCGGGCCGCGGCGTCGACCTGGTCGTCGACCCCGTCGGCGGCGACCGCTTCACCGACAGCCTCCGCTCCCTGGCGCCGGAGGGACGGCTGCTCGTCATCGGCTTCACCGCCGGCCAGATCCCCGAGGTCAAGGTCAACCGGCTGCTCCTCAACAACCTCAGCGTCGTCGGGGTCGGCTGGGGCGCGTTCTGGACGCCCGACCCGTCCTACCTGCGCGAGCAGTGGGAGGCGATCCTGCCCCTCGTCACCAGCGGCCAGCTCGTCCCGCCCATCAGCACGCGCCACCCGCTCGACGACGTCGTGGCCGCGCTCAGCGAGATCGACGAGCGCCGCGCCCACGGCAAGGTGACGCTCACCGTCCGCGGCTAGGTTGGGCCGTATGCCGTCCCGAGCCCGCCGCACCCCCGTTCCCCACGCTCCCCGCCGCGTCCTCGTCACCGGAGGCGCCTCAGGCCTCGGGCTCGCCCTCGTGCGCGCGCTCGTCGCGAGGGGCGACGACGTGCTCGCGACCGACGTGCACGCCGACCGGCCCGACACGCTTCCGGACGCGGCGGCATACCTGGTGCTCGACGTGCGCAGCGACGACGCCTGGGCGGCCGCGCTCGCCCACGTCCGTGAGACGTGGGGCGGGCTCGACCTGCTCGTCAACAACGCCGGCGTCGCCGCGGGCGGCCGCATCGACGTCGCCACGATGGACGAGTGGCACTGGATCGTCGACATCAACCTGCTCGGCGTCGTCCGGGGCTGTCGCACCTTCACGCCGCTGTTCAAGGAGCAGCGCAGCGGCCACATCGTCAACACCGCCTCGCTCGCCGGGCTCGTCCACGCCCCCGGGATGGCCGCCTACAACACGGTCAAGGCCGGGGTCGTCGCGCTCAGCGAGACGCTCTCGCACGAGCTCGCCCCGCACGACATCGACGTCTCGGTCGTCTGCCCGTCCTTCTTCCGCACCAACCTCGGCGCCTCCTTCCAGGGCGCCGACACCGAGATGGAGGACGCCGGCCGCAAGCTGGTGAGCGGCTCGAAGCGCTCGGCCGAGGAGGTGGCCGCCATCGTCGTGCGCGGCATCGACGCCCGCCGCGACGTCATCCTCACCGACCGCGACGGGCACCTCGCCTGGCGCGCCAAGCGCTTCGCGCGACCCGTCTACACCGCGGCGATGCGCCGGGCCGCGCGTCGCACCGCCCGGGCGCCGCTCAGCTCCTCGTGACTCCCTCGGCGCCGACCCCACGGCGGGTTTGACACGAGGCCGCGGGACCCGGATGGTGGACGCGCTCGAAACCAGCGGGCTCGTTCGACCGGACGCACTCGGGCGTCCATCTGGAGGACCTTCGATGACAGCCACCGGACCGGGGCCCAGCGCCCGTGAGCTCATCCTCGAGCTGGTCGAGCTGCAGGACCGGATCGACGAGGTGCGCACCAGCGGCCCCGACGCCGAGCCCGAGTCCACCGCGGCTCCCGAGCCCCCCGAGCTGGTCGAGCTCGTCGAGCGCGAGGAGGAGGTCATCGCCGAGCTGCGCGACTACCGGCAGACCCAGCTCAGGCTTCCGGCACCGCCGCCTGCATGAGCTCGCGCAGGTGCGCGGGGATGGGCGTGGGCCGGCGGCTCACCGCGTCGATCTCGACGTGCACCCAGTGGCCCAGGGCCTTGATGCCCGGGTCCGGGGCAGGGCCCCGCTCCGGGTCGACGAAGAGCCCGAGCTGGTAGGTGACGCTGCTCGTCCCGAGCCGCACCACCCGGATGCCGACGACGAGGGGCGTCGGGAACGCCACCTCGGCGTAGAAGGCGCACGAGGACTCCGCGACGACGCCCTGCGTCGGGTCGGTCATCGGGTCGATGGTCAGGTGCTCGGCCTGCCAGCCGTTGATCGCGGAGTCGAAGAGCTCGTAGTAGACGGCGTTGTTGAGGTGGCCGTACATGTCGTTGTCGGACCACCGCGTCGTCACCGGGCGCTGCACGGGGAAGTCGGCGAGGGTCAGCGAGCGCGGGTCGGCCATGCGCCCATCTTGCCCGAGCCCCCGCGCGAGCTGCTCGGAGCCGAGCCTGTGGAGAGGTGCCGATCGTGTCGGTGCCCGAACGTAGAGTGCTCGGGTGGCATGGAGCGTGGGTCGAGCGACGTGGGTGGCTGACGTCACCGACCCCGACATCGCCCAGCAGGTCGGCTCGCGCACCTTCGAGCGCGGGATGGCGTATGCCGCCGAGCGCCGGGTGCGCTCGCTGGCCACCCGTCCCGACGGGATGATGCTGCTCGGCACCATCCAGGGCAGCGGCACCGAGACCTACCAGACGATCATCGAGGCACGCCCGCACCCGAAGGGCCGCTCGCACCTGTGGAGCGGGCGCTGCAGCTGCCCGGTCGCGGCCGACTGCAAGCACGTGGTGGCCCTCATGGTCACCGCGCGCGACGTCGCGCACGGTCGCGTCGTGGAGCCCCCGACCGGCGCAGACGCGACCGGGGGCGCCGAGCGGGTGCCCGAGCAGCAGGAGCCGGGAGTCGCCGTGCCGCCGCACTGGTCCGACGTCTTCGGCCACGTCCGCCCGCGCCCGGTCGAGGCGCCCGTCGCCTCGCGGCCCGAGCCGCGGGGCGACCTCATGCCGGCCGGGCTGTTCGTCGACACCGTCTACCGCGACCAGCGCGGCCGTCGGGGACTGCCCGAGCTGAGCTACGGCCTGCGCCCGACCCGCTGGACGCGCGCCGGCACGTGGCACCGCACGCTCTCGTGGCACGATGCCCTGCCGCAGTGGCGAGCCGGGATCCGTTTCCTGCCCGAGCACGAGCGCATCATGGGCCGCCTGCACGACGTCGCCCGGCAGGGCTCGGGCAGCACCACCTACTTCTCCGCGACCCCGCCCCTGTCGCTCGACGCCACCGCCGAGGTCTGGCCGCTGCTGCGCGAGGCGCGGGCCGCCGGCATCGAGATCCTGCCCGGCGAGGGCGTCACCGGGCCGGTCCGCATCGCCGACGACGGCGCCTCGCTCGTGCTGCTCGTCAAGCGCGCCGGCGATGGCAGCGGCGACCTCGACCTCGACGTCGAGATCGAGGGCCTGCCCGACGAGGCCGGGCACGACCCGGCCGGCGAGCGGCTCTACCTCGGCGACCCCGTCCACGCGGTGGCGGTCGAGGGCGACGACGGGTCCCTGACCTTCGTCCCCCTGGAGCAGGAGCTCGACCTCGGCCCCGACGCCCTCGCCGCGGCGCTCGCCGGGCTGCGGGTCCCCGCCGACGAGCGAGGGCGCTTCCTGCGATCGGTGGTGCCGGGCCTGCGCGAGCGGCTGCGGGTCCGCTCCGAGGTCCCGCTGCCCGCGCCCGACCTGCCCGCCGAGGCGCGCACCGAGGTCGTGACGGTGCACGTCCGGGTCGTCAGCGACGCGCCCGGGGAGGTGCGCATCGACCTCGGCCACGCCTACGACGGCACGCCTCGGCCCTTCACGACGACCCGGTTCGGCACCATGGGCGGGCGCGACCGTGACGCCGAGGCCGCCGCCGTGCAGGCCGCGACGTCACTGCGCTCGCTGCCGGGGGCGCTGCGCAGCGACATCGCCGGTCACCCCTACCTCGTCCCGCGCGTGGTCCTCACCGGCCTCGACGCCGCCCGGTTCGTCGCCGACGTCCTGCCGCTCCTCGAGGCCGACGAGCACGTCACGGTCGACGTGGACGACGACCTGCCCTCCTACGAGGAGGTGACGTCCGCGCCGGTGGTCCGGCTGGGGGCGACCGAGAGCCGCCACCGTGACGCGCGCACCGGCGACCAGCCCGACCAGCCCGACGACGAGCGCAGCGACTGGTTCGACCTCCACGTCTCCGTCGAGGTCGACGGGGAGGAGGTGCCGTTCGAGCCGCTCTTCGGCGCCCTCGCCCGAGGCGACGACATCATGCTGCTCGACTCCGGCGCGTTCTTCCGCCTCGACCGGCCCGAGCTGCGTCGCCTCCGCGACCTCATCGAGGAGGCCCGCGAGATCGCCGACCCCGACACGGGCGCACTGCGCCTCAGCGCCCACCACGCCGACCTGTGGGACGAGCTCGTGGCCCTCGGCGTCGTCGACGAGCAGAGCGCCCGCTGGGCGGCCAACGTCGAGGCCCTCGGCTCGCTCGAGGAGGGCCCGCTCGCCGAGCCGCCGCCCGACCTGCGCGCGACCCTGCGCCCCTACCAGCTCGACGGCTACCGCTGGCTCGCGCGGCTGTGGGACGCGCAGCTCGGCGGCATCCTCGCCGACGACATGGGGCTGGGCAAGACGCTGCAGGTCATCGCGGCCCTGGTCCGCGCCCACGACCGTGGCGAGCTGGGGGAGAGCGGCCCGCGCTCCCGGGGGCCGGTCCTGGTCGTGGCGCCCACGAGCGTCGTCGGCACGTGGATGGGCGAGCTCGAGACCTTCGCCCCGCACCTGCCCGCTGTAGCCGTGACCGCCACCGAGCGCAAGCGCGGGACGACCCTCGCCGAGACCGTGGCCGGCGCCGAGGTCGTCATCACCTCGTATGCCGTCCTGCGCCTCGACGACGCCGCCTTCCACTCCGTGCGGTGGGGCGGCGTCGTGCTCGACGAGGCGCAGTTCGTGAAGAACCGCCAGGCCAAGACGCACGTGGCCGTGCGCCGCCTCGGGGCGCCCTTCACCATCGCGGTCACCGGCACCCCGCTCGAGAACTCCCTGATGGACCTCTGGTCGCTGCTGTCACTGACGGCCCCGGGCCTCTACCCCCGGCCCGACGTCTTCACCAAGAGCTACCGCAAGCCCATCGAGTCCGGTGAGCGGCCCGAGCTGCTCGACCTGCTGCGCCGGCGCATCCGGCCCCTGATGCTGCGCCGCACCAAGGAGCAGGTCGCGATCGACCTGCCGCCCAAGCAGATCCAGGTCATGGCGCTCGACCCGCACCCGGTCCACCGGCACATCTACGACCA
Source organism: Terrabacter lapilli (assembly GCF_039531305.1). Taxonomy (NCBI): domain Bacteria; kingdom Bacillati; phylum Actinomycetota; class Actinomycetes; order Micrococcales; family Intrasporangiaceae; genus Terrabacter; species Terrabacter lapilli. Next base: position 759,357 of record NZ_BAAAPU010000007.1, read on the forward strand.
GCACCTCCAGCGCGAACGCCAGCGCGTGCTCGGCCTGCTCGACGACCCCGAGGCCAACCGCGTCGCGATCCTCGCCGCGCTGACCCGGCTGCGACAGCTCGCCCTCGACCCGGTGCTCGTCGACGACGCCCACGGCGGCAAGGCCACCGCCGCCAAGATCGACTTCCTCGTCGACCAGCTGCGCGAGCTCGCCGCCGAGGGGCACCGGGCGCTCGTCTTCAGCCAGTTCACCGGCTTCCTGCGCATCGTCGAGGCCGCGCTGACCCGCGCGGGGCTCGAGACGGCATACCTCGACGGGTCGACGACCGACCGGCAGTCGGTGGTGCGCGGCTTCCGCGAGGGCGAGGCCGTCGCGTTCCTCATCAGCCTCAAGGCCGGCGGCTTCGGGCTGACGCTCACCGAGGCCGACTACGTCTACGTCCTCGACCCGTGGTGGAACCCCGCGGCCGAGGCCCAGGCCATCGACCGCGCGCACCGCATCGGGCAGAACCGCCCCGTCACCGTCTACCGCCTGGTCTCCGCCGGGACCATCGAGGAGAAGGTGGTCGCGCTGCAGGAGCGCAAGCGCGACCTCTTCCAGCGGGTCGTCGACGAGGGCGGTTCGCTCTCCGGTGCCATCACCGCCGACGACGTCCGCGACCTGCTCGGTACGTGATCGTCACTCCGGCATAGAGTGGCAAGGGCCTATTGGTCTCCAGAAAGGAACGACACGTGGCTTACACGCTTCCCGAGCTCGACTACGACTACGCAGCCCTCGAGCCGCACATCAGCGCTCGCATCATGGAGCTGCACCACAGCAAGCACCACAAGGCCTACGTCGACGGTGCCAACGCCGCCGTCGCCAAGCTGGAGGAGCTGCGTGAGTCCGGCGACTACGCCGCGCTCAACGGTGTGGAGAAGAACCTCGCCTTCCACCTCGGTGGTCACACGAACCACTCGGTCTTCTGGAAGAACATGAGCCCCGACGGTGGCGGCCAGCCCGAGGGCGAGGTCAAGGCTGCGATCGACGAGTACTTCGGCGGCTTCGAGAAGTTCCAGGCGCACTTCGACGCCAACGCCAACGCGATCCAGGGCTCCGGCTGGTCCATCTGGGCGTGGGACACCATCGCCGAGCGGCCGCACATCATGCAGCTGTTCGACCAGCAGGGCAACATCCCCGTGGGCCAGATCCCGCTGCTGCAGCTCGACATGTGGGAGCACGCCTTCTACCTGCAGTACGAGAACGTCAAGGCCGACTACGTCAAGGCCTGGTGGAACGTCGTGAACTGGCAGGACGTCGCGCAGCGCCTCGAGCGCGCCAAGGCGACCAAGGGACTCATCCTCCCCGCCTGACCCGGCAGCGAGCGCAAGGTGGTCACCCCTTTCCGGGGTGACCGCCTTCGTCGTCTCCCGGGATGCTCAGACCAGGTCGAGCACCTCCGGGTAGTCCACCCAGACGTCTCGGGACACCTGCTCGGGGTAGTCGACGACGGCAGGCTCGACGTCGAAGATCCGGGTGAGGCCGGTGTCATGGGTGGGCCAGCCCGGATCGCCGTGGGTGGCGAACGCCGTCCAGGCATGACGCATCTGGTCCGAGACGCCCTGCGCCTCCGCGGTCGGCGGCCCCAGCAGCAGGGCCGGCTGGCCGGCCGTGAGGTTGCCGAACACCAGCGGCACGTCGAGACCGTGGCAGGCGCCGAGGCCGCCGCCCATGCCGGGAGCGGGCCAGGTCAGCTCGTAGAGGTATGCCGTGCCGCCGACCTCGAGCTGCGCCTGGGCGAGCTTCAGCGAGGGCATGCGGAAGAGCCAGTCCGAGCGCACGACCTCGTAGAGCTCCCCGGGGTCCGGGAAGCTCTCGCGGTAGCGCTGCGGGTCGGGGGCGAAGACGCGGGCTGTCTCATCGGCCTGCGACCGGGTGACCGCGCCGAGCATGCCGCTCAGAGCAGTCAGCAACCGCTGCTCGTGCCGCGTGTGGCCCACCAGGAGCTGCACCTTCCCGGTGAGTCCCAGCCACGGCGTCGTCGGCAGCACGCCGCCGTCGACGACGGGCGCGAGCGGGGTGGAGGCGTGCGCGGCCCGTCCCCAGCGCCCCACGAGGTCGCCCATCCTCGCCGCGACGGCGTCGGCCGCGGCCGGCAGCAGTCGGCGGTCGACGGTACGCAGCTGCGGCGGCGTGACGCCCAGCTCCGCGGCGCACTCCCGTGCGATGTCGGCCGCCAGCTCCGGCGTGAAGTAGGTTCCCGGGACGCTCTGGGCGATCGCCCGGCGGAACAGCCCAGCTGCCCGCGGCATCGCCAGCAGCGCGGCCACCGACCCGGCGCCGGCGGACTGGCCGAAGACGGTGACGCGACCGGGGTCCCCTCCGAACCCGCGGATGTTGTCCTGCACCCACTCGAGCGCGGCGACCTGGTCGAGGAGTCCGCGGTTCGGGACGGCCCCGTCGACCTGGCCGAAGCCCTCCAGCCCCACGCGGTAGTTGAAGGTCACCACCACGACGCCGTCCCGGGCCAGGTTGCCGCCGTCGTACTCCGGCAGCCCGGACATGCCGAACAGGTAGGCGCCGCCCTGGATCCACACCATCACGGGCAGCGCTCCGCCGAGGTCGGGCGACCACACGTTGAGCGTCAGCCAGTCGTCGCCGTCGTCGGCGGACTGCCGGTCCATGCCGAAGGCCGTCGACTGCGGCGGGGGAGGGCCGAAGCCGATCGCCTCACGTGGGCCGTCCCAGGGGTCCACCGGCCGGGGCGGCTCGAACGGCTCGGGCGGGGCGGCGTAGGGGATGCCGCGGAAGACCGCCAGGTCCTCCTCGGTCCGGCCGCGGACCACGCCACCGGCGACCGCGATGTCGAGGTGCACAGACCGATCATCCTCGCGCACCCGTCGGCCCACCAGCCGCCGCCGGCGGTCGGGTTCAGCGGTCCCGACGGGCGGAGCCGGATGCGGTCACGGCGAACGACGACGGGGCGGTGAAGCCCTGCTCCGCGAAGGCGGCGTCGATGGCCCGCGACACCCCGGCGACCGACTCCGAGCGCACGATCGCGATGCACGACCCACCGAAGCCGCCGCCGGTCATCCTGGCCCCGAGCGCGCCGTGCTGCCGCGCCGTCTCGGTGGCCACGTCGAGCTCCTCGCACGAGATCTCGTAGTCGTCGCGCATCGACACGTGGGAGGCGTCGAAGAGGCGCCCCACCTCCTCGAGGTCGCCGGCGCGCAGTGCCGCCACGGCCTGCTCGACGCGGTCGATCTCGGTGACGACGTGCTTGACCCGCCGCCGCATCTCGTCGGTGGGGAGCTTCTCGAGTGCGGCGTCCAGGCCCGACGCCGGCACCTCACGGAGCAGGTCGACGCCGAGGACCCGGGCGGCCTCCTCGCACGACTCCCGTCGCGAGCCGTACTGCCCGTCGACGAGCTCGTGGTGCGCGTGCGTGTCGGTGACGAGCAGCGCGTAGCCGGCCGAGGCCAGGTCGAAGGGCACCTGCTCGGTCTGCCAGCTGCGGCAGTCGAGCAGCAGGGCGGTGGCCTCGTCGGCCAGCAGCGCCGCCGACTGGTCCATCCCGCCGGTGGGGGCGCCGGCGATCTCGTTCTCGGCGCGGATGCACACCTGGGCCAGACGGGCCCGCGAGTCGGCGTCCTCGAGCAGGCCGAGACCGGCGAGGTCACTGACCGCCGCCGCGACCGAGCACTCGAGCGCGGCCGAGCTCGACAGGCCGGCACCGACCGGCACGGTGGAGTCGACGAACACGTCGAGCCCGGGCACGTCGTGGCCCTCCTCGCGCAGCGACCAGAGGACGCCGGCGACGTAGGAGCCCCAGCCGCCGGGCCGGTCCGGACCGATGTCGGCCAGGGGCACCTCCACGACGCCGTCCTGCTGGGCGGACGCCATGCGCAGGATCGCGTCGTCACGACGGGACGCGGCGGCATACGTCCGGTGCGGAAGGGCGATCGGCAGGCACAGACCGCCGTTGTAGTCGGTGTGCTCGCCGATGAGGTTGACGCGGCCCGGTGCCGACCAGACGCCCTCGGGCTCCTGGCCGTAGCGCTCGGCGAACCCGGCGCGGACGTTCTCGACGACCTCCTCGGGGGTGCGCTCGCTCACGGCGCCACCTCCCGCAGCCTCGCGGCGGCCCGCTCCGGGGCGACGTCGTTGATCCAGCCACCGACGCCCGACTCGGACCCGGCGAGGAACTTCAGGCGACCCGGCCCGCGCAGCACCGACATCACCTGCAGGTGCAGCCGCGACACGTCGCGGCCCGTCTTGGCCGGCGCCTGCTGCCAGGCGGCGATGTAGGGCAACTTGACCGGCGAACCGTCCTCTGCGACGTAGTAGCGGTCGAGGCGCCCGAGCAGGTCGCGGTAGACGACGGCGAGCTCGTCGCGCTCCTCGTCGTCGAGCGCCACGAGGTCGGGCACGTCACGGTGCGGCGCCAGGTGCACCTCGAGCGGCCAGCGGGCCGCGAAGGGGACGTATGCCGTCCAGTGCGTCCCCGAGACGACGACCCTCGAGCCGTCGGCCTGCTCGGCGGCGAGGATGTCGGCGCCGAGGAGCCGGCCGGTGCGCTCGTGGTGGCGCCGAGCCGCCTCGAGGAGGGACTTCGTGCGGTCGGGCAGGTAGGGGTAGGCGTAGATCTGGCCGTGCGGGTGGGGCAGCGTCACCCCGATCTCCTTGCCGCGGTTCTCGAAGGCGAAGACCTGCTCGACCTCGGGGATCGCGCCGAGGGCCTCGGTGCGCTGGGCCCAGGTGTCGATGACGGTGCGCACGCGCTCGACGGGCAGGTCCTTGAACGACGACTCGTGGTCGCTCGTGAAGCAGACGACCTCGCACCGGCCGACCGCGGGCCGCGTGCCGAAGATGCCCGACGGGTCGGGCACGTCGGCGCCGACGGAGGTGACGGCATACGACGGGAAGCGGTTCTCGAAGACGACGACCTGGTAGTCGCGCTCGGGGATCTCCGACGGGACGGAGCCCACGCCCGCAGGGCAGAGCGGGCACTCGTCCTTGGGCGGCATGAACGTGCGGTGCTGGCGGTGGGCGGCCACGGCCACCCAGTCGTCGACGAGCGCGTCGTGACGCAGCTCGCCGGACTGCACCCGCGGCTCGACCGGACGCGGGTCCTCGGCGGTGCGCTCGGGGGTGCCGGGCTCGTCGACGTAGATGATCTCGCGGCCGTCGGCGAGGTGCCTCGTCGTGACGCGGGCGGCCGGGTGCGCGGGGGAGTGCCCGGGGGTGGGGGTCGGGTCGGGAGCCGGGTTGGGCAGGGACATCAGGCCTCCGCGATCTCTAGGGAGCCGACCGTCTCGCGCACGGCCTCGCGGGCGCGCTCCGGGAAGGCGGTGTCGGTGACGAACAGGTCGACGTCGGCGAGGTCCGCGAAGGTGCTGAGTCCGACCGTGCCCCACTTGGAGGAGTCGGCGAGCACGCAGACCCGGCGCGCCGAGGCCACGAGCGCGCGGTTGGTCTCCGCCTCGACGAGGTTGGGCGTGGTCAGGCCGGCCCGGTCGTCGACGCCGTGGGCGCCGAGGAAGAGGATGTCGACGTGCAGGGACCGCAGTGCCGACACGGCGACCGGGCCGACGAGGGCGTCGGACGGGGTGCGCACGCCGCCGGTCAGCACGACGGTCTGGCCGGGGGCCCCGGACTCGTGGAGGAGCTGGGCCACCGGGATGGAGTTGGTGACGACCGTGAGTGCGGGCACGTCCTTGACGGCGCGGGCGAGCTCGTAGGTGGTCGTGCCCGCCGAGACGCCGATGGAGCTGCCGGCCTCGACGTGGCGCGCCGCGGCACGGGCGATCGCCTGCTTCTGCGCGAGCTGGAGCAGCGACTTGGCGGAGAAGCCCGGCTCGTCGCTGCTGCGGCTGCCGTCGAGCGCCAGCGCGCCGCCGTGCACGCGCTCGAGCAGCCCGTCGCTCGAGAGGCGCTCGATGTCGCGGCGGATCGTCATGTCGGACACGCCGAGGCGCTCCACGAGGTCCGACACCTTGACGGCCCCCGACTCCTGCACCAGCTCGAGGATGACGGAGCGCCGCTGACTGGCGAGCATCGTCAGTCCTCCCGGATCACGGCCACGCCACCCGCGACGAGGCGGACCGTGCCGTCGACAGGGGTGTCCGCGACGAGGTCGTACCCGGTCGCGGCCACGGCCTGCGGCTCGTCGGTGTGGTTGAGCAGGAAGAGCCACGAGCGCGAGCCGTCGCGACGGCGCGTGGCCTCGACGCCCGGTGGCAGGCCGGGCGTCGCCGGCTCGACGCCGGCCGCGGCGAGGACGTCGTCGAGGAGGGCTCCCAGGGTGGCGTCGTCAGGGAGGGTGCTGACGTACCAGGCAGCCCCGCCGTCGTGGAGGTCGCGACGCGTGACCGCGGGGCGGCCGGTGAGCGGGCCCGACGCGTACGTGCTCAGCACCTCCGTGCCGGGGAGCGCGGTCACGTCCTCGCTCCACCACCTGCCCGCGCCGTCGGAGAGGGCGACGGTGTCCGTGCGGCCCAGCGGGAAGAACTCCTCGACCCGCACGCCGAGCAGGTCGCGGAAGGCGCCCGGGTAGCCGCCGAGGCGCACGTGGTCGTCCTCGTCGCTGATGCCCGAGAAGTACGTGACCAGCACCTGCGCGCCGGCCTCGGCCGCCGCCGTCACGGCACGCGCGTGCTCGTCGCTGACGAGGTAGAGCTGCGGGACGACGACGAGGGCGTATGCCGTGAGGTCGGCCGACGGGTGCACGACGTCCGCCGTGACCCCGCGCTCCTGCAGCAGGCGGTGGACGGCGTGCGCGGCCTCGAGTGCGTCGAGCTCGGAGCTGGGCATGCACGGCCCCTCGGCCGCCCAGATCGCCTGGTAGTTGTGCAGGATCGCGACCCGCGACTCGACGCGGCTGCCCACGAGCTCGCCAAGCCGCCCGGCGATGCGGCCGAGCTCCTCGACCTCGCGGAAGCGGGCGCTGTCGGGCCCGGCGTGCGGCACGACGGCGCTGTGGAACTTCTCCGACCCGGCCCGCGACTGGCGCCACTGGAACCAGCCGATGGTGTCGGCGCCCCGGGCCACGTGCGCGAGCGCGTCGCGGATGGTCTGGCCGAAGTCCTTGGCGTGGTTGGTCGGCTGCCAGTTCACGGCGCTCGTCGAGTGCTCCATGAGCATCCACGGCGCGCCGCCGGCGAGGCCGCGGGTGAGGTCACCGCTGTAGGCGAGCTCGGCGCGGGGGTGGTCCAGGGCGTCGACGATGTAGTGGTCGGTGCTGACGACGTCGACGGTGGGGGTCCACTGCGAGTAGTCGAGGTGCCGGAAGCCCGTCAGCGTCATGAAGTTCGTGGTGACCGGCACGCCGGGGGAGAGCTCGTCGAGCACGGCGCGCTCGGCCAGCATGTGGTCGAGCAGGGCGTCGGAGCTGAACCGCTTGTAGTCGAGCACGTGGGTCGGGTTGTTGAAGGTCGTCGACCGGCGGGGCGGCAGGATCTGGTCCCAGGCGGTGTAGCGCTGGCTCCAGAAGGCCGTGCCCCAGGCGTCGTTGAGCCGCTCGAGGTTCGGGTACCGGTGCTGCAGCCAGGTGCGGAAGTGGCGGGCGCACTCGTCGCAGTAGCAGGGCAGGTTGTGGCAGGCGTACTCGTTGGACACGTGCCACATCGCGAGCGCGGGGTGCTCGTGGTAGCGGGTGGCCAGCTGCCGGGTGAGGGCGAGCGCGTACTCCTTGAAGACCGGGGAGGTCGGGCACCAGGCCTGCCGGCTGCCCGGCCAGAGGGTGTGGCCGTCGACGTCGACGGGCAGGATCTCGGGGTGCGCGGCCGAGAGCCACGGCGGCGGGGTCGCGTTGGCGGTGGCGAGGTCGACGGCGACGCCCCCCGCGTGGAGCTTGTCCATGATGGTGTCGAGCCACTCGAACTCGTACTCGCCCTTGGCCGGCTCCAGCCAGCTCCACGAGAAGATCCCGAGGCTGACGAACGAGATGTTGGCCCGCTGCATCAGCTCGATGTCCTCGTCCCACACCGACCGGGGCCACTGCTCCGGGTTGTAGTCGCCACCGAGTGCCAGGGTCTTCGTCGGCCATGAGCGCATGGGACACAGGGTGTCGCCTCTGCCGTCGCGATGTCAACATTTTCCAACACCCGAATCGCACGTGACTCGCCACCGCCAGGCTCACGGGAGCGGGGGGGTGGCGGCGCGCGGCGCCCGCCCCTCTGTGACAGACGAATTCCCTGCATCAGCACAAATCGCGTGTGCCTTCGGCGGGAAAGGTCTCGGTTCGGTCGCAGCTCCTCGCCGGTTTGCGGGAAAGCCTTGACACGCGATGGATGCCCCGACATTCTCTGTTTGTTGTTGGAGGATTCTGGTGACGCCTGTTCGACTCTGTCGCCATTCTCGACAACGGACCCGGCAGAGCGTCAAAGGAGATCGCAATGACCCGCCCCTCGAGTGAGGCCGAGTACCTGGCCCGCATGGTTCCCCCCTCCGTCCGCGGCGTCGACCGTCGGACCCTGCTGCGTGGCGCCCTCGGCGTCGGCGCACTCCTCGGGGCCGGTGGCCTCGCCGCCTGCGGCTCCAACAGCAACAGCAGCAGCGGCGCCCCGACTGGGGCTGTCACGGGCACCGTGACCGTCGGCTCCAACCAGTCGGACGCCGTGCCCAAGGCCGCCGTCCAGTCCTACATGGACGCCTTCGCCAAGGCGAACCCCGGCACCACGGTCAAGATCAACACCATCGACCACAACTCCTTCCAGGAGAACATCAACAACTACCTGCAGGGCTCGCCCGACGACGTCTTCACGTGGTTCGCCGGCTACCGCATGCAGTTCTTCGCCGAGAAGGGACTCGTCGGGGACATCTCCGACGTGTGGAAGAGCATCACCGGCATGAGCGACGCCCTGAAGAAGGCGTCCACCGGGGCCGACGGCAAGCAGTACTTCGTGCCGATCACGAACTACCCCTGGGCCATGTTCTACCGCCCGAGCGTCTTCAAGGCGAAGGGCTACCAGGTCCCGAAGACCCTCGACGACCTCAACGCCCTGGGCGCGCAGATGAAGAAGGACGGCCTCGTGCCGATCGCCTTCGGCGACAAGGACGGCTGGCCCGCCATGGGCACGTTCGACCAGATCAACATGCGCGTCAACGGCTACGACTTCCACATCAGCCTGATGGCCGGCAAGGAGTCGTGGACCGACCCCAAGGTCAAGAAGGTCTTCGACACCTGGGCGGGGATCCTCCCGCTGCACCAGCCCGACTCGCTGGGTCGCACCTGGCAGGAGGCGGCGCAGTCCCTCCAGCAGAAGAAGGCCGGGATGTACCTCCTCGGCTCGTTCGTCGCCCAGCAGTTCACCAAGGGTGCCGACCAGGAGGACCTCGACTTCTTCGGCTTCCCGGAGATCGACTCGACGATCGGCACGGACGCGGTCGAGGCCCCCATCGACGGCTACATGATGAGCGCCCGGCCCAAGAACGAGGCCGCCGCCAAGAAGCTGCTCCTCTACATCTCGCAGCCCGAGGCCCAGCTCCTCGCCCTCAAGGCCGACCCCAGCGTCATCGCGACGAACACCACCGCCGACACCAGTGGCTACACGGCGCTGCAGAAGAAGTCGCTCGAGTTCATCAAGAACGCCAAGTCGATCTCGCAGTTCATGGACCGCGACACCCGTCCCGACTTCGCCTCGACCGTCATGATCCCGGCCATCCAGTCGTTCATCAAGAACCCGAAGGACATCGACGGCCTCACCAGCAGCATCGAGGCCCAGAAGAAGAGCATCTTCGGTTCCTGAGCGAGAGGCGAGTCCCATGGCGGGCAAGCGCACGTACAAAGGCATCGACCAGCTCTCGACACGAGACAAGGTCGTCGTGGCCCTGATGGTGGTGGTGCCGACCGTCCTGGTCACCTGGCTGATCTGGCTTCCGGCGATCGGCTCGGTCCTGCTCTCCTTCACCAACTGGGACGGGATCGGGCCGCTCTCCAGCATCAAGTCGGTCGGGCTGAAGAACTACCAGGACATCGCCACCATCTACCCGCCGTTCTGGCCGGCGATCCAGCACAACCTGATCTGGCTGGCGGTGCTCTTCCTGATCGCCACCCCGCTCGGGATGCTGTTCGCGGTGCTCGTCGACCGTGGCGTGGCGGGCACGCGGTTCTACCAGACGAGCATCTACCTACCGGTCGTGCTGTCCGTGGCGCTGATCGGCTTCATCTGGCAGCTGATCTACTCCCGTGACCAGGGCCTGCTCAACGCCGTCACCGGTGGCACCACCGACTGGTACGGCGACCCCAGCGTCAACCTGTGGGCGGCCCTGGTCGCGGCGTCCTGGCGGCACGCCGGCTACATCATGCTGCTCTACCTGGCCGGCCTCAAGGGCGTGGACCCGTCGCTGCGCGAGGCGGCGAAGATCGACGGTGCGAGCGAGACGACGACCTTCTTCCGAGTCGTCTTCCCGGTGATGCGCCCGATCAACATCATCGTCCTCGTCGTCACCTTCATCGAGTCGCTGCGTGCCTTCGACCTCGTGTGGGTGATCAACAAGGGCCGCAACGGGCTCGAGCTCATCTCGACCCTGGTCACGGAGAACGTCGTCGGTGAGGCGAGCCGCATCGGCTTCGGCTCGGCCCTCGCGACGATCATGCTGGCGATCTCCAGCGTGCTCGTCATCGTCTACCTGCGCATCGCCATGAAGGAGGACTGACATGTCCGTCACCGCAGACCCGGTGCAGGACCGGACGGAGGCGCTGCTCAAGCCGCACGAGGGAGGGCCGAAGTCCGGGCGGCGCTGGCTCATGCCAGTGGTGCTGACCCTCATCTCGCTGATCTGGCTCTTCCCGCTGCTGCTCGCGCTCGTCAACTCGTTCCGCGACTACGCGTACACCGCGAAGAACGGCTACGTCTCCTGGGGCGGCTTCACGCTCGACAACTACAAGAACGCCTGGAGCCAGGGCGACTTCGGCCTGCACTTCTGGAACTCGTTCATCATCACGGTCCCGGCCGTGCTGCTGACGCTCTTCCTCTCGTCGTGCGTCGCCTTCGTCGTCGCGCGCTTCTCGTGGAAGATCAACATCGCCCTGCTGGGCTTCTTCCTGGCCGCGAACCTGCTGCCGCCGCAGGCGCTGCTCATCCCGGTCTACCGGATGTTCCGGGCGATCCAGGTGCCGTTCTGGTTCAGCGAGTCGGGCACGCTGCTCAACAGCTTCCAGGGCGTCATCCTCGTCAACGTCGCGTTCCAGACGGGCTTCTGCGCCTTCGTGCTCAGCAACTACATGAAGGCCCTGCCGAAGGAGCTCTACGAGTCGGCCGTCATCGACGGCGCGAGCGTGACACGGCAGTTCTGGCAGATCACCCTGCCGCTGTGCCGTCCCGCCCTCGCGGCCCTGGCCGTGCTGCAGACCACGTGGATCTACAACGAGTTCTTCTGGGCCACGGTGCTGTTCCAGCAGGGCGACAAGTACCCGGTGACGAGCTCGATCAACAACCTCCGGGGCCAGTTCTTCACCGACAACAACCTCGTGGCAGCGGGATCGATGATCATCGCCGTCCCCACGCTGGTGATCTTCTTCGTGCTCCAGAAACACTTCGTGGCGGGCCTCACGCTCGGCGCGACGAAGGGATGACGTGACCGACGACCTGACCGCTGCCGGCCTCCAGTCCGACGGCTCCCAGTCCACCGTCCACGTCGAGTCCGCCGGGACCGCGCTGGTGCTCCAGCCGCGGCCCGGCGGCTCGGGCCTGCCCGAGGTGGTCCACTGGGGCCCCGTGCTCGAGGGCGGGGCGAGCACGTATGCCGCCCTGGCCGCCGTCACGACGGCGCCGGCGCCGCCGAGCGCGCTCGACGAGGCGTGGCCGCTGACCGTCCTGCCCGGCGAGGCCGACGGCTGGTCGGGCACCCCCGGCTGGGCCGGGCACCGTGGCGGTGGCGCGAGCGCCGTCCGCTGGCAGGAGGCCGTGTGCTCCGCCGAGGGCACGACGCTCGTCACGCGCGCGACCTCGCGCGACGGCATACGGCTGGAGCTGCGGCACTCGCTCGACGAGCACGGCGTGCTGCGGGTCGACGCGTCGGTGACGAACGAGGCCGACGGCCCTGCGCCGCTCGACGTGTCGGCGCTGCGGGCGATCCTGCCGCTGCCGGTGCGCGCGGACGAGGTGCTCGACCTCACCGGGCGCTGGTGCCGCGAGCGCTCGCCGCAGCGCAGCCGCCTCGACCACGGCACGCACCTGCGGGCCAGCCGGCGGGGCCGCACCGGCCACGACGCAACCCTCCTCCTCATGGCCGGAACTCGCGGGTTCGACTGGGGCACAGGCGAGGTCTGGGCCGTGCACACCGCGTGGAGTGGCAACCACGAGCACCTCGTCGAGGCGCTGCCCGAGGGCGCAGGACGCCACCACGCCGTCCTCGGCGGCGGCGAGCTCCTCGCGCCGGGCGAGGTCCGCCTCGCGCCGGGGGAGACGTATGCCGCCCCGACCGTCGTCTTCGTCCACTCCACCGACGGCCTAGACGGGCTCTCCCGCCGCCTCCACCGGAGCCTGCGGGCGCGGCCGGGACACCCGTCGCGCCCGCGCCCGGTCGTGCTCAACACGTGGGAGGCCGTCTACTTCGAGACCGACCTCGACCACCTCAAGGCGCTCGCCGACACCGCGGCACGCATCGGGGTCGAGCGCTTCGTCCTCGACGACGGGTGGTTCGGCAGCCGCCGGCACGACCGCGCGGGGCTCGGGGACTGGGTGGTCTCGAGCGACGTGTGGCCGCAGGGCCTCTCGCCGCTCGTCGACCACGTCAAGGGGCTCGGGCTCGAGTTCGGCCTGTGGTTCGAGCCCGAGATGGTCAACGAGGACAGCGACCTCGTGCGCGCCCACCCGGAGTGGGTGCTGCGCCCGGCTGCCGGCTCACCGCGCGAGTGGCGCCACCAGCAGCTGCTCGACCTGACCCACGACGACGCGCGCGAGCAGCTGCTCGAGCGGATCAGCGCTCTCGTGGGCCAGTACGGCATCGACTACATCAAGTGGGACCACAACCGGGACCTGCTCGAGGCGGTGCACACCGTCGACCGGGCGGGCCGCCGGCGGATCGACGCCCCGGCCGTGCACGCGCACACGCTGGCCTTCTACCGCCTGCTCGACGACCTGCGGGCCCGTCACCCGCAGCTCGAGATCGAGTCGTGCAGCAGCGGCGGTGCGCGGGTGGACTTCGCGGTCCTGGACCGCACGGACCGCATCTGGACGAGTGACTGCAACGACGCCCTCGAGCGCGCGGGCATCCAGCGGTGGACCAGCCTGCTCGTGCCGCCGGAGCTGATGGGCACGCACGTCGGGCCGGCGACCGCACACACGACGCACCGCACGGTCGACCTCGGCTTCCGCCTGCTCATGGCCCTGCAGGGACACGCCGGGCTCGAGTGGGACATCACCGGCTGCTCACCCGAGGAGCTGGAGGCGCTGACGCGGTGGACGGCGCTGGCGCGCGAGCTGCGCCCGCTGCTGCACACCGGCGACCTCGTGCGGTCGGAGAGCCCGGACGGGACCGTCCTGGTGACCGGCACGGTCGACGCCGACCGCGGCCATGCGGCATACACCGTCGCCCGTCTGGTCACGGGTCGTGACGCGGTGGCCGGGGCGCTGCCCCTCCCGGGCCTCGATCCCGCCCGGTCGTATGCCGTCCGCGTCCGACCCGAGGCAGGCCTGCCCGCCGTGGTGCAGCAGGCCCCGCCCGCCTGGTGGGAGGCCGCGCTCTCGGCCGACGGTCTCGTCGTCCCGGGCTCGGTCCTGACGGGCGTCGGCCTGCCGGTGCCGGTCGTCGGACCGGCGCAGGGCTACCTGCTCGAGCTCCACGCCCGCTGACCCACCCCCGACCCACCCGTCGAGAGGCCACGTGTGGCCGCCTGGCCATCGTCGAGAGGCCACGAGTGGCCGTCTCGTCACCGTCGAGAGGCCACGTGTGGCCGCACTCCGTGGCCACACGTGGCCACTCGACGTGAGGCAGGCGGCGTGTCGTGGCCTCTCGACGGTTGTCAGGTGGGGCGGCAGTCGCGGCAGGTGCCGAGCAGGGCCGCATGGCCGGTGTCGAGCTCGAAGTCGAGCTCGGCGCGGAGTCGCTCCCGCACGTCGTCGAACAGCTCGGGCGGGACGTCGAGGACGCGCCCGCACTCGTGGCACTGCACGTGCGCGTGCTCGTGCTGGTGGTCGTGCGGCTGCGGGTCCTCCTCGAGGGACGCCGGCTCGGTCAGGTGGTAGATGGTCGCGGTGCCGCCGAGGTGCACGTGCGACAGCACGCCGGTCTCCACGAGCGAGGTCAGGGTCCGGTAGACCGTGGCGCGGTGGACGGCCGGCTCCGCCTCGGCGACCCGCGCCCCGATCTGCTCGGCGGTCAGGTGCTCGTCGGCGCGGTCGGCGGCGTCGACGACGCGCAGGACGGCATACCTCGCGGCCGTGACCCGCTCACCCGCGGACCGCAGCCGGGAGACGGCGCCGGTGACGCGGGCGCTGTCGGTCGGGTGGTCGGCGGAGGTGGCCACGTCCCCATTATCCGCAGTGGCAGACTCTCCCCCGTGCGCGCCCTCACGAAGCTGTCCGCAGGCCCCGGCCTCTCCCTCGTCGACCGTCCGGAGCCCGAGTGCGGGCCTGCCGACGTCAAGATCCGCGTGCTCCGCGCCGGCATCTGCGGCACCGACCTGCACCTCGCCGGCTGGGACGACTGGGCCGAGTCGACCCTGCGGCCGCCGCTCGTCATCGGCCACGAGTTCTACGGTGAGGTCGTCGAGGTCGGCGAGGACGTGGCCGGGGTGCAGGTCGGCGACCGGGCCTCCGGCGAGGGGCACATCGTCTGCGGCACCTGCCGCAACTGCCGCGCCGGCCGGCGTCACCTGTGCATCCGCACCCAGGGGATCGGCGTCAACCGCGACGGCGCGTTCGCCGACTACGTCGTCATCCCCGCGACGAACGTCTGGGTGCAGCCCGAGGACCTCGACCCCGACCTGGGCGCCGTCTTCGACCCGCTCGGCAACGCCACCCACACCGCGCTGCAGTGGCCCATGGTCGGCGAGGACGTCGTCATCACCGGCGCGGGCCCGATCGGTGTCATGGCGGCCGCGATCGCCCGTCACGCGGGCGCGCGCTACGTCGTCGTCTCCGACGCCAGCGACTACCGGCTCGCGCTCGCCGAGCACGCGGGCGCGGACCTCACGATCAACGTGACGCGTGAGAGCCTCGCCGACGCGCAGGCCCACCTCGGCATGAAGGAGGGCTTCGACATCGGCCTCGAGATGTCGGGCGCCGCGCCGGCCGTCACCGACCTCATCACCAACATGAACCACGGCGGCCGCATCGCGCTGCTCGGGCTGCCGCACCAGTCCTACGACCTCGACTGGGGCAAGGTCATCACCCACATGATCACGCTCAAGGGCATCTACGGCCGCGAGATGTACGACACCTGGTACGCGATGTCGCAGATGATCGCCACGTCCGAGCGCTTCCGCTCCGCCGTCACGCAGGTCATCACCCACCGCTTCCCCGCCGAGCAGTGGGAGGAGGCCTTCGACACCGCCCGCTCGGGCCAGTGCGGCAAGGTCCTCCTCGACTGGAGCTGAGGGGTTTCCGTATGCCGTCCGCCCCCGACCCCGACGCCCGGCCCCGCCCGCTGGTCCTCCTCCACGGCCTCGGCCAGTCGCCCATCGCGTGGCAGGACTTCGTGTCGGCCTACGGCGCGGGCCGCCCGATGAGCGCGCCGTGGATGCGCGGGCTCAAGCCCAAGGACCCGGTCGGCTTCGACCTCGGCGCGGCAGCGTCCGGTGTCGCCGACGAGCTCGAGCTGCAGGGGGTGAGGCAGGCCGACTTCGTCGGGGTCTCGGTCGGGGCCAGCGTGGCCCTGCGCCTCGCCGTCGAGCGCCCGGAGCTCGTGGGCCGCCTCGTCCTCGGCGGCGCGCTCGTGCGCCCGTCGAAGGGGGCGCTGCGGATGCAGCGGCTCGCGATGCGGCTCGTGCCCGAGGGCAAGCTCGTCGACGCCGGCGTCTCGCGGCCGCGGATGCTCGCCGTGCTCGACGCGCTCAAGGGCTTCGACGGCACGGAGTCGCTGCGCAGCGTGACCGCGCCCGTGCTCGTGGTCGCCGGGTCGCGCGACAAGGCCGGACTCGCTGCCGCGCAACAGCTCTCGGCGCAGCTGCCGGCGGCGCGCCTGCAGGTCATCGACGGCGCCGGCCCCCTGCTCAACACCGAGTCGGCACGCGAGCTCGCCGACCTCACCCACGCCTTCCTCGACGAGGACCGGGAGACGACATGACGGCGCGGCCGGAGACGCCGAGGCAGCCCGACAACGCCCCGGTCAACGCCAACGACCTCGTGGCCTTCGCCGTCGAGGTGCTCGCCGTCGTTCTGCTCGCCGTCTGGGGCGCCCACCTCGGCCACAGCACCGTCACCCACGTGCTCGGCGGCGTCCTCGTGCCGGGCGCCGCCATCGTCCTCTGGGGCTTGTTCGCTGCTCCTCGGGCCCGGGTCCGCGTGCCCGTCCTCGTCGTCGCCACCAAGGTGCTGGTGCTCGGGGCGGCCGTGGTGGCGGCGTGGTCCCTCCTGCCGCCGGTCTGGGCGGCACTGGTGACCGTGGTCGTCGTCGTCAACACGCTGCTCATGTGGGTCGGGCCCTTCGCCCATCCCCTGGGCAGGGAGTGATCCGCAGGACACGACCCACGGGCCTGCACCACGCCCGCGTCGACGCACGTAGGTTCGGACCGTGAGCACCCTCCTGCTGGTCCTCGTCGTCACGCTCGGCGTCATCGTGCTCACCCCGGTCTCGGATCGCATCCGGGTGCCGCAGCCGGTGCTGCTGACCATCTTCGGGCTGGCCATCGCCCTCGTCGCGCCGGGCAACCCGCTCTCCTTCGACCCCGCGCTCATCCTGCCCGTCGTCCTGCCGCCCCTGCTCTTCGCGGCCACCCAGCGCACGACGGTCACCGAGTTCCGCGAGCACGCCGGCGCGGTGTTCACCCTCGCCGTCGGGCTGACGCTCGCCACGGTCGCCGTGGTGGCCGTCGTCGCGCACGCCGTCGGGCTGCCGTGGTCGGTGGC
This sequence comes from Terrabacter lapilli, assembly GCF_039531305.1. NCBI lineage: Bacteria > Bacillati > Actinomycetota > Actinomycetes > Micrococcales > Intrasporangiaceae > Terrabacter > Terrabacter lapilli. The sequence goes on from NZ_BAAAPU010000007.1 coordinate 776,331, forward strand.
CTGGGTGCTCGGGGCCATCGTGTCCCCGCCCGACCCGGTCGCGGCGACGGCCGTGGCGCGGCGGCTGCGGCTGCCGCACCGGCTCGTGACCATCCTCGAGGGCGAGGGCATGTTCAACGACGCGACGGCGCTCGTCGCGTACAAGGTGGCGATCGTCGCAGCAGTCACGGGCGGCATCTCCGGGGGGCAGGTCGCCCTCGAGCTCGTCGAGGCGGTCGCCCTCGGCGTGCTGGCCGGTGTCGTCCTCGGCGTCGTGTCGCGGTTCGTCCTCGCGAGGATCCACGACGCGTACGCCGAGACGACCGTGACGGTGCTCGTGCCGTTCCTGGCCTACGTCGGCGCCGAGCACGTCAACGGTTCCGGGGTGCTCGCCGTGCTGGCCCTCGGCCTCTACCTGCGCACCTACGGGCACGATGCGACGAGCTCCGGTGGCTGGCTGCTCGGCCGGGCGGTCTGGAGCTACGCCGACTTCCTCATCACCAGCCTCGTCTTCACGCTGCTCGGGTTCGAGCTCGTCGCCGTGATCCGCTCGACGGGCACGGGCACGGGCACGGGCACCGACACGGCGCGGCTGGCGCTGCTCGTCGTCGTGACTCTCGTCGTCTTCCGTGCGATCTGGATCTATCCCGCCGCCTGGCTCAGCCGGGTCCGGGCCCGGCGCCGGGACCTGCCCGTGCCGACCGGGTGGCGCGAGTCGACGGTCGTGGCCTGGGCCGGGATGCGTGGGGTCGTCACCGTCGCCACCGCCGTGGCCCTGCCCGAGGTGGTGGCCTCGGGGGAGCCGCTGCCCAACCGTGCCGAGGTCGTGACCGTCGCCCTCGTCGCCGTCCTCGTGACGCTCGTGGTCCAGGGCCTGACCCTGACGCCCCTGACGAAGTGGCTGCGCGTCGGCAGCGACGTGGACGAGGCGGCGGAGGTCGCGCAGCTGCGCCTGCGCGCCAGCGGGGCGGCGCTCGAGCAGATCCGCGACGAGGCCTCGACCCTCGACGAGGACGTGCGCGCCGCGGCGCTCGCGCAGTACGAGGGCTACGTGACGGCGCAGCAGAGCATCCACCAGGCGCGGGCCGGCGAGGACGAGGCGAGCGACCGGCGGGCCCTCGAGCTGGAGTCGGTGCTGCGCCGGGCGAGCGACGTCGAACGCCAGCTGGTCCTCGAGGCGCGCCGCCGCGGCGAGGTGTCGGCCGGCAGTGCCGACGAGGTCCTCCGGGACATCGAGAACCGGGCCCTGCGCGACTTCGCGTGACACAGTCGAGCCATGGGCCTGCTCGTCTACACCACCATCGCCTCGCTCGACGGCTACGTGAACGACACGACCGGCAGGTTCGACTGGGCCGCACCGGACCCCGAGGTGCACGCGTTCGTCAACGACCTCGAGCGCGACGTCGGCACCTACCTCTGCGGACGCCGCCTCTACGAGACGATGGTCTACTGGGAGACCGCCCCGGCCGACGGCCCCGGCGATGCCGTGGCGCAGGACTACGCACGCATCTGGCAGGCCGCCGACAAGGTCGTCCACTCCCGCACCCTGACGGCCGTGACGAGCGCCCGCACGCGGCTCGAGCGCGACTTCGACCCCGCGGCGGCGGCCGTGCTCGTGAGGGAGTCCGACCGCGACGTCAGCATCGGCGGCCCGACGCTCGCGGCCGAGGCGCTGCGCGCCGGCATCGTCGACGAGCTGCGCCTCCTCACCGTGCCCGCGCTCGTGGGCGGCGGCACCCGCGCGCTGCCCGACGGCATACGCCTGGACCTCACGCTCCTGGACGCGCGACGCTTCGCGGGCGGGACGACGTACGCGAGGTATGCCGTCAGGCGGTGACGGTGGTCTCGTGGATCTCGTCGATATCGTCCGCCTGCAGGCGCTGCGCCCCGAGCCGCACCGGGGGGCTCGCGCGTGGTTGCATGTGGCCATGCCCAGCCACGACACGCACCTCGTCCGCACCCCCGACGGCCGCGACCTCGAGGTTCTCGTCACCGGCCCGGAGGACGGCCTGCCCCTCGTCTTCCACCACGGGACGCCCCAGGCCGCCGGGCCCTTCGGCATCCTCGAGCGGCCGGCTACCGAGCGCGGGCTGCGCACGGTCTCCTACTCGCGGCCCGGCTACGGACGGTCCACCCCACGCTCCGATGCGGCGACGACCGCGACGGTCGCCGACGACGCCGCGGACACGGCGGTCGTGCTCGACGCGCTCGGCCTCGACACCTTCGTGACCCTCGGCTGGTCCGGCGGCGGTCCCCGGGCTCTCGCCTGCGCCGCGATGCTCCCCGGCCGGTGCCTGGCCGCGACCTCCGGAGTCGGCATCGCCCCGCCCGACGCCGAGGGAATCGACCTGACCGCGGGGATGGGCCCGGAGAACGTCGCCGAGTACGCCGCCGCGGCACAGGGCAGCGAGTCCCTGACGGCCTTCCTCGAGGAGCACGGGACGCCGCTGTTCTCGGCGACGGCCGACGACATCGCCCGCGAGATGGACGGCCTGCTGCCCCCGGTGGACAAGGCCGCGATGACCGGCGAGCTCGCCGAGTACCTCGCGGCCTCCATGCGCCACGCGGGCGCGCAGGGCATCGTCGGGTGGCGCGACGACGACCTGACGCACACCCGTCCGTGGGGCTTCGACCTCGGTGCGGTGCAGGTCCCGACAGCCGTGTGGCAGGGCACCGAGGACCTCATGGTGCCCTTCGCCCACGCCCAGTGGCTCGCGGCCCACGTCGCGGGCACCCGGGCGCACCTCGTCGAGGGCGAGGGCCACGTGTCGCTGCTCATGCGGATGCCCGACATCCTCGACGACCTGCTCTCCCTGGCGCGTCCGTAGGAGCCCGCCGGGCGGCATACGCTGGGGGCGCCAGCCGCCCCGCCACCAGCGAAGGACACCGATGTACGGCTCAGTCAAGGACGAGATCGCCGCGACCCTGCAGGAGATCCGCGACGCCGGCCTCTACAAGAACGAGCGCGAGCTGACCTCGCCCCAGTCGGCGCACGTCACGACGCTCAAGGCGGAGGCGCTGAACTTCTGCGCCAACAACTACCTGGGCCTGGCCGACGACGCGGGCGTCATCGAGGCCTCGAAGAAGGCGCTCGACGAGTGGGGCTTCGGCATGGCGTCGGTGCGCTTCATCTGCGGCACCCAGACGCTGCACACCTCGCTCGAGCACAAGATCAGCGAGTTCCTCGGCACCGATGCGACGATCCTCTACTCGTCGTGCTTCGACGCCAACGGCGGTGTCTTCGAGGTGCTCTTCGGCGCCGAGGACGCGATCATCAGCGACGAGCTCAACCACGCCTCGATCATCGACGGCGTGCGCCTGTCCAAGGCGATGCGCTACCGCTACAGGAACGCCGACATGGCCGACCTGCGCGCGCAGCTCGAGGCCGCCCGTGACGCCGGTGCGAAGCGCAAGGTCGTCGTCACCGACGGCGTCTTCTCGATGGACGGCTCCTACGCGCCGCTCGACGAGATCTGCGACCTGGCCGACGAGTTCGGCGCGCTCGTCTTCGTCGACGACTCCCACGCCGTCGGCTTCGTCGGCGACGGCGGCCGCGGCACGCCCGAGCTCTTCGGCGTCATGGACCGCGTCGACATCCTCACCGGCACGCTCGGCAAGGCCCTCGGCGGCGCGTCCGGCGGCTACGTCTCGAGCCACCAGGAGATCGTCGACCTGCTGCGCCAGCGCTCGCGCCCGTACCTCTTCAGCAACTCGGTCGCGCCCTCCGTCGTGGCCGGTTCGATGGCCGCGCTCGAGCTCGTCGAGAGGTCGGCCGAGAAGCGCGAGACGCTCAAGGCCAACACGGCCCTGTTCCACTCGCTCATGACAGAGGCCGGCTTCGAGCTGCTGCCGGGCACGCACCCGATCCGCCCGGTCATGTTCCCCGGCGAGGACGGGGCCCGGCGCGCGACCGAGATCGCCGACCACATGCTCGGCAACGGCGTCTACGTCATCGCCTTCAGCTTCCCGGTCGTGCCCCGCGGCAAGGCCCGCATCCGCGTGCAGCTCTCCGCGGCGCACTCCGAGGCGGACGTACGAGCGTGCGTCGACGCGTTCGTCGCCGCCCGCGACGCCGTCGGCTGAGCTACGGGCGGGGTCAGCCGGCGGGGAGGTCGCGCAGCCAGGGCCGGGTCAGGTCGAAGCGGCGTCCGGAGATCTCCTCGACCTGGATCGCCACGACGACCGACTTCGGGGTGTCGATCCACGGGCGGACCGGCAGGCGCTCGATGACGTATGCCGCCTGGCCCTCGAGCGTCTTGGCGCGGCCGCGGACGATGACGCTCGTCGCGCGATCCCCGACGATCTCGTCGACCTCGAAGGCGACGTCGCTGTTGGCCGTCACGCCGAAGAGCTTGCTGCCCTCGGCGGTCATGAAGATCAGGCGCTCGCCGTCGAGGGCGTAGTTGATCGGGACGATGTGCACCTCCCCGACGAGGTGGAAGGCCAGTCGGCCGAACTCGTGCTCGCGGAGGAAGCGCCAGGACTCCTCTGGGTGAAGGACGTGGACCGGGTCGCGGTCGGACATGGTGACCTCCTCGAGGACTCGTGAGGCAACCGCCTCGCTACTACCAATGGTAGTAACGCTTGGCCGTCCCTGCGAGTGGGCCGACGCGAGTCCCGCGTCACAGGGTCCCGTGCGATTGACTGTCCCCCATGGACTTCTACAGCTCCTGGGCCCAGGGATTCGCCCGCGTCGCCGCGTGCACCGTGCCGATCGTCGCCGTCGACCCGGAGCGCAACGCCGACGCCGTCCTGGCCCAGGTGCGCGAGCTCGACGAGGAGGGCGTGGGCCTCGCGCTGTTCCCCGAGCTGTGCCTGTCGGGCTACGCCATCGACGACCTGTTCCTGCAGGACCCGCTCCTGGACGCCGTCGACGACGCCCTCGCCCGCCTCGCCGAGGCCACCGCCGACCTGCGCCCGGTCGTCATCGTCGGCGCGCCCCTCGAGAAGGGCTCGCGGGTCTACAACTGCGCCGTCGTCATCCACCGCGGCCGGATCATCGGCGTGGCCCCCAAGTCCTACCTGCCCACCTACCGCGAGTTCTACGAGCGACGCCACTTCGCTCCCGGCGACGACCAGCGCGGCCAGACCATCGATGTCGCCGGCGACCGGGTGCCCTTCGGGCCCGACCTGCTCTTCCGGGCCACCGACGTCCCGGGTTTCGTGCTGCACATCGAGGTCTGCGAGGACTTCTGGGTGCCCGTGCCCCCAAGCCACGAGGCCGCCCTCGCCGGAGCCACCGTGCTGACCAACCTCTCCGGCTCGCCGATCACCGTGGCGCGCGCCGACGACCGCCACCTGCTGGCCCGCAGCGCGTCCTCGCGCTGCGTCGCGGCCTACCTGTATGCCGCAGCCGGCGAGGGCGAGAGCTCGACCGACCTGTCGTGGGACGGCATGACGATGGTCTACGAGAACGGCGCGCTGCTCGCCGAGAGCGAGCGCTTCCCGGACGGTGCGCGGGCCTCCGTCGTGGACATCGACCTCGACCTGCTCCGGCAGGAGCGCAAGCGGATGGGCACCTTCGACGACAACCGCCGCACCCTGGCGGCGCGGGTGGACGGCTTCCGCACCGTCGAGCTCGAGCTCGCCCCGCCCACCGGCGACCTGGGACTGCTCCGCAAGGTCGACCGGTTCCCGTTCGTGCCCGACGACGAGAGCCGCCTCGCCCTCGACTGCTACGAGGCGTACAACATCCAGGTCTCCGGGCTCGAGCAGCGGCTGCGCGCGATCGGCCAGCCGAAGGTCGTCATCGGCGTCAGCGGCGGTCTCGACAGCACGCACGCCCTCATCGTCGCCGCCAAGGCGATGGACCGGCTCGACCGGCCGCGCAGCGACATCCTCGCCTTCACGATGCCGGGCTTCGCCACGAGCGACCACACGAAGAGCAACGCCATCGCGCTCATGGAGGCGCTCGACGTGACGTGGGAGGAGCTCGACATCCGGCCCGCGGCCACCCAGATGCTGCAGGCGATGGGCCACCCGTTCGGCCGCGGTGAGCAGGTCTACGACGTCACCTTCGAGAACGTCCAGGCCGGCCTGCGCTACGACTACCTCTTCCGCATCGCCAACCAGCGCGGCGGCGTCGTCCTCGGCACCGGTGACCTGTCCGAGCTGGCGCTCGGGTGGTGCACCTACGGCGTCGGCGACCAGATGAGCCACTACGGCATCAACACCGGGGTGCCCAAGACGCTGATGCAGCACCTCATCCGCTGGGTCGTCTCGTCGGGCCAGTTCGAGGAGCACGTCAACGAGACGCTCACCTCGATCCTGCTGACCGAGATCTCGCCCGAGCTCGTGCCCGCCAAGCAGGGCGAGAAGCCGCAGAGCACGCAGGCCAGGATCGGCCCCTACGCGCTGCAGGACTTCACGCTCTACCACGTGCTGCGTCGCGGGTACCGGCCCTCGAAGATCGCCTACCTCGCGTGGAACGCCTGGTGTGACAGCGAGGCGGGCGACTGGCCCGCCGGCTACCCCCTGGCCGAGCGGACGGCATACGACCTCGCGGAGATCCGGCACTGGCTCGAGGTGTTCATCCGGCGCTTCTTCGCCAACCAGTTCAAGCGCTCCGCGCTGCCCAACGGCCCCAAGGTCGTCGCGGGCGGCTCGCTGTCGCCGCGCGGCGACTGGCGCATGCCGTCCGACGCCACACCGGTCACGTGGCTGAGCGAGCTCGACGCGAACGTCCCCGAGAAGTGAGGCACCGCATGACGGCACGGGTGACCGTCCGCGACTACGACGACGCGGACTGGCCACACGTCTGGCCGGTCATCGAGCAGGTCGTCCGCGCGGGCGACACGTTTCCGTTCCCGGCCGACCTCACCGAGGCCGAGGCCCGCTCCATCTGGCTGGAGAACGGCCCCGGCGGCCGCGTCACCGTCGCCGTCGACGGTGACGATGACGGCGCCCCGATCCTGGGCACGGCGAAGATGGGGCGCAACCGGCCCGGACCCGGATCGCACGTCTCGACCGCCAGCTACATGGTGGCTGCCGAGGCCCGGGGCGTCGGCGTCGGGCGTGCGCTCGTCGTCGACTCGCTCGACTGGGCGCGCGAGTCCGGCTATGCCGCAATGCAGTTCAACGCCGTGGTCGAGACCAACACCGGCGCGGTGAAGCTGTACGAGAGCCTCGGCTTCACGGTCGTCGGCACGGTGCCGCGTGCCCACGAGCTGCCGAGCGGGCAGCGCGTGGGCCTGCGGATCATGCACGTGGACCTCTGAGCCGAGCCCTCTGGCCCGAGCCCTCTGGCCCGAGGCCGGCGGGTCAGCTCGAGACGACCACCTTGAGGGCTCCGGTGTCGGCGGCCCGGGAGAACGTGTCGTAGGCCTCGAGGAAGTCGTCCATCGGGAAGCGGTGCGTCACGAACCGGGCGAGGTCCACCTGGTGCGTGGCGAGGAGCTTGAGCAGCGTCGGCGTGGAGTACGTGTCGACGAGGCCCGTCGTGATGGTGACGTTGCGGATCCAGAGGTTCTCCAGGTCCAGGCTGGCGGGACCACCGTGGACCCCGACGTTGGCGACCCGGCCACCGGGCCGGACCAGCGCGGCACACAGCTCGAAGGTCGCTGCGACCCCGACCGCCTCGATGGCGACGTCCGCGCCCAGGCCGTCCGTCAGGCCACGCAGGACCTCGACGGCGTCCTCGCGGGCGGGGTCGATGGTCAGGTCGGCCCCGAACTGCTTGGCCGCCTCACGTCGGGCATCGGCCAGGTCGATGGCCACGACGTGTGAAGGACTGAAGAGCTTGGCACCCATGATGGCGGAGAGCCCGACCGGGCCGGCGCCCACCACCGCTACGACGTCACCGGGCGAGACCCGGCCGTTCAGCACACCGACCTCGTAGCCCGTGGGCCCGATGTCGGCGAGCATGAGTACTTCCTCGTCAGTCACACCTTCGGGGACGGGATACGTCGAGGTGTCCGCGAAGGGGACCCGGACGTACTCCGCCTGTGTGCCGTCGATCCTGTGGCCGAGGATCCAGCCGCCACCGCCGATGCACTGGCCGTAGCTGCCCTCGCGGCAGAATCGGCACGAGCCGCAGGCGGTGATGCAGGAGACGAGCACGCGGTCGCCGGGACGGACGTTCTTGACGCCCGAGCCGACCTGCTCCACGGTGCCGACCGCCTCGTGGCCGAGGATGCGGCCGTCGGTCACGGCGGCGACGTCGCCCTTGAGGATGTGCAGGTCGGTGCCGCAGATCGTGACGCTGTCGACCTTGACGACGGCGTCGGTGTCCTCCTCGATGACCGGCTTGGGCACCTCCTTCCAGGCCTTCCGGCCGGGGCCGTGGTAGACGATCGCGTGCATGAGGGATCCATTGGCGGCCATGGGATTCAGCTGATCTCGATGTGGGTGGTCTTGGCCTCGCCGGCCTTGGGCATCGTCACGACCAGGACGCCGTCGGACAGCGACGCCGTCACGGCCTTGTCGTCGACGGCGACGGGCAGGATCGCCTCGTAGGCGAACGAGCCGGACGTACGCGTGGTGTGGCGCAGGGTGCCCTTGCCCTCCTTCTCGGTCGTCTTCGTGCCGCGCACGCTGAGCCGGCGGCCCGAGAACTCGATGGTGATGTCCTTCTTGTCGACACCGGGCACGTCGAGCTCGAGCATGAACGCGTCGTCCGTCTCGCGCAGCTCGCCACCGGGCGCGAAGTCGGTGCCGCCCATGACGGGCGACCACATCTGCTCGAAGAAGTCCTGCATCCGGCCGGCCCAGGGCGCCAGCTCGCTCCACGGCGACAGCTCCTCGCGCCGCTGCACGGAACGCCGTTCGGGGGCCTTCGCTCCTGAGTTCGTGGTCATGTGCTCCTCCTCCTGGGGACAGCCGCACGCCTCCTGCGGCTCCACCTCCAGTGGACGCCGGCAGGGCTCCCGGCAACAGGGCCGTTGGTCCCTACTGCCCCCGGTCCGGCCGCGGGATCGTGGTCCCATGGCCGAGATGGCAGTGCAGGGCAGCGCCCGCGACCGGCAGATCGAGCACGCCCCGGCGCTGCCACCGCTCGTCGGCGACTACGAGTCCCGGCGGCGCACCTTCAGCTGGGAGGTGGCGCGGTCGTGGCTGCAGGGCGACGAGGCGGGCCACCTCAACCTGGCGCACGAGGCGGTCGACCGCCACGCCTCCGGGCCGCTCGCCGACACCGTCGCCATCCGGTTCCTGGACCGGGCGGCGCCCACGACCGAGCTGACCTACCGGCAGCTGGGCGAGCGCAGCGACGTGACCGCGACGGCCCTGCGGCTGCTGGGGATCCGTCCTGGCGACGGGGTCTGCACCCTGCTGCCCCGCTCGCCCGAGCTCTACCTGACCGTCCTCGGCACCCTCAAGGCCGGCGCCGTCTACTGCCCGCTCTTCCCGGCCTTCGGCCCCGAGCCGGTGGTGGAACGCCTGCGGCTCGGGCATATCCGCCTGCTCGTCACCGACTCGCTGTCCTACACGCGCAAGGTGGCGCCGCAGCGGGCCTCCCTGCCGGACCTCGAGCACGTCCTCGTGACCGACGCCGACCAGTCCGGCGAGGACGGTGCCCCCGAGGGGACGACGGCCTGGGCGGACGCGCTCGGAGCCGGCGAGACGGCATACGACCCGGGCACCTTCGCGGTCGCGCCCACGCGGCCGGACGACCCGGCGCTGCTGCACTTCACGAGCGGCACGACCGGCAAGCCGAAGGGGGCCGTGCACGTGCACGAGGCGATCCTCGCCCACCACGTCACCGCGGAGTTCGCGCTCGACCTGCGCCCGGGTGACGTCTACTGGTGCACCGCCGACCCCGGCTGGGTGACCGGCACGTCCTACGGCATCCTCGGCCCGCTCAGCTGCGGCGTCACCATCGTCACCGACGCTGCCGACTTCGACGCGCGCCGGTGGTTCCGGATCCTCCAGGACGAGCGCGTCACCGTCTTCTACACCGCCCCGACCGCGCTGCGGATGCTCATGCGCGCCGGCGTCGGCCTGGCCCGGGAGCACTCGTTCCCGCAGCTGCGCCACGTCGTCAGCGTGGGGGAGCCGCTCAACCCGGAGGCGGTCGTGTGGGGGCTCGAGGCGTTCGGCCTTCCGGTCCACGACACGTGGTGGCAGACCGAGACCGGCGCGATCATGGTCAGCAACTTCCCGGGTATGCCGGTGCGCCCGGGCTCGATGGGACGTCCCGTCCCCGGGGTCGACGTCGCAGTCCTCCGGCAGGGAGCCGACGGTCGCGCGGAGGTCGTCGACGGCACGGTCCGGGTCCTCGGCCCGGGCGAGGTCGGCGAGCTGGCGCTGCGGCCCGGCTGGCCCTCGATGTTCCGCGCCTACCTCGACGACCCCGACCGCTACGCGAAGGCCTTCGCCGACGGGTGGTACCTCAGCGGCGACCTCGCCCGCACCGACGCCGACGGCTACGTCTGGTTCATCGGCCGCGCCGACGACGTCATCAAGTCGGCCGGCCACCTCATCGGTCCGTTCGAGGTCGAGAGTGCCCTGATGGAGCACCCCGCCGTCGCCGAGGTCGGCGTCATCGGCAAGCCCGATCCCCTCGCCGGAGAGATCGTCAAGGCGTTCGTGACGCTCAAGGTCGGGCACGAGCCGAGCCCGGCGCTGGCCCGCGAGCTCATCGCCTTCGGCCGGCACCGCCTCGGGTCGGTCGCCCCGCGCGAGATCGCCTTCGACCAGGCACTGCCGCACACCCGCAGCGGCAAGGTGATGCGTCGGCTGCTCCGGGCGCGCGAGCTCGGCCTGCCCGAAGGTGACCTGTCCACGGTGGAGACGAGCGTGTCGACCAGCGCGTCGACCAGTGCGACGACGAGCGCGTCGGCGAGTGGGGAGCCGCCGTCATGACGCGCGAGCTGTTCCTCGAGCTCTACACCGGCCTGCTCCGCGAGATGCTGCGGATCCGCCGCTTCGAGGAGAAGTGCGCCGAGCTCTACAGCCTGACGAAGATCCGCGGCTTCCTGCACCTGTGCATCGGCGAGGAGGCCGTCGCCGTCGGGGTCGTCGGTGCGCTGTCGGAGACCGACGCGATCGTGTCGACCTACCGCGAGCACGGCCACGCCCTCGCGCGCGGTGTGCCGATGGACTCGGTCATGGCCGAGATGTTCGGCCGGGCGACCGGCTGCAGCGGCGGGCGGGGCGGCTCGATGCACCTCTTCGACGCCTCGCGCCGCTTCTACGGCGGCAACGCCATCGTGGCCGGCGGCCTGCCCGTCGCCGTCGGGCTCGGCCTCGCCGACCACCTCACCGGCGACCCGGCCGTCACGGTCTGCCTCTTCGGCGACGGCGCGTTCGCCGAGGGCGAGTTCCACGAGAGCGCCAACCTCGCCGCGTTGTGGCACCTGCCGGTCCTCTTCTGCTGCGAGAACAACCGCTACGCGATGGGCACCGCCCTGGCCCGGGAGCACGCCGCCACTGACCTCGCGACCCGCGCCGCGGCATACGGCATGGTCGCGTGGTCGGTCGACGGGATGGACGTCCTCGCCGTGCGCGAGGCCACCGAGCGGGCGCTGGCCTACGTGCGCAGCAGCGGACGGCCGTGCTTCCTCGAGCTGCAGACCTACCGGTTCCGCGCCCACTCGATGTACGACCCCGACCGCTACCGCGAGAAGGTCGAGATCGAGCGCTGGAAGGAGCGCGACCCCATCCCGGCGCTCGGGGCGCGGCTCGTCGGCGAGGGGCTCATGAGCGCGGCCGACGTCGAGGCGTGGCAGGAGCAGGTGGAGCGCGAGGTCGACGCGGAGATCACCTCCGCCATCGCGTCCGCCGACGCGGCGCCCCTGGAGCCGGTCGAGGACCTGACGCGCTTCCTCACGACGCGCGAGGGCGACCCGGGCCGGATCGAGGCGATGTCGTGAGCAGGCACACCACGACGAGGGAGAAGTCGGCGGCGACGGCGCCGGTCGGGACCGTCGAGGACACGGTCGTGACGACGTACCGCGAGGCGCTGCGCGAGGCCCACCGGGAGGCGCTGGCGGCGGACCCGCGGGTGTTCCTCATGGGCGAGGACGTCGGTCGCTACGGCGGCTCCTTCGCCGTCAGCCTCGGCCTGCTCGAGGAGTTCGGTGACGAACGCGTCCGCGACACGCCCCTGTCGGAGGCCGCCTTCACCGGCGCCGGCATCGGGGCGGCCCTGCGCGGCCTGCGCCCGATCGTCGAGATCATGACGGTCAACTTCAGCCTGCTGGCGCTCGACCAGATCCTCAACAACGCGGCGACCCTGCGGCACATGTCGGGAGGACAGCTCTCGGTCCCGCTCGTCATCCGGATGACCACCGGCGCCGGCCGCCAGCTCGCCGCGCAGCACTCGCACAGCCTCGAGGGCTGGTACGCCTCGATCCCCGGCATCCGCGTGCTGGCCCCCGCCACCGTCGAGGACGCCCGCGGCATGCTCGCGCCGGCGCTCGCCGACCCGGACCCGGTGGTCGTCTTCGAGCACGGCTCCCTCTACAACCTCTCCGGCACGCTGCCCTCCGGCCCCGTGACCGTCGACATCACGAGCGCCGCCGTACGCCGTCGCGGCACCGACGTCACCCTCATCGCGTATGCCGGTGGGCTGGGCAAGGCGCTCGCCGCCGCGGACACGCTTGCGGCAGAGGGCATCTCGGCCGAGGTCGTCGACCTGCGGGTGCTGCGGCCGCTCGACGACGCGACCGTCATGGAGTCCGTCTCGCGCACCCACCACGTCGTCGTCGTCGACGAGGCCTGGCGCACCGGCAGCCTCGCCGCGGAGGTGTCCGCACGGATCACCGAGCAGGCGTTCTACGAGCTCGACGCACCCGTCGAGCGGGTTTGCGGCGCAGAGGTTCCCGTGCCCTACCCGCACCACCTCGAGGAGGCCGCGCTGCCGCAGGCTGCGGACATCGCGGCCGCGGCCCGACGGGCGGTGGGCCGGAATGGCTGAGTTCCGGATGCCGTCGCTCGGGGCCGACATGGAGTCGGGCACCCTCGTCGAGTGGCTCGTCAAGGTCGGGGACCCGGTGCACCGGGGCGACATCGTCGCGGTCGTGGAGACCCCGAAGTCGACCGTCGAGGTCGAGTGCTTCGACACGGGCACCGTCGAGGAGCTGCTCGTCGACGAGGGGCGGAAGGTGCCGGTCGGGACGGTGCTGGCAAGGCTCGCGGAGGGAGCGCTCGTCGGGGCGCCGCCGCGCCCGGCCCCCGAGCCGCTGGCGCCCGAGCGGATCTCGCCCGAGCCTGTGCCGCCCGAGCCTGTCGTCCCCGTCGCTGCGTCGCCCGAACCCGCTGCGCCCGCATCGGTGTCACCGGTGGTGGGCCACCCCAACGGGGACCGGGCCTCGGCTCGGGCCCGGGTGTCGCCGCTCGCGCGCCGGATCGCCGAGGAGGAGGGCGTCGACCTCTCGACCGTCACCGGGACCGGGTTCGGCGGCGTGATCCGCGCGGAGGACGTGCGCCGGGCCGGACGGCATACGGCTCCGGAGGCGACGACCGCAGAGGCGTCGGCCGGGCGGACGGCCGAGCCGCCGGTCCGGCCGCCCGTCGAGGCGCTGGGCGAGGCGGTGGGCGAGGCGGTGGCGCGCGCGCCGGCGGCGCAGCAGGCGGCCGACATGCGCAGCAGCATCGCGGCGCTCATGACGGTGTCGAACCGCGAGATCCCGCACTACCACCTCACGCACACCATCGACCTGCAGCGGAGCATCCGGTGGATGAAGGAGCGCAACCGCGAGCTCGAGATGTCCGAGCGGCTCGTGCCGGCCGTCCTGCTGCTGGCGGCGACCGCCCGGGCAGCACGTGCCGTCCCCGAGCTCAACGGGCACTGGGTCGACGGTGACTTCCAGGCGGCCGCCGGCGTCGACCTCGGGCTCATCCTGTCGCTGCGCAGCGGCGGCCTCCTCGTGCCGGTCATCGCGGGCGCGGACCGGCTCTCCGTCGAGGAGACGATGGCCCGCACCAAGGAGCTGACGCGGCGCGCCCGCTCCGGGAGGCTGCGCGGCTCGGACCTCGCCCGACCGAGCATCTCGGTGAGCAACCTCGGCGACCAGGGCGTCGAGAGCGTCCTCGGGGTCATCTACCCGCCGCAGGTCGCCCTCGTCGGCTTCGGCGCCGTCGTCGAACGGCCCTGGGCGGTGCACGGGCTGCTCGGCATCCGACCCGTGGTCACGGTGACGCTCGCCGGGGACCACCGGGCCACGGACGGGGCGACGGGGTCGCGCCTGCTCAAGACGATCGACCGCCTGCTTCAGGCGCCTGAGGAGCTCTGAGAGCCATGACCGACACTCCGACCGAGAACCCGAGGACGATGCTCGAGTCCGTCCTGCGCGAGATCGTGCCCGACGCCAGCCTGGAGGGGCTGGACGGCGGCGCCGACCTGCGCGAGACCTTCGAGCTGGACTCCCTCGACTTCGTCGAGCTCGTCGAACGGCTCGGCAAGCGGGCCGGCTTCCGCATCGAGGACGACGACGCCGACCAGCTGCGCACGATCGACTCGGCGACCGCCTTCCTCGCCCGCGGGTCGGCAGCGGCGAGCCGCTGACCGGCACGGAGCGGGCTCAGCGGGCGCCGACCTCCGTGAGCGCCGACCGCAGCAGCTCGACGAGGGCCTCGAGCTGGAGCGTGTCACCGGCGCTGACCTCCTCGTCGCTGCCGTCGAGGGCCCGAGCGGCGAGGCCCTGCTTGGCGTCGATGAGCTCGGCGATCTTCGAGTCGATGGTTCCGGACGCGAGGATGCGCCAGGCGGTCACGGGCTCGTCCTGGCCGATGCGGTGCACGCGGTCGATGGCCTGCTGCTGCTCGGCGGCCGTCCACGACAGCTCGGCCAGCACGACGTTGGAGGCCGCATGCAGGTTGAGGCCCACGCCGGCGGCCGTCAGGGAGCACACCGCGACGGCCACGTCGGGGTCCTTCTGGAACGCGTCGATGGCCTCCTGCCGCTGCTTGGAGGTCTGCTCGCCGCGCACCGACACGGTGCGGAGGCCGGCTGAGGCGAGAACCCTCTCCGCCGCGTCCATGACGTCGATGTGCTTGGCGAAGAAGACGACCTTGCCCACCGAGTGCGACAGCTGCGCGGCGTAGTCGGCGGCGAGCGTCGCCTTGGCCTGGCCGATGCGGCGCACGAGCGAGAAGACGTTGTCTCCGCCCTTGTCGGGCGAGGCCGACCGCAGCTCGGCCGCGGCGACGCGGCGCATGAGCGCGGCGTCGGGCTCGCCGTCCTCCTCGTGGCCATCGCCCTGGGCCAGCAGGGCACGGTAGCGCTCGGCGAGGCGGCGTCCGAGCGCCCGCTCCGCCTCGCGGATCGAGCGGCCCAGGTCGTCGTCGAGCTCGACGGTGATGTCGGCGATCCGCTTGTCGGGCAGGTCCTTGGCGACGTCGACCTTGCGGCGGCGCACCATGCCCATGTCGATGACGGCCCGCCGGGCCTCGGGGTAGAAGGGGCGGTCGGCGGGGGTGTAGCCGGTCTCGTCGAGGCGGCGCACGATCTCCGCCGACGGCTTGCCGTCCTTGATCCAGCCGAGGAAGCGCCAGATGGCGTCGAAGTCCTTGACGTCGTTGATCAGCGGCGTCCCGGTGAGGGCGATGAGCAGCGGGTTGCCACCGGGTGTGCCCTCGCGCAGGCGGTCGGCGAGCGCGAGCACCTGCTGTGAGCGCTGGGAGGTGAGGTTCTTGATGAAGTGCGCCTCGTCGACGACCATCGAGCGGAAGCCGAAGCTCGAGAGCCAGCCGAAGTGCCGGTCGAGGATCTCGTAGTTGACGACGAAGACGTCGGCGAACGCGTCGACGTCGTGGCCGTCGCCGTGAATCACGGTGACGCGGCGCTGCGGCGTCCACCGCTCGACCTCGCGGGCCCAGTTGATCTTCACGACGTTGGGCACGACGGCGAGCATCGGGTACGCGTTGGCGATCGAGGCCGCCATGACCGACTGCGCTGTCTTGCCGAGGCCCGGCTCGTCGGCGAGCAGGAAGGTGCGGTGGCCCTCCTGCACGCTCTGCAGGAACCGGGACTGGTGGACCATGAGCTGCGAGCCGGGAGGCGAGAACCGGTCGATGAGCGGCTTCGGCGGCAGCTCCATCGAGGCCGCCTCACCACCCGCGCCCTGCTCGAAGGCCCGGTAGAGCGGGCTCAGCAGGTCCCAGCCGGCGAGGCGGCCGGGGAGGTACTCGTCGTGGACGCGCGTCAGGTCCGGGGTGAGGAACGGGTTGGCGAGCGCGCGGGACGGGACGGACTGCGGCATGACCTGCCGGGCGGCGATCTGCGGCGGCACCACCGGCCGGGCCGGCTCGGGAGCCGCGATGACGAGGTCCTCCTCGGCGAGCTCGGCGCCGGACTCGACCAGCCAGTCGCGACGCATCTGCTGGGCCGCCGGGCCGGGCTTGGCGTTCGCGTCGAGGAGCGTCAGCAGGCTCGTGTCGCGGGCGGCGATCTGCGCCAGGATCGTGGCGATGCCGTCGAGGCGCTTGAGCAGGTCGGCGCGGGTGGCCGACGGGAGCGAGGCGTCCTCGCGGACGCGGGAGCGCTCCGAGCGCATGAGCAGCGCCACGACGAGGAACTTCGTGCGGTTGGTCGGGCTGGCCTTGCCCTTGCTGGAGACGCGGGCCTCCACCTCACGCACCCGGCGGGCGAGCACGGGGATGAGCGGCGCAGGGTCGTCCTTGCGGGGGCTCGCCTTGCGCTGTCGCGAGGCCTGCCCCTGCTTCTGCTCCTGCTTCTGGTCCAGGCCGTCGGTCGGACGGCGGCGGACGCGCGTTGCCATGTTCCTCCTGATGACGCGGCGGACGTGGAGCGGGGCCGGCTCGCGAGGACACCGTGGCGCGATGGCTCGGTGTCGGCGGCGGACTCCGCTCGAGTCCCGGTGGACGCGCCATGGCGCGCCCTGTGTCCCGTGCGCCGGACCGGCGCGTACGCCTGAAGAAGGGCGGGTGGGACACCACGACTCTACCGCCCGTTCACGGCAGATCGGGCCGTACGCCGCGTGGCGAGCCGGACGTCCGCGCACCGGAGGAGCGTGGCGGGCGTGCCCCGACCGTCCGCTCAGCCCAGGTTGACGCCCACCAGGGCACCGATCGCATACGTGACGCCC
Organism: Terrabacter lapilli; assembly: GCF_039531305.1. Lineage (NCBI taxonomy): Bacteria > Bacillati > Actinomycetota > Actinomycetes > Micrococcales > Intrasporangiaceae > Terrabacter > Terrabacter lapilli. Next base: position 793,298 of record NZ_BAAAPU010000007.1, read on the forward strand.
ATCGCCAGCAGGCCCCCGGCGACGTTGCGGAAGATGGCGCGCTGGGCCGGGCTGCGGCCGAGGCGGGCGCTGATCCAGCCGGTCAGGGCCAGGGCGGCCGCGACGCTCACCACGGTGACGTGGATGCGGATCGAGGCGGGGCTGAAGGTGATGGTGAGCATCGGCAGGATCGCGCCGACGACGAAGGCGAGCATCGAGGCGCCGGCCGCGTGCCACGGGTTGGTCAGGTCGTCGGGGTCGATGCCGAGCTCGGCCTCGGCGTGCGCAGCCAGGGCGTCGTGGGCGGTCAGCTCGCGAGCCACCTCAGCCGCGAGCTCGCGCCGCATGCCCTTGGCCTGGTAGATCTGGGTCAGCTCCTCGAGCTCGCCGTGCGGGTCGTCGCGCAGCTCCTGGGTCTCGAGCTTGATCAGGGCCCGCTCGGAGTCGCGCTGGGTGCTCACCGAGACGTACTCGCCGGCCGCCATCGACATGGCACCCGCCGAGAGCGCGGCGATCCCGGCCAGCACGATCGCGCCCTTGTCGCTCGTCGCGCTCGCGAAGCCGACGACGACACCGGCTGTGGACACGATGCCGTCGTTGGCCCCGAGCACGCCGGCGCGCAGCCAGTTGAGGCGGCTACCGACCCCGGCGCCGTGCGGCTCCTCGCCGGAGTGGCTCGTGTCGGGCGGGTTCGACTCGCCGGACGCGCGGACCTCGGACATGGCTGCTCCGATCGACGGTTGGGGATGTCCCCGATCGTGACACCCCGGCACACCGGGTGTCACCGTAGGTGAGGCTTCCCTGCGCCCCGCCGGGCCGGCCCCACGAAACTGCGCCACGGCGCCGTTGCAGGCCCAGTCCGGTCCCGTCCATGGCCGAGACTGCGCCAGGGCGCGGTTGCCGACCAGCCCGATCCCGATCCCGTGCAGGGCAGAAACCGCGGGCGCCTCTGGGCCGAAGCGGCCGGCATACGCGAGGATCGTCACATGTCGGACGTTCCGGGCGTGCACGACGTGCACGGCGTGGCGGAGGAGGACCTCTTCCGGTGGATGGTGGCTGCCTCGCCCGACGGCCTCTGGGTCTTCGACGAGCACGGCCGCACGGTGTTCGCCAACGAGCGCATGGCGCAGCTGCTCGGCCGCGCCCCGGACGAGATGGTCGGCTTCTCGGTCTTCGAGGCGGTCGACGACGTCGGCAAGGAGCAGTTCCGCCAGCACCTCGCGGAGCTGCAGACCGAGGGGATCCCGGGCGACAACCTCGAGTGCAGCCTGCTCGATGCGAAGGGCAACCGGTTCTGGGCCCTGGTCTCGCACACGCCGCTCCTCGACGACGCCGGCGTGCGGCGCGGCTGGATGCACCGGGTCAGCGAGCACAGCGCCCAGCGCAAGCTGCTCGACCAGCTCGCCGAGGCCCAGGCGATCGCCCGCATCGGCAGCTGGGAGTGGGACGTCGTGAACGACCAGGTGTCGTGGTCCGACGAGCTCTCGCGGATCTATGGGTTGGCCCCCACGGAGGAGATGCCCACCGTGGCGGCCTTCATCGGCCGGATCCATCCCGACGACCGCGCCGAGGTGACCCGGACCATCCGGGCGGCCCTGGACTCCGAGGACTCCTTCGAGTTCGAGGCCCGGCTCGTGCGTGCCGACGGCGAGACGAAGTGGATCCGCGGGGGCGGCCGCGTGACCCGTGACCCGGACGGGCGCCCCGTGCGGATGGGCGGCACGACTCAGGACATCACCGAGCGCAAGGACGCCGAGGTCGCGCTCGCGATGGTGACCGCCATGGCGACGGCCGCCAACGAGGCCGCGACGCTGGACGAGGCACTGCCCGTGGTGCTCGAGCAGATCGCCACGCACACCACCTGGCGGCCCGTGCTCGCCTGCCTCGGCGCCGCCGACGGTGGGCTCCGGGAGCCGGTGCTGCCGCCGGAGGGCGTGGAGGCCAGCCCGCTCCCCGTCGAGGCCGGGGTGGCCCTCGCCGCCCGAGCGGCCGCCGAACGGGCCGTCGTCGTCGAGCCCTCGCCCGATGGGGCGCTGCTCGTGGCCGTCCCGGTGGTGAGCCACGACCGGGTCGCCTGCGTCGTCGTCCTCGACATGCGCACCTCCGCCCGGCCCGCCGAGTCCGACGTGGCGGCGATCGACCAGATCACGGCCCTCTTCGGCCGGGTGGCCGACCGCGAGCGCATCGCCGAGCACCTCGCCCAGGCGCGCGACGCGGCCATGGAGGCCTCGCGCGCGAAGTCGCAGTTCCTCGCCACGATGAGCCACGAGATCCGGACCCCGCTCAACGGCGTCATCGGCCTCGCCGAGCTGCTCGGCCGCACCGAGCTGACGCCGCACCAGCGGCGCCTGTCCGACGGCATCGACCAGGCCGGCCGCGTGCTGCTCGCCCTCGTCAACGACATCCTCGACCTGTCCAAGATCGAGGCCGGGCGGCTGGACCTGGAGTCGGTCGACTTCGACCCGACCGCGGTACTCGAGGGCAGCGTCGGGCTGCTCGCCGAGCGGGCCCGCGCCAAGTCGCTCGACCTCTCCGTGAGCCACGGGCCGAATGTGCCCGCGCTCGTCTCCGGCGACCCGGTGCGTTTCGGCCAGGTGGTCGCCAACCTCACCACCAACGCGGTCAAGTTCACCGACTCCGGCAGTGTCGTCGTCCACCTGGAGGTCGAGGACGGGGACGCCGGGCAGGGCGGCGCCCGAGGGCCGGTGCTGCGGGTCGAGGTGCGTGACACCGGGACCGGCATCACCCCGGAGGTGCGCTCGCGCCTGTTCCAGTCGTTCTCGCAGGGCGACTCCTCGACCACCCGCCAGTACGGCGGAACCGGCCTGGGCCTGGCGATCAGCCGGCAGATCGTCACGGCCCTCGGTGGCCGGATCGGCGTCGAGAGCGAGCCGGGGGAGGGCAGCACGTTCTGGTTCACCGCTGCGTTCGAACCGGCCACCACGCGAGCGCTGGGGCGCGGGACGGCATACGCGGCGTCGGTGTCGGGGCTGAGGGCCCTCGTCGTCGGGGCCGGTGGCTCCCACCTGGAGCGGCTCGTGGAGCAGCTGGACACGTGGTCCGTGCAGGTGGAGCCCGCCGCGACCGGCGTCGAGGGCCTCGTCCGGCTCGACCGGGCCCACCGGGACGGTGGTCCGCTCGACGTCGTGCTGCTCGACGACCCCGGCACGGGTGAGGGCGGCCTGCAGGTCGCGCGGATGATCCGCTCCGACAAGCGGTTCGATGGCGTACGCGTCGTACTCGTCTGCGCGAAGCTGCCGCCTCCCGATGCGGTGGCGGTGACCGACGCCGGCGTCGACGCCGTGCTGACCGCCCCCGTCATGCCGTCAGCGCTCTTCGACGCGATGGCCGACGTGGCCGGGCGCCACCTGGCGGCCGCCGGCACCGCAGGTGCGGGCCCGTCCGAGGCCGACCGCACAGCTGCGGACGAGGCGAGCGGACGGGGGGCGAGGGCCTGGGCCACCTCGACGACCTCGACGGCCTCGAAGGGCACGGACGCCGACGCCACGCTGGGGACGGTGCTCGTCGTCGAGGACAACGAGGTCAACCAGCTCGTGGCCCAGGGCATCCTCGAGAGCCTCGGCTACCCCGTGCGCCTCGCGGCCAACGGCATCGAGGGCGTCGCCGCCTACCGCGGCCACGGTCAGGACATCGTGGCCGTGCTCATGGACTGCCAGATGCCGCGCATGGACGGCTACGAGGCCACCCGCGCGATCCGCGCGCAGGAGGAGCCGGGCCACCGGGTGCCGGTCATCGCGATGACGGCGTCGGCGATCGCGGGCGAGCGGGAACGCTGCCTCCAGGCCGGGATGGACGACTTCCTGACCAAGCCCATCGACGTCGCGTTGCTCGCCGCGACGCTCCAGCGCTGGGTGCCCTCGGGGCCGGTGGCGGGTGCGGCCGTCGGGCGCGGGAGTGAGGACGAGGCGGACACTGCGGTGCGGGTGGATCCCGAGGTCCTGGATGCTCCTCGGCTCGAGGAGCTGCGAGACCTCGAGCCGGGCGACCCGTCGATGCTGCTGCGGTTCATCGACCGGTTCGGGACCGGTTCGCGCCAGCGGCTCGGGGAGCTGCAGGCCGCCCACCGCGACGGTGACGCCGCGGGGCAGGGACGGATCGCCCACGGGCTCAAGGGGTCTGCGTCCAACCTCGGCGCCGTGACGCTCGCCGCGGTGTGCAAGCAGGTCGAGGACCTCGGCAGCGCCGGGTGCCTCGCCGACGACGCGCTGCTCGAACGCGTCGCGAGCGAGGTCGACCGGGCGACGCAGGCCCTCGAGGAGTACGCCGCGGCCCTGCGTCGCTCGGCCTGAGCGCCGCTTCGCGGCCGGTCGTTCCGAGCGCCCCCGGTCAGGTGGTGTGGACGCCGCCCGTCGTGCCGGAGCCGCCCGAGCCGTCCGGCGCGGTCCCGTCGTGGTCGTGGTCGGGGTCGAGGCCCTGGTCGTCCTGGCCGAGCTGCTGCAGCTGCTGGAGCAGCTGCTGCGGGCTGAGCCCGCCCAGCTGGTCGGGGTCGATGCCGTTCAGGCCCTGCCCCGAGCCTCCGTCCTGCAGGTTCGGCAGCTGCTTCGGGAGGGTGCCCTGCTGGTTGGGCAGGCCCTGCTGGTTCTGCTGGTTGGGCAGGCCCTGCTGCCCACCTCGGAGGCCGAAGCCGTGCCGTCCACCGACGCCGCCGAACCCGCCGGGCCCGTGGAAGTCGCCGTCGTCGCCGACCGCGCCCTGGCGCAGCGCCGCCGCGGCCCCGACCGCGCCGACCGTGCCCAGCACGACGGCAAGACCGGCGGTCAGGGCGGTCCTCCGGCCGCTCCAGCGCCGGCTCTGCCTCCCGGCACCGCTGGGCGGCGGGGTGGACGCGGAAGCGGGCGCGGCGGCATACGCGTAGGGAGTGGTCGGCGGTGCCACGGGGTGGTCACCCGGGTGCGTGGCCCAGGCGGACGGGAGCAGCTGGGTGTCTCCCGGGCGCGGCTCGCCCGTGCGCGTGCCGGCCGGAGCGTCGGGGTCGAACTGCGGAAGCCCGGACCGCGCCGGCTCGGTCGGGCCCTGGTGCGTGGACTCGTTGCTCATGGCTCACACGGTCGGACCCGTGCCTGTGCAGCGGCTGTGGCGCAGCCGTCGGCGTGCTGGGACTGTGTGCCCAACTGCACAGGATCCGCACAGGAAGCCACTGGTCACGGCACAGGGGCGGGGGTTTCACTGGGACCATGAGCGAGAAGACCAAGCCGGCAACAGCGCGACTCCAGCGACTCGACGGCTCCCCGGTGCGGGTGCTCGTCGTCGACGACGAGGCGAACCTCACCGAGCTGCTCGGGATGGCCCTGCGCTACGAGGGCTGGGACGTCCGCGCGGCCGGCACCGGGATGGAGGCGGTGCGCGCCGCCCGCGAGTTCGACCCCGACGCGGTGGTGCTCGACATGATGCTCCCCGACTTCGACGGGCTCGAGGTGCTGCGCCGGATGCGCGCCGACAACAGCAACGTGCCGGTCCTCTTCCTCACCGCCAAGGACGCCGTCGAGGACCGCGTCTCGGGCCTCACGGCCGGTGGCGACGACTACGTCACCAAGCCCTTCTCGCTCGAGGAGGTCGTGGCCCGCGTGCGCGCCCTCATGCGCCGCACCACCGTCGCGGTCTCGTCCTCCGACTCGATGCTCGTCGTCGGCGACCTGACGCTCGACGAGGACAGCCACGAGGTGATGCGCGGCGGCGAGGAGATCCGCCTGACGGCGACGGAGTTCGAGCTGCTGCGCTACCTCATGCGCAACCCCAAGCGCGTGCTGTCCAAGGCCCAGATCCTCGACCGCGTGTGGAACTACGACTTCGGCGGCCAGGCCAACGTCGTCGAGCTCTACATCTCCTACCTGCGCAAGAAGATCGACGCCGGCCGTGAGCCGATGATCCACACCATGCGAGGGGCGGGGTATGTCCTCAAGCCGGCCGTCTGACCACGCCGAGCTCACCCACCCCAACCCGCCCGGCGACCAGCCCGACCCGGCCGACCTGCCCGACGTCGCCGCGACCGAGCCGGACGTCTTCGCACGCGGCGTCGGCTTCTCCGACGCCTCCGGCAGCTCCAGCGACTCCGGGAGTGCCAGCGACTCCGGGAGCCTCGGAGAGTCCGACCGGCCGACGATCCAGGACCGCCTCGCCGAGGTGCGAGGACGCATCCGGCCCTGGTCGGCCTGGACCCTGCGGGCCAAGCTCGTCGCCTCGATGCTCGCCCTCTTCACCGTGCTCAGCCTCGCCACGAGCGCGTTCACCGTCGTCGCCCTCGACCGACAGCTCATGAGCCAGGTCGACGACCAGCTGCGCACCTCGGTGTCGCAGCTGGTGAACGGCCGGCCCTTCGACACCGGTCTCGGCGACCGTGACGGTGGAGGTCCGCGGGGCCCCGGCGACGAGGGCCTCATCGCGTTCTTCCCGACGAGCCCGACGGCCGACGTGCCCGCTCCTGCCGGAACCGCGTCCGCCGGCGGACACGACCGCACCCCGCTGTCGTCGACGCAGCTGACCGACCTGAGCGCGGCGGGGGTCGGCATGGAGCCGACCACGGTGAAGCTGGGGGGCCTCGGTCCCTATCGCCTCGTCTCGTCGACCGGGTCGCTCGTCAACCCCCAGACCCGGACCGTCACCAGCGGCACGTTCGTCGTCGGCCTGCCCATCGAGCAGCAGCAGCACACCGTGCAGCGCATGGTCTTCCTCGCCATCAGCACGCTGTTGGGAGGCATCCTCCTCGTCGCGGTCCTCGGCACCTGGCTGGTCCGGCGCAACCTCGAGCCGCTGCGGCGGGTGGCGGCCACGGCCACCAAGGTCTCCCAGACGCCGCTGGCCTCCGGGTCGGTCGCCATCGCCGAGCGCGTCGACCCCGTCGACACCGACCGGCGCACCGAGGTGGGCCAGGTCGGCGCCGCGTTCAACGACATGCTCGACCACGTCGACGAGGCGCTCAACGCGCGGCACCGGAGCGAGCAGCGGGTGCGCCAGTTCGTCGCCGACGCCTCGCACGAGCTGCGCACCCCCCTCGCGTCGATCAAGGGGTATGCCGAGCTGTCCCGTCGCGAGCCCAACGCCGTCCCGCCCACGGTGACCCATGCGATGGGGCGCATCGAGTCCGAGGCGAACCGGATGGGCTCGCTCGTCGAGGACCTGCTCCTGCTGGCCCGGCTCGACGCCGGCCGGCCCCTCGAGGAGGCGCCCGTCGACATGTCGATGCTCGTCATCAACGCCGTGAGCGATGCCCACGCCGCCTCGCCGGGCCACCACTGGGACCTCGACCTGCCTCCCGAGCCGGTCGAGGTCAGGGGCGACAGCGCGCGCCTGCACCAGGTCGTGACCAACCTGCTGGCCAACGCGCGTACGCACACCCCCGACGGCACCCGGGTCACCACGTCGGTGCGTCCGGAGGGTGAGTGGGTGCGCGTGGCCGTCCACGACGACGGCCCCGGCGTGCCGGAGTCGCTGCAGCCCAACGTCTTCGAGCGCTTCGCCCGCGGCGACGACGCCCGCAACCGGGCGAAGGGGAGCACCGGGCTGGGACTGTCCATCGTCGCGGCCGTCAGCAAGGCGCACGGCGGCCGGGTCGAGCTCGACAGCCGTCCGGGCGACACCACCTTCTCGCTGCTGCTGCCCGCCGCGTCCTGACCCGAACCGCGCCGTGGCGCAGTTGCAGCCCGCTCCGGAATGGGTGCGCGACCGGAAGTGCGCCACGGCGCAGTTGCAGCCCGCTCCGGGGTGCGTGCGCGACCGGAGGTGCGCCATGGCGCAGTCTCAGCCCGGGATGGCGGGGGTGGCGGGATCCACTCATTCCCGTACCAAAGTCACGTCATAGGAAGGGCACAGAGCGGGACACGACGGTGTGGGCATGGACACGATGACCCTCACCTCACCGGGCGCGGCGGCGGACCCCCGCTCCACGACCCAGCAGCCGCCCCGCGCCCGCGCGGGTCGTCCGACGTTCGCCCGCCTGTGGCGCGGAGCCGAGGCCGACCCGTCGTGGGCCCGTCCTGCGCTCCTCGGCCTCCTGCTCGCCACCCTCGTGCTCTACACGTGGAACCTCACGGCGAGCGGCTACGCGAACTCCTTCTACTCCGCGGCGGTCCAGGCTGGCAGCGAGAGCTGGAAGGCGTTCTTCTTCGGCAGCTCCGACGCGGCGAACTCGATCACCGTCGACAAGCCGCCGGCCTCCCTGTGGGTGATGGCCCTGTCGGTGCGCCTCCTCGGTCTCAACTCGTTCGCCATCCTCCTGCCGCAGGCTCTCATGGGGGTCGCGACGGTCGGCGTCGTCCACACGACGGTCAAGCGCCAGTTCGGCGCTGCGGCGGGCCTGATCGCCGGGGCCGTCCTCGCGCTGACGCCGGTCGCCGCGCTCATGTTCACCTTCAACAACCCGGATGCGCTGCTGACGCTGCTCATGGCGCTCGGTGCGTGGGCGACCCTCAAGGCGATCGAGCAGGCCTCGCCGAAGTGGATGGTCATCGTCGGCGTCCTCATCGGTCTCGGCTTCCTCACCAAGACCCTCCAGGTGCTCCTCGTCGTGCCGTTCTTCGGCCTCGCCTACCTCGTCGCGGCCCCGACCACGCTGCGCAAGCGCATCGTCCACTCGCTCCTCGCAGTCGGCGCGATGGTGCTGTCCGCGGGCTGGTGGGTCGCCGTCGTCGAGCTCATCCCGGCCTCGGCCCGCCCGTACATCGGCGGCAGCCAGACGAACTCGTTCCTCGAGCTGACCTTCGGCTACAACGGCCTGGGTCGCCTGAGCGGTGACGAGACCGGCTCCGTCGGCGGTGGCGGCCCGGCGGGCGCCGGCGCCGCAGCCGGTGGCGGAATGTGGGGCTCGACCGGGCTCTTCCGCATGTTCTCCTCCAGCGTCGGCGGCCAGGTCTCCTGGCTCATCCCGAGCGCGCTGATCCTCCTGGTCGCAGGCCTGTGGCTGCGGGGCCGACGCCTCCGGACCGACCTGCGCCGCGCGGCCTACCTCGTCTGGGGCGGCTGGCTCGTCGTCACGATGCTCGTCTTCTCGTTCATGGCCGGCATCTTCCACGAGTACTACACCGTGGCCCTCGCCCCGGCGATCGGCGCCCTCGTCGGCATGGGTGCGGTGGAGGCGTGGGAGCGCCGCTCGAGCGTCGTCGCGATGGTCGCGCTGGCCGCCTCGGCGGCGGCGGCCGCGGTCTGGGGCTTCGTCCTCCTCTCGCGCACGACGGCATACGGCGACTGGCTGCGCGTCTCGGTGCTCGCGGTCGGGATGGCGGCGGCCGTGCTCCTCCTCGTGGTGCAGCGGCTGCACTTGCGGGCCGTGCCCATCGTGCTCGCCGGTGCCCTCCTCGCGGGGCTGGCCGGACCCGCCGCGTATGCCGTGTCGACGACCGCACAGGGCCACAGCGGGTCCATCGTGACGGCCGGCCCGGCCGGCTCGAGCCGCGGACCGGGTGGGTTCGGTGGCGCTGCGCGGGGCGGTGTCGGTGCCGCAGTCCCCTTCGGCGGACAGGCACCGCAGGGACAGACCGGCCAGCAGGCCGGTCCCCAGGGCGGACTCCCGGGCGGCTTCCCGGGCGGGACCCCGGGCGGCGCTCAAGGTGGCGGCGGCATGGGCGGCCTGCTCGACGCCTCGACGCCGAGCACCGCCGTCGTCGCGGCCCTGTCGGCCGACGCACAGAAGTACACGTGGGTCGCCGCGGCCGTCGGCTCGCAGACCGCGGCGGGGCTGCAGCTCGGCACGCAGCTGCCGGTCATGGCCATCGGCGGGTTCAACGGCTCGGACCCGAGCCCGACGCTCGCCCAGTTCCAGCAGTACGTCGCCCAGGGCCAGATCCACTACTTCGCCGGCGGCGGAAGGGGATTCGGCAACCAGAACGGTGGCAGCAGCTCCTCGTCCGAGATCAGCTCGTGGGTGCAGGCCAACTTCGCCCCGGTGACGATCGACGGCTCCACGTTCTACGACCTGACCCAGCCCCTCCGGTGACGACCATGACGACCAGTGCGCCGACGCGGCCCACGTCCCGGGTCCGCCTCTCGCAGCAGCTCGTCCGCTTCGCCGGCGTCGGAGTGCTCTCCACCGCCCTGCACCTCGGCCTCTTCGCGGCCGCGGTGCGGGGCGGTGCCCCCTCCCAGCTCGCCAACGGGGTCGCGCTCGTCGTCGCGACCGTCTTCAACACGGCCCTCAACCGGGCGTGGACGTTCGGGGTCTCTGGGCGTCGCCGGCTCGTGGCCCACCACGGCCAGGCGCTCGTCATCTTCGCCATCACGTATGCGGCGACGACCCTCGCGCTCGCGATCCTCGGCGCGCTCGTGCCCTCGGCGAGCACGCTCGTGCAGACCTGCGTCGTGGCCGTGGCCAACGTGCTGTCCACGGCCGTTCGGTTCGTCGCGATGCGGCGCTGGATCTTCCGCCCGTCAGTCGCGGTCGAGGGGAGCGGCGCAGGCCTCCCACCAGGGGTCCTGGTGGGCGGCGACGACCTCGTCGATGTCGTTGTCGCTCAGCTGGATCCGCGTGCCGACCCGCGGCGCGACCAGGCGCACGCCTCGGGCGGCGGCGGCGCGGCGGGCCCAGCGGATCGGCTCGCTCCACCAGTGCGTCGCGAGGTTGAAGGTCGCCCAGTGGATCGGCAGCAGCACTGACTCCGTGCCGCCGCGGTTGACCTCGACGTGAGCGTCGACGGCCTGCTGCGGGTCGAGGTGGATGTCGGGCCAGTGGACGCTGTAGGCGCCGATCGGGATGAGGGTGAGGTCGAAGGGGCCGAGGTCGGTGCCGATGTCGGTGTAGCGGTGGGTCGGGCCGGAGTCCCCGCCGAAGAAGACGGAGTGACGCGGGCCGTGGAAGGACCAGGCGGCCCACAGGGACTGGTTGCGCACGAAGCCACGGCCCGAGAAGTGCCGGGCCTCGGTGCAGGTGAGGCGGATCCCCGCGATCTCGGTCTGCTCGCGCCAGTCCAGGCTGGTGATCCGGCCGGCCGGCACGCCCCAGGCGCGCAGGTGCTCGTCGACGCCGAGCGGGACGACGTAGTGCGGCCGGTGCGTGCGCTCGAGCTGGCGGATCGAAGGCTCGTCGAGGTGGTCGTAGTGGTCGTGGCTGATGACGACGGCATCGAGGCGCGGGATCTCGGCGATGCGAGCCGGCACGGGATGCAGGCGCTTGGGCCCGACGACGGCCGAGGGCGAGGCGCGGTTGCCGAACACGGGGTCGAGCAGGAACCTCCTGCCGTCCAGCTCGAGCACGCTCGTGGCATGGCCGTACCAGGTGACGGCGAGGTCGGCCGGCTCGTGCGGGTGCTGCGGCTTGACGACGGGCACGGTCCCCTTGGGGCGCCCGCGGCCGAACTCCCGCAGCATGGTCAGGGCCAGGTTGCCCGGGCCCTCGGCCTCGGACGTCGCCACCACGTGGGTCGGCTCGTGCGAGCGGAACTCGCCGTCGCGGTAGTGGGGGGAGGCGGTGACGCGCTGGCGCACCATAGAGGGGCTGGCGCCCATCCGGCGCAGGATCGGGAGCTGCACGGGCTTCTCCTGGAGGTCAGGGGTCGTCGGTCGCCCTCGGGACGTCCGCGTCGGTCACCGCGTCGTGCGCGGCTCGTCCATCTTCGCTCAGTCGCGGTCCTGGAGTGCCGCGCACTCCTCCCACCACGGCTCGGCGTACGCGGCTGCGACGGCCTGCGCGTCGCTGGAGGCGAGGTCCACGCGCTCGCCGACGCGGGGGAACGCGACGGGAACCCGGGCCTCGGCCGCGGCACGGCGCACCCGGCGTACGGGCTCGGCCCACCAGTGCATCGACAGGTTGAAGGTCGCCCAGTGCACCGGAACCAGGAGCGAGTCCTTGGCGGCCGTCGCGACTGTGCGGCTGGTCTCCGTTCGCTCGCCCTCCTCGTGGGTCCCGCCGGGGGTGTCGATGCGCTGGTCACCCTCGATGAAGTCGTCGGCCACGCCCGCCTCGTCCTCGGTGAGGGCGTACATCTCGTCGCCGATGCGGTTGACGTCACGGTGGGCGGCGACGGCCTGCTCGGGGTCCATGTGGATGTCGGGCCAGAAGGGGTCGTAGGCGCCGACCGGCATCAGGGTCAGGTCGAAGGGGCCGAGGTCGGCACCGATGGCCGCGAACCGCTTGGACGTGCCCGAGTCGCCCGGGAAGTAGGCGCTGTGGCGGGGCCCGCGCAGCGCCCAGCCCGCCCAGAGCGTCTGGCTGTCGACGAGGCCACGACCGGAGTTGTGGCGCGCCTCGGTGCACGTGACGCGGATGCCGGCCACCTCGGTCTCGTCGCGCCAGTCGAGGGCCGTGATGCGCTGCTCCGGGACTCCCCAGGCGAGCAGGTGCGCGTTGACGCCGAGGGGCACCACGTAGTGCGGCCGGTGGGTCTCCTCGAGCCGCACGATCGAGGGCTGGTCGAGGTGGTCGTAGTGGTCGTGGCTGATGAGCACGGCGTCGATGCTCGGGATCGCCGCGATCGAGCCGGGGACGGGGTGCATGCGGCGAGGGCCCACGTGCCGGACGGGGGAGACACGCTCGCTGAAGACCGGGTCGAGGAGGAACCGCGCGCCGTCGACCTCGAGGAGGCTGGTCGCGTGGCCGTACCACGTGACGGCGAGCTCGCCCGGTTCCACCGGGGGCTCGGCCGCCACGACGGGCACCCGGCGGACGGGCCGGCCCCGGTCGCCGACCCGGATCGCAGCGACCATCGCGCTCGTCTGGGCCCGGATGCGCGGACGCAGCGATGGCTCCTCGCCCTCGAAGCGACGGTTCTTGAAGTTCGGCGAGTCCTTGACGAGAGGGAGGATCGCGGCCGGGGAGGCACCCATCCGGTTCATGACCCGGACGAACTGTCGAGACCGGGTCCGTGAGGAGACCTTCTCGATGACGGAGGAGACCGTCCGCACGCTCGGACGGTCGGAGGTTCCGAGGCTGCGCATCGGGCACCTTTCGGGGGGTTGAGGGGTGAGGAGAACGTACCCGCTCGCGCTCACGGAGCCGCGCGCCAAGTTGGCGGCGCAATGGTGTTGACGTGACGTCACTATGGTGTCACCATGATGCGCATGGACATCACCGAGTACGTCGACGCACTGCGTCGGGATCTGGCCCAGGCGGCCAGGGCGATGGGGCCGGAGACCGAGCAGGCCGCAGAGCGCATCGGGTTCGCCCTCGACTCGTCCGCCCGGCTGGCCCTGATGGACGCGCTGTCCCACGCCGCGGCCGAGATCACGAACGAGCTCGACGGCGCCTCCGTCGAGGTGCGGCTGCAGGGCCGCGAGCCCGTCTTCGTCGTCGTCGGAGCCGGCCCGGCCGCCCTGTCCGACGACACCCAGGCCATCCGCGCCGATGACACCACCGTGATGTCACCGGACGAGGAGGGGGCCGAGACGTCCCGCATCACGCTCCGCCTCCCCGAGGCGCTCAAGGCGCGGGCGGAGGAGCTCGCGGCCGGACGCGGCCAGTCGCTCAACACCTGGATCGTGGGCGCCGTGCGGGCCGCCACCGCGACCGTGCCCGGCCCGCCCCCGGCGCCCGGGTTCCCGCCGGTGCCGCCCGGCCCCGGCTTCGGCCCCGGCGCGCCGGGCCGCAACCGCTCCTCCAACAAGCGCGTGCAGGGCTGGGTCCGCTGACCCGGCCGACCGACACCGACCACCTGCCTTCAGAAGGGACATCCCATGAGCACCACCCTCGAATCCCGTCTCGAGACGACGGGACCGATCAACCTCAAGGTCGAGCTGCTCGTCGGCGACGTGACGCTCACCGCCGGCGACGCACCGACCACCACCGTCCGGCTGCACCCGCACGGCAAGAACGGCGCCGAGCTCGCCGAGAAGTTCACCGTCGAGGCGCACGGCAACGACGTCGTGGTCCTCTCGCCGAAGATCCGCGACAGCTTCTTCGGACTGGGCACCAAGGGGTCCGTCGACGTCGAGGTCGAGCTTCCGTCCGGGAGCACGGTGGACGTCAGGACCGGCTCCGGGGACGTCGGTGCCACCGGCCTGCTCGACGACGTGCGAGCCACGACCGGCGCCGGCGACCTGGCCTTCCACGAGGTCGGCACGGCCCAGCTCAAGTCGGGTTCCGGCGACATCAGCCTGCAGTCGACCCGCGGCGACGCCTCCGCCAAGACCGGTTCCGGCGACATCTCGGTCGGTTCGGCAGGCGGACGCCTCGACCTGGTCTCGGGCAGCGGCGACATCGAGCTGCGGCGCTCGGACGCGGCCGTCAAGGCTCGGACGGGCTCCGGCGACCTCCACATCGGAGCCTCGACCGGTGACCTCGAGCTCGTGACCGGGACCGGTGACGTGGACCTCAGGGCCGTGCACGGCGGGCAGGTGCGCACCAAGACCGGCACCGGCGACGTCAGCATCGCGGTCGCGGCCGGCGTGGCCGCCTACCTCGACCTCAACACCGTCACCGGCGACGTCGACATCGACCTCGAGCAGACCTCCGGCCCGGGCGACGCCGAGGCCCAGGCGATGCTCGTGGTCCAGTCGGGCAGCGGCGACATCCGCGTCAAGCGGGCCCAGGTGAGCCTCGCATGAGCACCCGGACCGTCAGCCTGACGCCGCAGGAGGCACTGGCCCGCGACCTCATCGTCGAGCGCGTCGCCACCCGGCACCACGCCCCGAAGGCGCAGGGCAGCCGGCGCCACTCCCGTCGGCACACCCGTGCAGCACTGCTCCTGCGCCGGCTCGCCGAGCGGCTCGACCCCTCGGTGGTCCGCGACGCTCGCGACGCCCGCGAGGGTCGCGGGGCCGGAGGTGCCGCCGGTGCCGTCGCCGGTGCCGTCGCCGGTGCCACGCCGGGGCGCCTGGGCGGGGCGCCTCACGCGGGCCGCCCGCGTCCCTGGTCGGCTGCACCCCGCCCGGCCCAGCACCGGCGGAGCTGAGCGCCGGCCCCGCCCGTCGCTCCGACGGAGCCCGCCGACCCGATCGGCGGGCTCCGTCCGTCGTGCGCGTGCGACGATCTCGTCATGTACGTGCCCGGGTCCAACGCCATGGCCGACGTCGATCTCGACGAGTTCATCGCGCGGCGCGCGGCCGGCCACCTGGTCACGGTCGGGCCGGACGGCATACCCGACGCGACGCTCCTGCCCGTCCTCCTCGACGGCCGCGGGGGCGTCCGCGACGGCGCACGGCCCCGGGTGCTCGGCCACCTCGCCCGCGCGAACCCGCACTGGACCCGCATCGCCCCCGGCTCGCCGGGGCTTCTGGTCCTCACCGGCGCCGACGCGTACGTCTCGCCGTCGTGGTATGCGAGCAAGGCCACGCACGGCCGGGTCGTGCCGACGTGGAACTACACCGAGGTGCACGTGCGCGGTGCGGTCACGGTCCACGACGACCCGGACTGGGTGCTCGACGTCGTCACCCGGCTCACCGAGCGGCACGAGGACCACCGTGAGAGGCCGTGGGCCGTGCGGGACGCCCCGGACGCCTACGTCCGCGGCCAGCTGCGCGGCATCGTCGGGGTCGAGGTGCTCGTCGAGTCCGTCGAGGGCAAGGCGAAGCTGAGCCAGAACCGCTCGGACGCCGACCGCGACGGAGTCGTCGAAGGCCTGCGAGCAGAGACGGACCCCTCGTCGCACGAGGTGGCCGACGAGATGGAGCGCGTGTCCTCATCCCGCTCGCATCCCTGAGCCACAGAGGAGGCACAGGCGGCGACCCGACGGTGAGGTCATGGACACGACATCCCGCCCCGAGACCCCCGGCCCCGCCTCCTCCTCCATTCGTTCGGCGCTGCGACGCGGCCTCGGTGCCGCGGGCGCTGCGGTCGCCGTCGCGTTCGTCGGCACCGCGGCGCTCGGTGCCGGGCAGGGCCACGCCGCAGGCATCTCCGGCGGGCTGACTCCCGTGCCGGCCTCGGCCCCGTCGGCGCCCCACCCGCACCGGCACCACGCGGCCCACCCGGCGAACCTGCCGGCGGCCACGTCGACGGCATACCGCTACTCGTTCCGTGAGGGGCAGCTCATCCGGGTCTGACGAGCCGCGGGAGGGCGGCCCTCAGCCGGGGGGCCTCGGCGAGAGGGCGACCGTCAGCGGGTCTGCTCCAGCCACGCGTGCACGAGCGGCACCACCGACGCCCCCTCGCCGCTCGCGGCTGCGACGCGCTTCATCGAACCCGCCCGGATGTCGCCCGCGGCGAAGATGCCCGGGACCGTGGTCTCGAGGCTCTCGGGCGGCAGCCCGCCACGCCAGCGGTCCGACGGCACGTCGCGACCGGTGAGGACGAAGCCCCGGCCGTCCCTGGCCACCTCGTCCGGGAGCCAGTCGCAGTACGGCTCGGCCCCGATGAGGACGAACAGCCCGCGGCACTCGCGGCGCTCCTCGCCGCCGGTCCGGGTGTCGCGCACCGTGACCCACCCGAGGCGCCCGTCCTCGTCGGGACCGCCCTCGACGACCTCCGCGCACCCCTGGACCGTGATGCGGGGGTTGTGCTTGATCTCCGCGACGAGGTAGCTCGACATCGTCGCGGCGAGCGCCTCGCGACGCACGAGGATCGTGACCGATCGCGCGAAGCGCGCGAGGTGGATGGCCGCCTGCCCGGCGGAGTTGCCCCCGCCCACGACGACGACGTCGGAGCCCTCGAGCTCGCGGGCAGCGGTCATGGCGCTGCCGTAGTGGACGCCGAGGCCGACGAGGCCCTCGATGCCGGGGGCGCCGAGGCGGCGGTACTTCACGCCGGCCGAGACCACGACGGCGCGGGCGCGCACCTCCCCGCCGTCGGTCACGAGCACGTGCGGCCCCGGTGCGCCGTCGTCACCGGGCGTTCCCGGGACGAGCGAGGTGACCGGCCAGCCGGTGAAGAACTTGGTGCCGAAGCGGACTGCCTGGTTGCGCGCCCGCTGCGCGAGACGCATACCCGAGATGCCTCGCGGGAAGCCGAGGTAGTTGCGGATCATCGACGAGGTGCCCGCCTGGCCGCCGATGGCCTCCGACTCGAGGACGACCGTCGAGAGCCCTTCGGACGAGGCGTAGACCGCCGCCGCGAGGCCGGCCGGGCCGGCGCCGACGATCGCGACGTCGACGAGCCGGTCGACCACCACATCTGCGGGTCGGCCGTAGATGCGCGTGGCGACGTCGCGCACGTTCTGCGCGGGGGCCACGCGCTCGCCGAGGTCCATGACGAGCGGGTAGGTGACCTCGCCCGCCTCGCCGGCGCCACCGTCGGCGAGGTAGCGCTCCAGGACGTGACGGCCCTTGTCGCTGTCGGGGGCGTAGACGCGGTTGGGCATGCCCATCCGGTCGAGGTAGTCGCGGATGCTCAGCGTGAGAGCATCCTCGACGGGGGAGACGATCGCGACCGCCACGACCTCCGGCTCGGCGACGGTCGACCCCCAGTCCGACAGCAGCTCGCAGATGGCCGTGTGGAACTCCTCGTCGCGCGGCCCGCGGGGCGCCAGGAGGTAGGCGTCGTACTTGCCCTTCGCCATGCCGCCGCGCAGCCGGTCGGCGTCCTCGCGGAACGCGGACTCGTGCGCCGCGATGACGCGCCTGGCCGTCGGGACGCTGGCGCGCCACCAGTGGAAGGCCTCGAGCACCTCGGCGTCGGGCAGGCGCGACTCGGTGACGAACATGGCCACCTGGCCGCCGTCGGAGACGACGCCCTTGGCCGCCTGCTTGGCCTGCCGCGCCGACGTCGCCGTCACGAGCTCGTAGTCGCGGGCGTAGCGGGAGAACTCGTCGAGCAGCTGCTCGGAGCGGGTCTCGGAGACGAGGAGGATGACCGGCTTCACCCGGACGATCCTAGGAGCGCGAGCGCTCCTGGCGTATGCCGTCGGGCGAGTCCGCCGTCTCCGGTCGTTCGCGCAGGGTGAGCCACAGGCGGTGGGCGGTGATCACGGCCAGCGCCCACGCGAGGCCGATGAGCCAGCCGGCGATGACGTCGGTGAGCCAGTGGTGCCCGAGGAAGACGCGGGAGAGGCCCATCGACAGGACGAAGAGGGTGCCCACCGCGATGGCGACCGTGCGCTGCCAGGCGGCGGTCGTCTCGATGAGGACGAGGTAGACGACGACCGTCGTCAGCACCGTCGCGTTGAGGGTGTGCCCGCTCGGGAAGGAGGGCGAGGACTCGAGTGGGGGCACGGCGAGCGAGGCGGGTGGCCGGGCGCGGTCGACGAAGTCCTTCCCTGCGATGGTCATGACGAGGGAGCCGGCCGCGGCGATGAGGGCGAGGACGAAGGGGGTCCACCGGCGCCGGCGCCACGTGATGACCGCGACCGCGACGAGGGCCAGGATCGGCATGCCGACAGGTCCGCCGACGTCGGTGAAGGCCGTGACCGCCGAGTCGAGCCCCGGCGAGCGGAGGGAGACGGCGGTGTCGAGGACCGGGTGGTCGACGACCGTGATCCCGTCGCGCCCGACGACGGCCTCGTAGACGGTCTCGACGCCCTCGACGAGTCCGACCATGACACCCAGGGCGATCGCGGCGAAGACGAGGAAGGCCACGTGCGCCGACGACCACGTCGCCACCCGGCGTGCGGCCGGCCTGGAGGCGCGCGCCAGGTCGGTGAAGAGCCTCAGGAGCCACCGCCCGAACCGGGTGTGCCAGTGCGTGAGGTCGCGGCCGCCGATGGTGTCGTCGGGTGTCTGCGGGTGGATGGTCGACGGCATGACCCATCCTTACCCATGGGCTGCTGCGCAGCCGCGGGCGTATGCCGCGTGGTGGGGCGTGGCGCGTCGGATCCCGTTGGGGGCCAATCACTTTCATGGTGGACAAGTCTGGCGCAGGTGTTCGAACACCAGTACGATTGGGACATGAGCCAGAGCGCCGGGCGGATCGAGCAGGACTGGGACCACGTCGCATCCCTGGCCGCCGACCTGCACGACGCGCACGCCCGGCTGGTCGACTTCGTGAGCACCGTGCTGGCCGAGGGGTCCTGGCAGGCGGCCGGGCTGCGCTCGCCGGAGCACTGGCTGATGCTGCGTGCGGGGCTGTCCCGCGGGCAGGCGGCGG
>NZ_BAAAPU010000007.1:812239-935073 GCF_039531305.1 Terrabacter lapilli
AGGGGCGGATCAGCCTGGACCAGGCCGCGGTCGTGGCCCGGCACACCCCGGCCGCGTTCGACGCGACGGTCGCCGCGTTCGCGCAGCACGCCACGGTCACCCAGCTGCAGCGCAGCGTCACCCGCTACGACTTCACCCTCCCCGAGCCGGTCGTCAACGCCGCCGGAGAGCTCGTCCCCGAACCGGCCGAGGACACCGAACCGGAGAGCGCCGAACCGGTGGCCGCCCAGCCGGAGCCGGTGGAGCCGGCGCGGCTGTCGATGGGCGTCGACGCGGACGGCCGGTTCCGGCTGCGCTACGACGCCCCCGCCGAGGTCGGCGCGCTCATCGAGGCCGCGCTCACCGAGGCCAAGGACCACCTCTTCCATACCCTGACCGAGCCCGGGACGGAGCCGGACCGGCAGGCCCTCAACGGCGACGTGACCGACCCGAACCGGCGCCCCGCCGACGGCGGCACGCCCCGGGTCACCTGGGCCGACGCCCTGCAGCTGATGGCCACCCGCTCCCTCGACGCCACCGGCACGAGCGCCTCGGGCGGTGCGGCGCGGCGGGCGCGGTACCGGGTGCAGGTGCACCTGGACACCGACGGCGGCTGGCTCACCGGCCGACCCCGCCTCCCGCACCACATCGTCGACGGCCTGACCTGCGACGGCACCCTCACCCCGGTCTGGCAGACCGACGGGCACCCCGTCAACGTCGGCCGCACCCTCCGCGTCGTCCCGCACCGCACCCGCGTCCTGGTGCTGGATCGCGACCGCGGCTGCCGCTTCCCCGGCTGCGGCGCCACCGTCCACCTCGAGGTCCACCACCTGACCCACTGGCGCGACGGCGGCCCCACCGACGTCACCAACCTGCTGGCCCTGTGCCCGTTCCACCATGACGGACACCACCGCGGCGAGTTCGCCATCACCGGCGACCCCACCCGACCCGACGGGCTCGCCTTCACCACCCACACCGGCCTGCACATCGGCCCACCCCAACCCCCACCCCCAGCCACCCTCGCGGCCATCACAGATGCCACCACCGAACCCGACCCGCCGCCCCACAGCCGCGGCAGACCGCCCGCACGCCTCGGCCGCAGCTACCCCGCCCCATCCGGCGGACCACTGCACCTGCACCTCGTCGACTTCACCCCCACGTGACACGGTGCGGCTCGCGCCCACCGATAACGCGTTGAGGAGAAGACAGGCTGCGCCCTAGCGTCGAGCAATGGCCTCTCACCTCGTCGAGCTCTGCCACCGGGCGAACGACCCCGACACGCTCGCCCGCTTCTGGGCCGGACTGCTCCGACGAGAGATCGACGGCGACGGCCGGACGGTGCTGCCGAACGAGGACGTCGAGTTCCCGATCCGCTTCGAGCCCGGCGCCACGCCGAGGACCGGACCCAACCAGGTCCACCTGCACCTGACGAGCGAATCACCCGCCGACCAGCAGGCCACGGTGGCTCGGGCGCTCGAGCTCGGTGGCCGCCACCTCGACGTCGGGCAGAAGCCCGAGGAGGGCCACGTCGTCCTGGCCGACCCCGAGGGCAACGAGTTCTGCGTCATCGAGGCCGGCAACGCGTACCTCGCGGGCTGCGGCTTCCTGGGCGAGCTGGCCTGCGACGGTTCGCAGGAGGTCGGCTACTTCTGGAGGGACGCCCTCGGCTGGCCACTCGTGTGGGACCAGGACCAGGAGACGGCCATCCAGTCCCCGCGAGGGGGCGCGAAGATCGCCTGGGGCGGCCCACCGCTGAGTCCGAGAACCGGCGTCAACCGGATGTATCTCGCCGTCACGCCGGCTGCGGAGGAGGACCTTCGTGCCGAGGTCGAGCGACTCGTCGCCCTGGGCGCGAGCCGGCTGGACACCGACGGTGGGGATGCCTCAGGCGTGACGTTGGCCGACCCGGACGGCAACGAGTTCCGGCTCCTGCCACCCCGCTGAGCGGCCCGCCCGCGGTCAGCCGCCGAAGTCCTGCGTCCAGTAGTAGCGGTAGGGCCCGCCGACGGCGGCGCCGACGCCGATCGCGGTGTAGCGGCAGTTGAGGATGTTGGCCCGGTGGCCGGGGCTCTTCATCCAGGCGTCCATGACCGCCTTCGCCGTGGGCTGGCCCGCCGCGATGTTCTCGCCGAGCCGCGACCCGGTGTAGCCCTGCGCGCGGATGCGCTGCACGAACGTGCGCCCGTCGAGACTCGTGTGCGAGAAGTAGCCGCGCCGGGCCATGTCGACGGAGTGCGCCTGGGCCGCGCGCGACAACCGGGCGTCGGTGACCAGGGCGCGGCAGCCCACCCTGGCCCGCTGCGCGTTGACGAGCTGGACCACCTGCTGCTGCACGGTCGTCGTCGCCGCCTCGGCGGACCCTGACGTGGCCCCGAGGGGCGCCAGGCCGAGCGTCGCGGTCGCAGCCAGCACCAGGACGGCGCGCCGTGCGGTGTGCTTCGTGGTCGTCGTCATGGTTCCTCCGGTGACCGGGCCGTATGCCGTGTCGCCACGGTACGAGGGAGGAGCTGCGAATGCGTGCGAAAACGACAAAACGGTCGCGGAAGCGCCGCTCAGCCGTGCTCGGTTCGATGCCTCGACCGCCAGTCCGTGTACGCGCTGACCTGCTCGACGGCGTCCCAGGCCTCCTTGAACACGCGTGCGGCCTCCGCCTTCTGCGCGTCCTCGGGCCCACGTGGGAGCTCGGCACGCCCGTGGGCGCCGCTCCTCCCGCGCTCCTCCGGCGGCACGGGGCCGTCGTACTTCCGGCCGCCGGGGTGGTTGGCGTAGCGCCGGGCCCGCGTGTAGCCCATCTGCAGGAACTTGCGCGCCATGTCCGCACCCACCAGGTCGCCCGCCGCGAGGTAGTCGTCGAACTTCGCCCGGAGCGCAGCCGCGCTCTCACGGGCGACGTCCGGGGTGCGGAAGCGCCACAGCGGCAGCAGCTCGTCCTTGTAGGGCTGGACCCGCAGCACGCCCTGCTCGCCCCGACCGACGCGGTAGAGCTCGGGCTGGGCGCGCAGGTCGAGCGACTCGAGGTCGAGTCCGGCATACGGGTCGCGGGTCACGGCGCCATTCTGTCCCGTCCAGATCTTCCCGAACTTCGGCCGTCGGCGACTGGGTCGCACCACACTGAACCCGTGACAGGGGAGGCGGGCGTCGGTGCCGTCGTCGGGTGAGCGGGGGCACTCGCGACGAGGTCTCGTCGCGCTATGCCTCCTCGTCACGCTCCTGCTCGCACCTGTCGACTGCTTCGTGCTCGCAGTAGCGGTCGGTTTCGGGCCCAGCGGTTTCGGTGGCGACCGGACCATGACGCGCGCCGAGGTGCTGACCTCCTACCTCGGCCAGACGGCAGGAGTGGTGGCGCTGCTGCTGGCCGTTGCGACCTTCGTCGTCGCGGCTGTGCCGGCCAGTCGCGGGCGTGACCGGAGCCTCGTTGCCGTCGTCGTCGCCCAGGCCGCGGCGGTCGCGGTGCTCGTGGCCTCCCAAGTCAGCATCTGAGGGGATGGGGCTGGTGACCGGGCACGCCGGGTCGACGGCCGGTCGGCACCGATGGCTAGCGTGTGCACATGAACTTCGAGGTGCACCCGGCCACGGCAGAGCGCTTCGCCGACGTCGCGACGATGCTCGGCCCGAAGAACCCCACGTCGACGGTCTGCTGGTGCCTGAGCCACCGGCTGCCGGCCAAGGAGAGCCGCAGCCTGCTCGGACCGGCGCGTGGCGCCTACGTCCGCGAGCTCTGCGGGCGGGACGTGGCCCCCGGTGTCCTCGCCTACGACGGCGATGAGGTCGTCGGCTGGGCAGCCGTCGCACCCCGGGCCGAGCTGCCGTTCGCGCGGTCCCGGAAGATCCCGCACGTCGACGACCTGCCGGTGTGGTCGGCGTGGTGTGTGCGCGTCCGCCCCGGGCACCGTGGCCGCGGGATCACCCTCCCGCTCCTCGAGGGCGCCGTCCGCTACGCCGGTGAGAACGGCGCACCGGCGGTGGAGGGCTACCCCGTCGACAACCGCGGGGCGAAGGTCGACCTGACCATGGCGTACGTCGGCACCCGAGCCCTGTTCGAGCGTGCCGGCTTCACCAAGGTCGCCGACACCGACAGCATCTCCGGCGGCTTCCCCCGCGTCGTGATGCGTCGACTGCTGACCGCGGACTCCGCAGCATGACCGTCGTCGGCGCTGACGGGCTCTCCCGCCCCACCTGGGCGTCCGTGGACCCCCTCCTCATGCACTACTACGACACCGAGTGGGGCATGCCCGTCCGGGACGAGCGCGGGCTCTACGAGCGGATCTGCCTCGAGGGCTTCCAGTCCGGGCTGTCCTGGGCCACCATCCTGCGCAAGCGCCCCAACTTCCGCGCGGCCTTCGCCGACTTCGACCCCGACGTCGTCGCGACCTTCACCGACGACGACGTCGAGCGGCTGCTCGGCGACGCCGGCATCATCCGCCACCGCGGCAAGATCCAGGCCACCATCACCAACGCCCGCGCGACGGTCGCGCTGCGCGAGGAGGGCGGACTCGTCGACTTCGTGTGGAGCTTTCAGCCCACCGAGACCCCGCGGCCCGAGTCCCACGCAGACGTGCCGACCGTATCCGCCGAGAGCAAGGCGCTCTCGAAGGCCTTGCGCAAGAAGGGGTTTGCCTTCGTCGGCCCGACGACGATGTATGCCCTCATGGAGGCCGTCGGCATCATCGACACCCACCTGCTCGGCAGCCATCGGCGCGGCAGCTCGGGGGTGTGGCCGGGCTGACGGCCGCTCAGCCGAGGATCGCCGCGGCGGCGTTGTGGCCGGGGATCGCGCTGACGCCGCCCCCACGACGCGCCCCCGCCCCGGCGAGCAGGACGTTGCCGTATGCCGTCTCGACGCCCCAGGTGCCCACCTCGGAGTCGCCCTCGGCCCAGGGCCACTGCAGCGAGCGGTGGAAGATGTTGCCGCCCGGCAGTCCGACCGACTGCTCGAGGTCGACGGGGCTCTTGACCTCGATGCACGGCTTGCCGTCCGCGTCGCGGGCCAGCACCGACTCGATCGGCTCGCCCAGCACCGAGTCGAGGGAGCGCAGGGTCGCCTCGAGCGCCTCCTGCGTCGCCTTCTCGTTGTCGGCCCGGAAGAGCCGCGCCGGCAGGTGCAGGCCGAAGAGCGTCAGCGTCTGCGCGTCCGTCGCGGCGAGGTCCGCGCCCAGGATCGAGCGGTCGGACAGGGTGTGGCAGTAGATCTCGCACGGCGGCAGCTCGGGGATGCGTCCGTCGCGCGCGGCGGCATACGCCTGCTCGAGCTGGGCGTAGCCCTCGTTGATGTGGAAGGTGCCGGCGAAGGCGGCGGCCGGGTCGACGGACGCGTCGCGCAGCCGGGGCAGGCGGGTCAGGAGCATGTTGACCTTGAGCTGCGCGCCCTCGACGTCGGCCTCGGTGTCGACGGGCTCGGCGCCGGCCGCCGCGAGGAGCCGGTTCAGCACCGCCGGCGCGCACCCGGCGACGAGGGTGCCACCGTGGGCGCTGCCGCTGCCGGCACTCCCGCCGGACCACCGCACCTCGCCCGACGACGGGTCGACCGACGTCACCTCTGCTCCGGTCAGGACGGTCGCGCCGGCCGAGGCCGCCGCTGCCGCAAGGGAGTCGGTCAGGGCGCCCATGCCGCCGACCGGGACGTCCCAGTCGCCGGTGCCGCCGCCGATGAGGTGGTAGAGGAAGCAGACGTTCTGGCGCAGGTCGCTCTCGCCGAGCGAGGCGAACGTGCCGATGAGGGCGTCGGTGGCGATGATGCCTCGCAGGGTGTCGTCGTCGGTCACCGACTCGACGAGCTCGCCGAGCGGCCGCGTCGTCAGGGCGTCGAAGAGGTCCTCGTCACCCGAGAGCGCCCGCACCTGCTCGCGAGACCGCAGCGGCTCGAGGACCGTGGGGAAGACCCGGCCGGCCACGGCGGTCATGCGGCCGTAGAAGTCGGTCCACCCGGCATACGCGTCGTCGCCTCCGGTGAGGGACCGGAAGGCGGCGCGCGTCGCGGCCTCGTCGGCGTTGTCCACGAGCAGCCCACGGGCGGGGTCGGACGGGACCGGCGTGTAGGAGGAGAACCGCCGGCGGATGAGGCGCAGGTCGAGGTCGAGGTCGGTCAGCACCTGGCGCGGCAGGAGCGAGACGAGGTAGGAGTAGCGCGACAGCCGCGCGTCGACGCCGGCGAACGCGCGGGCCGAGACGGCCGCACCGCCCACGTGGTCGAGCCGCTCGAGCACGAGGACGCTGCGGCCGGCTCGGGCGAGGTAGGCGGCGGCCGTCAGGCCGTTGTGACCGGCCCCGATGATGATGTCGTCGTAGCGCACGGGGCCACCCTAGGCGGGCGCGGTCAGCGGCGGGCGGCCTCCTGCCGCTCGGCGTCCTGCCGTGCCGACCACAGTCGGTCGGCTGCGTCGATGCTCGCGCGGCTGCTGAGGTCCACCCCGGCGCGGGCCGCCGCCGCGCGCATCGCGGGGCTGTGCAGGTCGGGAGCGACGAAGCGCTCGGGGGTGATCGTGC
Source organism: Terrabacter lapilli (assembly GCF_039531305.1). Lineage (NCBI taxonomy): Bacteria > Bacillati > Actinomycetota > Actinomycetes > Micrococcales > Intrasporangiaceae > Terrabacter > Terrabacter lapilli. Next base: position 818,702 of record NZ_BAAAPU010000007.1, read on the forward strand.
GGTCGACGGCGGCATACCTGCTCGCGTCGCGGGCCAGCGAGTCGGCGGAGGCGACCGCCTTGGCCTCGGCCCGGGTCGGGGAGAGCGTCGCGGTGATGCCGAAGGCCGGCTTGGTCAGGACGGCATAGCCGTCGCGGTGGCCGGCGATGTTGGGGTGGTAGCTCTCGGTCGTCGGACTCGACAGGCCGTTGAGCCACTCGACGTTGTCGCAGACGGCGTGCCCGACGAACTTCGAGGTCGGGTTGACGAACGTGAAGCCGGCGCCCGCCGCGGCCGTGGCCGTCTTGGAGTTGAGCAGGTCGGCGGTGGCGTTGAGGCGCGACTCCTCGGTGGGGGAGAACCACGTCAGGGCGTTGCAGTCCTCGCCGTTGAAGATGCGGGGGTAGCCGACGACCATGACACGGGCGTTGGGTGCTTTGGCGCGGATCGAGGAGTAGAGCGTCGCCAGGCGCCCCGGGAGCGTGTTGGTGATGATGCCCTGCGCGGTGTCGATGGCGCCGTTGCAGTTGCTGGCCCAGCTCGGCTGCGCGCACGTCGTCAGCACGCTCGCGAAGCCGGCGTCGTTGCCGCCGACCGAGATGGTCACGTATGCCGTGCCGGTCGACAGCGCGGTCAGCTGGGTGTTCGTGACGTCGGCGACGGTCGCGCCGGAGCACGCGCGGAAGGTGAGGGTGAGCCCGAGCGCCGACGCGTCGAGCGAGGGGTAGGCGTAGACCGAGCGCTGGCAGGAGGTGCCGTCACTGATGTAGCTGCGGGTGCCGGTGCCCGAGGAGTAGGAGTCGCCGAGAGCGACGTAGCTCGCGCCGGCTGCGGCGGCCGGCGAGCCGAGGGCCAGGGCGGCGCCGAGACCGGCGACGGCGGAGAGGCCGGCCGCGAGAGCCCGGCGGCGACGGGACGAGGTGGGACCGGGCATGCGGGACCTGCTCTTCACGACACACTCCTTTGTGAGTGGAAGACGGTGGGAGACGAACGACGCTTCGGGCACGAGTCCCGATTCGGACATTAGGGGCGCTTCGTCTCACCCGCGAGTCGAACCGTGCGGCGCTCGCGTGGGCACCCGCTTCCTGTCAGGCTGAGGTGCACGCGAGTGCGAGACGGCGACAGGCAGGGCGACAGGAGGACGACCGTGGGGTTCCCGGAGAACGTGCTGGCCAGGGGAGAGCGGGTGGAGCGGGACCTGCACCCGCACTGGCTCACCGTCGTGGTCCCGACGCTGCTCGGGCTGCTGCTGTCCGCCGCGTGCGTGTGGATCGCCGTCGTGACGCCGGACGACGACACCGGCAACCGGATCCAGTGGGTCGCCGTCGCGGTCCTCGTCGTCGTCGCCATCCCGGCCGTCGTCGTGCCCTACCTGCGCTGGCGCACGACGCACTACGTCGTCACGAGCCACCGGGTCATGGTCCGCCGCGGCATCCTCACCAAGACCGGCAAGGACATCACGCTGTCGAAGATCACCGACGTGAGCTTCCAGCAGACGCTGCTCGACCGGATGATCGGGTCGGGGTCGCTGCACATCGAGTCAGCCGGTGACAGCCCCGACGAGGACCTGGCCAACATCCCGCACAGCAACGAGGTGCAGCAGCTCGTCAACCGGCTCATCGACGAGGACGACCTGCGCCGACGCAGCCACGTCCGGGAGGACTTCGCCGTCGACGAGGACGAGGAGCTCCTGCCCCCCGAGCCGCCGGACCGGCCCGTGCTCGCCGAGGAGCGGCGCCGGCCCCGCCGGCTCGATGACGGGAGCGACCAGCCCCTCTGAGGACCGCGGGGCTTGACCTCAAGCGGGCTTGAGCCTGCACGCTGTCGCCCGTGACCCTCGATGCACCCGCAGACACCGTCTCGCCCCGGCTCCTCTCCCGCGCCAACGCGCCGCTCGCCCTCGGCGTCGTCGCCCTGGTGACCCTCGGCGCCTTCGAGAACCGGGCGATCTCGACGGCCCTGCCGACGATGCTCGGTGACCTCGACGCGGTGACGAGCTTCGGCGTCGTCACCGCCGCCCCGCTCGCCGCGTACCTCGTGTCGCTGGCGACGGCCGGCTGGTGGGCCGACCGGCGCGGTCCGGCGCCGGTGCTCCGCGCCGGAGCCGTGACCTTCCTCGCCGGCATGCTCGCCACCGCCGGCGCCGTCGCCCTGCCGGTGCTCGTCGCAGGCCGGCTGCTCGGCGGCCTCGCCGAGGGACTGCTCGACGTGGGGGTGACGGTGCTCGTCGCCCGCGTGCTCGACCTCCGCCTGCGGCCCCGCGTCATGGCGCTCTTCGCTGCGGCCTGGGTGCTGCCTTCGGTCCTCGGTCCGGTGCTGACCGGCGCCGTCACCGAGGCGGTCGGCTGGCGCTGGGTCTTCGCCGCAGGCCCGGTCGTGCTCGTGCCGGTCTGGCTCGCCCTCCGGCCGGCGGTCGCGTCGGCCGGTACGTCGGCCGGTACGTCGGCCGGTACGTCGGCCGGTACGTCGGCCGGTACGTCGGCCGGTACGTCGGCCGTCGAGAGCCCGGTGGATGCGCGCTCGCTGCGGGACGTCCTGCCGTGGGCCGCCGTCGCCGCCGCGGCGCTGGTGGCGCTCAGTGTCGTCGCCGACCGCCCGACCGGTTCCGGCGCCCACGGTCTCGGCGGAGGACTGGCCGGTCCGGTCTCCCTGGGCATCGTGCTCGCCGCGTCACTGGTGGCCCTCACCCTCTCCGCGCGACGACTGCTGCCGGAGGGGTCGCTGCGCGCCGCGTGCGGGCTCGGCGGCGTCGTGGCGCTCCGCGGGCTGCTCAGCGCGAGCTTCATGGGGGTCGGGGCGTTCCTGCCGCTCGTGCTCACGGTGCTGCGCCACCACGGCCCGCTCACCGCGGGCATCAGCCTCAGCATCACCGGCGTCACGTGGTCGGCCGGTTCGGCGCTGCAGTCCCGGCTGGCCCATCGGCCGATGCTCCTGCTGCGCCTGGGTTTCGGGCTGCTGACGGCAGGGCTGGCCACGACGAGCCTCCTCGTCTGGGTCGACGCCCCGACCGCGCTCGGCCTGACCGGCTGGGCCCTCGCCGGCCTCGGCATCGGCATGACCTCGAGCACCCTGTCGGTGTTGACGATGGCCGCTTCCGGCGAGGCGGAACAGGGCCGCAACAACGCCGGCGGCCAGATGGCTGCCTCCATGGCGAGCGCCGTCTTCCTCGCCGTGGCCGGTGGTGTGCTCGCCGGGTTCGGCGCACCGAGCCGCGCCGCCTTCGGGGTCGTGTGCGGCCTGGCCGTGTCGCTCGCGCTCGTGGCCTTCCTCGTCACCGGGCGCGCCCGTTGCGCAGTCGTTCCCGGGCCGTGATGGCGTGTGGCAAGGTCGGGACATGACCACCACTGTCGACGAAGCCGGTGCCACCGCGTCGTACCGAGCCGCCCGTGACCAGCTCCTCGCCCTGCGGGGCGACCACGACCGTGCGGTGCGGGAGTTCGCCTGGCCCGACCTCGGCGACCGGTGGAACTGGGGCATCGACTGGTTCGACGCCGTGGCCCGTGGCAACGACCGCCCGTGCCTCACGATCGTCGAGCAGGACGAGTCTGCGCGTTCGTACACGTGGGACGACATGGCGCGCCGCTCCGACCAGGTCGCCGCCCACCTCGCGGCCCTCGGCATCGGCCGCGGCGACTCGGTCATCCTCATGCTGGGCAACCAGGTCGAGCTGTGGGAGTCGATGCTCGCCGTCATCAAGCTCGGCGCCGTCGTCATGCCGACGACGACCGCAGTCGGCCCCGGCGACCTCGTCGACCGGATGGAGCGCGGCGCCGCCCGCGCCGTCATCACGAACGCCTCCGAGGTGCACAAGCTCGACGACGTGCCGGGCGACTACGTCCGCGTCGCCGTCGGTGGCGCCGACCCGGCAGGCACGGGCACGGACGGGTGGGCGGACCACGCGGCGGCATACGACCTCGACCCGACGCCGACCGAGCACCCGGGCACCGGCCCGGACGACCGGATGCTGCTGTACTTCACGTCCGGGACGACGAGCCGGCCCAAGCTCGTCGAGCACACCCAGCGCTCCTATCCCGTCGGGCACCTTTCGACGATGTACTGGATCGGGCTGCGACCCGGCGACGTCCACCTCAACATCAGCAGCCCCGGCTGGGCCAAGCACGCGTGGTCGTCGTTCTTCGCGCCGTGGGCGGCTGAGGCCACGGCGTTCGTCTACAACTACAGCCGCTTCGACCCGGCCGCGCTGCTCCGGGTGCTGCACACGCACGAGGTCACCTCCATCTGCGCGCCGCCCACCGTGTGGCGCATGCTCATCAACAGCGACCTCTCCGCGGGGCCCGGCTCCCTCCGCGAGGTGATCGGCGCCGGCGAGCCGCTCAACCCCGAGGTCATCGCGCAGGTGCAGAAGGCCTGGGGGCTGACGATCCGCGACGGCTACGGCCAGACCGAGATGACGGCCGCCGTCGGCAACACCCCCGGCTCGACGGTCAAGCCCGGCTCGATGGGACGCCCGCTGCCCGGCTGCCCCGTCGTCGTGGTCGACCCCGTCACCAACGAGCGCGTCGAGCCCGACCCCAACGGCGAGCACGAGGGCGAGATCTGCCTCGACCTCTCGCAGCACCCGGTGCCGCTCATGACCGGCTACCAGGGCGACGAGCAGCGCAACGCCGACGCCATGGCCGGCGGTTTCTACCACACGGGCGACGTCGCCTCCGTCGACCCCGACGGCTACATCTCCTTCATCGGGCGCACCGACGACGTGTTCAAGGCGAGCGACTACAAGATCAGCCCGTTCGAGGTCGAGTCGGTGCTCATCGAGCACCCGGCCGTCGCGGAGGCCGCCGTCGTGCCCGCCCCCGACCCCGTGCGCCTGGCCGTGCCCAAGGCGTACATCGCCCTCGCTCCCGGCCACGAGCCGGGAGAGGAGACGGCGCGCTCGATCCTCGCGCACGCCCGCGAGAAGCTCGCGCCCTGGCAGCGGGTGCGGCGCATCGAGTTCTTCGAGCTGCCCAAGACGATCTCGGGCAAGATCCGCCGGGTCGAGCTGCGCGGCCGGGAGAAGGAGCTCGACGCGACGGGCGCCGGCCGCCCCGAGAACGAGTGGCGCGACGACCAGTTCCCCGAGCTCAGGGGATGACGCGGGGCGGCACCGCCACCGTCGAGGTGGTCGGCGTCGGGGTCGCCGGCGTGGCGCTGCCGCCCGAGGTCGACGTGGGGCTGCCCTGCGGCGCCGGCGCAGGAAGGGTGCGCAGCGTCGTCTCCTCGACGGCGCCGCACGTGCGCTTGGGCGCGGGGGTGTCGCCCGGCTGGGCCTGGGTGCGGTCGGGTTCGTAGGGGTCGATGCGGGCGCCGCTGATGACCTCGACGCTGTCGTACGCCGGGCGCCCCTCGAGCAGGTTGCGGAAGGTGTAGCGGGTCAGCGAGTTGAGCTCGCACGCGTTGCCGAACGCGAGGATGTCGAACGCGTACGGCTGCCCGTTGAGCTCCTGGCCCGGTCCCTCGGCGTAGTGGGCGACGACGCCGCCTCCGGTGAAGGTGCCGACCTGGATCCGGTTGCCGTCGAGCTTGGGCGTGTGCATGTGGCCGTTGACGAGGATCCGGCCCTTGTCGATGCCTTGGGTGGCGTAGGGCTCGTGCGCGACCACCACGTCGGGCTCGGGCTGGTCGGCCATCGTCGCCTCGTAGCGGTCGACGGCCGGCTTCTCCTTCGCGGTGGGGTCCTGGTTGTCGTCGCCGAACCACCGGGGGTCGTTGAAGCCGGTGATGCGCAGGCCGTGGAACGACAGCTCGCGCAGCGCGCCCTGCGCGTCCTCGAGGAGCACGACGTTGCGGATGCGGCCGAGGCGGGCCACGAGGGCGCGGTCGGTGGCGGAGGACTGGTCGTGGTTGCCGCTGACGAAGACGTACGGCACCCCGAGCCCCTCGATCGAGCGGAAGATCCCGGCCGCCTCGGCCTCCTGCACCCGGCCGAAGTTGATGAGGTCGCCGGTGTCGATGACGGCGTCGATGTCCTCCTCGGCGATGATCGTGCGCATCAGGGCGTACTGGTTGGCGCCGTGGATGTCGGAGACGAGCAGGATGCGCGCCGACACCGGCTCGTTGACCGAGCCCTGGACGTACTTCTGCTGGAGGGCCTGGGTGACGGCGAGCAGGTTGCGGAAGTACGGCGTGACCTGCGCGGCCCGCGCCTCGACGTCGGCGAGCAGGCCGGCGTTGCGCTGGACGACGCCGAGCACGCCGCTCGTGCGGTACTCGGCGAAGCGGCTCGGCTGGTAGGTCAGGGCGATGCCGCCGAACGTCCCGGCCGTCGCGACCACCATGGCCGAGGCGACGAACGCGACGTGGTGCCCGCGGGTGGTGCGCTGGCGGATGTAGTGCGAGGCCAGCGCCAGGAGCACCGCGATGGCGGCCGCCCCGAGGAGGAAGCGCACGCCGACCCCCACGGCGGCGTCGGTGATGGCGCCGGATAGCTCGTCGGACGAGGGCTGGAGGGAGCGGATGTCGACGTTCGGGCGGGTGAAGAGGTTGGTGATCTCCTCGCGCACGGCCACCTGCACGTCGAGCCCCGGCGCGAGGATCGGCGAGGCGAAGGCCACGTCGACGTCACCGATGATGGTCGGCGAGTGCAACACCGGCGTGTGCCTCGGGATCGGGTCGAGTCGCAGCACCGCGCGGTACTGCGAGGTCTCCGCGACCGTCGGCGCGAGGTTGGTCGCCGCGACCCCGCCGAGGTAGCAGGCCACCAGGATGGCCAGCCACTTGAGCACGTGCGAGGCAAGGCGCAGCCAGCGGTTGTCACCGCCCAGCAGCTCCCGCACGCGTGGCACCGCCTCACCCTAACCGGATGGGCAGGCGCCACCCGGGCGGCACCGTCCGTTCACCTGCGCCTGTTGCCATGGGTCGGTCAGCCGTAACGAGGAGGGGTGATGGGGTCGGCTCACCGGCGCAGGACCGTCGTCGTCACGTCGCTGATGGCGTATGCCGTCCTGCTCGCCCTCGGGCCGCGCGTGCTCGGCGGGTGGGCCGGGGCGGTGATCCTCGTGGCGAGCTACGCGGTCGGGTTCGCGTGCCTGCTGCTGGTCGTCGCGCCATGGGCCGTCCGTGGCCGGGGTCGGCGGTCGCGCAAGAACGCGCCACATGGCGGCCTGCCGCGGGTGTGAGGCCGGTTCGGCCGCGACAACCCACCACGTGGCGGCCTGCCGAGGCGCGCCGGGCGGAGGCGGGCCGCGTCAGAGGTACTGACCGGTCGGGCCGCTCTCACCCGGGTGGTGCTCACCGGGCGGCATCCCGGGCGGCGTGCCGTAGGACGCACCGGGTCCCGGCGGCAGCGCCCGCATCTGCTGCAGCTGCTGCTGGGCCGCCATCTGCTGCGCGACCAGCGCGGTCTGGATGCCGTGGAAGAGGCCCTCGAGCCAGCCGACGAGCTGGGCCTGGGCGATGCGCAGCTCGGCGTCGCTCGGGGACTCGTCGCGGAAGGGCAGGGCGATCCGGTCGAGCTCGGCGACCAGCTCGGGGGCCAGGCCGTCCTTGAGCTCCTCGAGCGAGCGGTGGTGCACGTCGGCGAGGCGGCGGCGACCGGCCTCGTCGAGCGGTGCGTTGCGGACCTCCTCGAGCAGCTGCTTGATCATCGAGCCGATGCGCATGACCTTGGCCGGCTCCTCGACGAGGTCGGCCGGGTTGGTGCGCTCGCGCGGCTCCGGGTGCTCCTGCCCGTCCCCCCGGCGCTCGCCGTCGCCCCCCTCGCGGTCGGACCCGGCGTCGTGGTTGGAGCTCGACACGCCCATCCCGTCCTGGGTCACGACCACGATGCGCGGCTCGTCGCGCGTCGAGTCGGTGCTGCCCGGTCCCTGTCGGCTCGCGTCGTCAGTCATGGCCCCCATCCTGCCTCACGGGCAGGCGGGCGTGACGGACGGTCGAGCGACCGGGACCGGGCTGCGGCTCGGCCCTGCGCCGTCGCGCCTCAGCGGGCGCCGGCCGTGGCGAACCAGGGGTGATGCAGGTCGTGGTAGCTCACGTCCTGCATCGCCGAGGACATCTCGTCCATCATCTGCTGGGCGTCGGGTGGGGGCGCCTGCTGCTCGCCCTCCCGGGCCGCGTCCTCCGTGGTGAACGCCATCGTCTGGGTGAAGAAGCCGTCCTCGTCGATGGCGATCGTGCCGCCGATGATCTCCGGGCGCACCTGGCGCAGCAGGTCCATCGGCTGCTCCATCGCGTGCTTGAAGCGGTCGGCATCGCTGAGCCGGCCCTGGATGACCTGCACGAAGCCGGCCTCGTCGCTGCCGCCGTCGAGCATCATCATCACGTCGTCGCAGTCGTGGAAGGTGACCTCGCCGTCGAAGCAGCGGGACGCCTCCTCCCACCACGCACCCTGCTCGGGTCTCGCGGAGTTCGCCTCCGCGGCCTCGCGTGAGTCGAAGCGCACGACCCCGACGAACTCGCCGTCGTCGGTGATGCCGTAGGTCCCGCCGAGGAAGCCGGCCGCTCCCGGCTCGAGCTCTTCGCGCCACCGGTCCATCTGCCGGTGGAGGGCGTCGGCGTCGCTGCACCGACCCTGGATGACCTGGATGAACACGCTGAACCTCCCGTTGCCGTGAGGCCCCTCCGAGCCGAAGAGGCCCATCGCGCAACGGTATGGCGGTCCGCCGGGCCTGTCAGCGGACGAGTCCGACACGGCCCGAAACTCCCGACGCGGCGGAGCCGGCCGCCCCTCAGGTCGTGAGCAGGATCTTGCCGATGTGGCCGGAAGCCTCCATCTCGCGGTGCGCCTCGGCCGCCTGCTCGAGCGGGCGGCGGCTGTGGATGACGGGACGCACGCTGCCGTCCTCGATCAGCGGCCAGACGTGCTCGCGCACGGCGGCGACGATGGCGGCCTTCTCGGCCACCGGACGCGCCCGCAGCGACGTCGCGATGACGGCGGCGCGCTTGGCCAGCAGCTTGCCCATGTCGAGCTCGCCCTTGCGGCCGCCCATGAGCCCGATGGTCACGAGGCGCCCGCTCGTCGCGAGGGCGTCGACGTTGCGGGCGAGGTACTTGGCGCCCATGTTGTCGAGGATGACGTCGGCGCCGTGGCCCTTCGTCAGCTCACGGATGCGTTCGACGAAGTCCTCCTCGCGGTAGTTCACGAGCATCTCGGCGCCGAGCTCACGGCATACGTCGAGCTTGGCCTGGCTGCCGGCGGTGACGGCGACGTGGGCGCCCACCGCCTTGCCCAGCTGGATCGCCATGGTGCCGATGCCGGAGCTGCCGCCGTGGACCAGGAGCACCTGGCCGGGCTGGATGTTGGCGACCATGAAGACGTTGGACCACACGGTGCACGCCACCTCCGGCAGGCCGGCGGCGTCGACGAGCGGGACGCCGCTCGGCACCGGGAGCAGCTGCTCGGCGGGGACGGCGACGCGCTCGGCGTAGCCGCCGCCGTCGAGGAGGGCGCACACCTCGTCGCCGACCTGCCAGCCCTCGACACCCTCGCCGAGCGCGGCGATGCGGCCGCTCACCTCGAGGCCCGGGTACTCCGACGCCCCGGGCGGCGGCGGGTAGTGGCCCAGCCGCTGCATCACGTCGGCGCGGTTGACGCCCGCGGCGACGACGTCGACGAGCACCTGGCCGGCCTGCACCTCGGGGTCGGGCACATCCGCGAGGACGAGGCTGTCGGCGTCTCCGGGCTGGGGGATCGTGATGGCGCGCATGGCCCCGAGCCTATTGAGCCGCCCCCTGCGGGCGCACAAGGGCACCGCCCGGCTGGGAATGGTCGGGCGTGACGTGCCAGACGCGGCCCGAGCCGACGACCGCGCCGTCGGCGCCGAGCCGGGTGCCCTCGTCGATGGCGACCGCCCGGGGCGCGAGCCCGGCGGCGACCACGGCCAGCGCCCGGGAGACGTTGCCCCACTGGGCTGCGTGGACGTCGACCGCGCCCTCCACGAGGCCGAGGCCCTCGACGACCGTCACGGGGTCGAGGTCCTCGTTGCTGTCCTCGGGGCACACCGGGGCGCCGTCGATGCGCCAGCCGCCGATGACGGCGTGGGAGCCCGCGATGGCAGCGCCGGCGGAGAAGCCGGCATACGGCATGCCGGCCCCGACCAGTGCGCGGATGCGGGGGTAGGCGCCCGCGAGGGACGCGTGGTACTCCGGCGTCGGCCCGCCGCCGACGAAGAGGCCGTCGACCCCCTCGAGGGCCGCCGGGTCGAACGGCGTGCCCTCGGCGACGCGTTCGACGACGAGCTCGTGGCCGCCGACAAGGCCCAGGGTGTGGAGGTACTTCTCGTGGTACTCGAGCGAGTCGGGGTCGGTGCCCATGACGACGAGCAGGATGCGCGGAGTGGCGCCGGCGCGTCGGGCGGCCGCCGCGACGAAGTCGCCGTAGAGCGTGGGGGCGATGGCGTCGTCCCAGCCGCCGCCGACGAGGTGCAGGTCCATGACGGGCACCCTAGGAGACGGGGGCCTCCTTGGTCGGTCGATTTCGGGGAGACGACGCCGGGCTGGGACTGAGCCGTCGGGCGATGTCCGCGGCGGCGAGCCGGGCGCGTCCGACGAGGTCGGTGACGTGCTCGGGGCTTGCGTCGGCGGTGCGCAGGGTCAGCGCGATGGCCGCGAGCGGCCGGCCGGCCCGGTCGAGGACCGGTACGGCGACCGACGACAGGTCCACCGTGACGGTGCCCTCCTCGCGGGCGTGCCCGTCGGTGCGGGTCCGGGCCAAGAGGCTGCGCAGCTCCGCGAGCGAGCTGGGCCCGGCGCCGTTGCGCTGCACGAACGCGGACCGGTCGGGGTAGAGCGCGCGGACCTGCGGCGCGGGGAGGGCGGACAGCATGGCCAGGCCGCTCGCGGTCAGGTGCGCGGGCAGGCGCACGCCGACGTCGGTGACGAGCATCGGCTGGCCGGGCGCGCGCTCCTCGAGGAGGTAGATGACGTCGCGCCCGTCGAGGGTGGCGAAGTGGGCGTTGCGGCCACACTGGTCGACGAGCCGCCGCATCGGGGCGCGGGCCACGCGCGCCAGCGGCGCCTGCCGCTGGTACGCCGACCCGAGCTCGTAGGCGGCCTGGCCGAGGCCGAAACGACGTTCCTCGACGTAGTGGGTGACGTAGCCACGGCCGTGCAGCACCTTGAGCAGGTGGTAGACGGAGCTGCGGGGCAGCCCGAGGTCGCGGGCGATGGACGCGGCAGGGAGGGGCTCCGCGTGGCGGGAGAGGTGCTCGAGCACGTCGAGCGCGTTGGCTGCGGCGGGGGCGTTGGACACCGGTGGCCCCTTCCTGTGCGATCGGCGACGTCTCGCATGCGAGACAATTGTCCCGCATGACGGACCTCGGCGCCACCCCTGCCGCGGTTCGATGGGAGCCATGAACCAACTCGCCCCCGCCACCGACGTGTCGGCCGTGACCGTCGGCACCGGGCCCCTCACGATCGACGACGTCGTGGCCGTCGCCCGCCACGGCGCGCGCGTCGAGCTGTCCGCCGAGGCGGAGTCCGAGATCGCCCGCAGCCGCGCCGTCATCGAGGCCCTGGCCGACGACACGGTGCCCCACTACGGCGTCTCCACCGGCTTCGGTGCCCTCGCCACCCGCCACATCCCCACGCCCCTGCGGGCGCAGCTGCAGCGCTCGCTCGTCCGCTCGCACGCCGCCGGCACCGGCCCCGAGGTCGAGCGCGAGGTCGTGCGCGCCCTCATGCTGCTGCGCCTGTCGACCCTGGCCACCGGCCGCACGGGGGTGCGCCTCGAGACGGCGAGGGCGTATGCCGCCCTGCTCAGTGCCGGGATCACCCCGGTCGTGCACGAGTTCGGCTCCCTCGGCTGCTCGGGCGACCTCGCGCCGCTGTCGCACTGCGCGCTCGCCGTCATGGGCGAGGGGCCCGTGCGCCTCGCCGACGGCACGTTGACCGACGCCGCAACCGCACTGCGGGACAACGGGATCGAACCGGTCGTCCTCGCCGAGAAGGAGGGTCTGGCCCTCATCAACGGCACCGACGGCATGCTCGGGATGCTGGCCCTGGCCATCCACGACCTTCGCCACCTGCTCAAGGTCGCCGACGTCTCGGCCGCGATGAGTGTCGAGGGCCTGCTCGGCACCGACGACGTCTTCGCCGCCGACCTGCACGCCCTGCGCCCGCAGCCCGGACAGGCTGCCTCGGCCGCGAACATCCTTGCGATCATGGCGGGCTCGCCGATCCGTGAGTCGCACCGGACCGACCAGTGCACCCGCGTGCAGGACGCCTACTCGCTGCGCTGCGCGCCGCAGGTGCACGGCGGCGCCCGCGACACCGTCGAGCACGCCACCCGGGTCGCCGACGCCGAGCTCGCCTCCGCCGTCGACAACCCCGTCGTGACGCCCGACGGCCGCGTGGAGTCCAACGGCAACTTCCACGGCGCGCCCGTCGCCTACGTGCTCGACTTCCTCGCCATCGTCGCGGCCGACGTCGCGTCCATGGCCGAGCGTCGCACCGACCGGTTCCTCGACCAGGCCCGCAACCACGGGCTGCCGCCGTTCCTCGCCGACGACCCCGGCGTCGACTCCGGGCTCATGATCGCCCAGTACACCCAGGCCGCGATGGTCTCCGAGCTCAAGCGCCTCGCCGTGCCGGCCTCGGTCGACTCCATCCCCAGCTCGGCCATGCAGGAGGACCACGTCTCGATGGGCTGGTCCGGGGCCCGCAAGCTGCGCCGGTCCGTCGACGCGCTGGGCAGGGTGCTCGCCATCGAGCTGCTGACCGCAGCACGCGGCATACGGCTGCGGGCGCCGCTCGAGCCCGCGCCCGCCACGGGCGCCGTCATCGCGGCGCTGCACAAGCGTGCCGACGTCACCCCGGGGCCCGACCGGTTCCTGGCACCCGACATCGAGGGCGCCTACGCCGCGGTGACGGGGGGCGACGTCCTCGCCGCCGTCGAGTCCGTCACCGGACCGCTGCGCTGAACCACACGGCATACCAACGTTTTTCGCACTCGAAGGAGAGTGGCATGGAAGGTGCACGACCCGTCCGCGCCCCGCGCGGGACGCAGCTGACGGCGCAGTCGTGGGCCACCGAGGCCCCGCTGCGGATGCTCATGAACAACCTCGACCCCGAGGTGGCCGAGCGCCCCGACGACCTCGTCGTCTACGGCGGCACCGGGCGCGCCGCCCGCGACTGGAAGTCGTTCGACGCGATGGTGCGCACGCTGACGACGCTCAAGCAGGACGAGACGATGCTCGTGCAGTCCGGCCGTCCGGTCGGCGTCATGCAGACCCACGAGTGGGCCCCGCGCGTCCTCATCGCCAACAGCAACCTCGTCGGCGACTGGGCCACGTGGCCGGAGTTCCGCCGGCTCGAGCACCTGGGCCTGACGATGTACGGCCAGATGACCGCCGGGTCGTGGATCTACATCGGCACCCAGGGCATCGTCCAGGGCACCTACGAGACGTTCGCCGCGGTCGCCGAGAAGCGGTTCGGCGGCACGCTCGCGGGCACCCTGACCCTGACCGGCGGCTGCGGCGGCATGGGCGGTGCGCAGCCGCTCGCCGTCACCCTCAACGACGGCGCCTGCCTCATCGTCGACGTCGACCCGGCGCGGCTGCACCGGCGCGTCGAGCACCGCTACCTCGACGAGGTGGCCGGGTCGCTGGACGAGGCGGTCGAGAAGGCCCTGGCCGCCAAGCGCGAGCGGCGCGGCTGGTCGGTCGGCGTCGTCGGCAACGCCGCCGAGGTCTTCCCCGAGCTGCTGCGCCGCGGCGTCGACATCGACATCGTCACCGACCAGACGTCGGCGCACGACCCGCTCAGCTACCTGCCCGAGGGCGTCGACCTCGCCGACTGGCACGACTACGCCGAGAAGAAGCCCGAGGACTTCACCGACCGGGCCCGCGCCTCGATGGCCAAGCACGTCAAGGCGATGGTCGAGTTCCAGGACGCCGGCGCCGAGGTCTTCGACTACGGCAACTCCATCCGCGACGAGGCGCGCCTCGGCGGCTACGACCGGGCGTTCGACTTCCCCGGCTTCGTGCCCGCCTACATCCGGCCGCTGTTCTGCGAGGGCAAGGGTCCGTTCCGCTGGGCCGCGCTCTCGGGCGACCCGCGAGACATCGCCGCGACCGACAGGGCCGTGCTCGACCTCTTCCCCGACAATGACCGTCTGCACAAGTGGATCCGCGGCGCCCAGGAGCGAATCGCCTTCCAGGGCCTGCCTGCCCGCATCTGCTGGCTCGGCTACGGCGAGCGCGACAAGGCCGGCCTGGCCTTCAACGAGCTCGTCCGGACCGGCGAGGTCAGCGCCCCGATCGTCATCGGGCGCGACCACCTCGACTCGGGTTCGGTCGCGAGCCCCTACCGCGAGACGGAGGCCATGGCCGACGGCTCCGACGCCATCGCCGACTGGCCGCTGCTCAACGCCCTCGTCAACACGAGCTCGGGCGCGAGCTGGGTCTCGATCCACCACGGCGGCGGCGTCGGCATCGGCCGCAGCCTCCATGCCGGCCAGGTGTCCTTGGCCGACGGGACCGACCTCGCGGCGCAGAAGCTGGCGCGGGTGCTGACCAACGACCCGGGGATGGGCGTCATCCGCCACGTCGACGCCGGCTACGACATCGCCGACCGGGTCGCGCACGAGCGCGGCGTCCGCATCCCCATGCAGGAGGGCTGAGGGCGTATGCCGTCGGGCGGTCAGCGGGGGCGGCGGACCCGGATCGGGCCCTTGGCGTGGTCCGGGTCGACGACCCGGCCGCCCTGCGTGATCTCGGCGCGCCCGTCGGCCACGAGCCGGCGCGCCGCCGAGCGGGCCGGCTCCATGAGCTCGCGCCAGTCGTTGCCACCGACGGCCCGCGCGGCCTCGCTCGGGCACACCGACGCGTCACGGGCGCGCGCGTCCAGCAGCGACTCGAGAGAGTCCTGCAGGTCCAGGTCGACTTGGCGCAGGCCGTGCTTGCGGCAGCTGTCGGAGCACCAGCGCACCGAGTCCCAGTCGCGCTCCCACGCCTTGCGCCACGTGATGGTGCGGCCGCAGCGGGCGCACGGCTTGGTCGGGAGCGGGGTGCGGGACATGGTGCCCAGTCTGCGCCATCGTGGCCTCTCGACCGGTGCGAGGCGGCCCATCGTGGCCACTCGACGGGTCGGGACCGGCACGTCGTGGCCTCTCGACGGGTGGGGACCGGCACGACGTGGCCTCTCGACGGGGGAGGGGTCAGGGGGACGTGTGCGTCTCCTCGTCGGAGATGTCGGCGACCGTCGCGTCGAAGACCCGGATGACGTCGTCGCCCTCGAGGGTCAGGCCCACGCCGTGCGCCCCGCCGCCGATCGAGATGCGGCGGCCGACGAGGTGGCTGTCGGCGATGACCGGCAGGCGCGTGCGCGACCCGAAGGGCGTGATCGTGCCGCGTTCGTAGCCGGTGACCGCCAGGGCGGCGTCGGCGTCGGGCATCGAGATCCGGTTCGTGCCGAGCAGGGCCCGGACCTTGGCCCACGAGAACGTGCGGTCGCCCGGCACGAGGACGAAGACGTGGTCGTCCTCCGCGCGCCGCACGACGAGCGTCTTGATGAGGTCACGCGGCTCGATGCCACGGGCGGCCGCCGCCTCCGCGAGGCTGCTGACGCGACCGTGGCGGGTCGCCGTGAAGGGGATGCCCGCGGCGCGCGCCGCCTCGACCGCCGGCGTGCTGATCTCTTCGGATGGCATGGGCGCCAGCCTAGTTTCGACACCGGCCCATGCGGCCGGCAGAGCGAGGAGTGGACGTGACGACGACCTTCGAGAGCTTCGACCGCATGTGGGCCGAGCTCGAGCCCATCGGCCGGGCGCCCGAGACCGGCGGCTACCGGCGCCACGCCTGGACCCGCACCGACCACGACCTGCGCGAGTGGTTCGCAGCGCAGTGCGCCGCCCGAGGGCTCGACCTCGTGGAGGACCGCGCCGGCAACCAGTGGGGCTGGTGGGGCGACCCCGACACCACGCCCGGGGTCGTCATCGGCTCGCACCTGGACTCCGTGCCCGACGGCGGCGCGTTCGACGGCCCGCTCGGCGTCGTCAGCGCCCTCGCCGCCCTCGACGCGCTGCGCGCCGCGGGCGTCGAGCCCGCCGTGCCGGTCGGCGTCGTGAGCTTCGTCGACGAGGAGGGCGCCCGGTTCGGCATCGCCTGCGCCGGCTCCCGCATCATCACCGGCGCGCTGCACGCCGACCGGGCCCGCGCCCTCACCGACGGCGACGGCGTGTCCATGGCCGAGGCGTGGCGCCGGGCCGGGCGCGACCCCCGCACGCTCGGGCCCGACGAGGAGGCCCTGCGCCGCGTCGGCCACTTCGTCGAGCTGCACGTCGAGCAGGGCAAGGCGCTGGCGGTCGCCCCCGACGGCGGCGACGACCTCACCGACCCGACCCGGGCCGTCGCGATCGGCACCGACATCTGGCCGCACGGCCGCTGGCGCATCGACCTCCCCGGAGAGGCCAACCACGCGGGCACCACCCGCATGGCCGACCGCCACGACGCGATGCTGGGCCTCGCCACGGTGGTCCAGTCGGCCCGCTCGTATGCCGTCGCGCTCGGCTGCGTGGCCACCGTCGGCAAGGTGGACGTGGTCCCGGGCGGCGTCAACGCCATCCCCAGCCACGTCACGGCCTGGCTCGACGCCCGGGGCGAGCGCGAGGAGGCCGTGCGCGCCGCCGTCGACGCCGTCGCCGAGGAGGCCGGCCGGTTCGGGGCGATCACCGCGGAGGAGTCGTGGACGCCCACGACGACCTTCGACACCGGCCTCGTCGACCGGCTGCACGGCATACTCCCCGACGCGCCGCTGCTCGGCACGGGGGCCGGCCACGACGCCGGCATCCTCGCCACGCACGGGGTGCCGAGCGGCATGCTCTTCGTGCGCAACCCCACCGGCGTTTCGCACTCGCCCAGCGAGTCGGCGAGCGTCGCGGACTGCCACCATGGGGTCATGGCCCTCACCGCAGTCGTGACCGACCTCTGCACGGTGCAGGACGCCGAGCCGACGGGGGGCAACGGATGACGACGTTCTGGTGCGAGAGTGCCTGGCTGACAGGGGGGTTCGCCGACCGCGTCAGGCTCGTCACCCAGGACGGGCTCTTCAGGGACGTCCAGGTCGACGCCGACCCGGAGCCCGACGACATCCGTCTGGCCGGGGTCACGTTGCCGGGCATGGCCAACGCCCACAGCCACGCCTTCCACCGCGCGCTGCGCGGGCGCGCCAACGGTGGGGGCGGCAACTTCTGGAGCTGGCGCGAGCAGATGTATGCCGCCGCGGAGCAGCTCAACCCCGACACGTACTTCGCGCTCGCGCGGGCCGTGTTCGCCGAGATGGTGCTGGCCGGGATCACCGTGGTGGGGGAGTTCCACTACGTGCACCACCGACCCGGCGGCCAGCCCTACCGCGACCCCAACGCGATGGGCCTCGCGGTACGCCAGGCCGCCGACGAGGCAGGCATCCGCCTCACCCTGCTCGACACCTGCTACCTCGAGGGCGGCCTCAACGGCGGCGGCCACGTCGAGCTGCACCCCGGGCAGCGCCGGTTCAGCGACGGCACGGTGGACGCCTGGGCAGCGCGCATGTCGGCCCGCCGGCCGGGCACCGACCGCGTGCGCCTCGGCGCCGCCATCCACTCGGTGCGCGCCGTGCGGCGCGAGGACCTGCCCAAGGTCGTCGAGGCCGCGGGTGGCCTGCCGCTGCACGTGCACCTGTCGGAGCAGCACGGCGAGAACCTCGCCTGCCAGATGTACTACGGCGCCACCCCGACGCAGCTGCTCGACGAGGCCGGCGCGCTGGGCGCGCACTCCACGGCCGTGCACGCCACGCACCTCGAGGACCACGACATCGAGCTCCTCGGCGGCACCGGCACCGGCGCGTGCTTCTGCCCGACGACCGAGCGCGACCTCGCCGACGGCATCGGCCCGGCCCGGGCGCTGCACGACGCGGGCAGCCCGCTCTCGCTCGGCTCGGACCAGCACGTCGTGATCGACCCCTTCGAGGAGCTGCGCGGCATGGAGATGCACGAGCGCCTCGTCACCAACGAGCGCGACCGGTTCTCCGCCAACGACCTGCTCCTCGCGGCCTCCTTCAACGGCTACCGCGCCCTCGGCTGGTCCGACGGCGGCCACCTGAGCAAGGGGGCCCTCGCCGACTTCGTCACCGTGCGCACCGACACCGTCAACACCGCCGGGGCTGCGCGCGACCAGATCATCTACGCGTGCGTGGCCTCCGACGTGTCGACCGTCGTCGTCGGGGGAGAGGTCGTCGTCAGCGACGGCCACCACCGGATGGGCGACGTGGGCCGGATGCTCGTCGGCGCCATCGACCGGCTCTCGGTGGGTGCCCCGGCGTGAGCCTGCTCCTCACCGGCATCGCCGAGCTGACGACCAACGACCCCACTCACGCGGACGGTCACGTCGCCACTCGTTCCGACCCCGGCGACGCCCTCCTCGGCGTCGTCCGGGAGGCAGCCCTCGTCGTCTCGGACGACGGCGTCATCGAGTGGGTCGGGCCGGCGAGCGAGGCCCCGGCGGCCGACGCACGGCGCGACCTGGGCGGTCGCGCCGTCATCCCCGGGTTCGTCGACTCCCACTCGCACCTCGTCTTCGCCGGGGACCGCTCCGCGGAGTTCGCGGCACGGATGACGGGCACGCCCTACGACGGCGGCGGCATCGCCGTCTCGGTCGCCGCCACGCGCGCCGCGAGCGACGACGAGCTGCGCCGGCTCGTGGCCGGCCGGGTCGCCGAGATGCGGGCGCAGGGCACGACGACGGTCGAGATCAAGAGCGGCTACGGCCTGACGCTCGAGGACGAGCTGCGCTCGCTGAGGATCGCCCGCGAGCTCACCCCGCACACGACGTTCCTCGGCGCGCACGTCGTGCCACCGGAGTACGCGGCCGACCGGGCGGCCTACGTCGAGCTCGTCACCGGTCCCATGCTCGACGCGGTCGTCGCCGACGGGCCCACCGCGCTCGCCGAGAGCATCGACGTCTTCTGCGAGCCGCACTCGGCGCACGCCTTCGACGGCGACGAGGCCCGCACGGTGCTCGAGGCCGGACGCGCGGCCGGCCTGGCGCTGCGCGTTCACGGCAACCAGCTCGGCCACGGCCCCGGTGTGCAGCTGGCGTGCGAGCTCGGTGCCCGCAGCGTCGACCACTGCACCTTCCTCGGCGACGAGGACGTCGACGCGCTCGTGGCCGCCCGCGGCACGACGGTCGCCACGCTGCTGCCGGGCGTCGAGTTCTCGACCCGCTCGCCCTACCCGGACGCGCGCCGGCTCGTCGACGCCGGCGTCGACGTGGCGCTCGCGAGCGACTGCAACCCGGGCACGTGCTACTCGTCGTCGATCCCCTTCGCGATCGCCCTGGCGGTGCGCGAGATGGGCCTGACCCCCGCCGAGGCGCTGCACGCCGCGACGGCCGTCTCGGCCCGCTCCCTCGGCCTCGACCGGAGGGTCGCCCCGGGGCAGCCCGCCGAGCTGGCGGTGCTCGACGCGCCGACCCACCTGCACCTCGCCTACCGCGCCGGGGTCCCCATCGTCCGGGCCCTCGACCTGCCGAAGGCCTGACGGACTACGAGCCGGCCGTCTCGTCGGCGTGCTCGCAGCGCAGCACCGAACCGGGGCCGGGGTGGATCAGGCCGGTGTGGCCGTCGGACCACTCGACCACGTAGGGCGGCCCACCGTCTGTGCCCTTGACCTCCCGGATCGTGCCCTCGCGGGTCGACTGGCCGACGTGCTCGGCCGCCATCGTGATGCGGTCACCCACCCGTGCCTCCATGGCACACCTCCTCGCGTCGGGGTCTCCTCCTAGGAGACCACTCCGGCGCGCCCGGTGGCGAGGGTTTGCCGGCCCTCAGTCCAGCAGCACCCGCTCGCCGTAGCGTGGCACCGAGACGGCGCAGTCGAACCGCTCGCGTATGCCGTCCGCCAGGGCCCGCGCGGCCGCCGGCTCCCCGTGGACGACGTGGACGCTCTCCGGCGGCTCCGGCAGCTCACCGAGCCAGGCGAGCAGCTCGTCCGCGTCGGCGTGCACCGAGAAGTCGTCGAGCGTGACGACCTCGGCGCGCACCGGCACGTAGCGGCCCGCCATCTTCAGCTCGCGGGCGCCCTCCTGCAGGTCCCGGCCACGGGTCCCGACCGCCTGGTAGCCGGTCAGCAGCACCGTGTTGCGCGCCTGTGGCAGCAGGTACCGCAGGTGGTGCACGACCCGGCCGCCGGTCGCCATGCCCGAGGCCGACACGATGATGCACGGCGTGCCCGGGGTGTTGAGGCGGATCGACTCCTCGGCGGTGTGCGCGGTGCGCAGTCCCGGCAGCCGCCGCAGCCGGGACAGCGCCTCGGGACGCACCTCGTCGGCATGGGCGGGGTCGGCGTAGATGTCGAGCGCGGCGAGCGCCATCGGGCTGTCCACCCAGACCGGGACGTCGGGGATCGCACCGCTCTCGACGAGGTCGGCGATGGCGAGCAGCACCACCTCGGTGCGGTCGACGGCGAAGGCGGGGACGACGACGCTGCCACCGCGCCGGACGGTGCGGCGGATCGCGTCGGCCATGACGCGGTGCTCCGGATCCACCTCCGGGTGCGCGCGGTCGCCGTAGGTCGACTCGACGACCACCGTGCGCGCCGCCGGCGGACGAGCCCGGGGCCGCAGCACCGGGTGGTCCGGCCGGCCGAGGTCGCCGGAGAAGAGGACGGAGCGTCCACCGGTCTCGACGAGGACGCTCGAGGCGCCGAGGATGTGCCCGGCGGGCACGAAGGTCACGGTGGCCCCCGTCGCGCCGTCGACGCGTACGGCAGGGTCCTCGCCCAGCGGGCGCAGCGCCGCGACCGCCGCGTCGGCGTCGGCCACGGTGTAGAGCGGCAGCGGCGGGTCGTGCCGGGACCAGCCGCCGCGCCGCGCGCCCTCGGCCTCCTCCTCCTGGAGGTGGGCGCTGTCGCGCAGGATCACGGCGGCGAGTGCGGCGGTGCCCGCGGTCGCGTGCACCGGTCCCGTGAACCCCGCGCGGACGAGCGCCGGCAGGTAGCCGCAGTGGTCGAGGTGCGCGTGCGTCAGCGCGACGGCGTCGAGAGTCGCCGGGTCGACGGGCGGAGCCTCCCAGTTCAGCGCCCGCCAGCGCCGCTCGCCCTGGTAGAGCCCGCAGTCGACGAGCAGCCGGGTGCCGCCGCTCTCGACGAGGAACTTGCTGCCGGTGACGGTCCCCGCGGCGCCGAGGAACGTCAGCGCCGGTGCGGCCATCACGTCACCCGGACGTGCGCCTCCTCGCCGGTGCGCCTCGCGATGGTGCGCTCGGCGTGCTCGATGAGCTCGTCGGCGAGGTGGCGCAGGGCCCGGGCCACGGCGACCTCGTCACCGATCTCGTGCTCGGCGGTGTCGTCGGCCGAGCGGTGGCTCGACCCGCGGGCCCTCAGCCGGTCCGGGGAGTCGGCGACGAGGACCACCGTGGCCGTCGTGTCGTCGCCGGCCTCGACGAGGGAGACCCGGACCTGCCACTCGCGGAAGTGGACCGGCTCCGCCGGCTGCGGCTCCTCGGCGTGCTGCTGCTCGCCGGCCGGTGCCGACGGCACGGTGACCAGCTCCTCCTGCCCCGGCGCCCCGACGCGCAGCACCGAGCCGGGCCCGGGGTAGATCAGGCCGGTGTGCCCGTCGCCCCACCGGACGACGTAGGGCGGCCCGCCGTCGGGCCCGCGGACCTCGAGGACCTCACCGTCGCGGGTGGGCTCGTCGATGTGCTCTGCCGCCAGGATGATGCGGTCTCCTACCTGGGCTCTCACGGTGGCCTCCTCGGGCGCGGTGGATCGGTCCGAGACCAGCACAGCACCGTCCGGCACCCCCTGCGAAGGGCCGGAAGGTACCCGGCGAGGGGACCTTGGGCCCTTGCCGCGGACCGGACGGAGCGGTGCAATCGGGTCAGGTGCGCCGTAGGCGCCGCAGTCGTGCGCCGGAGGGAGAGCCATGAGGTCGATGCAGGGGTGGGTCGTCGAGGAACCGGGACCTCTGCGTCGACACCCGCTCGTGCGGGCCGAGCTGCCGGTCCCGGAGCCGGGCCCCGGGGAGGTGCTCGTCCGCGTCCGGGCCTGCGGCGTGTGCCGCACCGACCTGCACGTCGTCACCGGCGACCTACCGCGGCACCGGCACCGGGTCGTGCCCGGCCACGAGGTCGTCGGCGAGGTCGCCCTCCTCGGCGACGGGGCGCACCGCTTCCAGCCCGGGGACCGGGTGGGCGTCGCGTGGCTGCGGTCGACGTGCGGCTCCTGCCGGTGGTGCCGGTCGGGCCGCGAGAACCTGTGCCCGTCCTCCCGCTACACCGGCTGGGACGCCGACGGCGGCTACGCCCCGTGGACCGTCGTCCCGGAGGCGTACGCGTACCGCGTGCCCGCGTCGTTCTCCGACGCCGACGCGGCGCCGCTGCTCTGCGCCGGGATCATCGGCTACCGGTCCCTGCGCCGGGCCGAGCTGCCGCCCGGCGGCCGGCTCGGCATCTACGGCTTCGGGGCCAGCGCGCACCTGACCGCCCAGGTCGCGATCGCCCAGGGGGCCGAGGTGCACGTGCTGACCCGCGGGGCCGCGGCACGGGCCCTGGCGCAGGACCTGGGTGCGGCCTCGGTCGGGGAGGCGCACGACGCGCCGCCGGTGCCGCTGGACGCCGCCATCCTCTTCGCCCCCGCAGGTGAGCTGGTGCCGACCGCGCTCGAGGCGCTCGGCCCCGGCGGCACCCTGGCCCTGGCCGGCATCCACCTGAGCGACGTGCCGGTGCTCGACTACCAGCGCCACCTCTTCCGCGAGCGCAGCCTGCGCAGCGTCACGAGCAACACCCGGCAGGACGGCGAGGAGTTCCTCGTCCTCGCCGAGCGCCTGCACCTGCAGGTGACGACGACCCCGATGCCCCTGGACGAGGCCGACCGGGCGCTCGAGGACCTCGAGGCCGGCCGCGTGAGGGGCGCTGCGGTGCTCGTGCCTTCGGAGTAGGGCTCAGCGGGTGTCGGACGTCGTGCGCGAGGGCGCGGCGAGGAGCACGGCCTGGCGTCCCGCCTCGAGACGCACGACGGGGATCCGCGGGGGCGAGCACGACAGGTAGTCGATGCCCACCCGGGCGAAGAAGGCGACCGACGCGGGGTCGCCGGCGTGCTCGCCGCAGGCGCCGAGCCCCAGCTCGGGGCAGGTGCGGCGGCCGTCGCGGGCGGCGAGCTCCACCAGCGCCCCCACGCCCACCTCGTCGATGGTCTTGAACGGGTCGGTCGCCAGGATGCCGGCGTCGCGGTAGGCGGCGAGGAAGTTGGCCTCGGCGTCGTCGCGCGAGATGCCCCACGTGGTCTGGGTGAGGTCGTTGGTGCCGAAGGAGAAGAAGTCCGCGTGCTGCGCCAGCTCGGCCGCCGTCAGCGCGGCCCGGGGCAGCTCGACCATGACACCGATCGGCAGGTGCAGCGACGCCCCGTGGGCGCGGCCGACGTCCGCGACGATGCCCTCCATCCGCGCCCGGGCCGCCACCAGCTCGGCGACGTCCGCGACGAGCGGCACCATGAGCTCGGGCCGCACGTCGTGGCCGGCGTCGCGCAGCTCGACGGTCGCCTCCGCGAGCGCCCGCACCTGCGCGTCGATGATCTGCGGGAGCACCGTGAGGAGCCGGACCCCGCGCAGCCCCAGCATCGGGTTGGACTCGTGCCACCGCCGGGTGGTCGCCAGGCGACGCTCGAGCGCGGGCTCCACACCGCCGCGCTCCTCTGCGCGCGCCACCTCGACCGAGAGCTCCACGAGGTCGGGCAGGAACTCGTGCAGCGGCGGGTCGAGCAGCCGCACCACGACCGGCAGGCCCTCCATCGTCTCGAGCAGCGACGTGAACTCGGCGTGGGCGAGCTGCTCGATCTCGGCCAGGGCGCCCTCGCGGTCCTCGTCGGTGACGAGGCGCTCGACGAGCACCCGTCGCTCGCCGAGCAGCATGTGCTCGGTGCGGCACAGGCCGATGCCCTCGGCCCCGAAGCGCCGTGCCGCGCGTGCCTCCTCGGGCGTCTCGGCGTTGGCCAGGACGCCGAGCCGGCGCCGCGCGTCCGCGTGGGCCAGCAGGGTCAGCACGGCCCGGACGGTCGGGTCCTCGCTGTGCGTGTCGCCTGCCTCGACGGCGGTGGCGACGGGGCTGGGCTGGATCTCGCGCTGCCCGGCATACAGCTCGCCCGCGGTGCCGTCGACCGACACGACCGTCCCCTCCGGGAGGGTGACGCCGCCCGGGAGCGTGGCGAGGCGGTCGACGGGGTCGACGACCAGCCCCTCCACGCCGGTGACGCAGGTGCGTCCGAGGCCGCGGGCCACGACGGCCGCGTGGGACGTCAGGCCGCCCCGTGAGGTGATGACGGCCCGCGCTGCCAGCAGGCCGCCGAAGTCGTCGGGGCTCGTCTCGGGACGGGCCAGGACGACCTGCCGACCGAGCGCCGTCCACTCCATCGCCGTGGCGGAGTCGAAGACGAGCTGGCCGTATGCCGCGCCGGGGCTTGCCGGCAGGCCGGTGGCCAGCGGCCTGACGTCCTCGCGGGCGGCGAACGTCGGGTGCAGCAGCGTCTGCAGCTGTGTGCCGTCCACGCGGGTGAGGGCCTCGTCGAGGTCGATGACGCCCTCCTCGGCCAGCTCGACGGCGATCCGGAAGGCGGCGGCCGGGCTGCGCTTGCCCAGCCGGGTCTGCAGGATCCACAGGCGTCCGCGCTCGACCGTGAACTCGACGTCGCACAGGTCCCGGTAGTGGGTCTCCAGGGTGCGCAGGTGCTCGCTGAGCTCGTGGTGCAGCCCCGGTTCACGACGCGCCAGCTCGGAGAGGTCCATCGGGCTGCGGCTGCCGCTCACGACGTCCTCGCCCTGGGCGTCGGGCAGGTAGTCGCCGAAGGCGCCCGGCGCCCCGCTCACCGGGTCGCGGGTGAAGCAGACGCCGCTTCCGGAGCGCTCGCCGCGGTTGCCGAAGACCATCTGGACGATGTTGACCGCCGTGCCGAGGTCGTCGGGGATCCCCTCGTGCGCGCGGTAGAGCCGCGCCCGCTCGCCGTTCCACGAGGCGAACACGGCGACGACCGCGTGGCGCAGCTGCTCGCGTGGCTCCTGCGGCAGGTCGGCGCCGGTGTGCTCGACGACGATCCGACGGAACTCGCCGGTCAGCCGCTGGAGGGCGGCCGCGTCGAGGTGGGCGTCGCTCGTGGCGCCCAGCTCGGTGCGCAGGCCCATCAGCTGCGCGTCGAAGAGGCCGCCGTCGATGCCGAGCACCGTCCGGCCGTACATCTGCACGAGCCGGCGGTAGCTGTCCCAGGCGAACCTCGCCTCGCCGCGGGCCACGAGCGCGGCCGCGACGGCGTCGGTCATGCCGACGTCGAGGACGGTCTCCATCATCCCGGGCATCGAGAAGCGGGCCCCCGAGCGCACCGACACGAGCAGCGGAGCAGCCGGGTCGCCGAAGCGCAGGCCGGAGCGGCGCTCCAGGTCGGTCAGGGCCGACTCGACCTGGTCCCACAGGCCGTCGGGCTCGCCACCGCCCGAGAGCCAGGCGCGGCAGGCCTCGGTCGTCACGATGAAGCCGGGCGGCACCGGAAGTCCCAGCCGTGACATCTCGGCGAGCCCGGCGCCCTTGCCGCCGAGCAGTGCCGCCATCGTGCGGTCGCCTTCGTGCAGCTCGAGCACGAGAGGGCCTCGTACGGCTGGCTCGGACGTCGTGGTCATCGCTCCTCCAGTGCCCGCAGCCGCTTCCCGGACAGGGCGGTGGCGCGGGCACGCCACGGCCCTCCGTCTCGAGCGTGCGGCCGGAGCTGCCCCGAGCGACAGGGGCTTAGGTCCCGGCGGGGAGGTTCAGCGGCGGCCGCTGGCCTTGTCGATCGCCTTCTGCAGGGCCCGCTCCGACTTCGCGGACGCCTTCGCCTTGGCCTTGGCCACCTTGCGAGCGGCCTTCTGGTCCTCGGGCGAGACCTTGTCGTCCTCGAGCGCCTTGGGCAGGTGGCCGGTGGAGCGGCGGTAGTAGGTCGCGGCGCCGCGCTCGGCGGCGACCCTCGCGGCTGCGACCGCCATCGAGGACAGCGCCGTGAAGAGGATGACGTCGCGGGTGCGCTCCCGCTCGAAGTCGCCCTTGACGGGCACGTTGCGGCCCGTCGCGAGCTTCCAGCCCTTCTGGGCCAGGTCGGTCGCGACCTTCGTCGCGATGATCGTGGTGCCGACGCTGAGGATCTTCCAGACCGGACCGCCGGCGGGGGTGTGCTGCGTCGTGCCGGCCTTGGCCGAAGCCTTGTCGGACGCCTTCGCGAGCGCCTTCTTCGTGTCCTTGGAAGCCATGCGCTGACTGTACCCACGCCGCCCCCAGCGCTCACGAGTAGAGTGCCGTCGACAACTGAACAGCACCACCACCCATCACGACAGGGGAGCGCGACACGCGCTGAGAGTGCGGCAGCCCGAAGGCAGAGCCGCAGACCCTCGAACCTGCTCCGGTTAGCACCGGCGAAGGAAGTCGGTATTTCTCAGGCCACCGCACGGCATACGTCATCGACGTGTCCGGGCGGGCGGCTTCCCCCAGGTATCCACTTGCCACCACTGGAACCCGGGAGACCCACCATGTCCAGAACCATCACCGCGAGCGGGCCGCTGACCCGCTGGCGCACCATCGACCTGCTCACCTGCGCCTTCCTCGGTGTCGCGTTCGGCGTCGCCTACTGGGCCTGGGCGCTGGCCTACACCGTCCCCTCGAACTTCGTGTCCGCCGGCTTCCCGCCGCTCGGCGCCCTGCTCAACTGGCCCTGGCTCGTCGCCGGCATCGTGGGGATGCTCGTCATCCGGCGCCCCGGCGCGGCCGTCTTCACCGAGCTGCTCGCCGCCGTCGTGGAGGCGCTCATCGGCAACCAGTGGGGTGGCGCGGCGACCCTGCTCTCGGGGTTCCTCCAGGGCTTCGGCGTCGAGATCGGCTTCGCCGTCTTCGGGTATGCCGTCTTCAGCTGGGCGCCGCTGCTCATCGGTGGCTTCCTCGGCGGAGCGTTCGAGGCCGTGTACGAGTGGTACTCGTACTGGACCGACTGGGGCTGGGGCTACAAGATCTCCTACCTCTTCCTGCTCGGCGGGTCGGTCGCGATCTTCGGTTCGCTCCTGGCCGTGGGCCTGACGAGGCTGCTCGCCAACGCGGGCGCCCTCAACCCGTTCCCGCCGGGGCAGGAGGTCCGTGAGCAGCGCGCCGTCTGACCGCGCCGGGGTCGCGCGCCCGGGTCCCGTCGTGGCCGGGGGCGCCGAGGTGCGGGTGCAGGACCTGACGTGGCGACCGTTCGGTCGCTCACGTGCGGTCCTCGCCGGCCTGGACCTCGTCGTCCAGCCCGGCGAGCGGGTGCTGCTCGCCGGGCCGAGCGGCTCGGGCAAGTCCACGCTCCTGCGGGCCGTCGCGGGGCTGCTCCTGACGGCGGACTCCGGCGAGCTGTCGGGCTCCGTGACGGTGGGCGGCCATGCGCCGCAGGAGGTTCCGGGCGAGGTCGGCCTCGTGCTGCAGGACCCGGGCGCCGGTGTCGTGGCCTCGAGCATCGAGCGTGACGTCGCCTTCGGCCTGGAGAACGTGTCGCTGCCGCGCGAGCAGATGCGCCCCCGGGCCGAGGCGGCGCTGCGGGAGGTCGGCCTGACCATGTCGCCCGACAGCTCCCCGACGACGTTGAGCGGCGGCGAGTCCCAACGGCTCGCGCTGGCCGGGGCCCTCGCGATGGAGCCCTCGGTCCTGCTCCTCGACGAGCCGACCGCGATGCTCGACGCGACCACGGCGGCCGAGGTGCGCGGCGTCGTGGCCGCCGTCGCGGCGCGTCGGGGCCTCACCCTGGTCGTCGTCGAGCACCGGCTCGAGGGCTGGCTCGACCTCGTCGACCGGCTCGTCGTGCTCGACGCGGCCGGGTCGGTCGTGGCCGACGGCGAGCCGCGGCAGGTTCTCGCCGAGCAGGGCCAGGCCCTTGCGGTGCAGGGCATCTGGGTGCCGGGGGTGCCCGACCCGGAGCCCCTCTCGATGGCGCTCGAGCCCGTGCCCGGAGCCACCGCCGGGACGGTCGACCGGGGTCGGGTCGTCGCCGGCGCCACCGGCCTGCGGGTCGAGCACCGCAGCCGCCGGCTCGGGCAGCGCTCGCGCACCACGCTGGCGGCCGACGGCGCGGACCTCGAGGCCAGGGCCGGGCGCACGCTCGCCCTCGTGGGGCCGAGCGGGGCCGGGAAGTCCTCCCTCATGGCGGCGCTCGGTGGCCTGCTCCCACCGGCGCGAGGTGCGGTGGAGGTCGCGCTGCCGCTCACGCCCGCCGAGGCAGGCGGCGGCGGCCCTGCGCGCGAGCGCCTCACCCCGCCGCACGAGTGGTCCTCCCACGACCTGGCCCGTGTCGTCGCCTGGGTGCCGCAGCGGGCCGCCACCGCACTCGTCGGCAGGACGGTCCGCGACGACGTGCTGACGACACCACGGGCGCTCGGCCAGGACCGTGTGGTCGCGGAACGCCGCGCCGACGCCCTGCTCTCAGCGCTGGGCCTCGCCCACCTCGCCGACGCCGATCCACGGCAGCTCTCCGGAGGCGAGCAGCGACGCCTCGCGATGGCGTCGGCCGTGGCGCACGGCCCTGCGCTCGTGCTCGCCGACGAGCCGACGGTCGGGCAGGACCGGCTCACCTGGGCTGCCGTCTCGGGGGTGCTCGCGGCGGCGCGCGAGGAGGGGGCCGCCGTGGTGGTCACCACCCACGACCCGGGAGTGGTCGACGACGCCGACCGTGTCGTCCACGTCACGGCACCGGTCCAGCCGGCTCCCGACCCCGAGCCGGAGCGGCGCCCGCTGCTCGCACGCGTCGGTCCTCTCGCCCTGCTCGCTGCGGCCTTCTGCGTCCTGCCCCTCCCGGGACTGCTCGACACGTGGCGGCAGGGGCTGGTGGTCCTCGCGGCGGAGGTGGCGCTCGGCCTCGTCGGGCTGCTCGCGCCCGGGCACGGTCGGGCCCCCCAGGGGCGGCTGAGGGGCGTGCTCACCCGCCTGGCGCCCGCTGCGCTGGCCGTGGCCGGTGTCGCCTGGTCGGCCTGGCTCCTCGGCGGGCGTGACCTCGAGGTGGCCTCGGCCGCGGCGCTGCGCGTGCTCTGCCTCATCGTGCCCTCGGCCGTCGTCTTCGGCTTCATCGAGCCCGAGGCCCTGGGCGACCACCTCGCCCAGCGGCTCCGGCTCCCGGCCCGCCCCGTCGTCGCCGCCACCGCGGCCCTCCAGCGGCTCCAGGCCTTCGACGCCCTGTGGGGTGAGCTCATGGCGACGCGCCGGGTGCGCGGCATCCGGGCCGACCGGGGTGCCGTCGCCCGTGCGCGCGAGGCGGTCGTCGTCACCGGCGGCCTGCTGGTCGGCGCGCTCGGACAGGCTTCCGCCCTCGCGCTCGCGATGGACGCCCGGGGCTTCGCCGAGGCGCGACGACGCACGTGGGCCGGACCGGCCCCCTGGCGCCTACCCGACACGGTGGCGCTCGGGGCGGGGCTGCTCGTCGTCGCCGTGGCCGTCGCGGCCCGGCTGCTGCTGCCCTGAGCACCCCGCGGGGCACAATGGGCGGCGCACACCTCGCGACAGGAAGGGGCCGCACGTGCCCATGCCAGGCCGACCCCGCCCAGCCACCAGCGCCAGCCGCGCCGGGTCGGGCTCACCCCGGGCGTATGCCGTCCCGCCCGTCGTGCTGGGCGTCTCCGCCTCGCTCGTGCTCGCACTGTCCGCGTGCGGGCAGCCCACCCCCCAGTCCCCGGACGACTCGGTGGCACCGACCGTGAGCGTGCCGGTCCAGCCGACGATCACCCGGGACACCCCCGACGACCTGCCGGCCCCGACCGACACGACGGGCGCGAGCGGCGGCGGCCTCTTCGACGCGTCGTCGAGCCTCAGCGGCACCACGTGCGCGCCCAGCGGTGACTCGTGGAGCTTCTCCGGCACGCTGAAGAACTCCGACACGCAGGAGCACACCTTCACGGTGGCCGTCTTCCTCGTGAAGACCTCCGACGGCTCCGACGTCGCGAGCAAGGAGGTCGACGTGAAGCTGGCCGCCGGCGCCACCGCGCCCGTGACCATCGCGGACTTCCACACCGGCCCCAAGGCCGGGGTCGAGTGCCTGAGCGGCGTCACGGTGAAGGGGCTCTGAGGTGCGGCTGTTCCTCGTGCGCCACGGGCAGACCCACGCCAACGTCGCGCGGCAGCTCGACACGGCTGTGCCGGGCCTCGACCTGACCGACGAGGGGCACGCGCAGGCCCGGGCGCTCGCCGACCGCCTGCGCGGCGAGGACCTCGGCGCCATCTACACCTCCGACCTCGTGCGCACGCAGCAGACCGCCCGGCCGCTCGCCGACCTGCTGGGCCTCGAGATGGTGGTGCTGCCCGGCCTCCGCGAGATCCAGGCCGGTGACTACGAGATGTCGACCGACTGGCAGCCCTACATCGACGCGGTCGCACGCTGGCGCGAGGACCCGACGCACGCCATCCCCGGCGGTGACACCGGCGCCGGCTTCCTCGTGCGCTACGAGGAGGCCATCGCCCGGATCGCCTCCGACGGGCACGAGTCGGCCGTGGCCGTGAGCCACGGTGCGGCCATGCGGGTGTGGTGCTCGATGTCCCTCGGCCTGCCGCCGGAGTTCTTCGACACCCGCCGCCTCGACAACACGCACGTCGTGACGATGGAGGGCGACCCGGAGGAGGGATGGCGGCTGCTCGCGTGGGGTGACGAGCCGGTCACCCATGGCTGAGGCGGCCGGCGCACCCACCACCTGGCGTTGGGTGGGCGGTGCCGGCGGTGTGCTGCTCGCTGCCGCCTCGTGGGGCTCGGGGGCGCTGCCGCGGCCCAACCGGCACGTGCTGTGGCCGGGGGTCGCCTGGCGGTCGGCGAGTGGCGGCTCGCCACTGCTGGCGAGCGTCGCGGTGGTCTCGATGGCGCTGCTCGTCCTCGCCTGGTGGCGGCTGCGCGACGCACCGGTCTCGGTCCGGTGGTGGTGGGCCACGGTGGCGCTGTGGTTCGCCCCGCTCGTCGTGGCCATGCCGCTCTACAGCCGCGACGTCTACTCGTACGCCGCCCAGGGCCTGCTCTGGGACCAGGGCCTCAGCCCCTACGACCACGCCGTGCGCGAGCTCGACTCGCCGTGGCGGGCGTCGACCGCACCCACGTGGCTCGACAGCGCCACGCCCTACGGGCCCGTGTGGCTCCTGCTCGCCCGGGCCGTCGCGTCGGTGTCGGGGGAGCTGTGGGTGGCGCTCCTGCTGCTCCGGCTCCTGGCGGTCGCCGGCGTCGCCGTGCTGGCCTGGGCCGTCCCCGACGTCGCGGGGCGGCTCGGGTGGTCTCCCGTGCGCGCGACCTGGCTCGGCGTCGCCGTGCCGCTCGTCGGGGCGCACTTCGTCGGCGGGGCGCACAACGACGCCGTCATGGTGGGCGCCCTCCTGGCAGGGCTCGCGGTCGCGCTGCGCGGGCGGTTCGTCACCGCGTGCGTCGTGATCGCCCTCGCCGCCATGGTCAAGGTCACCGCGGTCGTCGCGCTGCCCTTCGTGGCGCTGCTGTGGGCGCGCCACCTCGGAACCCGGGACGGGGCCGGGACGGGCGGGACGGCATACGCCCGCTGGCCGGGGCTGCTACGAGCGGGAGCGCTGACGGCCGTCTGTGCCGGGGTGCCGATGGTGCTCGGCGGCGTCGTGACCGGACTCGGGTTCTCGTGGCTCAACCCGTCGGGGACACCGGGCAAGAACGAGCAGTGGACGTCGCTGGCCACCGCGGTCGGCATCGCGGTCGGCGCGGTCGGGCACGTCCTCGGCCACGACGAGTGGCGGGAGCAGGGAATCGCGACCGCACGTGCCATCGCCCTCGCGGTCCTCGCGCTGCTCCTCGTGCTGGTCTGGCTCGCTGCTGCGAAGCCGGCGGACGTGGGTGGGGTGGATGACGACGTCGCGACCGAGGAGGCGCGCCTGCGGCCGGTGCGCGGCATCGCGTGGGCCCTGCTCGCCGTCGTGGTGACCGCCCCGGTCTTCCTCGGGTGGTACTACCTCTGGGTGCTGCCCCTCTTCGCGGTGTCCCTGGGACGCCTGTGGCAGGGCCGGCTCGAGCGACCCCTGGCCGTGGTGGCCTCGGTGGTCTGCTTCGCCACCCTGCCCGAGGGCTACAGCCTCGGGCTCACCACGACCGCGGTCGGAGTGCCCGTCGCGCTGGCCGTGCTCGGGTGGCTCCTGCGCCGCGGCTGGCGCACCGCCCGGCGCACCGACTGGCGCCACCTGCTCGACCTGCAGCGACCGCTCGTGGCGGCCCCTGCACCCGACGCCCTCTCCTCCAGCTCGCGTTGAGCCGCGCGCTGCGCCGGTGCGCGCACCGCTGGATCACGGATCGGCGACACTTGCCTGTGTCGGTCCCGGGCGTGGCGGCGGGTGTCCCAGACTGTCCCGGTGAGTGACTCCGGCTTCGTGGACGAGGCGCCCAGCGGCCGCGAGCCGGCTCGGCACGCTGCGCCGAACCACGTGCCGGCGACCGCCCCGACGCCCGAGCCCGAAAGACGGCGCCGCCGCCGCAGCGTGCCCGGCCTGCTCTTCGCGCTCCTCGTGGTGGGGCTCGTCGGCTTCGGGCTCTGGGCCTGGTCGTCGCGGGTGCACGCCGACGACGTCGCGGCGTACCGAGCGCTCGTGACGCAGATCGACGTGATGGACCGGACGCTGGTGCCGCTGGGGCACGGGGAGATGCCCCCGTGCCAGGAGGCGGGAGACGGGGTCGTCACCCGGACCTATCCGGAGTCGACGGGGCCCCAGGCCGCCGAGCTGATCGGCTTCCTCACCGGCAACGGCTGGACCCGGGAGGACTCGGCATCGCCCGCGCTCGCCGTCCTCGAGCGGACCGTCGACGGCCACACGCTGACCATCAGCGTCGCGGCCCCGAGCGAGAACGCGCTCGTCGAGTCCCTGACGGGCCACAGCCCCGCGAGCTCCTTCGGCTGCCTGCTGCGCTGACGCCGGCGCAGGGGACGAGACCCACGACACGGGCCACATCGTGGGAATGGCGGCGCCCACGGCATACGGGGATGGGACGCTGGTCGGCATGCGCGCGGTGACCCAGAGCAAGAAGCTGCAGAACGTCTGCTACGAGATCCGTGGTCCCGTGCTGGCCGAGGCCAAGCGGCTCGAGGACGAGGGGCACCGCATCCTCAAGCTCAACATCGGCAACCCGGCGCCGTTCGGGTTCGAGGCGCCCGAGGACATCCTCGTCGACGTCATCCAGGAGCTGCCGACGGCGCAGGGCTACAGCGACAGCAAGGGCATCCTCTCGGCTCGGCGCGCCGTCAAGCAGCACTACGAGGTGCGTGACTTCCCGCCGCTCGGGGTCGAGGACATCTACCTCGGCAACGGCGTCAGCGAGCTCATCGTCATGGCCATGCAGGGCCTGCTCGACAACGGCGACGAGGTGCTCATCCCGGCACCCGACTACCCGCTGTGGACCGCGGCCGCGAGCCTCGCGGGCGGCACCGCCGTCCACTACGTGTGCGACGAGCAGGCCGGGTGGGCGCCCGACATCGACGACATCCGCAGCAAGATCACCGACCGCACCCGGGCCGTCGTCGTCATCAACCCGAACAACCCGACCGGCGCCGTCTACCCCCGCGAGGTGCTCGAGGCCATCGCCCAGGTCGCGCGTGAGCACGAGCTGATCGTCATGGCCGACGAGATCTACGACAAGATCCTCTACGACGGCGCCGCCCACACCTCGATCGCCTCGCTGGCGCCCGACCTGCTGTGCCTGACCTTCAACGGGCTCTCCAAGGCCTACCGGGTCGCGGGTTTCCGCTCGGGATGGCTCGCGATCACCGGGCCCAAGGAGCACGCGCGCAACTACCTCGAGGGCCTCGACATCCTCGCCAACATGCGCCTGTGCGCCAACGTGCCCGCGCAGCACGCGATCCAGGTGGCGCTCGGCGGCTACCAGTCCATCAACGAGCTGATCCTCCCCGGGGGGCGGCTGCTCGAGCAGCGCAACGTCGCCTGGGAGATGCTCAACGCGATCCCGGGGGTGTCGGTGACCAAGCCGGAAGGGGCGCTCTACCTCTTCCCGCGCCTCGACCCCAAGGTCCACGACATCCGCGACGACGAGCGCTTCGCCCTCGACCTGCTGCGCGAGCAGAAGATGCTGGTGGTGCACGGCACGGGGTTCAACTGGGCGACGACCGACCACTTCCGGCTCGTCTTCCTGCCGCGGGTCGAGGACCTCGAGGACGCCGTCGGACGGCTCGAGAAGTTCCTGTCGACCTACTCCCAGTAGGCCGTCGTGGCCCAGGTCGCGTCGCAGTGGTGCGGGTCAGCGGGAGGTGGCCCACCACTTGAGCAGCAGCCCCAGCACCACGCCCCAGACGACCGTGAGCACGAGGCTGATGCCGATGGCGAGCAGCGCCGGTGCGCGGCCGCCCCGTTCGCGGCGCGCGAGGCTGAGGCCGGCCAGCGCCAGGCCGATCAGCTGCGGCAGGAACACGAACCCGAAGACGACCGCGGACAGCGACGCCACCACCGCTCCGCGGGCCAGCGGCGCCTCGGTGGCCAGCCGCGGCAGCATGACGTCGCGGGGACGATCGGGCTCGCTCACGCGTTCAGCGTAGCGATGAACGCGACCTCTCCCGCTCCAGCACCGCGTCCGTATGCCGTCCGCCCTGCCTCGCGCCGTGCGCTCGCCGCCGGTGGGGGCCTCCTCGCCGTCGTCGCCCTCACGACGCTGGCCGGATGCGGCGGCTCCGACCCGAAGCTGTCCGACCTGCCCTCGGACGTGGCGAGCGCACGCCCGACCATCTCGGCGGAGGAGGCGACGTTCGTCCTCGCCGCCGAGAAGCTCGGTGCCACGGTGACGGGGGCCTCGGTGGACGACGACATCCAGACCGGGACCACGACGTGCTGGGCCCTGAAGAACAGTGGCGTGCAGCTCGCCCAGATCGCCGTCGACGGCGACAACCGGCCGCTGCCCAACAGCGGGGACGGGCTGCGGACCAAGCAGCTCATGGCGGCCGGCGTCCAGGCGTTCTGCCCCGACTACGACGACCAGGTCTCTCAGCTGAAGCTGCCCTGAGGGGTCGCCGGAGGGCCGGGCTAGAGGAGGTGCTTGGGCTCCGTCGTCCAGTGGCCCCACTCGCTGAGCCGGTAGTGGAGGGTCGCCTCCTTGATCACGGCCTCCGCGTTCTCCTCGGGGGTCTGGCAGGAGGGGCAGCAGACCTCGACGAGGAGGCCCCCGTCGAAGATGCCGTTCCAGTCGCCCCGGTTCGATCCGGTGGTGTGGCAGCGCGTGCAGGTGTACGTGGGTGCTTTGCCCATGGCGCACCACGGTAGTCCCAGATGGGCTGCGATCCGATGGTCGGTCACGTTTCGGGACGGAGGACGGGTGCACGCCGGGACGATCACGGACAAAGCGCCGAAGGCGGACAGGACACGGTCGGAATACCCGGTCCCGTCCCGCCCGTTGGCACCCTCGTGAGTCCTGCCGCCAGAGCCCAGCTGAACATCCTCGACCTCGTGCCCGTCCTCGACGGGGGCACCGCCGGTGAGGCCATCGCCTCCACCGTCGAGATCGCCCGCCACGTGGAGAAGTGGGGCTACCAGCGCTACTGGATGGCCGAGCACCACAACATGCGCGGTGTGGCCTCGAGCTCGACCGCAGTGCTCATCGGGCACGTCGCCGACCACACCGAGACCATCCGCGTGGGCGCCGGCGGCATCATGCTGCCCAACCA
The DNA here is from genome assembly GCF_039531305.1 of Terrabacter lapilli. NCBI lineage: Bacteria > Bacillati > Actinomycetota > Actinomycetes > Micrococcales > Intrasporangiaceae > Terrabacter > Terrabacter lapilli. The sequence goes on from NZ_BAAAPU010000007.1 coordinate 854,251, forward strand.
CGCCCCGTACGTCGTGGCCGAGCAGTTCGGCACGCTCGCCACGATGCATCCCGGCCGCATCGACCTGGGCCTCGGCCGCGCTCCCGGCACCGACCCGTTCACCACCCGCGCCCTGCGCCGCAACGAGGCCGCCGCGATGAACTTCGCCGGCGAGGTCGAGGAGCTCATCGGCTACCTCGGCGACCCGGACCCGGACGCGAAGGTGCGGGCCGTCCCCGGTGAGGGCACGCACGTGCCGATCTGGATCCTCGGCTCGAGCCACGGCGGCGCGCAGGTCGCCGCGGCCCTCGGCCTGCCGTACTCCTTCGCCTCGCACTTCGCCCCCGCCGCGCTGATGAGCGCGCTCGAGGTCTACCGCTCGCGGTTCACGCCGTCCACCGAGCCGGGCGGGCTCGACGCACCGCGCACCATGGCGGGGATGAACGTCATGGTCGCCGACACGCAGGCCGAGGCCGAGCGCCTCTACACGAGCGTGCTCGCACGCTTCCACAGCATCGTCACCGGTCGACGGGGTGGCGTCACGAAGCCGGTGGGCGACATCGACAGCCTTCTCTCCCAGTGGAGCCCGGCGGAGCGTCAGGCCGTCGCCGACATGACGCGGGTCTCGCTCGTCGGCACGCCCGACACCGTGCGCGAGGGCCTGGCCGGTTTCGTCGAGGCGACCGGGGTCGACGAGGTCATCGTCACCTGCGGGGCCTACGACACCGCCGACCGGCTGCGCACCTACGAGCTGCTCGCCGACGCCTGGCTCTGATCCACCCCCACACCTCTGAGAGGCTGCAGCCATGAGCGAGAGAGACCCCCAGGACCTGCGCCGCGTCACCCTGACCCGCGACAGCGTCGGCCGCTACACGGTCCGCAACGACCGCGGCGGCTCCATCACCACGAGCTCGGGCACCGACGAGCTCTCGCCGGTGGAGCTGCTCCTCGCCGGCATCGCGGGGTGCACGGCCGTCGACGTCGACACGGTGACGACCCGCCGCGCCGAGCCCGAGCAGTTCGAGGTGGAGGTGACGGCCGACAAGGTGCGTGACGAGCACGGCAACCACCTGCAGGAGATCGAGGTGCGCTTCCGCGTGCGCTTCCCGGAGGGCGACGGCGGTGACGCAGCGCGCGAGATGCTGCCGAAGCTGGTCCAGCGCTCGCACGACGAGTGGTGCACCGTCAGCCGCACCGTCGAGCTCGGCCAGAAGGTCACCACCACCATCGAGTGACCTTCCGACCGGCTCTGGTCGGCGTCGGGGCGTGCGGGTCAGTGGCGCACGACGACCTTGTCGCCGACGCGGACCTGGGAGAAGAGCGACCTGAGCTGCTCGAGGTCGGCGATGTTGACGCAGCCGTGGCTGGCGCTCGCGTAGCCGAGACGGGCGAAGTTCGACGAGTAGTGCACGGCCTGACCGCCGGAGAAGAACATCGAGTACGGCATCGGCGTGAAGTAGAGGTTGGAGATCACGTACGCGTACATGCGGGACACGCGGAAGGTGCCCTCGCGCGTCTCCAGCCCGGGACGGCCGAACCGCGCCCACATGACCATGCGTGGCCTGCCGTCGACGACCCACGTCAGGGTGCGGGTCGCCTTGTCGACGCACATGACTCGGCCGGTGCGGCAGCGGCTGTCCAGCGACGACGCGGCCGGGAGCAGCGGACGCAGGCCGGCCTCGAACCGGTACCTGTCGAAGGTGCCCGGCCGGTACGTCAGGGCCCGCAGCGCCGCCCACGTGCGCGCGTCCACCACACCGGACTGGGGCAGGTTGCGCTGCTGCTGGAAGGCGAGCACCGAGCGGTCGAGCGCGGACCAGTAGATGCCCGTGATGGCGTAGCGCCACGCGCCGATCGCCCGCAGCCGCAGCTGCAGCTCACGGACCTGCGCGGCACCGGCCGTGCGGGGCACCGTCGTGGGGGTCGCGGTCAGCGAGCGCAGGCGGTCCCACGTGCGCTGGTCGACGACCCCGCTCTGTGGGAGCCTCTGCGACTGCTGGAAGGCGAGCACGGCGTGGTCCACGGCATACCAGTAGATGCCGGTGATGGCGTACGTGAAGCGGCCGACGAGCTTGAGCCGGACCTGCAGGTCCTTGATCCGCAGCGTCGATGCCGTTCGGGCGATGACGGCCGGGGGCGGCACGGGCTTCGGGCTCGTGGTGGTCGGCGGCGGCGTGGTCGCCGGTGTCGTGGTGGTCGGCGGCGTGGTCGACGGCGTGGTCGCCAGTGTCGTGGTGGTCGTCGGTGCCGGGGTGGTCGGCTCCGTCGTGACGCTCCCCGTGGCCGTGGTGGTCTCGGCGACGGTCGTCGTCTCGGTCGACGTGCCCTCGGCCGCGACGCCCGCCGAGGTGCTGGTGACCGGCGGTGTCGGTGTGCCCGTCAGGTCGTCGGCCCGGGCGGCGGGCGTCATCGCGGTGAGCGCGACGAGCACCAGCCCGGCCGTCGCACCCCCGACGGCCTTCCGGTCCATGCGGATCGTCCTCATGGTGTTCCCCTGTGTCCGGCCGCGGAGGCGGCGGTGGTGGCGCGAGCGCGCGCTTCATTGTGGCAGGGGAACGCCGTTTTCGCCCGGTTTGCGCCCTCAGTCGCCGGGCAGCTGTCGCACCGTGAGGATCTGCTCTGCGCGGCCCACCGGCCCCCGCTCGTCGTGCAGGGTCGTCGACGTGATCCCGAGGCCGGTCGGGCCCATGGTCACGGAGGTGTCGAAGCCCACCCAGCCGCGTACGGGCTCTCGGAAGAGGTGGACGGTGAGGTCGACGTTGGGGAACATCCACTCACGTGGGGAGACGCGCACGGCGATGCCGTTGGCGGTGTCGGCGAGGCGCACGAGATCCGCTGTGGGAGAGCAGGACTCGCCGTCGACAAGCGGGTTGCGGGCGCGGATCCACGCGCGGGTGCGACCGGGCCGCCGCTCCGGGTCGACGCGGAAGTCGAGGCCCTCGATGTAGCCGCCCTCCCAGGTCTCGGCGCCGCTCCACGGCTCCAGCTCGTCGGGGCCGGGGATCGGTGCTAGCTCGACGCCGGCGACCTCCTGGGAGTCGTGGGCCGCGAGCCGCCAGGCGTGGGCGCGCACGACGGCGCGGTCGTCGACGAGCATCGTGGCCTCGACGAGCTCGATGGTGCGCCCGGGACGGGTGGTGCGCACCTCGACCCGGCTGGGACGCGCCGGGATCATGCCGAGGATGTCGAAGGAGATGCGCGCGAGCTGCATGCCCTCGCGCGGCTCGTGGAGGTCGATCTCGTGGGCCAGGATGCCGCTGACCGGCGCCATGTGCTGCTCGTCGTCGCGCCACGCGCCCTGGACGTGCACGGTCGGTGCGTAGAGCCCGGGGCCGAGCCGCCGGTAGAAGGCGGCGGTGTCGCGGTCGAGGTCGAGGGCGGTGCGGTTGCCGGTGTCGCTGGTCACCAGCCCACCCTAGGAGCTGGCGTGCGGAGGCCGGACGGGTGCCGCCCGGGCCCGTCACTCCTCGTGCGTGCCGGCGCCGTCGGAGAGCCGGAGCCCGACGTCGACCATCCGCACGAGGCGCGGGGCCAGCTCGTCGACCGCCCCGGGCGGCAGGTCCCGCAACGGTCCCTCGAGCGCGAGCATCGCCAACCCGTGCACGGCCGACCAGGCGAGCAGCTCCGCGCCCGGCCGCTCCTGCGGCGACAGCACCCCGGCCTCGAGCATCGCGTCCAGCGAGTCGGACAGCAGCTGGAACGGCGTGCGCCCGCATCGGCCGGCTGCCTCCGTGGACGCAGCCCGGCTGAGGTCGACGGGGACGGCGAAGGCGGTGCGGAACAGGCCCGGCTCGTCCATGGCGAACCGCAGGTAGCCTACGCCCACGGCGCGGAACCGGGCCCGCGCGCGGGCAGCCGGGTCGAGGTCGTCGGGGACGGCGTCCATGGTCGTGCTGATCACGTCGGCTGCGCGCGCCTGGGCCCGCGACACGACCTCGCCGAGCAGGGCGTCCCGGTCGGTGAAGTGCCGGTAGGCCGCGTTGGCCGAGACGCCCACGCGGCGCGTGGCCTCGCGCAGGACGACCTTGTCGGGACCGCCCTCGCCGGCGAGCTCGAGGCCGGCGTCCAGCAGGGCCCGGCGCAGGTCCCCGTGGTGGTACGTCCCCCGGGCCGGGGGCGCCCCCCCAGCGGCCGCCGTCGCAGCCGCGGTCGAGGCGTCCGACGCGGTGTCGGGCTCGCTGGCGGCGGACGGGGTCACAGGGCCATCATCCTCCGCTGTCGCCCGCGCCCGCCGGCGCGCTCAGAAGCCGAAACGTCGTGCCGTCTCGCGCACGGCGTCGGCCGAGGCGCGCAGGCCGGCGAGCTCGGCGTCGGTCATCGGCGCCCGCACGCGGTCGCCGACCCCGCCCGCGTGCACGATCGCCGGCACCGACAAGCACACGTCGCTGATCCCGTGGTAGTCGTCGAGCAGCGACGAGACCGGCAGGATGCGCCGCTCGTCGTAGAGCACGGCCTCGACGATGCGTGTGGCGGCCAGCCCGATCGCGTAGTTCGTCGCCCTTGCCCTCGATCACCCGGTAGGCCGACTGCACCACGTCGGTGGCGATGCGGTCGCGCGCCTCCTCGTCCAGGGCGATCCGCCCGTCGGAGGTGCGCCACTGCAGCAGCGGCACCGAGCCGATCGAGGCGGAGGACCACAGCGGCAGCTCGGAGTCCCCGTGCTCGCCGACGACGTACGCGTGCACGCTCTGGGCCGCGACGCCGGTGTGCTCGGCGAGCAGGAACCGCAGCCGTGAAGAGTCGAGCACGGTGCCGGAGCCGAAGAGCTGCTCGGGAGGCAGGCCGGAGACCTTGAGCGCGGCATACGTCACGACGTCGACGGGGTTGGTGACCATGAGCTGGACCGCGTCGGGCGCCACCTCGACGAGGCGCGGCAGGATCGCGCGGACGATGCCGATCGTCGACTCGGCCAGGTCGAGGCGCGACTGGCCCGGCTTCTGCTTGGCGCCGGCGGTGAAGACGATGACGTCCGAGTCGGCGAGCACGCCGACGTCGTCGGATCCCTCGACGTGCGCCATCGGCACGAACTGGATGCCGTGGCTGAGGTCGAGCGCCTCGGCGTGCACCTTGGCGGCGTTGACGTCGAAGAGCGAGACGGTCTGGGCGACGCCACGCATCAGGGCGGCATACGCGAGGGTGGCGCCGACGGCCCCCGCGCCGACGATGCCGAGCTTGGTGCGCCGGCGGCGACGGGTGTCCTCGGCGAGTGCCTCGACGGTCATGGTGCGGCGCTCCTCAACTGGGCGGCTCGGCTCGGCGGCTGGTGGGGCCACGGTAGCGGGGGGCCGGCTGTCGAGGGTCCGCCACGCGCTGCGTGTGACGATGGTGTCGTGGACCTCCCCGCGGATGCCGTCCCGTCCCTCGAGGGCTATCCGGTGCTCCCGCCCGTGCTGCGGCCGCCGGTCGTCTTCGACCAGGTCTGGCGCGACGTGACCTTCGTGCACTGGCCGGTCGACCCCGGCTCCGTGCGGCACCTCTTCCCGGCCGGCACCCGTCCCGACGTCTTCGCCGACGGCCTCACCTACGTCGCGCTCGTGCCGTTCGTCATGGACGGCCTCCGCCTCGGTCGGGCGCCCTCGCCCCGGCTGCCGTGGGTCGGCACGTTCCTCGAGACGAACATCCGCCTCTACTCCCTCGACGGCGACGGCCGCCATGGCGTGCTCTTCCGCTCGCTCGAGACCGAGCGGGCCCTCGTGGTCGCCGGGGCACGCGCGGCGCTCGGCATCCCCTACACGTGGGCGCGGATGCGGATGCGGCGCGAGCGTGACCTCGTCACCTACACGAGCCTGCGCCGGGCCCCCGCGCGCGGGCTGCGCAGCGCCTCACCGTCCGGGTCGGCGACCCCATCACGCCGACACCGCTCGAGACGTGGCTCACGGCACGCTGGGGCGCCCACACCCGGGTCGCGGGGCGCACGCTCTGGGTGCCCAACGAGCACGCCCCGTGGCCGTTGCAGGCCGCCGAGGTCGTCGAGCTCGCGGACGACCTCCTCGGGGCGAGCGGGGTCACCGCTGCCGAGCCGCCGCTGCGGGCCCTGTGGTCCCCCGGTGTCGCCACCCGCTTCGGCCGACCGACCCGGGTGGTCTGAGCCTCAGCCGCACGTCCCCTCAGCCGGTGGCGTCGGTGCCGAAGAGCTCGTGCAGGCACTCCTTGAACATCGTGGTGTGGGCCTCGACGTCGGCGTCCGTCGTCGCCGGGCTCATCAGCGCCATGTTGTGGAACGGGGTGAGCAGGATGCCGCGGTTGAGCGCGTAGAGGTGGAGGTACTGCTGCAGCTCGAAGTCGTCGGCGTCGTGGGCCTCCTGCCCGTCGTGGGAGGGGCGGGCCGAGAAGTTGTACTCCGCCCTGGCGCCGAGCCGCGTCACGTGCCAGTCGGCGCCGACGGCGTCGATGCCGGCCTGCACGCCGTCGGCCCACGCGTCGGCGAGGGGAACCATGTGCTCGAACGCCTCGGCGGTCATCACCTGCTCGAGCGTCGCCTTCATCGCCGCCATCGACAGGCCGTTGCCGGCGAGGGTGCCGCCGATGCCGCCCACGTCGATGTCCTCGAGCTCGACCGACCTGGCGATGCGGTCGGCGATGTCCTGGCTGAAGCCGAAGGTGCCGCACGGCACGCCGCCGCCGATGGACTTGCCGATGACGAGCAGGTCCGGCTCGAGGCCGTGGGCACCGGTGTAGCCGCCGGGGCCGGCGCAGATGGTGTGGGTCTCGTCGTTGACGAGCAGCGCGCCGTAGCGGGTGGCGAGCTCGCGGATGCCCTCGTTGTAGCCGGGGTCGGGCAGCACGATGCCGATGTTGGTCAGGGCCGGCTCCACGAGGATCGCCGCGACGTCCCCGTGGGCGAGCGCTCGCTCCAGTGCCTCGAGGTCGTTGAACTCGACGACCCTCGTCGTCTCGGCGGTGTGGACGGGCGCGCCGATGTTGCTGCGCCGGTTGACGGTCGAGCCGCCCGGGCCCAGCGTCGCGAAGGCCTCGTCGACGGAGCCGTGGTAGCACCAGTTGTGCACGACGACCTTGCTGCGGCCGGTCAGGTGCCGGGCATAGCGGATGGCGTGACGGTTGGCGTCGGTGGCGGTCAGCGTGAACTGCCAGTAGGGCAGTCCGAACCGCTCGGCGAGGCCGGCCGAGACGGCGATGGCGTCCTCGGTGGGCAGCATCGTCGTGATGCCGCGGGAGAGCTGGCGGGTGACCGCCTCGACGGTCGGGGCGGGGGAGTGGCCCATCATCGCGCCGGTGTCGCCGAGGCAGAGGTCGACGTGGTCGATGCCGTCGACGCACGTGAAGTGGGCGCCCTCGGCGTGCTCGACGAAGACCGGGAAGTCGCCGGGCCACTTGACCATCCAGCTCATGGGCACGCCGCCGGGCATGTGGGCGGCGGCCCGCTCCGCCAGGGCCCGGGACCGGGGTCGGGCAGCGGTGAAGGCGGCGCGCTCGCGGGCGTGCAGCTCGGCGAGGCGGGCGCGGTCGACGGTGCTCATGAGCCGATCATGCCCTGAGCGGCAGGACAGCGGAAGTGGTTGTCAGAAGTCGCTTCGACCACGGATTCCGAAGGTGTTGGAAGGTCGTTCCAATGAAATGGCACCATCTCGGGTCGTCGGCGACAGGTGGAAGTGGCATGATCCCCGCCATGCCCCCGAGCGGTTACCGCGGCCTCAGCCTCTGGCACGACACGATCGGCGACATCGAGCCGCGCCCCGGCCTGGACGGTGATGTCGAGGTCGACGTGGCGGTGGTCGGCGCCGGCTACACCGGCCTGTGGACGGCATACCACCTCGTTCGAGCCGACCCGACGATCCGCGTCGCGGTCCTCGACAAGGAGGTTGCGGGCTTCGGCGCCTCCGGGCGCAACGGCGGCTGGTGCTCGGCGCTCTTCCCGGCCTCGCTCAAGCGGATGGCTGCCGAGCGCGGCCGTGACGCGGCGGTGCGGATGCAGCGGGTGCTGCACGAGACGGTCGCCGACGTGGGCCGGCTCGCCGGCGAGGAGGGCATCGACTGCCACTTCGACCAGGGCGGCTACCTCTCCGTCGCGCGCAACCCCGCGCAGCTCGAGCGGATCCGCGCGGAGGTCGCCGACCACCGCGCTTGGGGGTTCGGCGAGGGGGACCACCGGCTCCTCGACGCCCACGAGGTCACGGCGGTCGCCGGGATCAGCGAGGCGCTCGGCGGCTCCTTCACGCCGCACTGCGCGGCGATCCACCCGGCCCGGCTCGTGCGCGGCCTCGCCGACGCGGTCGAGCGGCGCGGCGTCCGCATCTACGAGGGCACCACGGCCGTCGACGTGCGCAGCCGTCGTGTCGTCACGGCCGCCGGCACCGTGCGCGCGGAGCACGTCGTGCTCGCCACCGAGGGCTACACGCCGACCGTCTCGGGGCGCCGGCGCGCCATCGCGCCGGTCTACTCGCTCATGACCGCGACCGAGCCGCTGCCCGACGACACGTGGGCGCAGCTCGGGCTCGAGAAGCGCACGACCTTCGCCGACAACCGGCACCTGACGATCTACGGCCAGCGCACCCGCGACGGCCGGATCGCCTTCGGCGGCAGGGGCGCTCCCTACCACTACGCCTCCAAGGTGTCGCCGCGCTACGACAGGGACGAGCGCGTGCACGCCACCCTGCGCCGCATCCTCGTCGAGCTCTTCCCCGTCCTCGACGGCGTCACCTTCACGCACGAGTGGGGCGGCAACCTCGGCGTGCCCCGCGACTGGTTCCCGTCGGTGCGGCACGACCGGCACACCGGTCTCGCCTTCGCCGGCGGCTACGTCGGCGACGGGGTCGCGACGTCGGCGCTCGCCGGCCGCACCCTCGCGGCGATGATCCGCGACGACGACCCCGCGGACCTCACGGGGCTGCCATGGGCCGGCCGCACGTCGCGCGCCTGGGAGCCGGAGCCCCTGCGCTGGCTCGGCGTCAACGCCGTCACGGCCCTGATGACGTCGGCCGACTGGTCGGAGCGGCGCACGGGGCACCCCTCGCGGGCGGCCTCCACCTTCTGGTCCGTGCTCGGGCAGTAGCCCCCGAGGACGTATGCCGTCAGCCGCGGGACCCGGTGAAGGCGCCGTCGGCCAGCACGGGCACCCCCTGCGAGCCGTCGAGCTCCGCGGCGATCTCCACGTCACTGGCCCAGCCCTGCTCGATGAGCTCGCGTCCGCTGGCGCAGTCGTGCAGCGCTTCGCCGACCCGCTCCTCGACGGCGAGCCACGCGGCGCCCGCGGCCTCCGCCTCGGGGCTGAGCAGCAACGGGCCGGCCCGGTGCCCGAGCGCGGCAGCCAGGGCCGCGACCACCGCGCCGGCGCCCCAGAGGTCCTCGACCGCAGGGCGCAGCGACCCGTCCGGCCAGCGCTCACCGGAGGGGACGACGATGACCGCTGGGGGTGCGCTGCCACGGGGAGCCGACTCCAGCCAGCCGATGAGCCAGCGGGCCACGGCCGAGCGGTTGCGCAGCGACGCCGCGACGACCTCGGCGCCCGCACCGGCCAGCAGCGCGCTCGTCGTCGACCCGTTCGGCGACGGGAGGACGAGGTCGCGGAGGGAGCCGCCGGAACCGCTCGAGCCGGCTGCCCGGATCGAGGCGGGCGACAGGCTCACCCCGCCGCTGCGCCGCGTGGCCGACCGGGCCTGCGCCAACGTGGCGCCGAGCGACTCGGCGAACCTCTCGGCCGACTCGTCCTTCCAGCGGTAGGGGTGCACCCGGATGTCGGCATCGACGGCGACCGACACGCACGTGGTGAAGCTGAGGACGTCGACGACGACCGCGCACACGCGCGAGCCGGCGTCGACGGCATACGTGCTCAGCGACTCGGCGGCGCCGGGACCCCAGTCGAGGCGCACGACAAAGCGGTCCTGTGAGTGCCACGGCTGCATGGGACCAACCTACGGACCCGAGGTGGTGGGGCGCGCCGTCGTCGAGACGGACGGCGAGGGTGGTGTCGCGTGGCCGAGGCGGAGGCTGCCGGCCGAGTGGAGGATCACGAGACCGCCGACGAGCAGGAGCAGCGACACCACGAGGGTCAGCACCACGGCGCGGCGCGACCCGAGGTCCGCGCGCCTGCTCCCCTGTCCCATGTGCACCTTTCGTCGTCTCGGCGAGGCGTACCCTACGCGCTCACCGCGCGTGCAGCACGGCCAAACGGCCGACCGCCTAGGTGTTGCCCGACCCTGGGCCCGGTCGGTCGTCGAGGGACCTGACGAGGCGGGCGGGCGCCGTGCGGCGGTAGGAGGTGTCGACGAGCTCGCCGACCTCGTCCCAGTCGACGCCCTCCACGCCGCGCGGGTTGCGCAGGTCGAGCATGAGCCAGCCGTAGGGTCCGTAGTAGCCGGGGACGACGAACCGCTCGTCCTCGAGGAGGGCGGGCCGGTCGGCCTCGTCGGGCAGCACGATGAGCGCCTGGCGGTACGGCTCCGGGTCGTGGTCGCCCTTGATGACGCCGCCGTAGATCGCGAAGACCTTGCGGGTGAAGAAGTTCGGCCGTCCGTGCGAGACCTTCTCGTCCGCTTCCGGCAGGGCGAGGCAGATGGCGCGGACCCGCTCGAGGTAGGGGTCCGCGCCGTCGAACATCGTCGGGTGCGTCATCCCGTCACGGTAGGCGAGGATCAGGCGCCGCAGGCGCCTCCGCAGCCACCGGCGCCGCAGCCTCCGCCGCACCCGCCGCCGACGGCGACGGGCTCGGGCACCTCGTGCCGGTGCTCCCACGCCGTCTCCAGGGCCTGGGTGAACACCTCGGGCGGCTGCGCGCCCGAGACGCCGTACTTGCGGTCGAAGACGAAGAACGGCACGGACTCGATCCCCAGCATCTTGGCCGTGGCCTCGTCGCTGCGGACGTGGTTGCCGTAGTCCTCCGACTCGAGCATCGAGCGCACCTCGTCGCCGTCCAGGCCGATCTCCGCCGCGAGCCGCACCAGCACGTCGCGGTCGCCGACGGCGAGACCGTCGGTGAAGTAGGCGCGCATCAGCCGCTCGTGGGCGGCGTCGGCGAGTCCGTGCTCGGCGGCGAGGTGCACGACGCGGTGGGCATCGAAGGTGTTGCCGTAGCGCGCCTGCTCCCAGTTGAACTCGAGCCCGAGCTCCGCGGCGGCCGCTGCCATCGAGTGGTGCTGGGCGACGGCCTGCTCACGGGTGGTGCCGTACTTCGCGGCGATGAGGTCGACGAGCGACGACCGGGACACCCGCTCGGCGCCGCGGTCCAGCTCGAAGCTGTGCCACGTCACCTCCACCTCGTCGGCGTGCTCGAACCGCTCGAGGGCGGTCTCGAGGCGGCGCTTGCCGAGATAGCAGAACGGGCACACGATGTCGGACCAGATGTCGATCTTCACGGTCGTGCAACCTACCCGCAGATGGCTGTGTTCCCGGCGTGTGCCCTCAGCTGTCCCCGGCGACCCGGCGCAGGATCGCTGCGGCGGACTCGGCGTGGCGGGTCTCGGGGAGCCAGTGCCCGGCGTCGAGCTCGACGAACTCGTAGTCGGCGCCGACGTGCTCGCGGGTCAGCTCGGCGGCGGTCCGGCCGAGGAACGGGTCGCGTGAGCCCCAGACGTACGTGGCCGGCACCTCGACGCGGTGGGCGCCGAGGTGCGAGCTGCGGGCGGCGCGGTACCAGTCGATCGGCCCGGCGAGCGCGTCGGCGCGGGCCAGCCGGGCGGCATACCTGCGCCGGTCCTCGGCGGGCAGGCCCGAGCGGGTGAGCAGCGAGTTGAAGCCGGCCGCGAAGGTGTGCTCGGGGAGCCACGGCAGCTGGAAGGCCGCCATGTACCAGGACTTGCGCTTCTGCTCGAGGGTCGCCTTGAGCGCGCGCGACATCGCGGCCGGGTGCGGCGTCGACAGGACGGTGACGGTGGCGACGCGGTCGGGGTGGTTGCCGGCGACGAGCCACGCGATCGCACCGCCCCAGTCGTGGCCGACGACGTGCACCCGCTCGTGGCCCGAGGCGTCGACGAGCGCGAGGACGTCGGCGACGAGCTCCTCGAGGCGGTACGCCTCCCGCTCGCTGGGGCTCGCTCCCGGCGAGTAGCCGCGCTGGTCCGGGGCGAGGGTGCGCAGGCCGGCCTCGTGCAGGCGCGGGGAGACACGGTCCCAGCTCGTCCGGTCGGTGGGGAAGCCGTGGAGCAGGACCACGACGTCACCGCCCGGCGGGCCGCCGTCCGTGACGTCGAAGCGCAGCCCGTCGCGGCTGAAGGTCGTGATGCGCTGGTTCGGGTCCGGCATGCCCCCATCCTGCCCGGTCCGTCTCTGCCAACCCGGCAGCGGCAGCACACCGACGCGACCTACTGTGGTGGCATGCCCGACGTGCCGGTGCCGCAGCTGTCAGGCGCCCGCAGCCGGCTGCGGGCGCCTCGTCCGTGGTGGCACCTCTCCCGCACCGGCCTGCTCTTCGGCGCCGCCTGGTTCCTCACCTCTATGGCGCCGAGCCTGCTGCCGCGCACGTGGTACTACCAGGGCCTCATCAGCGGCCTCTGCGCCGCCGTCGGCTACGGGTTCGGCGCGCTCGTCTCGTGGGTCGTGCGCCAGGTCGCCCGCCTCGTCGACCTGCACGTGACGGTGAGCGGGGAGGCGCGCCACTGGCTCCTCGTCGCCGCGCCCGTCTTCGGCGCCGTCGCCGTGCTCGGGCTGACCGTCTCCAACGTCCGGTCCCAGGCCCGCACGGCCGCCGTCGTGCACCTGGACCCGCTCGACCCCGTGGACTGGGCCATGGCCCTCGCGCTGGCCGCCTCCATCGCCGTCCTGTTCCTCGTGGTGGCCCGGGGACTGCGCGGCGCGACGCACCAGCTGGCCGAGGCCGCGCGCCACGTGCTGCCGCGGACCGCCGCCACGGCCGTGGCGGTGGTCGTGGTCGCGCTCGCGGCCGTCTGGGTCACCGACAGCCTGCTCTTCCACCGCACCATGCAGGCCTTCGCCGGCGTCGCCGCGCAGGTCAACACGTCACCGAGCGGCAGGCCGGCCCCCGCCTCGCCCTTGAGGTCGGGCGGGCCGGGGTCGCTCGAGCCCTTCGGCAGCCTGGGCTACCAGGGCCAGATGTTCGTCACGAGCGCCCCCACGCCCGCGCAGATCTCGGCGGCGACCGGGCGCGCCGCGGTCGAGCCGATCCGGGTGTACGCCGGGCGCACCGGCGACCGGACCGTCTCGGACGTCGCCGACGCCGTCGTCGCGGAGCTGCAGCGGACCCGCGCCTTCGACCGCCGGGTCCTCGCGGTCATCACGACGACGGGCACCGGGTGGGTCGACGACTGGTCGGCGCAGTCGGTCGAGTACCTCAGCGACGGCGACAGCGCCGTCGCCGCCATGCAGTACTCCTACCTGCCGAGCGCGATGTCGATGATCACCGACCGCGACACCCCGCGCGAGGCCGGCAAGGCGCTCTTCGACAAGGTGTATGCCGTGTGGCGCACCCTGCCGGCCGACCACCGTCCCCGGCTCGTCGTCGGCGGCGAGTCGTTGGGCTCCTACGGCGGCCAGGCGGCCTTCGCCGACGTCCACGACATGCTGGCCCGGGCCCAGGGGGGTGTCTGGGTGGGCACCCCGAGCTTCACCGACATCGCGGCGCAGCTGACCGCGCAGCGCACACCCGGCTCACCCGAGATCGTGCCGGTCGTCGAGGACGGTCTGCACATCCGGTTCGCGGCGAGCGGTGACCAGCTCACGCACGACTACTACGGCCGCGACTACGGTGCCTGGGAGTTCCCGCGGTTCGTCTACGCCCAGCACCCGTCCGACCCGGTGGTCTGGTGGAACCCGGCCCTGCTAGGCGCCGAGCCGGACTGGCTGCGCGAGCCGCGCGGGCGCGACGTCAACCCGGACGTCACGTGGATCCCGTTCGTCACCTTCTGGCAGCTGACCACCGACATGGCCGTCGGCCACGACCCGCCCGACGGCTACGGCCACCGCTACGGGCCCGAGCTCGTGCCGGCGTGGGGCTCGGTGCTGGGCGGTTCGCCCACCGAGGACTACTCCAAGGTCATCGCCGGGATCGAGAAGACGGTCAACCGGGTGGCCTGACGGGCGACGCGTCGTTCCTGTCGTGAGCGTCGTGCGCGTGCGCGTGCGACTCGTGGTCCCGTTCGGCGCGAAGGTGGTAGGGCACGCTCGTCACGACGACGCCGGGGAGGGTGAGCAGGCGCAGCTTGAGCCGCAGCGCGCTCTGGTTGTGCAGCATGCCCTCCCACCAGCGGTCGACGACGTACTCGGGGATGAAGACGACGACGAGGTCGCGGGGGTTGTCGGTGCGCAGCCTGCGGACCTGGTCGACGACGGGCTTGGTGATGTCGCGGAAGGGCGAGTCCAGCATGGTCAGCGGCACGGGCATGTCGGCGTCCGTCCACTCGCGCTCGATCGAGCGCATGTCCTCGGCGTCCACGCACACGGTCAGGGCGGCGAGCGTCGACGGCCGGGTGGCCCGGGCGTACGCGATCGCGCGCAGCGCGGGCTCGTTGACGCTCGAGACGAGGACCAGGGCGTGGACCCGGCTGGGCAGGAGGCGTGCCTGTCGCCTGGGGCTGAGCTCGCGGGAGACCTTGGCGTAGTGGTGGTTGACCCCACGCATGAGCAGCAGGAGCACGGGCACCGCGATGACGACGAGGTAGGCACCGCCGGTGAACTTGGTGACGAGGACGATCACGAGGACCAGCCCGGTCAGGGCGGAGCCGAACGCGTTGACGAGCCGGGCGCCGTTCATGCGGCGGCGCACTCCCGGGGCGATGACGATCCGCAGCTCGCGGTTCCAGTGCCGGACCATGCCGACCTGGCTGAGGGTGAAGCTGGTGAACACCCCGAGGATGTAGAGGTGCAGGAGCTGGTCGACGTCGGCGCTGTAGGCGACGACGAGCAGTCCGGCGACGAGGGCCAGCCCCAGGATGCCGTTGCTGTAGGCCAGCCGGTCGCCCCGGGTGCGCAGCTGGGTGGGCATGAGCCGGTGCTGCGCCAGCAGGGACGCGAGCATCGGGAAGCCGTTGTATGCCGTGTTGGCAGCCAGGACGAGGACGAGCGCGGTCGAGGCCTGGACGACGTAGAACATCACGCTTCCCGCTCCGAAGACGGCCGAGGCGAGCTGGGCGATGACGGTCGGCTGGGGCGCGGTGGCGCAGTCGCCCGGGAACCCGACGAGGTCGCACGTGGACTCGGCGACGTGGACCTGGGCGACCATGGCCAGCGCGGTGATCCCGACGAACATCGTGACGGCGAGGACCCCCATCGCCAGGAGGGTGCGGGCGGCGTTGCGTGCCTTGGGTGGCTTGAAGGCCGGCACCCCGTTGCTGATGGCCTCCACGCCGGTGAGGGCGGTGCAGCCGGACGAGAACGCCTTCAGGGCGAGGAAGAGCAGCGCGAGACCCGTCAGGCCGGTGTGCTGGGCCTGGACGGACCAGCCGGCGCTCTCCGCGACCGGGGCGTCGCCCATGAGCGCCCGGGTCAGGCCGACCCCGCTGACCGTCAGGATGCACGCCACGAAGACGTAGGTCGGAACCGCGAAGGCCCGGCCCGACTCACGAGTGCCGCGCAGGTTCATCAGGGTCAGGCCGGCGATGACGGCGACCGCGATGGTGACTCGGTACGGGTTGAGGCCCGGAACCGCCGATATGACGTTGTCGACGCCGGCGGCCACCGAGACCGCGACCGTCATGACGTAGTCGACCATCAGGGCGGCGGCGACGACCATGGCCGCGCCCTGCCCGAGGTTGTCGCGCACCACCTCGTAGGAGCCGCCACCGCTGGGGTAGGCCATGACGACCTGGCGGTAGGAGATCACGACCGCGACGAGCAGCGTCACCACGCCTGCCGCGATCCAGGGGGTCAGGTAGAGGTAGGCCAGGCCGCCGAGCGTGAGGACCTTGAGGATCGCCTCCGTCGCGTACGCGACCGAGGACAGCGGGTCCGACGCGAAGATCGGCAGGGCGATCCGTTTGCGCAGCAAGGTCTCCCCGAGGTCGTCGTTGCGCAGCGGGCGCCCCACGAGGAGGCGTTTGGCGGTGGTGAGCTGGCTGGGCACGCTTCGACGCTAGGAGCGGTCCCGCATGGGCGGCGCAAGGGTTTCGGCCGGGGCTGCAAGGGTTGCGCAAGGATGGTGGCGTGACCGAAGACGTGGCGCTGCCGCTGGGCGCGCTGCCCGAGCTGGCGCCGGCGAGCGGCCTTCCGCGCCGGCGACGCGTTGCGGGCCTGGCCCTCGGGTTGCTCCTGCCCGTCGCCCTCACCGCCGCGCTGCTGGAGCTCGGGTCGGCCGTCGGTCTCGCGGGGGACGCGCTGGTGCTCATGCTGGCGGTCGTCGTGACGGCCCTCGTCGGTGGGCTGTGGGCGGCCGTCGTCTGCGCGCTGCTGGGCTCCACCTTGCTCAACTACTGGTTCATCCCGCCCGTGCGCACGTTCCAGATCGGTGAGCCCCACAACTACTGGACGGTCGTGGCGTTCGTGCTGGTCGGCCTGCTGGTCAGCACCGTCGTCCACCGGGCCGCATCGACGGCGACCGCGGCGGCGCGGGCTGCTGCCGAGGCGCGCACGCTCTCGGACGTGGCCAAGGCGACGTTGCGGGGCGAGGACGCGCTTCCCACGCTGCTCGAGCACATGCGCCGCGCCTTCGGGATGACCTCGGCGAGCCTGCTGCGGCGGGATCCCGCCGGCTCCGAGAGGTGGCAGGTGGTGGCGGCGCGCGGCCCGGAGGCGCCGCGCGAGCCGGCACTGGCCGACGTGCAGCTGCCCGCGGGCGACGACCTCGTCATCGCCCTGTGCGGCCGCCCCCTCAGCCCGTCCGACCGGGCGATCCTCGGGGCCTTCGCCGCCCAGGCCCAGGCACTCCTCGAGCGTGACGAGCTGGCCCGTGCCGCCGCCGTCGCCGCCCGGCTCGAAGCCTCCGAACGCCTCCGCGACGCGCTGCTGGCGGCCGTCGGCCACGACCTGCGCACCCCGCTGGCCTCCGCGACCGCGGCGGTGACGAGCCTGCGCAGCCGGGACGTCACGTGGAGCGAGGACGAGCGGGAGGAGCTGCTCGCCACCGCGGACGAGTCGCTCTCGCGACTGGCCTCGCTCGTCTCGGACCTGCTCGACCTGTCGCGCCTGCGGGCCGGGGTGCTGTCCGTGCTGCGACAGACCCTGTGGCTCGACGAGCTGGTGCCGCCGGTGCTCGACGAGCTGGGCCCCGACGCGGCCGAGGTGGTCGTCGACCTGCCCGAGGACCTGCCCCCGGTCGTCGGCGACGCCGCCCTCGTCATGCGGGTCCTCGTCAACGTCGTCGGCAACGCCCTCCGGCACGCCCCGGCGAACGCGGCTCCGCCCCGGGTGACGGGCCGGCAGAGCGGCGACAGGGTGGAGCTGCACGTCGTCGACCACGGTGCCGGGGTCCCGGCCCGGGACCGGGAGCGCATCTTCAGCCCCTTCCAGCGGCTCGGCGACACGGACAACACGGCAGGCCTGGGGATCGGCCTGGCGCTGTCCAGGGGCCTGGTCGAGGCCATGGGTGGGACGCTCGAGGCCTCGGACACCCCGAACGGAGGGCTCACCATGGTGCTCGCCCTCCCGACCGCAACGGGGACCGCAGCCGCGGTGGCGCCCGGCACCTCGCCCGAGCCGGCGCCCGGTCCAGCACCCGGTCCAGCACCCGGTCCGGCGCCCGGTCCAGTACCCGGGGGCCGACCGTGACCCGCATCGTCGTCGTCGACGACGACCCGCAGCTGGCTCGGGCGCTCCGCATCAACCTGCGCGCCCGTGACCACGACGTCCATGTCGCCACGTCGGGCGCCGAGGCCCTGCGCACCGTCGCCGAGGTCTCGCCCGACCTCGTCATCCTCGACCTCGGGCTCCCGGACCTCGACGGCGTCGAGGTCATCCACGGGGTCCGCGGCTGGAGCGAGGTGCCGATCATCGTGCTGTCCGGTCGTGGTGGAGGCCCCGACAAGGTCGCCGCCCTGGATGCCGGGGCCGACGACTACGTGACGAAGCCCTTCGGCATGGACGAGCTGCTCGCACGGATCCGAGCCGTCACCCGTCGGTCGACCCCTGGGGACACCGTTGCCGCGCCGCGGGTCGAGTTCGGCGCGGTCGTCGTGGACCTCGCCGACAAGGTCGTCACGCGCCGGTGCGCCGACGGGACGACGGAGCCCGTGCACCTGACACCCACCGAGTGGAGCCTGCTCGAGGCGCTCGTGCGCCAGCCCGGGAAGCTCCTGTCGCAGCGGCAGCTGCTGACGCAGGTGTGGGGCCCGGCCTACGTCAGCCAGCCGGCCAACCTGCGGCTCTACATGACCCAGCTGCGCCGCAAGCTCGAGCCCGAGCCCACCCGACCACGTCACCTGCTCACCGAACCGGGCATGGGCTACCGGTTCCGCCCCGAGAGCCCGGCGTAGAGACCGCGGCCTGACCCGAGCTGCCTCCGCGGGCACCCTGTCCGAGGGCGAGGCTCAGCGGCCGCCGCGGCCACGACCCTCCCCGTCGAGCCAGACGGGCTGCTCGAGCAGGTGAGCGGTCCGGATGTCGTGCCGGAGCCGCCGCTGGTGGCGCAGCAGCGGCGCGTGGTGGTCGGGCGGGACGTCCGCGAGCAGGTCCGTCAGCATGCGGGACAGGCACCGCGTGACCTGGGGCTGGCCGATGCCGGCCTCGAGGACCTCGAGGAGCGCCTGGTCGACGACGTCGGACCAGGTCGCGGCCGGCAGGACCACCTTCCCGGCTCCCGCGTCGACGACGACGGGTCCGAGCGGCAGCTCGGCGGCCACCCTGAGCACCCCCTCCACCTCGGCGAGGGAGCGCGCCGCGGTCGTGGGGTCGTTGATCCCGGGCGAGAGGGCCTTGAGGGAGATGTCGGTCAGGATGCGCAGCGCGTAGAGCGGGTCGTGCTTCAGCGAACGCTCGTGCCGGACGAGGAGGCACCGGCTCAGCTCCCGGTCCGGGAGCCGCGTGCCGATGCGGGGGGCCAGCAGGGCCACGGCGGCGCCGACGGAGACGGGGTCGCCGACGCGGACCAGCACCTGCAGGTGGGCGCCGTGCTGCCGCGCCAGGCGTTCGAGGCGCTCGGCGTCCACGCCGACGACCTGGCCCGGGCGGCCGGCATACCTCACCGTCCTCGCCTCGTCGGCGAGGTCCGGCACCTCCCGGACGCGGCGGCCCGCGCGGCCGCGGGCGGCGGTGTGGTGCCGCCGCAGCTGTCGACGTGCCAGCGAGCCCATCGTCCCGATGAGCGAGTCGACGGTGACCCGTCGGGAGACGACGGTGATGAGCACGAGGAAGCCGATGAGGCTGAGGACGAGCCACAGCACCGCGGCGGCGACACCGAGGACGGGGACGGTCGAGGCCTGCCCTGCCGAGCCGATGCCGATCAGGGTCATGAACGAGAAGGTCGTGGTGGCGAGGAAGGTCGCCAGCACCCACTGGATGGAGCGAGCCCGCATCAGGTAGGTGACCGTCCGCGGCGAGTAGGCCGAGGAGCCGAACTGGATGACGAGGAGGATCACCGAGAAGACGAAGCCGGTGAAGGTCACCATCCCGCCGCCGATCGCCGCCAGCAGCGTCTGGGCGGAGGAGGCCGACAGGAGCGGCTGCTCGGCGGAGCCGATCGTCGCGTCGATGCCCTGGACGGCCCGGGAGGTCGCGAAGCCCAGCACGATCCCGACGAGCGGGATCACCCAGAAGGCGTTCTCCCACCACAGGCGCAAGCGCTGGAGTGGCAGCGTCACCTGCATGGGGCCCTCCCGTCGGCGCACCTGTGACGAGTGAATCGTCCCGGGGCGGTGGGCAGTTCGGCATCATCCTGGCGGGGTGAGAACCAGGCCCCTCCCGCCGACGCGACGGCCGAGGCAGTCAGCCGAGCGGTGGGCAGGAGGGCTGCAGCGGGGCGGCGCCGGTCAGCAGCCGGAACATCGCGGTGAGCTCGGCGCAGCTGCGGGTGCTGAGCTCCTGAGCCCGCAGGGGGTCGTCGCCGAGGCCCCAGGCGATGACGTCGGCCGCCTGCTCGATGCCGCGCTTCTCCCACGGGATGGCGGGTGCGTCCCAGCCCGGAAGCCCCACCCGGGTGACGAACTGCCGCTGGACCTCCTCGTCGAGGTTCTGCCACATCCAGGCGTGCGCCAGCTCGTGCAACGCCACGCTGCGCTGGAACGCCGTCGTGGTGCGGTCGACCCGCAGGCAGAGGTAGACGCGGGCGCTGGAGCCGGGCTCGACGGCCATGCCCCAGGTGCCTCCTGAGCACTGCTCCGGGTGGGCATCCCGGCCGAAGGCGACGAACGCGACCCGCGGCGCTCCGAGGCGGGCGGCGGGGAAGCGCGCCATCGCCCAGCGCACGAGCTTCTCGGCTCCCGCGGTGCCGTTGTGCACCTCGACCTGACGACCAGCGGCGGTGACGGTGCCGGTGACCTGGTCCTGGACCGGCGGCGGGATCGCCGCGTGGGTCCACCAGCCGTCCGGCAGCTGCGCCCTGTTCACGCAGCGGCGCATCGAGGCGACGTCGTGGTAGCGGCGCTCCGCCACGATCCGGCCCCGCTCGATCTGCAGCCGGGCGACGGCCCCTCCTGGACAGCCGTTGCCGTCGTCGCCGGTGTAGGCCAGGAAGACGTTGAGGTGGCTCTGGTAGCCGCTCCAGTAGGCGTAGACGGCCGGCCCGCCGCCTGCCGGGACGGGGGACGGCCGCAGGCGGGCCCCACCGTGAGCGGCGTCGTACGACGCGATCACGGACCGGCCCTTCAGGCGCACCCCCAGCAGCGAGTCGAGCAGGGTGGCGTCCTCGGCGTAGAGCCCGCCGACCGCGGCGGCATCGCGGCGCGACCATGCCGACAGGTAGCGGTCGATGACGGGTCGGGCGGCGCGCAGGTCGCCGCCGTACCAGGCGCGCCCGTCGTAGACGGGCGACTCGAGGAACTGCAGCGACGTGGCGTGGAGGGTCTGCGTCACGCCGCCGTCGCCGGCGATCTCGGACACCTGCGCCTCGTCCGGCTCGGCCGGCGGGGTGCCTCCCGAGGAACGCTCGACGGGGTCGGCGGGGAACCGGTACTCGACGACGGCGCCGGAGACGTCGACGTAGGAGCGCCCCATCGTCCCCTCCTCCAGCGACTCCCCGAACGCCATCGAGAGGAAGTCGGCGAGCGCCTCGCGGCCCTTGATCGGTTCGCCCTGGTTGCAGCACAGCAGGTGGACGGTGCGCGGCGAGTCGAACCGGACGAGCTCGGCGACGGACCGGTGCCCGGCGAGGTCCCGCGCCGCCATCCACTCCACGGCCTGCTCCGCCCACGGCGGCGCCTCCGTCGAGCCGGCTACCAGGACCAGGGACGACGCGGCGACGGCTGCGAGGACGGCTGCCGCCCACCGGCGACGACGCCGCGCTCCAAGCCGCCCCATCCCACGACCGTGCCGCCTGCGCCCGCCGCCGGCGTAGGGGCGAAGGTCCCTCGGTCGCTAGGCTCGGCAGGTGCCAGCGCAGCGCTTCCACGGACAGATCGCCGGTGTCGGGTCGGAGTCCGGCGTGCGCGTCGTCGTCGGCTCCTGGCACACCACACCGCTCGGCGCCTTCGGTGACGCGATGGTCGAGACGCCCGCCGGCCACCGCGTGCTCATCGCGCCGAGCCGGCCGGTGGCGGAGTTCATCGAGGCGACCTACGACTTCGACGAGGTGCGCCTCGAGCCCATCACGGTCACCTCCGACCGCGGTCGGTGGCGCGTCGTCTCACCGTCGCTCACGCTCGACCTCGCGGTCGGAGGGCGTATGCCGCTCGGCCGGCTCCTGCGCGCCGTGCCCGAGCGCCTCGCCGCCAGTCCGGCGTGGGCGACGCTCGTCGACCCGGTCGCGCGACGGGTGCTGCGCGGGGTCCGGACGCGCGGCACGGCGCTCGCCGGCCGGCGGGAGTTCTACGGGGCCACCGACCTGCACCAGGTGACGGCCCTGGAGGGCAGCTTCGAGGGTCGGCCGCTCGGGGCCCTCGCGCCCGTGGACCCGCCCTGCCGCTTCGGCTTCTCCTCGACACCGCGGCGCCCGTCCGTCACGACCGTGGTCACCACGGTGCAGGTCAGGTGCTCAGGGCACCGAAGCGGGCGACGTAGTGCCACACCCGCTTGAGGGCCTGCTCGTCGTGGCGGCCCTCGCGTGACGCTGCACCGATCACCTGCGGAGTGACCACGCCGTCGACGGCGAGCGACTCACCGAGGGCGACGAACTCGGCGCCGCGGTAGTCGGGATGGGCGCGCAGGGTGTCGACGTCCAGGCGGTAGCCCGGGTGCCACTCGACAGGCACGCCGATCCGGAGTGCGTCCGCCTCCACGTCGGTGCCACGGTAGCCGGGGTCGAGCACGAGCGCCTCGACGTCGGTGGCGAGGTCGACGACACCGTGGACGTGCGCCTCGACGTAGTCGTCGAGCAGGTCGTGGTCGGAGGCCGTCGCGAGCTCGGCCAGGACGAACGCCGTTGCGGTGCCGAAGTGCTCGGGCTCGAAGACGCTGTCGGGGAAGCAGAAGGTCGTGCGCCCCAGGGTGTCGGCCGCCAGTCGCAGGTGGGCTGAGCCGAAGCGGGGAGCCGCGCCGTGGGGCCGACGGTGCAGGTCGAGTGCGCCGTACTTCGGACGCAGTGCCGGGTCGGCGTCGTCGTAGGCCCCGCCGAAGAGCCTGCTCTCCCAGCGCCAGCGGCTCCCGCCCGGGTGCGCGGTGAGGCCGCCGTTGCTCGTGCTGGTCTCGAACTGCGACCGGTAGACGCCGTCACGGGCCAGCACGCCCAGGATCGGCTCCCCGGCGACCAGCCGGTCGGGATGGAAGTTCAGCGTCACCCGCAGCGCCGGGTCGAGAGCCGCCCCCGACGCGAGCCCGCGCACGTGCGCGAGGGCGCGGCGGACGGCATACGGCTGGGTCATGGCACGACATCCTCACAGAGGGGACGGGGACGATCGCGGCCCGACCGGGTACGAATGGGCAATGGGCACGATGATCGAGTTCCCCGAGCACGACCTCCACGCCTACCGCTCCGACCCGGAGGGGCAGCCGCGCGGTGCGGTCGTCGTCATCCAGGAGATCTGGGGGCTGGTCGACCACGTGAAGGACGTCGCCGACCGCTTCGCGGCGCAGGGCTACGTCGCCGTCGCCCCCGACCTGCTCGGGCACGTCGGCCTGACTCCCGAGGTCGGCGGTCGCATCTTCGACCTCATGATGCGCGGCACCGAGGAGGACCGGCTGGCCGCGCAGCCGCAGATGCGCGCGGCCACCACGCCGGCGCGGCAGCCGGAGTTCGCGGCATGGGCCGTGCCGGCCCTGCGACACGTCGTCGACTCGCTCGTCGGCGAGCCGGGCGTGGACGGCCGGGTGGGCGTCGTCGGCTTCTGCTTCGGGGGGACGTACGCCTTCGCGCTGGCGGCCGCGGACGACCGGGTCCGCGCCACGGTGCCCTTCTACGGCACCTTCCCCGAGAACGCCGACCCCGCCACGATCGCCTGCCCCGTCCTCGCCTTCTACGGCGAGGAGGACCACGGGATCACCGACCGGGTGCCCGAGCTCGAGTCGCGCATGGAGCAGGCAGGCGTCGACTTCAGCGCGCGGGTCTACCACGGGGTGGGGCACGCCTTCTTCAACGACACCTCGCCGTCGAAGTACGACCCCGAGGTGGCCGCCGACGCGTGGCAGCGCACCCTGGCCTTCCTCGAAGAGCACCTTTCGTCCCCACCGCCGCCCGATGTGCAGTAAGCCTGTCGCATGACCGACCCCGCCCCGCCGCAGGACCCGACCGGGCCGCTCGTCCTCGGCCCCATGCTCCGCTACATCGGCGAGACGGACGCCACGGTGTGGGTCGAGACCGCCGGCAGCGCCGTCGTGACGGTCCGCGCCGGCGGGCACGAGTGGAGCGCCCCGACGTTCCGGGTCGAGCGCCACCACTACGCGCTCGTCGTCGTCGACGGGCTCGAGCCCGGCGCGGACCTGGAGTATGCCGTCAGCATCGACGGCACGCGGGTGTGGCCCGAGCCGGGCAGCCCGTTCCCGGCACCGCGCATCCGCACCATCGACCGGCACCGGCCCACCCGGCTGCTCTTCGGCTCCTGCCGGACCACGGTGCCCCACGACCGTGAGGGGAACCGCACCAACGGCGTGGACGCGCTGCGCACCCTCGCCCTCGCGCTTGCCCGCGGAGAGCAGGAGTGGCCCGACCTCGTGGCCTTCCTCGGCGACCAGGTCTACGCCGACGAGACCCCCGAGGCGATGCGCGAGTTCATCGCCTCACGGCGCTCCCTCGACGAGCCGCCGGGCAGCGAGATCAAGGACTACGAGGAGTACGCGTACCTCTACTCGCTCGCGTGGGGCGACGACGCCAACCGGTGGCTGCTCTCGACCCTGCCGAGCTGCATGATCTTCGACGACCACGACATCCGCGACGACTGGAACACCTCGTGGTCCTGGCACGAGGAGATGGGCCGCACCCCGTGGTGGCACGAGCGCCTCATGGGTGGCCTGTCGTCCTACTGGGTCTACCAGCACATCGGCAACCTCTCACCCGGACAGCTGGCGGAGGACGAGGTCTACGCGCGCGTCCTCGAGGCCGCTGCGACGGAGGGCCCCGACGCCGTCGAGCTCGACCTCACCGAGGCGGTCTTCGACCTGTCGCGCCGCGTGGACCGGCACCCGGACGTCTACCGCTACAGTTACCGGCGCGACCTCGGCGACAGCCGCCTCGTCGTCGTCGACTCGCGGGCCGCGCGCGTCCTCGAGCCCGACCACCGCTCGATGCTCGACCCTGCCGAGCTGCGCTGGCTCGACGAGCAGCTCACCGGCGACGTCGACCACCTGCTCATCGGGACGTCGCTGCCCTTCCTGCTGCCGCCGGGCCTGCACGACCTCGAGTCCATCGACGAGGTCCTCGCCACCGGCGCCCGCGGGCGGCTCGCCGCCAGGGCGGCGGAGAAGGCCCGGCAGTCGATCGACCTGGAGCACTGGGCGGCGTTCAACGACGGCTTCGTCGACGTCTTCGACATGGTGATGTCGGTCGCCCGAGGTGAGCGCGGCGCCGCCCCGGCCAGCGTCGTGTTCCTCTCCGGCGACGTCCACAACTCCTACGTCGCCGAGGTCGTCGACGCGCGGTCCCGCCACGGCGCCCGGTCGCGGATCGTGCAGGCGGTCTGCTCGCCCATCCGCAACCCCATGCCGCGCACGGTCCGCGTCATGATGTCGGCCTTCGCCCGAGGCCTGGTGCGGCCGATGCGGTTCGTCGCCGAACGGTCCAAGCGCGTGCCCGACCCGCCCTGCACCTGGACGGTGACCGACGGACCGTGGTTCGACAACTGCCTGGCCCAGCTGACGGTGCAGGGCCGCGACCTGTCCATCGTCTGGCGCGGGGGAGAGGTGCGCGGCGGCGACGAGGAGCACCCGGTCCTGACGACCGTCGCCGGCGTGCGGCTCCCGGCGGGCGGCTGAGCAGCAGGGACAGTCGACGACCTGGCCGAACGCCTCTCGTCACAGCCGTCGCAGGTGCATGCTGGGATGAGCTCCCGCGGGAGGTGACCATGGCACGTCGACCAACGGGCAGCGCGAGCGTCGGCCAGCTGCTTGCCGCGGTCGCCTGCTGCCTCGTTCTCGCCACGGGGTGCACCGGGAGTGCGGCTCCGGGGCCCGGGACCGGCGACAGCGGGTCGACATCCGCGCCGGTCGACCGCTCGACGAGCCCCACCGGCGCCGGCGGGGGAGCCGGCAGCGGCGGTGACACCGCCAGTCCCAGCGGCGGTGACACCGCCAGTCCCAGCGGCGGCGCCGGTGACGGCGGAGGCGCAGGTGGCCAGGCGCCCGGCTCGCCGATCGACGTCCCCACGATCCCCCAGAAGGACGAGCCCATGTCAGGGCTCCGCGACGCCATCACGAGCCTCTTCGTCGAGGCGTGCGGCGGATCCGGTCTCTGCGTGCAGCTCGAGTTCGGCGACGGCGCCTGCTTCGTCGGTTACGACCCCGCCACCCAGGCGCGGCGGGGGTCCAAGGTCCGAGTGCTGACCGAGTCCCAGGAGGAGTGCGACCGGGCCCGCGCAGGCGGCGGATCCACGACGACGACCGACGGCACCCCGGAACCCGGGTCGCCGACGGGGCCGCCGACGGGCGACACCAGCCCCGGGACGACCGGCACGCCGACGGGTGGCAGCACGCCGGACGGTGGACAGTCCGATGTCCCCACCGGATGAGCGGAGCGAGCCAGAGGATCTCGGGCCGACACCGGAAGAGCCGCCGCCCCTCCTGCTGCACGAGCTGCCTCCGGTCCTGAAGGTCCTCGGGCAGGTCGTCGCACCGGCGACGCTGATCACCGCGCTGCTCATCTTCTTCGGCTGGTCGCACACGACCGCGCTCTTCGGCTGGTTCGGGATCGACCCGACGTCGCTCGGCTTCTCGAGCACCGACTACCTCCTGACGAGCCAGGACGGGCTCTTCCTGCCGGGCGTGGTCATCACCCTCCTCGTCCTGGTGGCGACGCGTGTCCTGGCCCTGGTCCGCCGCTCCGGCCCGGCCGCCGGGGCGCCCGCCGCCTGGGTGGCGCCTGCCGTGGCGATGGTGGGGGCCCTGCTGACCGCGAACGGCGTGCTCGGCCTCTTCCGCCAGGCGATGTTCGGCAACGTCCCGGCGGTGGCGCCGCTGTGCCTGGTGGTCGGCGTCACCCTCCTCAGCATCGCCGGCCACCTGCTCCGCGCGCCTGCTCCGAGCTACTCGCGCGGCGTCGGGATCGCCGAGCTGACGGCCCTCACGCTCGTCATCGCCATGGGTCTGTTCTGGGCAGCAGGCGACTACTCGGCGGCCGTGGGTCGCCAGCGCGCCGCCGAGCTCGCGGCATCGCTGCACAGCCGTGCGCAGGTGGTGCTCTACAGCGACAAGCTGCTCGGCATCTCCGCGCCGGGGGTCCGCACGGTGCGGTGCAGCGGCGAGCCGAACGCGTACCGCTACCGCTACTCGGGACTGGTGCTCCTGCTCAACTCGGACTCCCAGTACGTCTTCCTGCCGACGGGATGGACCCGGCGAGCGGGGAGTGCGATCGCGGTGCCGAAGAGCAGCCAGGTGCGGCTCGACTACCGCAGCGCCGGCGCCGTCGAGGGCACCCTCCCGGCGTCGTGCTGAGCAGGTCCGTCGCAGCGGAGAAAGTCGCGGCGCCCCGGAACAAAGCCGCCATGCGAGAAGTTGAGTCTGGTGAGCGCAAGATTTGCGAGTCCGGTTTTGACAATCCACGGACGACCGGAGCAGATTGAGCGAAGGACCTGCAAACCAGACCACAGCAACACCCGGATCCAAGGAGTCACCCATGGCACGTGCGGTCGGAATCGACCTCGGTACCACCAACTCGGCCGTCTCCGTCCTCGAGGGCGGCGAGCCGAGCATCATCGCGAACGCGGAGGGCGGGCGTACGACCCCGTCCGTCGTGGCGTTCTCCAAGAACGGCGAGGTGCTCGTCGGTGAGGTCGCCAAGCGCCAGGCCGTCACCAACGTCGACCGGACGATCCGCTCGGTCAAGCGCCACATGGGCACCGACTGGAAGTCGCCCGAGATCGACGGCAAGCGCTACACCGCGCAGGAGATCAGCGCCCGCATCCTCCAGAAGCTCAAGCGCGACGCCGAGTCCTACCTCGGCGAGACCGTGACCGACGCCGTCATCACCGTCCCCGCCTACTTCGACGACGCCGAGCGCCAGGCCACCAAGGAGGCCGGTGAGATCGCGGGCCTCAACGTCCTGCGCATCGTCAACGAGCCCACCGCGGCGGCGCTCGCCTACGGCCTCGACAAGGGCAAGGAGGACGAGCTCATCCTCGTCTTCGACCTCGGTGGTGGCACGTTCGACGTGTCCCTCCTCGAGGTCGGCAAGGACGCCGAGGACGGCTTCGCGACGATCCAGGTGCGCGCCACCAACGGCGACAACCACCTCGGTGGCGACGACTGGGACGACGTCATCGTCCAGCACCTCATCACCCAGGTGAAGAACAAGACCGGCCAGGACCTGTCCAAGGACAAGATCGCCATGCAGCGCCTGCGTGACGAGGCCGAGCGCGCCAAGAAGGAGCTCTCCACCGCGACGAGCACCAACATCTCGGCGCAGTACATCTCGATGACGCCCGAGGGTCCGATCCACCTCGACGAGAACCTCAGCCGCGCGCAGTTCGAGCAGATGACCAAGTCCCTGCTCGACCGCACGAAGGCCCCGTTCCACAAGGTCATCGAGGACGCCGGCATCAAGGTGTCCGACATCGACCACGTCGTGCTCGTCGGTGGCTCCACCCGCATGCCGGCCGTGAGCAACCTCGTCAAGGAGCTGACCGGCGGCAAGGAGCCCAACAAGGGCGTCAACCCCGACGAGGTCGTCGCCATGGGCGCGAGCCTGCAGGCCGGTGTCCTCAAGGGTGAGCGCAAGGACGTCCTGCTCATCGACGTCACGCCGCTCTCGCTCGGCATCGAGACCAAGGGTGGCCTGTTCACCAAGCTCATCGAGCGCAACACCGCCATCCCGACGAAGCGCTCCGAGATCTTCAGCACGGCCGACGACAACCAGCCGTCCGTCCTCATCCAGGTCTTCCAGGGTGAGCGCGAGATCGCTCAGCACAACAAGTCGCTCGGCACCTTCGAGCTGACCGGCATCGCGCCGGCGCCGCGCGGTGTGCCGAAGATCGAGGTCACCTTCGACATCGACGCCAACGGCATCGTCAACGTCTCCGCCAAGGACCAGGGCACCGGCAAGGAGCAGAAGATGACCATCACCGGCGGCTCGGCCCTCTCCAAGGACGAGATCGACCGGATGGTCAAGGACGCCGAGGCGCACGCCGACGAGGACCGCAAGCGTCGCGAGGAGGCCGAGGTCAAGAACCAGGCCGAGCAGCTCGTCTTCTCGACCGAGTCCTTCCTCAAGGAGTCCGGCGACAAGGTCCCGGCCGACGTGAAGACGCCGGTCGAGGAGTCGCTCGCCGACCTCAAGGCCGCCATCGCCGAGGGCTCCGAGGCCGGTGTCGACGAGATCAAGGCCAAGATCGAGGACCTCAACACCAAGTCGCAGGCCATGGGTCAGGCGGTGTACGCCTCCGAGCAGGCCTCGGCCAACGCCTCCTCCGCGGGTGCCCAGGACGGCCAGACGGCCGATGCCGGCGCCGGCCACGCGGCCGACGACGACGTCGTTGACGCCGAGGTCGTCGACGAGGACGAGGCCAAGGAAGCCAAGTGACCGCGTCCGAGTTCGAGTCGGAGCGCGCGGCCGACGGTGCGTCAGGCGAGCAGCCCGACGTGACCGCCACGGGCGCGACGGGTGCCGGCGGCGACGCCGCCGGCACCCCGCCGCGGGCCGAGGCCCACGGCGAGCGCCACCACACCTACTACGAGGGCGGTCCCGGCGCCTCGTCCGAGCCCGGCGGCGAGGACGAGTTCGACCACGCCCCGGGCGGGCCGAGCGAGTCGACCCCGTCCGACGGGGCGGGTGCGACGGCCGAGGCCGGCCACGCGCCCGACGCCGGCCGGACGGGCGACGAGGAGTCCGAGGGCACCGCCCTCGCCGAGGAGGAGAGCATGGCCGCGACACTGCTCGCGGACCTGCAGCGGCTGCAGGCCGAGTACGTCAACTACAAGAAGCGCGTCGACCGCGACCGCGAGGTCATCCGCCACACGGCGGTGGGCAGCGTCGTCGAGTCGCTGCTCCCGGTCCTCGACGACATCCACATGGCCCGCCAGGCCGGTGACCTCGCCTCCGGCCCGTTCGCCTCCATCGCCGAGAAGCTCGAGGCGACGCTCGGCCGCTACGGCGTCGAGCGCCTCGGCGAGGCCGGGCAGGAGTTCGACCCCAACGTGCACGAGGCCCTCATGCACGTCGAGGCGGAGCTGCCCGATGGCGCGACGGGAACGACCGTCGTGCAGGTGCTGCAGCCGGGCTACCGCATCGGTGACCGGCTCGTCCGCGCCGCCCGGGTGTCGGTTGCCGACCCCGCGTGACACGTCGGCCGCGGGGCTGCCCGCGCAGCCCGGCGGCATACCCGATGATGGGAGCAGCGTGAAGGTTTCCGTGACGAAGGAGGTGCGCCATGGCTAGTCAGGACTGGTTCGAGAAGGACTTCTACGGGATCCTCGGCGTGCCCCAGGACGCCGACGCGGCGACGATCAAGAAGACCTACCGCAAGGTCGCGCGCGACCTGCACCCCGACCACAACGTCGGGGACCGCAAGGCGGAGGAGCGCTTCAAGGAGGTCGGGGAGGCGTATGCCGTCCTGTCCGACCCCGAGAAGCGCCGCGAGTACGACGCCATCCGCGCGATGTCGCACGGGGGTGCCCGCTTCACGGCGGGCGGCCCCGGCGGGCAGGGCGCGGGGTTCGAGGACATCTTCTCCGCCTTCGGCGGGGCGGGCGGCCCCGGTGGCCAGCGCGTCCGGTTCAGCACCGGCGGCGGCGGCGCACAGCCCAACCTCGAGGACATCCTCGGCCAGATGTTCGGCGGAGCAGGGCCCGGCGGCGCGCCCGGTGCCGGCTACGGCGGCTACGGCGCGCCGGCAGGTCCGCGCCCGGGGGCCGACGTCCAGGCCAGCACGACCATCGGCTTCCGCGACGCCGTGGAGGGCTCGACGGTCTCGCTGAGCTCACCCGACCTCGGCCGCATCAACGCCCGCATCCCGGCGGGCGTCAAGGACGGGCAGCGGATCCGCCTGCGCGGCAAGGGCCGCCAGGGTGACCCCGGCGCCCCGGCCGGCGACCTCATCCTGACCGTGACGGTCGAGAAGCACCCCGTCTTCGGCCGCGACGGCGACAACCTGACCGTCGACCTGCCGGTGACCTTCGCCGAGGCGGCGCTCGGGGCGACCGTCGCCGTGCCCACCCTCGACGGCGGCTCCGTCAAGGTCAAGGTCGCGCCCGGCACCCCCAGCGGCCGCGTCCTGCGGCTCAAGGGTCGGGGCGTCAAGCGCGGCGGCCACACCGGCGACCTGCTCGCCAAGGTGCAGGTCATCGTGCCGCAGCGACTGACCGACGAGGCGCGCGAGGCCATCGAGAAGATGGCCGCGGCCGAGAACGGCCACGACCCCAGGGCCGAGCTGTTCCGGCGCGCCCGCGCCTGACCACCGAGCTGACGACCGAGCTGACGACCGACCCGACGAGTGATGGAGGAGGTGATGGCGATGGCCCGCAAGAGCGCCCGCCCCACGGGGCACGATGACGACGCCCCGGTCTTCGTCATCTCCGTCGCGGCCGAGCTGGCCGGCATGCACGCGCAGACCCTGCGCCAGTACGACCGGCTCGGCCTCGTCTCCCCGTCGCGCACCCGCGGCGGGGGCCGGCGCTACAGCACCCGCGACGTGCAGCTGCTCCGCGAGGTGCAGCGGCTCTCGCAGGAGGGTGTCTCGCTGGCCGGCATCCAGCGCATCCTCGAGCTCGAGAACCACGTCGCGGCGCTCCAGTCGCGGGTGGAGGAGCTGTCCGCCCAGCTGGCCGAGGCGCAGGCCGCGCAGGCGGCCCTGACGGCCGGCGCGCGCGTGTTCGCCGTGGGCCCGCGGGGCGAGGTGGTGACGGTGCGGCCCGGCCAGCGGCCTCCCCGCGCGCCCTCCTCGCAGGCCCTCGTCGTGTGGCGTCCGAACCGGTAGGTCACTGGGTTCTGGGCCCGCCTTACATGTGTAACACTGTGCAGGCCTCATGCAGCTGGGGCGCCGTTGCCGATTGCCCCGGAGGCAGTTCTTGATCCCACTCCCGGACGTCGCGTGACCCCGCACCAACCGGAGGGTGACATCCACGGCGGGGCCGAGACCGGACACCGCCTCGGCGTCGTGTCGAGCCCCAGCGAGATGCAGCAGATCTTCTCGCAGACCGACTGGTCGGCAACGCCCCTGGGTCCCGTCGAGACCTGGCCCACCAACCTGCGCGTCCTCGTGGACGTGTGCCTCTCGTCGCGCTTCCCCATGCTCATCTGCTGGGGACCCGAGCTGCTCATGCTCTACAACGACGGCTACCGCGACCTCCTCGGGCCCAACAAGCACCCCGGCGCGTGGACGCTGCCCGTGCGCGCCGTGTGGCCCGAGGTCTGGGACATCATCGGCCCGATGCTGGACGGCGTCACCAGCGGTGGCCCGGCCACCTGGGTCGAGGACGCGCTGCTCGTGATCAACCGCGCCGGCTTCCTCGAGGAGGCCTACTTCACCTGGTCCTACGGGGCCATCCACGACGACGACGGCAAGGTCGTCGGCGTCCTCAACGTCGCCACCGAGACCACGGCCAAGGTCGTCGCCGAACGCCGTGCCCGCGTCTCCGCCGAGCTCGTCGAGACGCTCGCCGACGCGCGCGGCCCCGAGGACGTCCGCCGCCGCGCCGTCGGCGTGCTCGGCTCGCACCCGCACGACCACACGAGGGCTGAGCTCGTCTGGACCGGCTCGGCCGAGGGCCCGGCCGAGGACGAGCGGACCGCCGCCGCCGGCGAGGTGGTGCACCGCGTGCCCGTCGTGGAGCCCGGACAGGTCGGGCCCACGGCCCACCTCCTGCTCACCGACAACCCGCGCCGACCGTGGGACTCCCAGCTGCAGGTCTACGCCGAGCTGTGCGCCTCGCACGTGGCCATGGCCCTGAGCGGCATCCGGCACCTGCAGGAGGAGCGCCGACGGGCCGAGGTGCTGGAGGAGCTCGATGTCGCCAAGTCGGACTTCTTCGCCAACGTCAGCCACGAGCTGCGCACCCCGCTCACCCTCATCGCCGGGCCCGTCAACGACGCCCTGGCCGACGACGGCCTGGAGCCCGAGCAGCGTCAGCGCTTCGAGCTGATCCGCCGCAACACCGAACGCCTCACCGTTCTCGTCGACCGCATCCTCGACCTCACCCGCGTCGAGGCCGGAGCCGTCGAGCCACACTGGGTCGAGGCAGACCTCGAGGAGCTCACCACCGGCATCGCCGCGAACTTCCGACCCGCGATCGAGCGCACCGGTCTCGAGTTCGAGGTCGTCACCGACGAGGTCGACCACGAGACGTACGTCGACGTCGACATGTTCGAGCGGATCGTGCTCAACCTGCTCTCCAACGCGCTGAAGTTCACGCCGCGGGGCCGCATCTGCCTTCGGCTCGAGACCCACGCCGGCGGCTACCAGGTGTCCGTCACCGACACCGGCGTCGGGATCGCCGAGAAGGACCTCGACCTGGTCTTCGACCGGTTCCGGCAGCTCGGCCGGGGCGACGACCGTCGCTCACGCGAGGGCGCCGGCATCGGCCTCTCGCTGGTCCGGCAGCTCGTCGAGCTGCTCGACGGGACCGTGGGCGTCAGCTCCACCCCGGGAGAGGGCAGCACCTTCACGGTCTCGCTGCCGTGGGGCAGGCCCGCGTCGCGCGAGGCGCTGCGCCCCTCGATCCGTCCCCGCTCCGCGGAGTCCTTCATCCTCGAGGCCAGCACGTGGGTGGTCCGCGACGACGTGGCCGAGCAGATGGCGGCCGACACGCCGCAGTCGGCGGCTCCCGTGTCCGAGGTGTCCACATCCACCGGCGTGCGTCCGACGCTGCTCGTGGTCGAGGACAACCACGACATGCGCGACTACATCGCCCGGCACCTGGTCAGCGACTACGACGTCGTCTCCCTCCGCGACGGTGTCGAGGCGCTCGACCACGTCCGGGCCCAGCGGCCCTCGATCGTCCTGGCCGACGTCATGATGCCGCGGATGGACGGCCTGACCCTCGTGCGCGAGATCCGCGCCGACCCGGCGCTGCGCGACCTGCCCGTCGTGCTGCTCTCGGCCCGGGCCGGCGTGGACGCCAGCACCACCGGGCTGCTCGAGGGCGCCGACGACTACGTCACCAAGCCGTTCGACCCGCAGGAGCTCCGCGCCCGGCTCGCGGCCAACCTCGTGCGCTCGCGCTCGCGGTCCCGCGACGCAGCCTGGCTACGCGCCATCGTCGAGGCCATCGTCGAGCCGTTCGTCATCGCCGACGCGCAGGGCCGCGTGCTCGACATGAACCCCGCCTTCACGCGTACGTTCGGCTGGTCGCTGGCCGACGGGCCGCTCGTCCCTCCCTACCCGTGGTGGGCGCCTGCCGACGCGAGCGGCGCCGAGCGGGACCGGCACGAGGAGCGCATTCGTGAGCTTCAGGCGGGGCGCCCGGTGCTCGACGACCGCTACCGCATCGTGCGCAAGGGTGGCGGCGAGGCCTGGGTCCACACCCGCGCGGCCAGCGTGCCGGCCACCGCGGAGCACGAGGGGTTCATCATCGTCGTCGTGCGCGACGAGACCCGCGAGCACGAGTCGCGGATGCGGCGCGAGCTGGCGGCGCGGATCGCCGTCGACCTCGCCAGGGCCGACGACCTCGACCAGGCGCTCGCCACCGCCGTCACCGGCTTCACCGTGCTCTTCGACGGCGAGGTCACCCTCAGCGTCTCGCCCACCAAGGGGCAGCCCGTCGTGCTCTCGCCTCGCGGCCGCGTGTCGACGACAGAGCTCGAACCCGGCGTCCGCCGTGGGCTCGACTCGACGCCGTTCCGCCACGACGTCCTCGTGGGTGAGAAGCGCGAGGGCCTGCTGCTGTTCCCCACGGCCCAGGAGTGCGACTGCCGGGCGTGGGTCCAGTTCGACGAGCCGCGGCTGGTCTCGAGCGACGAGCTCGTCGTCGGTGACCTGCTCGCGCAGTCGCTGGGGCAGGCCGTCGACCGTGTCGTCGACCTCCAGGCGCGCGCCGAGAAGGAGAAGCAGCTCGAGCAGGCCATCGAGAGCCACCGCCTCATCGGCCACGCCGTGGGGGTGCTCATCGAGCGCCATCGGATCACGGCGAAGCAGGGCTTCGAGATGCTGCGGCAGGCCTCCCTGAGCCGCAACATCAAGCTGCGCGAGATCGCCACGCGCGTGGTCGAGACGGGCCAGGACCCCGACACCGCCTGACCCTCTGGGGGCTGACTCCGGGCCGGCTGAGCGCTCGGCTTGCGGCCGAAGCGCCATGTCGCCGTGGCGTTTTGGAGGTCCCGGTGCCGGGATGCAAGACTGTGCTGCCTCCAAGATCGCGGGCCTCTCCCGGCATACCTTGGAGGCCCGCGTGACGACCCCGCCTTCGTTCCCCTCGACGAGCGACGACGGCTCTCCCGCCCGTCCGGCCACGGCCGAGCGGATCGCCGAGGCGGCACGACGGATGGTCCTGCTCGAGGAGCTCGAGGACGTCATGACCATCGCCGCAGCAGCCATCGGCGATGCCATGGGCGGCGACGCCGCGCTGCGGGTCACCACCGACCAGCACGACCTGTACGCCACGGCCTCCGGGGTCGTGCCCCCGGCCGCACTGCCGCCCGAGGCCCGCACGGCTCTCGTCGAGGGCACGGGTGAGGGCGTCCTGCTGGAGTCCATCGCCGAGCTCGCCCGCTGCCGCGGCTGGGTCGTGCCCGACGGGAGGGTCGAGCCCCTCGAGGCGGCACGGCTCGTGGGC
This sequence comes from Terrabacter lapilli, assembly GCF_039531305.1. NCBI lineage: Bacteria > Bacillati > Actinomycetota > Actinomycetes > Micrococcales > Intrasporangiaceae > Terrabacter > Terrabacter lapilli. The sequence continues at coordinate 889,501 of NZ_BAAAPU010000007.1, forward strand.
GAGCTGCTGCTGCACTCCCTCGTGCAGGCCGTCCAGCGCACCCTCATCGTGGGGCGCAGCCGCCGCAACGAGGCCAACCTCGAACGGGCGCTGGACAGCCACCGGCTCATCGGCCAGGCGATGGGGATCCTCATCGAGCGCCACCGGATCGTCTCGCAGGAGGCCTTCGACCTGCTGCGCCGCGCCTCGCAGGACAACAACGTCAAGCTGCGCGAGGTCGCCGAGCACGTCATCGAGACCGGCGCCGAGCCCGGGGACGTCGTGTGAGCGTCCTACGCTGGGTCCCGTGAGCACCCGCATCGAGCACCTTCTCGTGCTGCCCGACCGCGAGGTCGCCGAGGAGCTCGCCGACGAGCTGGAGTCCGAGGGCCTGACCGAGGTGCGCGTCGTCCGCGAGGCCCTCGCCGGCGAGGACGACTCCGAGGACCACGAGTGGGCCGTCTACGTGCGCACGCCTCCGGTGCCCGCGTATGCCGCCCGCTTCGAGGCGCTCGCCGCCGCCCACGGCGGCTGGTACGACCCCGACCCGCAGGGCTGAGCCGCGCGCGGCATCGCCTCGGCGGCCCGAGCCGGGTCAGCGGCCGAGGAGCGCGTCGACGTCGGCCTGGGCGTAGCCCTCGCGGAACTGCGTCGTGCGGAACCGCGCCCTGGGCAGCTCGTCGGCAAGGGCGGCGCGGTCCATGGGCCGAGCGTACGGCCGGGGGGGCCTTCCAGCGGGACGCCGCGCGACGGCATACGGCCTGATCGCTCCTGACGTGAAGTTGAGTGGAATAGACTCAACTCAGACCCGGTTGAACCCAGCGAACCCATCCCTTTCCCAGGAGTACGCATGGACCTACAGCTGACCAACAAGGCTCAGGAGGCCTTCGCCCAGGCCGCGACCACCGCGACGGGCAAGCACCACCCGAACATCGAGCCGGCTCACCTGCTGCTCGCGTTGGCAGCCCAGAGCGGCACCACGACCCCGGCCCTGCTGACCGCGGGCGGCTCCAGCGTCGCGGCGGCGACCGCGGCGGCGGAGCGTGCCATGGCGTCGATGCCCCAGGTCACCGGCGGCGTCCAGCAGCCGCAGCTCTCGCCGATCGGCCTCCGCGTGGTCCAGCAGGCCCAGCAGTACATGACGGCGATGGGCGACTCGTTCGTCTCCACCGACCACCTGCTCCTGGCGATCGCCCGCACCGGGCAGTTCGGCCTCGACGCCGACGCCATCGAGAAGGCCATCCCCGAGCTGCGCGGCGGGCGGCCCGTCACGTCCGACAACCCGGAGGGCACCTTCGAGGCCCTGGCCAAGTACGGCACGGACCTCACGGCCCGGGCCCGCGAGGGCAAGCTCGACCCCGTCATCGGCCGCGACGCCGAGATCCGCCGCGTCGTGCAGGTGCTCTCCCGCCGCACGAAGAACAACCCCGTCCTCATCGGCGAGCCCGGCGTCGGCAAGACCGCCGTCGTCGAGGGCCTCGCCCAGCGCATCGTCGAGGGCGACGTGCCCGAGAGCCTGCGCGACAAGACGCTCTACAGCCTCGACCTCGGGGCGATGCTCGCCGGCGCGAAGTACCGCGGCGAGTTCGAGGAGCGGCTCAAGGCCGTCCTCGAGGAGATCAAGGGCAGCGACGGGCAGATCGTCACCTTCATCGACGAGATCCACACCGTCGTCGGCGCGGGCGCCGGTGGCGAGGGTGCGATGGACGCCGGCAACATGCTCAAGCCCATGCTCGCCCGCGGTGAGCTGCGCCTCGTCGGCGCGACGACGCTCGACGAGTACCGCAAGCACATCGAGAAGGACGCCGCGCTCGAGCGCCGCTTCCAGCAGGTCTTCGTCGGCGAGCCGTCGGTCGAGGACACCATCGCGATCCTGCGCGGGCTCAAGGAGCGCTACGAGGCCCACCACAAGGTGACCATCGCGGACTCGGCGCTCGTGGCCGCCGCGTCGCTGTCCGACCGCTACATCTCGGGGCGGCAGCTGCCCGACAAGGCCATCGACCTCATCGACGAGGCCGCGTCGCGGCTGCGCATGGAGATCGACAGCAGCCCCGTCGAGATCGACGAGCTGCGCCGTGCCGTCGACCGCCTGAAGATGGAGGAGTTCGCGCTCGAGCAGGAGACCGACGCCGCCTCGCGCGACCGCCTCGAGCGGCTGCGCAAGGACCTCGCCGACCGCACCGAGGAGCTCGCCGCCCTCAACGCCCGGTGGGAGGCGGAGAAGTCCGGCCTCAACGCCGTCGGTGACCTCAAGGCCCGGATCGACGACCTGCGCACCCAGGCCGACCGCCTGCAGCGCGAGGGCGAGCTCGCGGCCGCGTCGAAGATCCTCTACGGCGACATCCCGACGCTCGAGAAGGAGCTCGCCTCGGCCCAGGAGCGCGAGGCCGCGGCAGCCCCCGGCCAGGACGAGCCGATGGTCAAGGAGGAGGTCGGCGCCGACGACATCGCCGACGTCATCTCGGCCTGGACCGGCATTCCCGCCGGCCGGCTGCTCGAGGGCGAGTCCGAGAAGCTGCTGCACATGGAGGAGCACCTCGGGGCGCGCCTCATCGGCCAGACCGACGCGGTGCGTGCAGTGTCCGACGCCGTGCGCCGCACGCGTGCCGGCGTCTCCGACCCCGACCGGCCCACCGGCAGCTTCCTCTTCCTCGGGCCGACGGGTGTCGGCAAGACGGAGCTGGCCAAGAGCCTCGCGGACTTCCTCTTCGACGACGAGCGCGCCATGGTGCGCATCGACATGTCGGAGTACTCCGAGCGCCACTCGGTCGCGCGCCTCATCGGTGCGCCTCCCGGCTACGTCGGCTACGAGGAGGGCGGCCAGCTCACCGAGGCCGTGCGCCGGCGCCCGTACTCCGTGATCCTGCTCGACGAGATCGAGAAGGCCCACCCCGAGACGTTCGACATCCTGCTCCAGGTGCTCGACGACGGCCGCCTCACCGACGGCCAGGGGCGCACGGTCGACTTCCGCAACGTCATCCTCGTGCTCACCTCCAACCTCGGGTCCCAGTTCCTCACCGACCCGCTGCTGTCGCCGGAGGAGAAGCGCAACGAGGTCATGGCGGTCGTGCGGGCCTCGTTCAAGCCCGAGTTCCTCAACCGGCTCGACGAGATCGTCGTCTTCGACGCGCTCACCCTCGAGGACCTGACGCGGATCGTCGACCTGCAGGTCAAGGCGTTCGCCCAGCGGCTCGCCGACCGGCGCATCGCCCTCGAGGTCACCGACGACGCCCGCCGCTGGCTGGCCGACAAGGGCTTCGACCCGGCCTACGGCGCGCGTCCGCTGCGCCGCCTCGTGCAGCGCGAGATCGGCGACCGGCTGGCCCGGGGCCTGCTCTCCGGCGAGGTCCGCGACGGGTCCACCGTCAAGGTCGGCGTGAACGGTGACGGGGAGTCCCTCACCCTCGTCTGACCCGACCCCGGACGTCCTGCGCCCGCCGACGCGTCGGTCAGCTGGTGACGTCCTTGCCGGCGAACCGGGCCCACGCGAGCAGCCAGAAGACGACGGCATACCCGAGGTCGACCCACAGGCCGCGGGCGACGTTGTCCCAGAACGGCGGGTCGCGGAGCAGGTCGGCGAAGGCCTGCCACTGGTCGACGAGCAGCCACGGGTGCAGCCACGAGATCTGCGGCACCGCGTCGGCGATCCACGACAGGATCGTGAAGATCATCAGCGCCACCGTTGCGGCCAGCGGCTGCTCGGTGAGCGTCGAGATGAACAGCCCGACCGCGGCGAGCGCGGCGAGCCCGGCAGCGATGTAGAGCCCGACGAGGACGACCCGCCCCACCCCGCTCCAGAACGGCAGCTCGGTGCCGGACAGCGTGGGCATCGGGCCGGTGCCGAGCAGGGCGATCCCGACGACCGCACCGGAGAGGGTGACGACGGCGACGCCCCAGAGGGCGCCGACGACGAGCGAGGCGTACTTGACCGCGAGCAGCCGGGTGCGCCCGACCGGCACGGTGAGCAGGTAGCGCAGCGTGCCGAGGTTCGCCTCGCCGGCCACCGCGTCGCCGGAGAGCATCGCGATGGCCAGCGGCAGGAAGAGCCCCATCTCCACGCCGAGCGCCGCGAGCGGGACGAACAGCCCGTTCGAGGTGATCGAGGAGAGGAAGTCGGGGCCACGGCCCGCGCGCGGCGCGGAGATCCGCACGGCGACCGCCATGAGCACCGGCACGGCGGCGAGGACGAGCAGGCCCATCTGGTTGCGGCGCCGGCCGCCGATGAGGCCGAGCTCCGACCAGAGCAGGCGTCCGGAGAGCCGCCCGGACCAGGTCGTCCGGGCCGGTGGTGCCGTCCCGCCGGCGGCCGCGGACGCGGTCACGGACTCAGCCACTGACATCGAAACCCTCCCCGGTCAGCGCGACGAACAGGTCCTCGAGGCTCGGGCTGCTCACCGTGAACTCCCGGACGCCGACGCCGCCCTGGACGAGCGCCGCGACGATCTTCTCCGGCTCGACGCCGCCCGGCACACCGCATACGCCTCCGGGGATCGGCGCGACGGCGTCGACGCCCAGCTCGGCCATGATGCGCGACGCCTCGGCCGGCTGCTCGGTGAGGACGCGTGCGACCGGGGCGGCTCCGCCGCGCACCTGGGCCGTCGAGCCCTGGGCCACGAGCCGCCCCTCGCTCATGACCCCGAGGTGGGTGCACATCTGCTCGACCTCGGACAGCAGGTGGCTCGAGACGAAGACCGTCGTGCCGTCGGAGGCCAGCGACGCCACGAGGTGGCGCACCTCGCGGGTGCCCTGCGGGTCGAGGCCGTTGGTCGGCTCGTCGAGCACCAGCAGCTCGCGGGGCATCAGGAGCGCCGCGGCGATGGCGAGGCGCTGGCGCATGCCGAGCGAGTAGGCGCGGTAGCGCTTGCCGGCCGCCGGGAGCAGGCCCACCCGGTCCAACGCCGCGTCGACCCGCGACGCCGCGGTGTGCCGGTCGGCCGTCAGGTCCGCGGCGTCCAGGCGGCGCAGGTTGTCCCGCCCCGAGAGGTAGGGGTGGAAGGCCGGGCCCTCGACGAGCGCGCCGACGCGAGGGAGCACCTGCTGGGCCGCCCGCGGAATCGAGTGGCCCAGAAGGCTGCTCGTGCCTTCCGTCGGGCGAACCAGGCCGAGCAGCATCCGGATCGTCGTCGTCTTCCCGGAGCCGTTCGGCCCGAGGAAGCCGTAGACCGACCCGCGGGGCACGGCGAGGTCGAGGGCGTCGACCGCCGCCGTGCCGCGGAACCGCTTCGTCAGCCCCCGGCTCTCGATCGCGAGCTCGCCGGTCACTTCGCCGCCAGGGCCGCGTAGAGGCTCTCCGGTGCGACGGCGCCGACGGCCACCCGACCGTCGTCGGTCACGACGGCGGAGAACAGGGTGCCCTCGAGGACGTGCCCGGAGCCCCACGAGCCCGACGTGGCCGGGAGCGCCTTGAGGACCGTGGCCAGCTGGCGCGCCGTGGCGTCCGTCCCAGCGCCACTGCCCGAGGTGGTGCCTGACGTCGCGCCGGCCGGCATGCGCGTCACCAGCACGGTGCTCCAGCCCGAGCCGACGACGCGGGTCGCGCCGGCTGCCTTGGCCGCGGCGTCCGCCTGCTGCTTCGACGGTGCCGGGTTGGTGCCGGGGGCGCCCTTCGGGGTGGCCTGGTCGGACTGCGTCACGGTGGTGCCCGCCGGCGGCGTGAAGGCGAACTGCCGCGCCTCGGGGGCCGAGAAGTCGACGGCCGTGAAGCCCACCTCGAAGGCGGGGTTGGACAGCTTCGTCGAGTAGACCTGCACCCGCAGCGGCACGTGCTTCTCGGCGTCGATCGCAATGCGCACCGACGCGACGCGCGTGGCCGTGTCCTTGGGGGTGAGGACGAGCTCGTATGCCGACCGGCCGGCCACCGACGCCGCGCCGGACGTCGTCACCGCGGTGTCCCTGCCCATCGCCGCCAGGGCCGCGGACGCTGCCTGGTCAGGGGTGCTCGGGACGCCGGTCGGGAGGCCGCCCGAGGGCCGGCCGGGCACGGTGGTGCCCTGACGGGGCCCGCGCTGGTCGGCAGGGACGGTGTGGTGCACGGCGGTCTTGTCGGTGCTCGACCACAGCCACAGGTCGGAGCCGTTGCGGATGACGTCGGACTCGCCGCTCGTGCCGACGAGGGCGAGGCGCTGGCGGGTCGGCCCGTCGACCCAGATGCGCCAGGTGTGGGTGCCGGACAGCAACGAGGTGAGGGAGCTGCCCCCCGCGCCGGCCAGGCCGCCCGCACCCCCGGACCCGCCACCCGCCGGGCCGCCTCCTGTGAGGCCCGCGAGCGAGGGGAGGCCGAGGTCGGAGGTCTGCACGACCGTGCCGGACAGGCTCGAGACGTCGGCCGAGCGCACGTCGGCGAGCAGCTGCTGCGCCGTGCGCGGCGGGAGGCCGGAGTCGGCGGACGCCGTCTGGTTGAGGGTGAGTGCCACGACGCCGATGGCTCCGACGGCTGCGACCGGCAGGCCCCAGCGGGCGGCCGGGTGCTCGGTGAAGATGCTCATGGCGCCATCCTGCGCCGGGCCGCCTGAGACGTGACTGAGAACGCACGGGTGCGGCGACGGGCTGCTCGGCGGCGGAGGGCCGGTGCGGCGTGCCATGGTTGCGGTGTGCGGGTGCTGCTGGTGGAGGACGAGGCGCGGATGGCCGCGGCCCTGGTGCGGGGGCTGCGTGCCGAGGGCTTCGTCGTCGACCACGTCGCGGACGGGATCTCCGGTCTGGACGCGGCTCGTTTCGGCGGCTACGACGTCGTCGTCCTCGACATCATGCTGCCCGGCCTGTCCGGCTACACGGTCGTGCGCACCCTCCGCGAGGAGGAGAACTGGGTCCCGGTCCTGCTGCTCACGGCCAAGGACGGCGAGTACGACGAGGCGGACGGGCTCGACTACGGCGCCGACGACTACCTGACCAAGCCCTTCTCGTTCGTCGTCCTGCTCGCCCGCCTGCGCGCGCTGGTCCGGCGCGACCCCGCCCCGCGGCCCGTCGTCCTGAGGCAGGCGGGCGTGACCCTCGACCCCTCCAGCCGGCGCGTCGAGGTGGACGGCGAGGGCGTTGCCCTGGCCCCGCGCGAGTTCGTCCTGCTCGAGCACCTCATGCGCGCCGGCAGCGTCGTCGTGCCCAAGGACGAGCTGCTCGACCGGGTGTGGGGCGGCCTGGAGGACCCGAACGTCGTCGAGGTCTACGTCGGCTACCTGCGGCGCAAGCTCGGGCGGTCCCGGATCGAGACGGTCCGGGGCGCCGGCTACCGGATGGCGCAGTGAAGACGGCGCAGTGAAGACGGCGCAGTGAAGACGCTCCCGTGACCGAACCGCGACGACGCAAGCCCCTGTCGGACAGACGTCCTGGACGTCTCGCGCGGCTGGGACTGCGCGGGCGCCTCATGCTCGTGGGGCTCCTCGGGGTCGCCGGCGCGCTCGTCATCGGCGGGGTGCTGCTCTACGTCATCCTGACCGGGTCGCTGTCCCGCTCGGTCGAGGCGGCCGCCCGCGCGAGCGCCGAGCAGGTGGCGTTGCTCGTCGACGCCGGTCGGGTGCCCGACCCCGTCCCGGTGTCCGGCGCGCAGGTGCTCCAGGTCCTCGACGCCCGGGGTCGTGTCGTGAGCGGGTCGGTGACGGCCGACCGGCTCACCCCCCTCGTCACCGCCGACGAGCGCCGGCGCGCCCTGGCGGGTGAGGCGGTGCTCGTGCCGGGCAGCCGCTCGGGGCTCAGCGGCCGGCTGCAGGTCGCGGCGGTGGCGGCCGGGCCCGAGAGGTCCGGTGAGCGCCCCTACACCGTCGTGGCGGCCGCCTCGACGGCAGACATCGAGCAGAGCGCACGCACCGTCCGCTGGCTGCTGCTCGCGATCTTCCCACTGCTGCTCGCGGCGCTGGCCGCCATCGCGTGGCGGGTGATCGGCGCCGCCCTCGGGCCGGTGGAGGCCCTGCGACGCGGGGCCGAGCACATCGACGACGCCTCGTCGGAGCGGGAACGGCTGCCCGTGCCACCCAGTGAAGACGAGATCAGCGCCCTCGCGACGACGCTCAACGCGATGCTCGACCGGATCGCGACGGCCCGCCGGAAGCAGCGCGCCTTCGTGGCCGACGCGGCGCACGAGCTGCGCAGCCCGCTCGCCAGCATGCGCACGCAGCTCGAGGTGGCGCAGCGCCTGGGGGAGGGCGGGCGGCTGCCCGAGGAAGTCCTTCCCGACGTCGAGCGGCTCTCGGGCCTCGTCGACGACCTGCTGCTCCTCGCCCGCGCCGACGACGCCGGGACCGCGGCATCCGCACGACCCGCGGCCACCGTCGACGTCGCGGCGCTGGCCGTGCGCGTCGCGGAGCGGTACCGCACGGCAAGGGTCCCCGTGCGGGTCGCGCCGGGGCTCGGGAGCCGCCCGGTCGAGGCGAGCACCTCCGCCGACGACCTCACCCGGGCGGTGACCAACCTCGTCGACAACGCGGCCCGGCACGCGCGCAGCTCGGTGACGATCGACGCCCGGGCCCGGGCCGGACGCGTGGAGGTCGTCGTCACCGACGACGGGCACGGCATCCCCGCCGAGGACCTGGACCGGGTCTTCGACCGCTTCACGCGCCTCGACGAGGCGCGCGACCGCGACAGCGGCGGCACGGGGCTCGGCCTCCCCATCACCCGAGCCCTCGTGCGCCGCTGGGGCGGGGAGGTGCGGCTGGAGGACGCCGCCCCCGGTGTCACGGCCGTCGTCACCCTGCCGGCGGCGCGCCCGGTCGGGTCAGGGTGAACAGCTCTGCCGCCCAACCGAACTCACGCGCGGCGGCGACGTTCTCCGCGCGGTCGTCGGTGAACCACACGTGCTCGCGACCCAGCTCGCGCCCGAGGTCGGCCTCGATGGCGGCGTGCGCGGCGGCATACGCCCGCGGATCCGGCTTCGCGAGGCCGAAGTCGGAGCTGTTGAGCACCCCGTCGAAGAGCCTGGCGACGCCGAGCAGCTCGAGCTCCTGCGGCACGTAGTCGGTGCCGTTCGTGAAGACGTAGGTCCGGTGACGCCCGGAGCGGAGTGCCTCGAGACGCTCGACCGTCTCGTCGACGACGGAGCCGCGGTGCTCGCGCCAGCGGGTCATGTGCTCGCGGACCCGGGCCGGCTCGGGAACGACCTCCTCGAGAGCCGCGCAGATCGCGGCATACCACTGCTCGAAGGTCTGGCGCCCGGTGATGGTCGGCAGCAGCAGGTCGCTGCGGAACGCCGTGGCCGAGACGTGCCCGGCCGGCAGCCCGAGGGCCGCCTCGATCGCGGCATCGGCGCCGCCCGGGGCGAAGTCCCGGACGACGCCGTCGAGGTCGAAGACGTAGGCGGTGTGCCCGGTCACACGGAGGAGTCGCGCTGCTCGCGCTCGCCGACGACCGTGGAGCCGTTGTGCTCAGTGGGATCCGTGGGCTCGGTCGTCTCTGCGCCGTGTGCCGTGTCGGTGGCCGTGTCGGTGACCGTGGTGTCGGTGGCCGTTGCGTCGGTGGCCGTCGGGTCGGTGCCCTCGGGGTGCCAGGAGGCGGTGCCCTCGTGGACGTTGCCGTGGGCGCGTCCGGTCACGACGTCGGCAACCGACGGCTGCTCGCGCTCGCGCAGCTCGGCCTCGCGGAGCGAGACCTCCTCCTCGCGGTGGGCCAGCTCTGCCTCACGGGTGTCGAGGCCCTCGTGGCGCGCGGACAGCTCGTTCTCGCGGCGGCGCAGGTCCTCGTCGCGCAGGCCGGCGTCCTGCAGGCGCTCCTCGTGCTCCCGGCGGGCGGTCGCGGCGTTCTCCTCGATCTCGGCGACGCGGGCGCGTTCCTTCTCCTCGCGGCGCAGACGCGCCCGCCGCCGGGCCGCGGCCGAGAGCAGGGCCCAGCCCAGGGCGAGCAGCAGCATGGCGACCGCGCCGTAGAGCACGAGCTCGAAGGGTGAGGCGTCGCGGGTCAGGCCGAGCGCCGTGACGGCGACGGTCGTCGTCGCGGGATGGGTGGCCACGTAGGCCAGGACGCCGACTGCGGCTCCCAGCAGCAGCAGGATGACTCCGAGCAGTGCCATGGTTCGTGCTCCTTCGTCAGGTGGCGAGGCGGTCCCGCCGCGGTCCCCGAACCTAGCCATACCCACATCGGCCCGGCCACCCGAGCCGGCCCGAGGCTCTCGGTTAGCCTGACGCGCATGCGCATCACCAGGACACTCGCGGCCGCGGCCCTCTCGGCGCTCTGCGTCGCCTCGGTCGCCGCCTGCTCGAGCAGCTCGGAGGGTGGCGCGACGGGCCAGACGCAGCTCTCGCCGGCGCAGCGCCTGGCTGCGGCCAAGGCCAAGGTCGACGCCGCCCCCTCGGTGCACCTGCAGCTGGCCAGCGCCAACGTCCCGCAGGGCGCGAGCGGGGTCGTGTCGGCCGACGGGTGGGGCAAGCACCCGCCGGCGTTCAAGGGCACGTTCAAGGTCTCGCTCAAGGGCGTGCAGGCCGACGCCGAGATCACCTCGATCGGCGGCGACGTCTACGCGAAGCTGCCCCTGGTCCCGGGCACGAACAAGATCGACCCCAAGGCCTTCGGGCTGCCGGACCCCGCCGTGCTCTTCTCGCCCGACAAGGGCCTGACGACGCTGCTGACGGCGACGACCTCGCCGGCCGATGGCGACAAGGTGCGCAGCGGCGCCGAGGTGCTCTCGACCGTCAAGGGGACCGTGCCGGGCAAGGCCGTGACCGACCTCTTCCTGATCGGCGACAGCTTCGGCACCTACTCGGCGACGTACGGCCTCACCGACTCCCAGGAGCTGCGCCAGGTCGCCATCGCCGGACCCTTCTTCGGCTCCGGCACCACGTCGACCTACACGTTGACGCTCGACCAGTACGGCAAGCCCGTCACCATCACCAAGCCCTGAGCCCCCGTGACGAGCCCGTGATGCCAGCCGCCGCGCCCGCGAGCACCTCCCGTCTCGCCCTGCTCGCGGCGGCGTCGGCGGCCGTGGCGCTCGCAGCAGCCGACACCTACGTCGTCGTGCTGGCCCTGACCGACATGATGGCCGGCGTCGGCATCGGGATCGACGCCCTGCAGCGCGCCACCCCGATCATCTCGGGCTTCCTGCTCGGCTACATCGCCGTGCTGCCCCTGATCGGTCGCCTCTCGGACCTGCTCGACCGCCGCCGGATCCTGCTGGGCTGTCTGCTCGTGTTCATGGCGGGGTCGGCGGTCACGGCCCTGGCCGTGGAGATGCCGGTCCTCGTCACCGGCCGCGTGCTCCAGGGCGTCGGCGGTGGCGGCCTCGTCCCGGCCACGCTGGCGCTGGTCGCCGACCTCTGGCCGGCCCACGAGCGCGGCACACCGCTCGGCGTGGTCGGCGCCGTGCAGGAGCTCGGCTCGGTGCTCGGGCCCGTGCTCGGAGCCGTGGTGCTCGCGTGGTCCGGGTGGCGGGCGATCTTCTGGATCAACGTCCTCGCCGCCCTCGTGCTGTATGCCGTCATCCACCTCCTCGGCGCCCGCGGGCTCCCGACAGAACAGGGCGGGAGGACGCGTACGCCCTCGGGGAGGGTGGCCCGGGCCGGCACGGCCGTGCTGCTGGTGCTGGGACTCGCGGCGACGGGGCTGGCGCTGGCGGCACCCGAGTCGCTGGTCACCGACGTGGCGCTCGGTGCGCCGTTCGTCCCGTTCGTCGGAACGTCCCGCCTGCTCACACCCATCGGCGTCGCGGGTCTCGGGCTGCTGCTCGCCGTGGCGGTGCTGAAGGCGCCGCGGTGGTGGCGCGCGCTACGCCGGGCCGACCTCGTCGGTGCCCTCCTCGTCGCCGTCGCTCTCGGCTGCCTGGTGCTCACCTTCGCCTCCTCCGACCCTGAGAAGGCGGTCGTCGGGCCGCTCGGCTACCGCCTGCTCCCACTCGGCGTCCTCGCCCTCCTCGCGCTGGCCTGGCGGCAGCGGAGCGCGACCGACCCGCTCATCCCTCGTGGCGTGGTCGGGGCCCGGGGACTGCTCTCGCTCCTCGTCAGCCTGCTCGTCGGCGCGGCGCTGGTGTCCGTCGTCGTCGACGTGCCGCTCCTCGCCCGACTGACCGACCGCTACGACGAGACGGGGGCCGCCCTCGTCCTCGTCCGGTTCCTGCTCGCGGTCCCGGTGGGCGCGCTGCTCGGCGGCTGGTCGCTGCGCCGCCTCGGCGACGGGGCGGTGGCCGGTCCGGGCCTGCTCCTCGCCGGCGCCGGGCTGCTCGTGATGTCGCGATGGACGCTGGAGTCGGTCACCGACACGGTGCCGGCGACCGTGGTGCTCGTCGTGGTGGGCCTCGGCATGGGGCTGGCCCTCGCGCCCGTCAACAACGCAGCACTCGCCGACTCACCGGCCGACGCGCACGGCGTCGCCAGCTCTCTGGTCGTCGTGGCCCGGATGGTGGGGATGGTGGTCGGTCTGGCCCTGCTCACCTCGATCGGCCTGAGCCGCTACTTCGACGCGGTGCGGCGCCTGCCCGACCAGCTCGACACGGGCGCCCTGGTCGGGGCCGGCGTGGTGCAGGTGCAGACGGTCTTCCTCGGTGGAGCCGTCGCCGCCCTGCTCGGCGCGGCGGCTGCCTTCGGGCTCGGGCTCGTGCGCCGCCGGGTGGGCGGGACAGGGCCGGCGGACGCCGACGTGCCGCGCTTCATCGCTCTCTGAGCGGCTCCTATATCACGCATCTCGCCGCAAAGCAAGTCGCGCCCTTGACGGCGGTTGTCGGCCGGTTCGACTCTGGAAGCTCGGGCCGGCGGTGGAGGCCGCCGCAGCGACGAGGAGGATGAGATGGACGAGCACATCGTGAACCGCCGGCGGGTCCTGATGGGGACGGGCGCCGCCGTGGCGATCGGGAGCGTGGCAGGCGCCTCATCGGCGTCGGCGAGCGGCAGCAGTGGCTCAGGCCTGACCGGGAGCTGGGTGGTCTCCCGAAAGGACAACACGGCCGACGCGGTGAAGACGACGACGGTCATCAGCTTCACGGCCGGCGGGGTCCTGATCAGCCAGGACATCTCTCCCGCGGACTCGGTCTTCACCGGCACGTGGGAAGGTCGAGGAGGCGGCGGCTTCCAGGGCACGATGTGGATGGGCCAGCCGGGTCCGGCGGGGCCGGGCAAGCCCGGAGTCACGATCCGAGTGCGCATCCGAGGCGGCTGGACCCAGGGCAAGATCTGGGGGACCTACTCGTACACCGTCTTCGACGCCTCCGGTGCCGTCCAGACGCAGGGCACGGGATCGTTCAGCGGTCGCCCGATCGACGCCTGAGCATCCCTGCGCCACGACCACGCTCGGTCAGTCCCCGACCTGGAAGACGACCGGCGCGTGGTCGGACGCTCCCTTGCCCTTGCGCTCCTCGCGGTCGATGGCGGCGCCGACGACGCGCCGCGCGAGGGCGGGGGAGCACAGCGCGAAGTCGATCCGCATGCCCTGGCGTTTGGGGAACCGCAGCTGCGTGTAGTCCCAGTAGGTGAAGGTGCCCGGCTCGCTCGTGTGCGGGCGCACGACGTCGGCGAACCCAGCATCGACCACGGCCTGGAAGGCTGCCCGCTCGCCCGGTGAGGTGTGCGTGCGGCCCTCGTAGTAGGCGACGCTCCAGACATCGGCATCCGTCGGGGCGATGTTCCAGTCGCCGAGCAGCGCGATCTGCGCGTCCGGGTCCTCACCGAGCCAGCCTCGGCCGGCGACGGCCAGTGCCTCGAGCCAGGTCAGCTTGTAGCCGAGGTGCGGGTCGTCGAGCGCGCGGCCGTTGGGGACGTAGAGGGACCACACGCGTACGCCCTTGCACAGTGCCCCGATCGCGCGCGCCTCCGGGACCGCTGGGTCACCCCAGCCGGGCATCCCGTCGAAGCCCACGCGTACGTCCTCCAGCCCCACCCGGGAGGCGATGGCCACGCCGTTCCAGTGGTTGAGGCCGTGGTGGGCCACGTCGTAGCCGAGGGCCTCGAACCGGTCGAGCGGGAACTGGTCCGCGCGCGCCTTGGTCTCCTGGATGGCGAGCACGTCGACGTCGGTGCGTTCGAGCCACGCGGCGACGCGGTCGATGCGGGACCGGATGGAGTTGACGTTCCAGGTGGCGATGCGCACAGTCGGTCACCCTAGACGGCCGCGGCGACACCCGGTGCCTAGGGTGAGGCGCATGACTGCAGAGCGCACGACGCGACCCACGGCCCTCGTCACCGGCGCGAGCGCCGGCATCGGGCGGGAGTTCGCCCACCAGCTGGCCGCCCGCCACCACGACGTCGTGCTCGTGGCCCGCGACCGTGGCCGGCTCGAGGAGCTCGCAGGCGAGCTCACGAGCAGGTATGCCGTCTCCGCCGAGGTGCTCGTCGCCGACCTGTCGGACCGGTCGGCGCTGCAGACGGTCGCCGACCGGGTCGCCGACGGGCAGCGGCCCGTCGACGTGCTCGTCAACAACGCCGGCTACGGCCAGCGGCGCTCGTTCCTGCGCAACGACGTCGCGGTCGAGGAGGCGGCGTTCGACGTGTTGACGCGCGCGGTGCTCGTTCTGTCGCACGCGGCCGGTGTCGCGATGCGCGACCGGGGGCGTGGGCGCATCGTCAACGTCTCCTCGGTCGCAGGGTTCATCGCCTCCGGTTCCTACTCGGCCGCGAAGGCGTGGGTGACGACCTTCACCGAGGGACTGGCCGCCGAGCTGGCCGGCTCGGGGGTCACCGTGACGGCGCTGTGTCCCGGCTTCACCAACACCGAGTTCCAGCAGCGGGCCGGCATCAGCAAGCCGGGGCCGGAGTTCCTGTGGCTCGACCCGCGCAAGCTCGTGGCCGACTGCCTGCACGACGTCGACAAGGGCAGGGTCGTGTCGGTGCCGGGCACCCAGTACAAGGCCGTCGTCGGGCTGCTCAGGGTCCTCCCCCGCTCGGTCGTCCGCAACCGAGCCCGCCTGGTGCGCCGCTGAGGCACGCTGCCGTCACGTCGACGGCGGAGCGGGCCCGGGAGATGTGCCTCGACTTGTCCGACATTTCCGTCCCAAAGACTCGTGTTCGACTGCGCTTCAATCGAACTCGCGCTTCGTGTTGCGATTGCGCCTGTGCGCCCAAGTCCCGGTGTTACGGTGAACGCGAAGCAGCCGACAGGCAACGCGAATCAGCCGACAGGCTCTGCAGCAGAGGGGCAGCAGGGCCGGGCCGGGGGTGAGTGGGTCCGCTTGGCGGCGCTCATAGGGGGTTGACGAGGCAGATGAATGGGAGAGGCTGCCCTCGAGCTGGGGGTTGATTGACACAGAGGCGTCGACCGCGCTCCGGTCGGTCGCAGCGCTGTGACGCGCACTCGGGCCCTTGAGGCCCACGCTGATTTCTCCTGCCCCGGGCGAGTCGCCCGGGCCAGGAACCACTGGCCGCCGCGGGGGCGGGGCCGGTGCCACGGGGTAGGTAGATCGTTCTATTGGGGATCACATGTCAGTTCAGAACGTGGATTTGAGACCTCGCCGCGCGCCGTTCGGCGCGCACGCGCAGATGGACGTGGTGCAGCACATGCCGCCCCCTCGCACGGGCGACCCCGCCCTGCGCGCGCTCTGCCACGACCTCATACAGCCGCTCGCCACGATCCGCATGCTCGCCGACCCGCGCATCGGTGACGACGACCCTCGCCTGGCCGCCATCCGGCACGAGGTCACCTGGCTCACCGACCTCGTCGAGTCCGTGCTGGACGGGCCCGCGGAGGACCGGCACGAGCCGCTCGACCTGATGGACGTGGCGGCGTACGCGCTGTCGTGCTGTGCGCCCTCGGCCGCGGTCACGCTGGAGGGGAGCTCCGACGTGCGCGTCGTCGCTCCCCGGGTCGCTCTCGTCAGGGCGCTGATCTGCCTGCTCGACAACGCCGCCCGGGCCGCGGGCAAGGACGGATGCGTCACCGTCTGCGTTCGAGCCGGCGGCTCACGGGCCGTGGTGACCGTCGCCGACGACGGGCCCGGCCTGGGCAACCTCGTGCCGCAGCACTCGATCGGGCTGGTCACCGTTGCACGTGTCCTGCGCGAGTGCGGTGGGCGACTCGAGCTCACGGACGGCGCCGGCGGCGGGGCGGTCGCCACGGTCGAGCTGCCACTGCTCGCGCAGGGCCACGCGCGATGAGGATCGTCGTCTGCGACGACCACCGTCTGCTCCTCGAAGCGCTCGGGGCCTCCCTGGTGGCGCGCGGCCACGACGTCGTGGCTCTGGCCGTGACGCCCGAGGAGGCCGTCTGCGCCGTGACCGAGCACGCTCCCGATGTCTGCCTCCTAGACCTGCACTTCCCGGAGGGCACCAGCCTCACGGCCCTCGAGGCGATGACGAGGCGCCAGCCGGACACCAAGGTCGTCGTCTTCTCTGCGACGGCCGACCCCCAGTCCGTCGCGGGAACGCTGTCGCTCGGTGCGGCGGGGTTCCTCCGCAAGTCCATGTCCGTGGACGAGATCTGCGTCATGATCTCCCGGGCCGTCGAGGGTCAGGTGGCGGTGGAGGCGAGCCTCCTGAAGCAGGCGTTCCTGCCGCCTTCGCCGTCGGACCCGATGTGGGCCCTGCGGTTCCTGACGGACCGGGAGTGGGATGCCCTGCAGTGCATCACCCAGGGCCTGACGACCCAGCAGATCGCCCGGCGGCTCGGTGTCCAGGCCAGCACGGCGCGCACCCACGTCCAGAACCTCCTCACCAAGCTCGGCGTCCACTCACGGCTCGAGGCCGCCGCCCTCGTCGCCGACCTCGGCGGGCCCTCGCTGTGGCCTGCGCGACTGCGCTCCTGAGCCACGATGTCGCCGCGTCCGCGCTCACCCCTTTGTCCAGCAGGTGACGTAGTCGCCGGTCGTCCAGACGTCGGGTGTGCCGTCGGTCCGGGCCCCGGATGCTGAGGGCATGACAGAGTCGCCGCTCCGGGTCGTGGTGTTCGCCGCCCAACAGCTCCTGCTGGAAGCCCTGGCGGAGACCCTGGAGGCGGTGCCCCAGATGCGTGTCGTCGGACGAGCCTCGAGTGTGAACGTCCTGCTGGGGGTTCTGGGGCGTGTGCCCGCGGACGTGCTGGTCCTCCACGCTCTCGACACCCCGGAGACGTCTCTCGAGCTGGCGCGCTCGGCACTGGAGCGCGAGCCGGATCTGGGCATCGTGCTCGTGACCGAGCCGTCGGCCGCAGACCTCACACGCCAGGCACTCGAGATCGGCGTTCGCGGCTGGATCCGTAGCGACGAGCCCCTGCAGCGACTGGTCCTGGCCGTCCGGGAAGTCGCGGTGCACGAGGTGTTCATCCCGGTCTCCCTCCTGACGTCGGTCCTGCCGACGACGGCCGAGCGGGGCACCTCCTCGCCGCCCGTCGGCCACCACGCCATCGAGCTCACCCCGCGTCAGCGCGATGTCCTGCGCTGCCTGATGGACGGTCGTTCCCGGACCGAGACGGGGCGGCTGCTCAACATGTCGCCCAACACGGTGCGCACCCACATCGGCGCGATCCTCCAGCGGCTGCAGGTCCACACCACTCTGGCCGCCGTGGCCGAGGCCCGTCGGACCGGGCTTCTCATCCGCAGTGCTGAGGAGCTGTCTACCGCGAATGGCGTAGAGGCGCTCGGGCGCTCATCGGGTGTGCCGGTGCAGGGCGCTTCCTAGTGTCGACGGAGTGGGACCGCCCGCACGCCTGCCGGCACGCTACCGAGAGTCAGGGCTGAACATGACCATCCAGACACCGCCACGACGACGTGTGGCGTCCACGCGCCCGGTTCCCTTCGCACGCACGGTGATCGGGCCCGAGGCGCGCTCCGCAGTGGACCGTGTGCTGGAGTCGGGATGGGTCACGACGGGGCAGGAGGCCATCGAGTTCGAGCGGGAGCTGGCCGACTACGTCGGCGCCTCTCGCGGCGTTGCCGTCAGCTCCTGCACCGCTGGGCTCGAGCTGGCGCTCAGGGCTCTCGGGCTGCCACGTGACGCACGTGTGCTCATGTCCACCGACACCTTCTGCGGCGCCGCAGGCGCCATCGCGCACGCCGGCCTGACGCCCGTGCTGGTGGACGTCGACCCCCGGACCGCCGTCCCCACCGAGGAGAACATCCGGGCGGCCGTGCGCGAAGTCGGAGGGGTGTCCGCGATGGTCGTGGTCCACCTGGGCGGCCACCCCGTCGACGTCGAGGCGGCTGCCGCCGCGGCCGGGTTGGGGCTCGACCACGTCATCGAGGATGCAGCGCACGCGCTGGGCACCGAGGTCGGGGCACGACGGGTGGGCTCCATCTCCCGGGCCACCTGCTTCAGCTTCTACGCGACCAAGAACCTGGCCATCGGCGAGGGCGGCATGGTCACGACCAGCGACGAGGACTTCGCGGACACCCTGGTCCGAACCCGACTCCACGGCATGTCCCGGGACGCCTGGCGCCGTTACCGACCGGGCGCCGGCTGGCGCTACGACGTGGCGGACGACGGCCTCAAGGCGAACCTGACGGACGTCCAGGCGGCCATCGGCCGGGCCCAGCTGCGCCGTTTCGGCGCCGACCAGGCGCGACGCGAGGCGATCGCCGCCCGCTACGACGCCCAGCTCGCGGGACTGCCGTCCATCACCCTTCCCCCCCGCCCGGTCGAGGGCCGACACGCCTGGCACCTCTACGCCGTACGCGTGCAGCCGGGCTTCCCGGTGCCCCGGGACGAGCTCATCGAGCTCCTGAGCGCCCGCGGCATCGGCACCTCCGTGCACTTCATCCCCCTCCACCGACTCACCTGGCACGTCGAGCATTGCGTGGTGCCCGCGACGGGACTGCCCGGCGCCGACGAGGTCTTCGAGGGGACCGTCTCTCTTCCCTTCGACCAGAACTTGACCGATGACGACGTCGACGAGGTGTGTGCGGCCTTGTGGCAGATAGGAGGCATTCGATGACTTCTGAGGTTGGCACCCGTGCGAGGAACGGCAGCGCGGGCCGTCAGACCGGTTTGCGGACCCTGATCGTGGGCGCGGGCGAGGCCGGCAAGGCGTTGGCCCGAGACCTGCAGCGCGTGAAGGAGTTCGGGCTCTGCCCGGTGGGCTTCCTGGACGACGACCTGACCAAGCGCAGGGTCCGGCACCTGCCGGTGCTCGGCCGACTCTCCGACGTGCTCAGGGTGGCGACGGCCGAACGCATCGATGTCGTGGTGCTCGCGATCCCGGGACTGCCGGAGGCGGAGGTGACCCGGCTCGCGACCGCCGCTGCCCGCGTCGGGGCGAGTGTGCGTCGCCTGCCGTCGTTCGTGGGGCTGCTCCAGCGTGATGTCGTGGGCACGGACCTGCGCTCCCTGCACGTGGCCGACCTCATCGGGCGGAGCGAGCTGCACGTCGCTTCTCCCGAGGTCGCCGAGATCATCACGGACAGAACGGTGCTCATCACCGGAGCCGGCGGGTCGATAGGCAGCGAGCTGTGCCGGCAGGTGAACGGTTTCGCACCCACCCGGCTCATCATGCTCGACCACGACGAGACGAACCTGCACCGTCTGCAGCTGGAGCTGCGCGGTGAGGCTTTCCTCGACAGCCACGACGCCGTCGTCGCGGACATCAGGGATGCCGAGCGGATGCGTCAGGTCATGGCGTACTACCGGCCCGAGGTCGTCTTCCACGCGGCCGCGCTCAAGCACCTCCCGATGCTCGAGCAGCACCCGTGCGAGGGTGTGAAGTCCAACGTGGAGGGGACCGAGAACGTCCTGCTCGCCGCCCTCGAGGCCGGGGTCGAGCGGTTCGTCGTCATCTCCACGGACAAGGCCGCCGACCCGACCTCGGTCCTGGGGGCCACCAAGGCCCTGGCCGAACAGGTCGTCAAGAGGAACTCCGGAGGCCGCACCCTCGTGTCGGCCGTGCGGTTCGGCAACGTGCTCGGCAGCCGAGGCTCCCTGCTGCCGGTACTCGTCTCCCAGATGGCCGCCGGACGCGACGTGACGATCACCCACCCCGACGTCACGCGCTACTTCATGACCATCGAGGAGGCGGTCGGGCTCGTCCTGGAGGCCGCGCTCCTGACCACCGGCTCGGAGACGTTCGTCCTCGACATGGGGGCCCCGGTGCGGATCGTCGACCTGGTGGCCAACTTCGCACGTCAGCTCGACGTGCGTGACGTCCGGATCCGCTTCACCGGCCTGCGTCCGGGCGAGAAGCTCCACGAGTCGCTCTTCAGCGAGTACGAGGACTGCCTCCCCACCAGCCACCCCCGCATCTTCAGCGCCGAGACCCTTCCGGTGCACGAGGACTTCGACTCGCTGCTCCTGTCGCTCTACGACGCGGCTCGGCGCAACGCAGCAGACGAGGTGCGCCGCACTCTTCGTGCCGCCCTGCCGATCTACCGCCCCGAGCCGGTCGGTGCGATGGCGGCGGTCCAGGCGTCCGCGCCGTACCCCGACGACTACTGATGCACCCCTGTACTCACTTGGAAGAAAGGTTCGCCACATGAAGATCAATGTGATCGCGGGTCGCGGCGACGAGCCGCTGGGCGGCTCGTCGACCGGCCATCACGGCGCGCGCGTGTTCGACAGCGACCACCTGCCCGCGGACCGTGACATGGTCGACTCGTTCAACTCCGCGACCCTCGGGATGGATCTCGCGGCGCCACCGGTCGTCCTGCCGGACTTCCACCACAAGTCGGCCATGGAGATGCCGTCCAGCATCGCCGTGGCCACCGCAGGCACCATCCGGCCGACGTTGACGAGCTCGTCGATCAATTGCGGGATGGCGCTCATCGCCCTCAACTGTGACCGGCCGACCGACGCGGCCGTGACCGACTTCTACCGTCGGGTGCGCGAACGCTATCCGTACCCGACGACCAACCGGCGCGACCTGTCCTACCGCGAGGTCGTCAGCGCGGCCACCGAGGGCGCCGCCTTCGCCGTCGAACGGCACGGGATCGACCCGGCCGAGCTCGAGCGCGTCGAGGAAGGCGGCCGGATCGACCTCGCACGGTGGGGCGGCGGCGACCGCCTCGTCTCCGAGCTGCCGGCGCTCACGTGGCAGCTGGCCAGGCTTCGCTTCGGCACCGTGGGCCCGACCAACCACTTCGTCGAGCTGCAGGAGGTGGAGGAGATCCTCGATCCCGAGGCGGCTCAGCTGCTCGGGATCCGGCAGGGGCAGGTGACCCTGCAGTACCACGCCGGCGGTGGCGTGCTCACGGGCGAGATCGGCCACCTGTTCGCCCGCCGGCGTGACGCCAACCGCGTCATGAAGGCCGCCATGGCCGTCCAGAAGCCGCTCTTCCACCTCGCCACCGCACGATCGGCGCAACAGGTCCGCGAGCGGATGCGCCTGTTCTTCACGTCGGCGTGCCCGCCGGTGGAGCTCGACTCGGACGAGGGGCAGCGGCTCATGCTGGCCAACGCGGCGGCCATGAACTACGGCTATGCCTTCCGGATGGTCACGTACCAGG
Organism: Terrabacter lapilli; assembly: GCF_039531305.1. Classification (NCBI taxonomy): domain Bacteria; kingdom Bacillati; phylum Actinomycetota; class Actinomycetes; order Micrococcales; family Intrasporangiaceae; genus Terrabacter; species Terrabacter lapilli. The sequence continues at coordinate 910,721 of NZ_BAAAPU010000007.1, forward strand.
CGCTGCGCCAGCTGGCGGCTGACGCCTTCGGTGGGGAGCCGGGCAGGCTCGTCGTGGACTCGCCGCACAACTCGATCTACGAGGAGGAGGTGGCGGGGGAGCGTGCCGTCGTGCACCGCCACAACTCGTGCCGGGCCTACCCCGCGCACCTGATGACCCCCGGCACCACCTTCGCCCAGACGGGACAGGCGGTCCTCCTCCCCGGTACCCACAAGACGTCCTCGTACCTGGCGGTGGCCGCTTCCAGCGGCCCGAGCCTGCACTCCGCGTGCCACGGGGCGGGCACTGTCATAGACCAGTTCGCGAAGAACGGGACCTCGAAGTCGGACCCGAGAGGCCGGTCCACCCTGCGGTTCCGCTACGACGACACCGCACCGACGGAGGCCCCGCACCTCGACGACGCCGGGGTGAACGCGGCCATGTCGGTGCTCACCAGCCACCGGATCGTGCGACCGGTGGCACGTATGCGGCCGTTCGCCGTCCTGCACTAGTCCACCGAAGAGAGACGTCCCATGCGCATCGACGAGGCCTTCCGACGAGTCATCGGCGGCTACTGGTGGTTGATCGGCCTGCTCGTCATCGGGTCGGTCCTGGCGGCCGGCCGCTACGCCGTCCACCAGCAGGCCCAGTACCAGGCCGTCGCCCGGGTCCAGATGTCCGGAGGGCTTGCCAGCACCAACGTGCAGGCGGACGCCGCGACGCAGTGGCTCCAGGGCGTGGTCACCACTCCCAACATGGTCAGTCAGGCCATGGCCGCCGCCGGAATCCCCGGTGACCCGACGAAGTTCGCCATCCACTCGATCGACGTGAGTCGAGTCGGCGTCTCCACGGTGAACGACGTGGTGGTCACCACGGAGGACCCCAGGCGCTCGGTCATCGCCGCGAACTCCCTGGTGCAGCAGGCGCTGAAGTACGCCAACACCTCGCGCCAGAGCGATGCCGCGCACATGACCAGCCTCAGCCGTCAGATCGACTCCCTCACGCGTCAGCGCGACGACCTGATCCGGCAGCTCGCCGTGGCATCGCCGGGGCCGGTGCTCGAGATCCAGGCCCGGATCGCGGCGATGGCACCCACCCTCACCGACCTGCTGCGCCAGCGCTCGGACCTGGTCCTCGCCGCGTCCCAGCGCTCGAGCATCGGCCTGCTCGACCCCGCCACGGCACTGCCTGACCCGGTCGGACCGAAGGTTCCGCAGATCGTGGCGCTGGCGGGACTGGCCGCGCTGATCTTCGCACTCTTCCTCGTGGCGATCCTCGAGGCGGTGCGCCCGCACGTCCGGGGACGCAGATGGGTCGCGGCCGAGCTGGACGCCCCCCTGCTCGGGCACTTGCCCACCCTGGACCTCACCGGCCCGAAGGGCCAACGCAGCCTGCGCGAGTTCGGTGACGCCGCACGAATGGTCGGTGCCCGGTTCGCCGGCCGGCCGGTCCTGCTGCTGCCGGTCGAGAGGAAGTACGAGCCGTGGGCGGCGCGGGTGTGCCGGGAGCTGGAGATGCTCACGGGAGTGCACATCGAGCACTCGGCCGACGCTGCGGTCGCGCGGCCCGGACGAGCCGGTGCGCTCGACGGCTCGAAGGACCCCGTCGTGATCGCCCTCAGCCCGACCGTCGAGTCACAGCGCGTCCTCGAGGACGTCGCGCGCCACGCCGAGGTGATGGGCTGGCACGTCGTGGGCGTGCTGACCTTCCGACGCCGGCGCCTCCTCGACCGGCGGGCACTAGCCGAGGGTGGCCGCCATGCCCGTCCGCCCGTCGAGCCGGTCTCACCGGTGGGTGCGCCGAAGGCGACGGATTCGGCCGGGCCGACGAGCAGTGCCCCACACCCGTTGCAGCCGGATCGGGGCGCCTCGAAGCATCTGGCACCGCACGGCGGAGCGCCGAACAACCACGAGCTGCGGGGAACGAAATGAGTCGCCGGTCCCGGTCGTGCGGCCTGACGGTCGAGGTCGAGGCCGGCTCCGGGTCCTGGAGGCACGTCGTCGACCGCGCCCTGGGTGAAGGGCCGCAGCCCTCCGCGGCGACCTGGGGCAGCCGCGCGCCAGGCGTCGCCCCTGACGTCATCGTCCGCGTGGATCCCTCGTGCGAGCCGTTCCCGGTCTCCGGTCTGGCGACCCTGACTCGCGGCGCCTGGGCCGACGGGCGCCGCGTCGTGCTCACCGATGCGTGCGGCAGCGGCCTCGACCTCCTCGTGGAGCCGTCGGGGGAGAGGCTCACCGTCACGGCACGCCCGCGCCCGGGAATGAGCCATCGCGCACTGCGTCTCGCGGCGCCGGGGCGGACGGAGCTGTTGTGGCGGGCAGCGCTCATGCAGTACCCGGCGCTCTGGTGGGCCGGTGTCCGCGGAGCCGTGCCACTGCACGTCTCGGCAGCCCGGGTGGGGGACGAGGGCGTGGTCATCGCCGGACCGGGGGGAGTGGGCAAGTCGACCTTGCTCGGCAGCCTCACGTCCGAGGGCGGCGCCCCGGTCAGCGACAACCTGTGCACCTACGAAGGCGACCGGCTCCACGCGCTGCCCGAACCGCGTCGCGTGGACGCGGGCAGGGCAGGACGCCTGCGTCCCACGATGCCGCACGGCCGCGTGGAGCGGCCCTGGGAGGGCCGAGAGCCCTCGGTCCGGCCGTCGCTGCTGCTCGTGCTCCGGCGCGGGACCGCAGAGCGGCCGACCGTGCGACCGGTCTCGCCGGAGACGGCCTCGCGCGCGCTCGTCACGGGGACGTACGCGGCGGGCGAGCTGCGTCGCTACTGGGCCTTTGCCGCCACGCTGGCCCTGGGCACGGGCCTCGGGCCGGCGCACCCTGCAGTCGTGGGGGAGGCGGAGCGGCTCGCCCGATGCGTCCCGTGCGTGGAGGTGGTGCTGCCTGCACACCCTGGGACGTCCCTCGCCGAGATCGTCGACCTGGCGCGCCGCATCGAGCGCCCGCCGCTCGCCGAGGCCCTCCCGGAGACCGTGGAACCGTTCCCGCACGGCAGCCACCCGACTGCCGGTGCCCCGATGACGGGAGTGCCTCGATGACCCAGCGAGTGGCCCACATCATCACCCGCTGCGTGGCGGGCGCCGGCGGCGTTGCAGTGCGTGGGGCGGTGAGCCTGCCGCGGGACCTCTACAGCAGCACTCTCGTCGTCGGCTCCGGGGACGTCCTGCTCGATGCCGCTCGCGCCCACGGCGTGGACGTCGTCGTCGTGCCGGACCTCGTCTCCCCGATCAGCCCGGCCCAGGACGCCCGGGCCTACAGGTCACTGGACAGCTTCCTGCGGTCCGAGAGCTTCGACATCGTGCACACCCACAGCGCCAAGGCCGGCGTGCTGGGACGGGTTGCCGCCTCGCGGGCCGGCGTGCCCCGCATCGTGCACACGCTGCACGGATTCCCTTGGCACGACTTCCAGCCGGCGGTGGTGCGCCAGGCGTACATCCGAACCGAGCGGACCCTGGCGCGCATCACGGACGCCTACCTCGCCGTGGGCACGGGAGTGGCGGTGGAGGCCCTTCGGCGACGGGTGGTGCGCCCGGACCAGCTCGTCACCATCGGGCCCGCAGTCGAGCCCGCACCGGTGATCGCGTCGCCGGCCTCACGGGCGAGGGCGCGGACGCTGCTCGGGCTGCCGGAGGACGCGACGGTGGTGGGCACCGTGGGACGGATGGACTTCCAGAAGGCTCCCGAGGTCATGCTCGAGGCGCTCACGCGCATGCGGACCCCGGCGGTCCTCGTATGGGTCGGTGGTGGTCCGCTCCTCGAGGAGACGGCCCGTCGCGCGGAGGCCGCGGGCATCCGGGACCGCGTGGTGCTGCTCGGCAACCGCGAGGACGTGCCCCAGCTGCTGCCCGCCTTCGACGTCTTCGCGATGTCGAGTCGCTACGAGGGTCTCCCGTGCGCCATCGTCGAGGCCCAGGAGTGCGGCATACCCGTGGTGGCGACCTCGGTCAACGCCGTCTCCGACGTGGTCGTGCCGGGCGTGAGCGGACTGCTGGTGGCGCCTCAGGACCCCGCTCAGCTCGCAGCGGCGCTGGACCACGCGCTCACGCACCCGCGACAGGCGGCATCCTGGGCAGAGCACGCGCGGGCGCAGCTGGGCACCCGCTACGAGGCAGGCACTCTCGGCGCAACCCTCTGCGAGGTCTACACCCCCGAGCAGGCCGGTCCGCAGTCGGTGCCGATCCCCCTGCACGGCTGGGGCAGGGCATCGTGAACGCCCTCGACGCCGCGCTCGAGCTGCTCGTCCCCAGGCAGACGCCGGTCGTCCACGTCCACGGGGACCGGCCCGCCTCGGGTACGGCGATCCCGCTGCTCGCGCGCGGGGAGCAGCTCGTGCTCATCGACGGCCGTCGCCTCAGCGCGCGCCGGCTGCGACGGCTGGCGCAGGACGCAGGTCTCGTCGTCGACCGCGAGCTGGTGGTGCTGCCCGGCCTGAACGCGCCGGCCTTCGTCGTCGAGGACGGGGTCGAGAGCATGGGGTGGTTCTGCAACGCCTTCGCCACCGTGCCGCCCGGACGCGCCCAGGGTTCCTTCCTCATCACCGCGGCGACGCGGCTGGCGCGTCACCGTCCCCTCGTCGGCTGGCTCGGCCGGCTCGTGCCCGGGCGCATGGTCATCGCCCGCCGCCCATGACCACCTCGACCCGCCTGCCGGGCACGGCCGGCTCACCGAACCTCGTGACCGTCGAGGACGTCCTGAGGCAGCACCTGGGTGCTCGCGCGGTTCGCCTGGCGGTCGTGGCGATGTCGCGCGACGACAACCCGAAGGCGGTCGTCATGGCGACGGAGTCCGGGTCCACGAGCCCCGTGCTGGCGGTGAAGGTGGCCCTCACCCCCGGTGCTGCGGAGTCGGTCCGGGCGGAGGCGGCAGCGCTCCAGGGCCTGGCAGAGCTCGACCCCGGGCGGGTCGGCGGCACCGTCCCCCGCGTGGTGGCGCTGCACGACGGCACGGCGGGAACACTTCTCGTGACGACCGTCTCGCACGGGCGTCCGCTGTCGGTGGACTACCACCGGTGGCACCACACCGCTTCACGTCGCCGGGTCGAGGCCGACTTCGAGGCGGCGGCGGCCTGGCTTCGCGAGCTGCACCCTGTCGAGGCCGCGCCGGCGCCCGAGCCGGACTGGGCCGCCCTGCTCCAGGACCGGTGGCCCGACGACGGGCTAGGCGAGGAGGCATCACTGGTATGCCGTGTCGCCCGGGATCGCCTGGGCGAGCGCGACGCGGGCCACGTGACCCACGGCGACTTCTGGTGCGGCAACATCCTGCGCTCGGGCCGTCGCGTCACCGGTGTCGTCGACTGGGAGCACACGCGGTTCGGCTCTGATCCTCTCTGGGACCGGGTGCGGTTCGCCCTCGCCTACACGCTCTACCTCGACCGGCACACCCGCGCGGGCGCTCCCGTCCACGGCCATGCCGGCCTCCGGGCCGGAGCCTGGGGCGAGCCGCTGCGGTACCTGCTGCGGGGTCAGGGCTGGTACCACGACCTCGTGGCCGCCTTCCTGGCCCCCGGGCTGGGATCCGGCGCCGCCGGCGCGACGTGGCGCGACGCCGTCGTGGTCGGGCTGGGGCAGGTCGCGACGACCGCCGACCAGCCGGAGTTCGCCCGTGCACACGCCCGCCTGCTCGCGGAGGTGGGTTCGTGACCACGCAGCTTCGGACCTCAGGGGCCGTCAGGTCCGGCAGGGAACGCCGGCTCTGGGCGAGCCACCACCCGGTGCCGCCGGCGTCGCCGGCCCTGCGCTGGGTCATCGCCGCGGCCATCGCGTGCATGCCGCTCCTCGCGCCGACCGGGCCCGGGAACACGTCTCCGGCAGACCTGCCGATCGTCCTGGCGATCGGGGGCGTCCTCCTCTGGCTCACGCGCAACCGCGTTCGGCTGCGCGTGCCGTATGCCATGGGGATGTGGTTGCTGATCCTGGCCGGCGCCGTCGCGGCCCTGGCCAACACCGAGATCCGTTCGACGGCGGTGCTCGGCCAGGACCTCTTCCTGCTGCTGTGGGCAGCCACCATCGCCAACGCCGTGCGGGCCGACCGCTCCCTGGTGCGTCTGGTGTGCACCAGCTGGTGCTGGAGCGGGATCGTCTCCGCGGGTCTGATGGTGGCGGGCCGCCTGGCCGGCATCTCCTGGCTCGCGGGCCAGTCCGTGCGAGACGGCTCCCGCGCCGCGCTGACGTTCGGCGACCCCAACGTCGCGGGGAACTACTTCGTCAGCAGCCTCTTCCTCATCCTTGCCGCTCGCTGCCCGCGCCGTCGCGTGCTGCGCGTCGGAGCCGTGCTCCTGATGGTGCTCGCGGTCGTCTACACGGGGTCCAACGGCGCCATGCTCGGGATGGTGGTGGGTCTCGGGGCGGGAGTCCTCGTGGGTCAGTGGCGGTCGCGCGGGCCCATCGCCGCGACCGGTCTCGCCTGTGTCCTGGTCCTGGGCGGAGGCGCCCTCGTCACGTCGGTCGACTGGGCGTCGTTGCAGGAACAGGCTGCAGCCGGGGGACCGGTCCTCCACGACTCGATAGGTCGCAGCGACTCATCGAGCCAGGACCGGCAGGTCCTCTTCGCCGAGGGCACACGGCTCTTCTGGAACGGCACGCTCATCGGCGTCGGCCCCGGCCGGACGAAGCCGACCCTGGCCGCGATTCCCGCCCCGTACGTCAAGGAGGCGCACAACGACTACGTGGCGACGCTCGTCGAGCTCGGGGTCATCGGCGGCGTCGGTCTCGTCGTGCTGATGGCCTCGATCGCGGTGCGACTGGCCCGGGTCGCGGGACGGCCAAGGGGCAGAGGTGACCCGTCCGCAACCGGATGGCTCCTCCCGTCGCCGCACTTCCTCGTCGCCATGGCGGCCTCGTTCGTGATGGCGGGCCTGTTCTACGAGGTGCTCCACTTCAGGCATCTCTGGGCCTTCCTCGGTCTGCTCGCCGGGCTGGACCTGATCCGTAGCGACACCCTCCGTCCGTCCGAGAGGCGATGACATGGACGTCAGCGTGGAACCCAGTCGCCGGCCCCGTCGCTTCCGCATCCCGGGACGGGCCGTCCTCGACAACATCACGGCCAGGCTGGTGGCGGTGGTCGCCCTGGGGCTCGGCACGATCCTCGTCGCGCGGGTCGGAGGTGCCGAGGACGTCGGTCTGCTGGCCTTGCTGCGCGTCGTGCCGGGCCTCGTCGGCGTCCTGGCCGCCTGTGGTCTGCCCGGCGCGATGGGTTACTTCCTCGCCGGCCCGCACTCTGCCGACAGGCGACTGTGGCCCTCGATCCTGGTGGTGCTGGTCGCGGGCATGGGGCTCGGCGTGGCGGCATGGATGCTGCTCCTGCCCGTGATCCACCACTTCCTGTTCCCGGCGACGAGCACGCTCGTCATGCTCCTCGCCGGTGTCAGCGTCGGAACCCAGCTGCCGCTGGCCGTCGTCAAGTCCAGCCTGCAGGGACTCGACGACCGGCAGGGCTCGAACGTGGTCACCGCCGCCGAGGAGGTGGCTTTCCTCCCGGCCTTCGGCATCGCCTACCTCGTGGGACTGCGGGGGCCGCTGCTGCTCGTGGTCGTGCTCATCGTCGCGGACGTCGTCGTCGCAGGGGCAGGCTGGGTCCGCCTGGTGCGCAAGGTGCACGGTCGCGGGATGCGCATGACCGGGCAACCAGACCGGGGTCTCGCCCGCAGCATCGTGACCTTCGGGCTGCTGGGTCAGGTCGGCGGCCTGGTCAACCTGCTCAACCTGCGCCTCGACTTCCTCATCCTGGGCTCCCTCGCCGGACCGGCACCCCTGGGCATCTATGCGGTGGCGTCGAAGTTCGCGGAGCTGGTCCGGCTACCGGCGCTCGCCGTGACGTGGGTGAGCTACCCGCGGATCGCCCAGCTGGGCCCGGAGGGCTCCGCCAACCTGGTGCGCCGACAGGTGCCGTGGCTCGTGGGACTCGGCATCGGCGGCGCCGTCGTGCTGGGGCTCGCGGCAAACCCCCTGCTCCCTGCCCTCTACGGTCAGGAGTTCCTGGCGTCCGTCGTGCCGGCCGCCATCATCGCGGTGGGACTCGTCGCGTCCCCGGCGGGCGGTCTCGCGAGCGGCTACCTGCTCGGGACGCGCCGTCCCGGCACGAACTCGCTGCTGCAGACCGTCGGCCTGGTGGCCACCCTCGGACTGGACCTGCTGCTCATCCCCACCTTCGGCGTGGTCGGGGCGGCGGTCGCCAGCGCCGTCGCGTACCTGGTCACCGACCTCAGCGCCCTGCTCGTCGTGCGGCGGCTCACCTCGGGGGTCCCGTGAGGCGGGGGCGGGTCCTGGCAGCCCTCGCAGCCGCGTCGGCCCTGTGGCTCGGGGGGTGCGGTGAACCGGCGCCCGTCGCGGCTCCCCCCGGGACCGAGCAGTTCAACATCGCGCCTGGCGAGTTCAAGGGCCAGACAGCCCACGACGCCAGGTATGCCGGGCTCGTCGACGCCCTCCGGTCGAAGGGCACGGGCGTGTGGATCGAGTCCGACGTCGTCAAGGCCTACCAGGCCGGCCCGGCGCGGTACCACCAGGTGCTCGGGATCGACCTCAGCCTTGCGCGTCGCCCGGGCGTTGCCGGGATCAAGATCGCCGACGAGCTCGGCTACCACGACGGTACGACGAGGGAGCAGGCCGCGGCCGTGGTCCGCCAGGCGGTCAGGGACATCCACACCGCATCCCCGGGGACGAAGGTGCTCATCGACGTCGTGGTCCCCGAGCTGGGGTGCCTGTCGTGGGCCCCGAACTCGACGCCGTCCATGCGGATGTGCGGGGCGAACGCCGTGACCGCGAACCCCGGGGCGAGCATCGCGGCGGTGGACGGCTACGCCGCCTCCGGGGTCGACGTCATCGACCTCAGCGCAGGACTCCAGGACGAGAGCTGGTACGTCGCGCAGGGCACCACGGCCGACGCGGCGATGCGACAGTGCTGGCGCGAGGCTGTTCGCCGGTGGGGGTCCCGGGTCACTCTTCAGGCGCGCAAGGCCCTGGCGCATGCGGGGCCGTACCCCGGCGACGACGCGCAGGCGCAGGCCGAGGTCCACACCTACGTGGACATCCCGCTGGCCGAGGGCGCGAAGGCGGTCGACGTCTGGACGTGGGCCCAGAGGTACCAGGGCCAGCTCGTCACGCTCACCGACCCCGGTGGCGCGCCGAACGCCCTGACCCGTGCGCTGCAGGAGAGGCGCAAGAAGGGGGCGCGCCTGTGGACGAACATGACACCGTCGACCTACCAGGTGGACCGCGCCCACGACGTGCTCGCGGTGGCGAGCCAGTTCGACGTCGTCCTCGTCGCCGCCGGCACCGGGTGAGCGCCGAGCGCCGGGCCACCGCCCCGCCGGCCCTGCTGGCCGTGCACCGGACGAGGCCGCCGTCCGTCAGCCAGGGAGGGAGCTGCCCGGTCGACTCCGAACAGCCCCCAGGACCTGCTCCTCCGTCGCGGTCTCGAGCCGGACGCTCTTGAAGCTCTGGGACCTGATCCCCAGGATCCCGAGCACGGTCCTGACGGCCAGGGCCAGGTCGTACGCAGGCGTCCGCCGGCGCACGTAGGCCAGGTCCCTGGCGATCTTCCGGGGGAGCTGCACGGTGACGTAGTAGTGCTCGGCCTCGCCCGGGTCGCTCGGAATGCGCGACTCGTCCTCGAAGTAGCTGAGGCTCCCCGGCCCGACGATGCCGGGCGGGACGTCCAGGCTCTCCAGCATCCAGGGTTCATAGCAGTTGTGCACGATTGCCGGATCCTCCGGACGGGGCCCGAAGAAGCGCATGTCCCCGTTGAGGACATTCCACAGCTGGGGGAGCTCGTCCACCTTGGTCGAGCGAAGTATGCGGCCGGCAGGAAAGACCCGAGGGTCATGGCGGGCGGTGAGGCGCGGGGCGTTCGGGGGCATGACGTGCATGGTGCGCAGCTTGTACATCGTGAAGTGGCGTCCACCGCGACCGACTCTCTCGGCTCGGTACAAGACCGGTCCACCAGGGGACTGCCGGCGGATGAAAGCCGACGCCACCGCAAGCACCGGGGCGCTGGCAGCCAGGCAGAGCGCGGCTATCGCACGCTCATGAAGCGGCGTATTCCGCTTTGTCGATCCTCGACGAATCCGTGCTGTCGGCCAGAGCACCTGAGTAGAGTTCCTTTCCATGGCCAAAGTACTGTTCATCGGCGCCGTGCACGAGGCACTTCCGGCATTCGAGGCACTGTGCGCCAGCCACGATGTGGAGGTTTCCGGCGTCGTTACCCTGAAGAACGCCATGGCGGTTTCAGGTGGGTGCTCCGTCGACATTTCGACGGCCGCGGAACGCCATGGCATCACGACGCACATTCTATCGGACCTGAACACCCCGTTACTGGTCGAAGACATAGTTCCGTTCGGGGCGGATATGGCATTTGTCGTGGGTTGGAACCGTTTGATTCCGCAACCTGTTCTCGACGTTTTCCCGCTCGGCGTCTACGGATTTCACGCGTCCGCCCTGCCCAGGGACCGCGGCCGCGCGCCCGTGAACTGGGCGATCATCAAGGGCTATACACGCACGGCGAACACGATGATGCGGCTCTCGGCGGGCGTTGACCTCGGAGATGTGGTCGATCAGCGGTTCACGCCCATCTTCTACGACGACACGTGCGCCACCGTGTACTCCAGAATCGCCGACCTGGGTGCGCAGATGATCATCTCGAACCTGCCTGCAATCCTCGCGGGGCGACTGTCCACAACTCGCCAGGACCCGTCGGAAGGCAACAACCTGCCGAAACGAACGCCCGACATGGGGGTGGTCGACTGGACCATGGCTCCGACCGAGATCCACAACTGGGTTCGAGCCCAGACCTCTCCCTATCCGGGGGCCTTTTCCGAATTGAATGGACGACGGGTGTCGATCTGGAGCACCAGCCCTCCATCGGTGAATGCGAATCTCGGAGGAGATCTCCGTCCCGGAACGATAGTCCAGGCCGACGCCGGCGGCGTGGTCGTGCAGGCGGAGCTCGGCACGATCAGGTTGACCTCCCTGACCTGGGCCGACGGGAGTCCCGTGGACCACGAGCAGCTCGACGTCGGCAACGCCTTCTCTCAACCGGCGGGCGACTGGGCGTCCTGGGCCAAAGGTCTCGGCGCCCGGCCCGAACGACTTGTCTTCGGAGCTGCCTGATGGAGGTTCTGGTCGTCGCGGCGCATCCCGATGACGAGCTGCTCGGCGTCGGCGGCACGGTCATCAAGCACGTGGACGCCGGCGACTCCGTCCATGTCGTCATCATGTCCGAGGGCTCCTCATCCCGGTATGGCGACCACATGAAGAGCGAGCTGAGATGCGCCGCCCGACGGGCGTCGGAGGTGATGGGCAGCGCCTCTCTCACTTTCGGCGACCTGCCTGACCAGAGACTCGACACGTTGCCGATCATCGAGGTGACCCAGCAGATCCAGAGGCTGGTGCAGGAGATCAGGCCGTCGGTCGTGTACACGCACGGTGCAACGGACGCCAACAGGGACCACACGGTGGTCAGCGAGGCCACGTGGACTGCGGTGCGTCCCTACTCTGCACCGTGGGTCAAGCGGGTCGTGTTCTTCGAGACCCCGTCGTCGACGGAATGGGGGATGCCCCTGACGGGAAAGGCGTTGGTGCCCAACTTCTTCTCGGACATCTCGCAGCAGCTGACGCGAAAGCTCCAGGCGATGGCCGAGTACGAGAGCGAGACCAGGCCCTACCCGCATCCACGGTCCTTGCGTGCTCTGGAGGAGCGCGCCCGCCACTACGGCTCGCTCTGTGGGCTGGAGGCAGCCGAGCCGCTCGTGCTCGCGCGGCTCGTGGAGTGACGACCGCGGGCACCTCGTCCTCAGTGGCCGCAGATGTGGCGCAGGGCGGTCAGGTCGCCGCTGATGCTGGCGCCGATGTCGGTGTGGCGTTGGGCCGAGGTCGCCGAGGGCGTGGTCACGGTGGCCCGGTACGCGGCGAGGTCGTCGGCGAGGTTCTGCGCGAGCTCACGTACGTCGTCCGACGTCGTGGCTCTGGCGGCGCTGGTGGCTCGGCCCTGGGCAGAGCTGACTGAGGCGGAGGACGCGCCGGGGGTCGTCGCGGTGACGGCGGCGGCGACGACCAGGCCCAGGGCCGGGCAGTCGGGGGGAGTGCCGGACGGCGTGGCCGCGAGCCCCTGGGTCGGGGCGAGGGCACGGGGCCCGTCGTGCGCCAGCAGCGCCGCGCCCAGCGCGAGCACGGCGGTGAGGGCGACGCCGAGCAGGATCTGCCAGCGGTGCGAGGTGGTCGTCGAGTGGCTCATGGTGTCGTCCTGCGCTCAGGGCTGGTACTCGTAGGCGCCGCGGTCGTCGTAGCTCCGGGGGCCCACGCCGGTGTCGACGGTCGCCGGGTCATCGACCCTGGCTCGTCCGGCAGCGTCCGTGTCGGGCTCACCACGTGCCCCGGAGTTGGCCGAGTCGATGGCGGGCGAGCCGCTCTGGAGGGTGAAGTCGCCGTTGGCGGGCCCGGTCCAGCGAGGGTCGGCCTGCAGGGCACCCGACTCCTGTCCGCTCGCGGTCTGGAAGGCCGCCAGGGTCGAGTACGACGTGGAACCCCAGACCATCATCGTGCCGGGGATGCTGAGGTTCACCAGATCGTGGTCGAGGGTCGTGCCCAGCTGTGAGGTGGCATCGACACGGATGTTCCCCCTGGTCCTGGGGCACTTGACCGTGCCGCCGGCGCCGTCGGGGCAGCTCGCGGCGTTGTCGACGCTGATGTTGTCGGCGATCGTGAAGCCGCTCGGCGTCCCGGATGCCACTCCCTCGAGGTTGATGCCGGCGGAGACGTTGTCGAAGACGGTGTTGCCGACCACCGCGCTGCCGGTGACGCCGTAGTCGTCGATGCCGTGGTCGCCGGTGATGCAGCCGGAGGTGTTGCCGGTGCTCGGGGCGTTGCAGTTGGTGAGGACCACCGTCGTGAACCCCTTGTTGTGGTAGCTCACGTTGTCGACGATGGTGTTGTTGTCGCCGCCCGGGTAGGACTGGATGCCGGAGTCCTCGTTGTCGTGCACCCGGTTGCCCTTGACGAGGTTGCCGGGGGCTCGGAGGTCGATCCCGACGCCATTGCGCACGTAGCCGTAGGCGTTCCACGAGCTCTCGTTGCCGGTGACCTGGTTGCCGGTGGCGCCGTTGGTCAGGTAGATGCCGGACGCCGAGTTGTCGGTGACGAGGTTGCCGGTGACGACCGAGTTGGTCATCGAGTTGAGGTAGACCCCGTGTGCGCTCGAGCCGGACACGCGTTGCCCGGAGGTCCTGACGGTGTTGCCCGACAGGCTGATGCCGGTGGCGTTGTAGACGTAGATCCCGTTGCTCGTGCTGTTCTGGATCGTGAAGCCCGAGACGCTGATCCAGCTCTGGTTGGAGATCGTGAAGCCGTGCTTGGCGCCGGAGATCGTCACGGTCGCGCCCGCGGCCGGCTGGAAGGTGATGGGGGAGCCCGAGGTGCCTGAGTGCCAGGGGAAGACCTCGTCGGTGTAGGTGCCGGACGAGACGAGCACGGTCTGTCCGGCGACCGCCACCTTGGCTGCCTTGGCGATCGTGCAGAAGGGGACCGTGGCGGTGCCCGACCCCGTGTCGGAGCAGCCGCTGCCTCCGACGTAGAGGTAGGTGGCGGCTCCTGAGGCCGCTCCCGTGGAGCTGAGGGCGAGGCCCAGGGCGCCGACGACGGAGCCGATGGCGATCGCAGCCCTGCGTCTCGGAGTGTGTGACGGGACCATGTCCCCTTCCTTTCTCGCGTGCCGCCGTCCTGCTCTTCCGGTGTGGCGACGGCTGGGGCGCCCGCCGAGGGACGTCTCGATCTACGGGTCAGAGCCCGCAGTAGTGGCGCAGGGCGGTCACGTCGCTGCGGAGGGTGGCGCCGATGTCGGTGTGGCGTTGGGTCGAGGTGTCCGACGGTGTGGTGAGGGTGGTGCGGTAGGCGAGAAGGTCGTCGGCGAGGTTCTGCGTGAGCTCGCGGACGTCGTCGGACGCGGTGGCCTTGGCGGCGCTGGTGGCTCGGCCGAGTGCCGCGGTGACCGCGGTGCTGGGGGCGCCGGGCGCGGTGGCGGTGGCGGCGGCGGCGACGAGAAGGCCGATGGCCGGGCAGTCGCTGGGCGGGCCCGAGGGGCTCGCCGCGGCTTGCTGTGTCGAGGGGCCGGCCTGGGAGGCGCCGGTGGCGAGGAAGACCGCGCCCAGCGCGAGCACTGCGGTGAGGGTGACGCCGAGCAGGATCTGCCAGCGGTGCGAGGTGGTCGTCGAGTGGCTCATGGTGTCGTCCCGCTTCTAGGGCTGGTACTCGTAGGCGCCGCGGTCGTCGTACCTGCGGCTGCCCACCCCGGTGTTGACCGTGGCCGGGTCGTCGACCCGGGGCCGTCCGGCGGCGTCCTTGGTGGGCTCGCCCGGTGCGCCGGAGTTGGCGGAGTCGATGGCCGGCGAGCCGGCCCGGAGGGTGAAGTCGCCTTTCGAGGGGCTGGTCCAGCGGGGGTCGGCCTGCAGCGCGTGCGACTCCTGCTTGCTGGCCGTCTGGAAGGCCGCCAGCGAGGTGTAGGACGTCGAGCCCCAGACCATCATCGTGCCGCCGCTGACGCTGAGGTTGACGAGGTCGTAGTCGAGGCTCGTCCCGAGCTGGGAGGTGGCGTCGACGCGGATGTTGCCCCGGGTCCGGGGGCACTTGACTGTCCCTCCCGCGCCGTTGGGGCAGGATGCGGCGTTGTCGACCGAGATGTTGTTCGCGAGGGTGAAGCCGCTCGAGGTCCCGGCCGGCACGCCTTCGACGTTGATGCCGGCGCTCACGTTGTCGTAGACGGTGTTGCCGACGACGGAGCTGCCGGTCACGGCGTAGTCGTCGATGCCGTGGTCTCCGGTGATGCAGCCGGAGGTGTTGCCGGTGCTCGGGGCGTTGCAGTTGGTGAGGACCACCGTCGTGAACCCCTTGTTGTGGTAGCTCACGTTGTCGACGATGGTGTTGTTGTTCCCGCCCGGGTAGGACTGGATGCCGGAGTCCTCGTTGTCGTGCACCCGGTTGGAGCCGACGAGGTTGCCGGGGGCTCGCAGGTCGATGCCGACGGCGTTGCGCACGTAGCCGTAGGCGTTCCACGAGCTCTCGTTGCTGGTGACCTGGTTGCCGGTGGACCCGTTGGTCAGGTAGATGCCGGACGCCGAGTTGTCGGTGACGAGGTTGCCCGTGACGACGGAGTTCGTCATCGAGTTGAGGTACATCCCGTATGCCGTGGAGCCCGACACCCGCACCCCGGACCTCCGCACCGTGTTGCCCGACAGCCGGACGCCGGTGGCGTTGTAGACGTAGATCCCGTCCTTGGTGGTGCTCTGGATCGTGAAGCCCGACACCCTGATCCAGCTCTGGTTGGAGATCGTGAAGCCGTGCTTGGCGCCGGAGATCGTCACGGTCGCTCCCGCGGCCGGCTGGAAGGTGATCGGCGAGGCGGACGTGCCTGAGTGCCAGGGGTACACCTCGTCGGTGTAGGTGCCGGACGAGACGAGCACGGTCTGTCCGGCGACCGCCACCTTGGCTGCCTTGGCGATCGTGCAGAAGGGGACCGTGGCGGTGCCCGACCCCGTGTCGGAGCAGCCGCTGCCTCCGACGTAGAGGTAGGTGGCGGCTCCTGAGGCCGCCCCCGTGGAGCTGAGGGCGAGGCCGAGGGCGCCGACGAGGGAGCCGATGGCGAGGGCCGCTCCTCGAGCGCGGAGATCCAGGGGAGCCATGGCTCGTCCTCCCAACCTGCCGGAACCTGATCTCCCAGTGTGGTCACCGGCTGCGCCCCCGAAATCCCCCGTTGGACGGGGCGCGGCCTACGTCGATCGACCGAGGGCGCCCTACGATGGAGCCTCGTGACCCCCGCTGACTTCGCCTCCGCCCGTGCCCGTCTGCTCGAGATCATCAAGGAGAAGGCGATCGTCCACGGTCGCGTGACCCTCAGCTCGGGCAAGGAGGCCGACTACTACGTCGACCTGCGCCGCATCTCCCTCGACGGTGAGGCCGCCCCGCTCGTCGGCATCGTCATGCGGGAGCTGAGCAAGGACCTGTCGTATGCCGCCGTCGGTGGCCTCACCCTCGGAGCCGACCCCGTGGCGACCTCGATGCTGCACGCCGCCGCAGCGGCGGGCGAGCGTCTCGACGCGTTCGTCGTGCGCAAGGCCGGCAAGGCGCACGGCCTGCAGCAGCGCATCGAGGGGCCGTCGATCAAGGGCCGACGGGTGCTGGTCGTCGAGGACACCACGACGACCGGCGCCTCGCCGCTCGCCGCCGTCGAGGCGGCTCGCGAGGACGGTGCAGAGGTGGTCGCCGTCGCCACGATCGCCGACCGCGCGACGGGCGCCGGCGAGCGGATCACGACCGAGGCGGGCGTGGAGTACCGCTACGCCTTCTCCCTCGAGGAGCTCGGCCTCGCCTGAGGCCGTCAGCCGGGAACCGGCGCGCCGACCTGGACGGACAGTCCCCGGCGCAGCGCCCCCACCACCGAGGGCGGGGTGACCAGCCGTGCTCGGCCGGTGCCCGGCCGCGGCACGGGCCGGGCGGCATACGAGTTGTCCGCCAGCCACGGCACCAGGCCGGCACCGGCGACGAGGGCGGGCCCGTCGTCGAGCAGCACGAACGCGCCGTCCGGCAGGTCGGCCCACGCGTACGCGTGCAGCCGGCGGGCGCGTCGCGCGGGGTCCCAGCGCTCGTCGTGGAGCAGGCGGTCGAGCTCCGGAGCGCTGAGGCGTTCCGTGCCGGACACCTCCGCGAGCAGCTCGCGGAAAGCCGTGAACGCGGGTCGCCGGCACTCGGCGCACGGCCGGTGGCCCGCCGCGAACGAGGCGGCCTCGTCGAGGAAGAAGAGCGGCGTGTAGTGACCGGGGTCCCACTGGCGCACGCGCCGGTCCCGGAAGGTGAGCGCGCACGTGATCCAGGCGCGCCCGACGTGGTGACGCCTCACCTCCCGCGTCCCGGAGCCCTCGTGCAACCGGCCACGGTTGCCCGTCCACGCACCCCGGCCGGGCGCCGCGACGACGTCGCCGAGCGGGCTCACCCGGTTGCGGGCCGGCAGGGTGGTCATGCTCGGGACCTTAGCCCCGGGCACCGACCGGAACCGCCCGAGCGGCTTCGGCGTCGCACCGACGGCCCGGTCCGGGAGTGCTCCCCGCACTAGGATCGGCACACTGACCGCCCTGATTCTCGGGAGTACCCATGATCATCGTCTGGATCCTGATCGGCCTCGTCGTGCTAGCCGCGATCGTGGGTGTGGTCATGTACAACGGCCTGATCGGCCTGCGCAACAAGGTCGAGGAGGGCTGGCGCCAGATCGACGTCGAGCTCAAGCGCCGGCACGACCTGATCCCCAACCTCGTCGAGACGGTCAAGGGCTATGCCTCCCACGAGCGGGGGACGCTCGAGGACGTCATGCAGGCCCGGTCCGCCGCGATGTCCGGTGCCTCGACGCCCGCCGCCGCGGCGCAGGCCGAGGGCCAGCTGAGCCAGGCGCTCGGTCGCCTCATGGCGGTCGCCGAGGCCTACCCGGACCTCAAGGCCAACCAGAACTTCCTCGCCCTCCAGCAGGAGCTGACGAGCACCGAGGACCGCATCGCCAGCTCGCGCCGCTACTACAACGCGCTCGTGCGCGAGCTCAACACCAAGGTCGAGTCGGTCCCCTCGAACCTCGTGGCCAACATGGCAGGCGTGAAGCGGGCCGAGTACTTCGAGGCCCCGGCCACCGAGGCCGTGGTGCCCAACGTGTCGTACGGCGGCGACGCGGTCGGCGGCCCGGGCGGCTCGAGCGTCCCCGGCGTGGCGCCCTCGACGCAGCCGGGCGCGGTGGGCGGGCCGTCCACCCAGCCGGGCGCGGCACCCGGCGCGCTGCCGCAGGCTCAGGCCCCCGGCGCGGAGCAGCCCGACCCGACGCGCGACTCCGGCACCCCGAACGCCTGACGGCGCCGGCTCAGCCGCGCTCGGAGCCCGGGACCGGGTCGCTGACCTCGCCGGCGGCGCCGGCGCCCTCGACGCCCTCGGCGCCCTCCGCGGCGACGGCCTTGGCCTCACGGCGGTGCTTGACGACCTCGTAGACCATCGGCAGCACGGAGACGAGCACGACGAGCAGGATCGCGTACTCGATGTTCTTCGTCAGGCCCGGGAAGACCTGGCCGAGGAAGTAGCCGAGGAGCGTCACGCTGAGGACCCACGCCACGGCGCCGACGGCGCTCCAGGTGAAGAAGCGCCGGCGGTGCATGCGGCCGATGCCGGCCACGACGGTGATGAAGGTGCGCACGATCGGCACGAAGCGCCCGAGCACCAGGGCGCGGCTGCCGTACCTGTCGAAGAAGGCGTTCGTCTTGTCGAAGTTGGCCGTGTTGACGAAGCGGCCCTGCCGTGTGTAGAGCGGCTTGCCGACTCCGCGACCGATCTCGTAGCCCACCACGTTGCCGAGGAAGGCGGCGACCGTCAGCGCCGCGATCGCCACGCCGAGGTTGATGCCGATCTGCCCGGTGGCGATGAACAGGCCGACCGCGAAGAGCAGCGAGTCGCCCGGCAGGATCGGGAAGAGCAGGCCGCACTCGATGAAGACGATGACGAGGGCGATGACGAAGAACGCGCTGCCGTACTGCTGGAGCAGGTACGTCGGGTCCATCCACTTCGGGCCGAGGGCGGGGGCGGCAGCCGACAGGGCGGCGAGAGCGTGCATGCGTCACAGGGTATGCGGTCCGCCCGGGAGGGCCTGCATCTTGCCTGTGAGCCATGCGTGGGTGCGACGCGGCCCCCGTTCGGTTGCGAGAACGTCTCGACTTCGTCTCGAGACCGTCTCGATGCCCTGCCCTCGCCGCCGTGGCAGCGCCACCCCGAGCCACGATGGAGGCGGGAGCGAGGGAGGAGGCCGGCGACCGCCGAAGCGCTCGGGGTCGCGACCGCCACGGCGGACGCGAGGGCGACCACCGTGCCTCCTCCCGAACCCACCGGGCGGCCGCCCCTGGGTTCGTAGACTCGCCGGGTGCACCACCCCCCGTCTCAGCCCCAGCCACAGCCACCGTCACCGCCCGCGTCACGGCCGCAGACCTCGGACCCGTCGGCGGCCGAGGAGGTCGGGGTCGGCCCCTGGGCGGGGCCGTGGCCCGAGGGCGACCAGTGGGATCCGGAGCTGCTCGAGCACGGTGACCGGCGCAACGTCGTCGACGCCTACCGCTACTGGCGCCACGACGCGATCGTCGCGGATCTCGACGCCCGACGGCACGACTTCCACGTCGCCGTCGAGAACTGGGGCCACGACTTCAACATCGGCTCGGTCATCCGGACCGCGAACGCGATGGGCGCCGCCGCCTTCCACATCGTCGGGCGCCGACGCTGGAACCGGCGCGGGGCGATGGTCACCGACCGCTACCAGCACGAGCACCACCACCCCGACGCGCCCGCGCTGGCCGAGTGGGCACGCGACGAGGGGCTGACGCTGCTCGGCGTCGACAACCTCCCCGGCTCGGTGCCCCTCGAGACCTTCGACCTGCCGCGCCGTTGCGTGCTGGTCTTCGGGCAGGAGGGGCCGGGGCTGTCGGACCCGATGCGCGCCGCGTGCGCGGCGGTGCTGCACATCGAGCAGTTCGGCTCGACCCGGTCGATCAACGCGGGCGCCGCGGCCGCCGTGGCCATGCACGCGTGGGTGCGCCGGCACGTCTTCGACCAGCGGGTGTAGCTCAGCCCTGCGGGTCGCGGCCGCGCCAGCGCAAGGGCTCCTCGGCGTACTCCTCGACGACGTGCGCGGCGACGCCCACCGATCGGGCGATCTGGAAGACGACCTCGCCGGACTCCGCCGGCAGGCCGAGGGCGTGCAGCACGGCCGCGCTGGCCAGGTCGATGTTCGGGAGGGCGCCAGTGCGCTCGCCGATGATCGTGCCGAGTGCCTCGACGCGACGCCGCAGCGCTGCCGTGCCGGGCCTGCGCCACAGCGCCTCGAGGACGACCTCGGCCCGTGGGTCGCCGTCGGGGTAGAGGAAGTGGCCGAAGCCGGCCACGGAGCCACCCGAGCGGAGCGACCTCGCCAAGAGCGCGGCAGGGTCGGCCCCCTCGGCCAGCAGTGCGTGCGCGGCGACCGGGGCCGCGCCGTGGAGCGGGCCGGACATGGCGGCATACGCGGCGCAGAGGCAGTCGGGGAGCCCGGCCCGGGTCGAGGCAGCCACCCGGGCGGCGATGGTCGAGGCCGTGAGGCCGTGGTCGAGCAGCGACACGAGCAGCACCCGCAGCACGTCCAGGTCACCGGGCGCGTCCGGGCGCCCGCCGAGTGCCCCCAGCGCGAGCGCGGCGAGGTCGTCACCACCCGGCGGGCCGGGAGCCCGCCCGGCGACCAGGGCGACCGCGGCTCGGAGGGTCGGGAGCGCGGCCGCGCGGACGCGCTCGGGATCCGTGTCGGCCGCGAACGGGTCCGCGGCCGCGAGCAGCTGCACCGCCACCGGCATCCTGCGGTGGAGGGGCAGCAGTGCCAGGTCGAGCCCGGCCGTGGCGTCCGGGGCCGAGGCGTCCGGGGACGAGGCGTTCGGGGACGAGGCGTTCGCGGCGGCCGGCGCCTCGAGCACGACGGCCGCGGCCTCCTCGAGCGACCCGAGCGCGACGACGTCGGCGAGCGCGCGGCCCCGGTAGAAGAGCTCGCCCTCCGCCTGCCGGCTGACCGACGTCGCGATGCTGCGGAACCGCAGCACCGGCTGGGGGCCGCCGGCGGGGCGGGTGGCCGTGGCCATCGCGTCGATCTGCGCGCGGTCGAAGAGGCTCTCCTGCTGTCCCGGGCGGCGCTCGCTGCGCAGCAGCCCACGGCTGACGTACGCGTAGAGCGTGGACCGCTTGACGCCGAGCCGCTGGGCGGCCTCCGTCGTCGTGATCCACGGGCTGCGGGGTGCGGACACTGGGCCTCCTCGGGCTGGTTGCGGCGGCGATGTCGATCGAGTCAACAGTTGACGCGATCAACATTGACGGAGTTGATCAACATCGCTGATGGTGAGCAGTGAACCCGAGAGGAGCACGCCATGTCCACCCACTCATCCGTCCCGACACCCACCGGTCTCGTCCTCGTCCCGCCAGGCCTCGCCAAGGTCGTCGTCACCGACACCGAGCTCGGCGACGTGCGGGGTGACGAGGGCTTCTTCCATTACCGGCAGTACTCGGCCGTCGAGCTGGCCGAGAAGGTCGGTTTCGAGCAGGCCTGGCACCTGCTCTTCCACGGGCACCTGCCGTCCGCCGCCGAGCTCGACGCCCTGCGCGAGACCGCCGGCCGGCTGCGGGTCCTGCCCCCGGCGCTCGCCGACCTGCTGCCGGCCATCTGCGCGACGACCGGCGACTCGCTCCAGGTGCTGCGCACCGCCTTGTCCGCATGGGGAGGCATCACCGGGCAGCGGCCGCTCTACGACGCGGACGAGGACGAGCGGCTCTCCTCGGCCATGGCGGCCGTCGCTGTCACGCCGACGATCCTCGCCGCCGCCCACCGGCTGCGTCTGGGTCTCGACCCGGTGCCGGCCGACCCGGACCTGCACCACGCCACCGACTACCTGCGGATGGTGACCGGGAGCCTGCCCGTCGAGCGGGACGCCCGGGCCGTCGAGCAGTATCTCGTCGCCACGATGGACCACGGCTTCAACGCCTCGACGTTCACGGCCCGGGTCATCGCCAGCACCGGCGCCGACCTGGCGGCCTGCCTCGTCGGCGCCATCGGCTCGTTCTCCGGCCCCAAGCACGGCGGGGCACCGAGCCGGGCGCTCGAGGCGCTCGACGAGATCGGCACGCCTGACCGGGCCGAGCCGTGGGTGCGCGAGCAGGTCGCCCGCGGAGCCCGGATCATGGGTTTCGGGCACGCGGTCTACCGCACCCACGACCCTCGCTCGGAGATGCTCAAGGCGGTCGCCCGCGGCTGGGACGACCCCCTCGTCGACTTCGCGATCGGGGTCGAGGCGACGATCGAGCGGGTGCTCGCCGAGCTCAAGCCCGACCGGCCGCTCTACGCCAACGTCGAGTACTACGCCGGCGTCGTCATGCGCCTCGCCGGCCTCGAGCCGAGCATGTTCACGCCGACCTTCTGCGTGGCCCGTGCCGTCGGGTGGACGGCCAACGTCCTCGAGCAGGCGCGGGATCCCAAGATCATCCGCCCCGCCGCGCGCTACGTCGGGCCACCGCCGCCGCAGCCCGTGCCGGCGGGGGAGCGTGCGCCGCTGCCCGCCTGAGGCGGACGGACCCGGCAGAGCCGCCGCCGGGATCGAGCAGGCCCCGACGCATCCGGATGCCGGGGCCTGCTCGGCGCGACCGAGGGAGCGTCGGTCGCTGGTGTCGTCGCCCGGAGCCCTCCGAACGTCAGCTCCACGGTAGGCCCGATCGGGACTTCGCGCGACAGCTCCGAGGTAAGGACTCCGCAAGGGCACGTCAAGGTCCGACAAGCGAGGGCGTCCGCCGCGCGACCCGCAGGGCTGGCATCCGGCCGGCATCGGCCCGGGTCAGTCAGCCGCGGTGAGTGCCTGCTTCCACGAGACCCGGCCACGCGTCTGCATGAGCGAGCGACGGTAGATCCGCTCTCCGACGACGACGGTGACGGCAGAGAAGCAGCGCTCCCGCGACGGCGTAGAGGCACGCCAGGGCGAAGAAGCCGACGGCGAAGAAGAGGACGAACCGCACGACGGCACCCGAGAGGGCCGGCAGCAGACTCGAGGAGTCGGTGATGGAGACGGCGACCACGCATCCCCCTACAAGGGGAGTCGTCGGCGACCGGCGGTAGCGTCTGCCCATGGGTGTCACCTCGTCCGTCCTCGACGTCGCCACGATGCGCTCTCGCCTCGACCGGCTGCGCAGCCACGCTGCGGCTGCGGGGGTCGCGGCGACCGTCGTGTCGCCCGGCTCCGACCTGCGCTACCTGACCGGGATCGCCGGCTCCTCGTTCGAGCGGCTCACGGCGCTCGTCGTGCCGAGCGACGCCGCCGTCGCGCCGGTCCTCGTCTCGCCCGCACTGGAGTACGCCGGCCTGGGCCACGTGCCGTTGGCCGACCTCGGCGTCGAGGTGCGCACCTGGGTCGACGGCGAGGACCCCTATGCGCTCGCCCTCGGCGGGATCCCGACGGGCCGCGTGGCGGTGTCCGACATGACCCCGGCCCTGCACCTGCTGCGGCTGCGGGACGCCGGCGCGGTCGACCAGCAGCTCGCCGGGCCGGTGCTGCGCGAGCTGCGGATGCGCAAGGACACCGCCGAGCTCGCCGAGCTGCGCGCAGCCGGCGCCGCGATCGACCGGGTGCACGCCCGTGTCGGGGAGTGGCTGCGTGCCGGCCGCACCGAGGCCGAGGTCGCCGCCGACATCGCCGCCGCGATCGTCGAGGAGGGCCACGCCGCAGCGGACTTCGTCATCGTCGGCTCGGGTCCCAACGGCGCCAGCCCCCACCACTCGGTCAGCGACCGCGTCATCGAGGACGGTGACGTGGTCGTCGTCGACATCGGTGGCCCACTGCCGTCGGGCTACGGCTCCGACAGCACGCGTACGTATGCCGTGGGCACGCCTCGCGAGCCCGACGTCGCCTCCGCCTACGCAGCCCTGCAGGCCGCCCAGCAGTCCTCGGTCGAGGCCGTGCGCCCGGGCGTCACCTGCGAGGCCATCGACCGCGCCGCCCGCGAGGTGCTCGCCGAGGCGGGGCTGGCCGAGCACTTCATCCACCGCACCGGCCACGGGATCGGGCTCGACGGCCATGAGGAGCCCTACATCGTCGCCGGCAACGACCTGCCGGTCGAGCCGGGCATGACCTTCAGCATCGAGCCGGGCGTCTACCTCGCCGGCCGGTGGGGCGCTCGCATCGAGGACATCGTCGCCGTGACGGACGACGGGGTCGAGCGCTTCAACACCCGACCCACCGAGCTCGTCATCCTCTGACCCGGGCTCCGGGCCCCCGGGCTCCGGGCTCCAAGATCCAGGGCTGGCCGGTCAGGAGTCGAAGCCGACGCCCATCCGGTCGAGCGCCCGCAGCCACAGGTTGCGCCGTCCGGTACGGTCCTCGGCCGCGAGGGATGACCGCGTGGCGCGCACGGCGGCATACCGGATCGGCTCGGGAGGGAAGGGGACCGGCTTGCGCCGCACCATGCCCAGCCGGGTGAGCTCGGTGTCCCTGCCGTCGACGAGGTCGAGGGCGACAGCCGCGCCGAAGCGGGTCGAGGCGACGCCCAGCCCGGTGTAGCCGACGGCATACGCCATCCGCCCGCCGAAAGCGGTGCCGAACACCGGCGTGAAGCGTGAGGTCGTGTCGATGACCCCGGCCCAGCGGTGCGTGAACCGGATGCCCTCGAGCTGCGGGAAGATCTGGAGGAAGTGCTCGGCCAGCAGCCCGTGCGAGGCGTCGTTCTGCTCGAGCGCCGGGTCGATGCGGCCGGGGAAGTGGTAGTTCGCGTCGTAGCCGCCGAAGAGCACCCGGTCGTCGAGCGTCCTGCGGTAGTAGTGGAACTGGTTGCCGGC
>NZ_BAAAPU010000007.1:935135-1098721 GCF_039531305.1 Terrabacter lapilli
TCATGAGGACGTGGTCGTAGACCGGGAGCACCCAGGCGCTGAAGCGGCGGAGCACCCCCTGCGACGCGTTGGTGCCGATGACGACGCGGCGGGCGTGGATCGAGCCGCGCTCGAGAGTGACGCGCACGCCGGCGCCATCCACGTCGAATCCCCTTGCGCGCGTGTGCTCGTGGAGGCGCACCCCGAGCGACTCGGCCGCGCGGGCGAGCCCCCAGACGAGTCGGGCCGGGTCGACGAGCGCCACCTCGGGGTCGTACATCCCGGCGAGGTAGCGTGGCGAGTGCACCCGCGCCTGCGCCCCCTCGGCGTCGAGGAGCTGGGCCGGGACGCCGTGCGCCCGGTGCAGCTCGTACGCCTCGCGCACCGCGGGCACCTGGTGCTGCGTCAGGGCGAGGGTCAGCTCCCCGGGACGGTGGAAGTCCGCGTCGATGCCGTATGCCGTCAGCGTCCTCTCGAAGCCCGCGACGTTCTCCGCGGCGAGCCGGTCGAGAACCGGCATCTCGTCGGGCCAGCAGCTCACGCCCTGGGCCAGCCCGTGCGTCAGCGACGGCGCGAGGAATCCGCCGTTGCGACCGGAGGCCCCGTCGGCCAGCCGCCCGCCCTCGACCACGACGACGTCGCGAGACGGGTCCGCCTCCTTGGCCTGGATGGCGGCCCACAGCCCGGTGAAGCCGCCGCCGACGACGAGCAGGTCGGTGGGCCGCGCGGCGCCGGTCAGGGGTGCCCGCGGTGCCGGACGCTCGGGTCGGTCCGTCCAGAAGGGGACAGGGCGGGCATCGGCGAGGGCGGCGGCGGCGCGCGTGGAGGGCGAGGAAACACGCATGACGAGACGGATTCGACCATGCTTGGCTTCGCGTGTGAACCCCTCTTCGTTCCAGAGCGATGCCCTCCCCGCCGCCGACCGCGATGCCGTCGGTCCCGACCAGCTGCTCCGCGTCTTCCACGACCAGACCCGCGCCCCCGTCCCGGTCGGGACGGCCGAGCGTCCGGTCGAGCTCGACGGCCCGGTCCGCAAGCACTACGACCTCGACCCCGCCGGCCACTTCGCGATGGTCGAGAGCCCCGACGGGCTGGGGGAGGACCCCGAGGCGCGGATCGCCCGGGTCCGCGACTTCTTCGCCGAGCGCGGGCAGCGCGTCGAGTGGAAGACGTACGACTACGACGAGCCGGCCGACCTCGGTCCCCGGCTCGAGGCGGCCGGCTTCGTACGCGAGGACGACGAGGCCCTCATCCTGGGCGAGGCGGCGCCCCTGGCCGAGCAGGAGCTGCACCTGCCCGAGGGCGTGGTCGTCCGGGCGGCCGACTGCTACGAGGACTTCGTGCGCTTCCGCACCATGTCCGAGACGGTGTGGGGCGAGGACCACGCCTACGTCACCGACTCGCTCTACCCCGACTGGGTCGCCCGGCCCGAGTCGATGCACGTCGTCGTGGTCGAGGAGTCCCGCGAGGGACCGGTGCTCTGCGCGGCCCGCGGCGAGTACGACGAGAGCAGCTTCACCGGCTTGTGGGGCGGCTCCACCCTGCCGCAGTGGCGCGGTCGCGGCCTCTACCGCGCCACCCTGCTCCACCGGGCGCGGCTCGGCCTCGAGCGCGGCAAGGACTACGTCCGGGTCGACGCCTCACCCGACTCCGAGCCGATCCTGCGACGCCTCGGCCTGCACCGCGTGGCGACGACGACGCCCTACGTCTTCGACCCGCGGCGCTGACCTGGTCGAGCCCGTCGGGTGCCTGGTGAGCGGGCGCTCACCGGTTCGTGGGCACCCGCCGACGCGGGACGGCATACGTGGCAGGATTTCCGACGGACCAGGAACCCGCTTCCCAGACAGCAGGAGTTGCAATGCCCATCGCCACCCCCGAGGTGTATGCCGACATGCTCGACCGCGCGAAGGCCGGCTCCTTCGCGTACCCCGCCATCAACGTCTCGAGCTCGCAGACGCTGAACGCCGCGCTCAAGGGCTTCGCCGACGCCGGCTCCGACGGCATCATCCAGGTCTCGACGGGTGGGGCCGAGTACCTCTCCGGCCCGAGCATCAAGAACATGGTGAGCGGTTCGCTGGCGTTCGCGGCCTACGCGCACGAGGTGGCCAAGAACTACCCCGTCAACATCGCGCTGCACACCGACCACTGCCCCAAGGACAAGCTGGACGGCTTCGTGCGCCCGCTCCTCGCGGCCAGCACCGAGCGCGTGAAGGCCGGCGGCACGCCGTGGTTCCAGTCGCACATGTGGGACGGCTCGGCCGTGCCGCTCGAGGAGAACCTCCAGATCGCGCAGGAGCTGCTCGCCCTCGCCAAGGCCGCGAACGTCATCCTCGAGATCGAGGTCGGCGTCGTCGGCGGCGAGGAGGACGGCGTCGAGGGCGCCATCGACGAGAAGCTCTACTCGACGCCCGAGGACGCCATCGCCACGGTCAAGGCGCTCGGCGCCGGCGAGAACGGCCGCTACCTGACGGCCCTGACCTTTGGCAACGTCCACGGCGTCTACAAGCCGGGCAACGTCAAGCTGCGCCCCGAGATCCTCCTGCAGGCCCAGCAGGCCGCGGCCAAGGAGCTGGGCCTCGGGGACGACGCGCGCCCGTTCGACCTCGTCTTCCACGGCGGCTCGGGCTCGCTGCCCGAGGAGATCTCGGCGGCCGTCGACAACGGCGTCATCAAGATGAACGTCGACACCGACACGCAGTACGCCTTCACCCGCAAGATCGCCGACTGGATGATCTCCGGCTACGCCGGCGTCCTCAAGATCGACGGCGAGGTCGGCAACAAGAAGCAGTACGACCCGCGCGCATGGGGCAAGGCGGCCGAGGAGGCCATGGCCGTGCGCGTCGTCGAGGCCTGCACCGCGCTGCGCTCGGCGGGGACCCGCGCGTGAGCGACAACCTGCTCGGCATCCCCGAGACCCGCCTCGCACCCGACCCGGCGGCCGAGAGGCTCGACGCCGGCGTAGACCCGGTCCAGGTGGCCGCGGCCTTCCCCGCGAGCTCGCTCGCGTGGGCCGTCCTCGCCGAGGACGCGCTGGCCGACGGTGACCGCGACGTCGAGGCGTACGCGTACGCCCGCACCGGCTACCACCGCGCGCTCGACAGCTTGCGCAAGTCGGGCTGGCGTGGCCAGGGGCCCGTCCCGTGGTCGCACGAGCCGAACCGCGGCTTCCTCCGCGCCCTCGCCGCGCTCGCGCGCGCCGCCCGCGCCATCGGCGAGAGCGACGAGGAGGCCCGCTGCACGCAGTTCCTCCGCGACAGCTCGGCCGAGGCGGCGCGGGAGCTTGGTCTCTGAGCTCCACCGCATGACGCTCTTCTGCTCCGACGTCGACGGCACGCTCCTCGACCACCGACGCACCCTGTCCGACCGCACCGTCGCCGCCATCCGGGCGGTGCGGTCGGCGGGGCACGCCTTCGTCCTGTGCTCCTCGCGGATGCCCGCGTCCCTGGAGGGGCTCGAGCGGCTCTGCGGCGTCGATCCGGCCCCGCTCATCGCGTACAACGGCGGCCTCGTGCTCCGCGCCGACCGGAGCGTCGTCACCGACGTGCCGATCGCAGCGGGCGACGCCCGGGAGGCGTATGCCGTGTGCTCGCGGCTCGGACTCCACGCGAGCTTCTTCGCCGGTGACGACTGGTACGCCTGGGGCCCGGACGAGTGGACCGAGCGGGAGGCGACGATCACGGCCGTCGACCCGAATGCCGAGTCGGCGCACGACTACGTGGCGAGCGGGCGCGTCGACACGCAACCGCCGCACAAGGTGATGGCGATGGGCGATCCCGCACTGGTCGACGAGCTGGAGGCGGCGCTCGCCGGCCGTGCCGGCATGGTGACGTACCGGTCGAAGCCCACCTACCTCGAGATCGCCAATGCCGGCTGCTCCAAGGGTGACGGGCTGCAGGCCCTGGCGGGCGAGCTCGGCGTCGACCTCGCCGACACCGTCTTCTTCGGCGACAACCACAACGACGTCTCGGCGTTCGAGGTGGCCGGCACCGCCGTCGCCGTCGCCAACGCCGTCGACCCCGCCCTCGAGGCCGCGACGGCGGTCACCGCCCACCACCGCGAGGACGGCGTCGCCGAGTACCTCGAGGACTGGCTCGCGAGCCACTGAGCCGGTCCGGTCCATGCTCGGTTCGTCCGCCGGCGTCCCGTCCTTCGGTACGTGGTCGACCACGTACCGAAGGACCGTGCCGCCCACACAGGGATCGGGCGCGTCCACACCCCGTCCGCATGCCGGTGCGGCATCCACAGCCGCCGAGTCGGCGATGGCGCCCCGGTGCGGGCCGAAGCAGGGTCGGCACATGGACCCCGCCCTCATCGCCCACGACGACGTCTTCCCGGCCGCGCGCGCCACGGCGCTCGGCCTGACCCGCGCCGACCTGCGCCGGCTGCTCCGGGACCGGCGCATCGTCAGACTCCACCGCGGCTGGTACGCGACGCGCCAGCCCCGTGACGACGCCGACCTGCACCGCCTGCGCGTCGCGGCGCTGCTCGCGGAGTACGACGGACGCGCTGTCGCGACCGACGCGTCGGCCCTGCTGCGTCTCCGGATCGCCACGTGGCGGCCGGACCTGCGTCGCGTGCACCTCGCCCTGACCGACCCGGGGCTCAACAGGCACCGCAAGGCAGATCTCGTCGTGCACGCGCACCGGCCGACGGCACCCTTGCTCGCACCCAGGCCCGCGGTGGGGACGGTCCATCCGGCCGTCGCCATCGCGGCCGCCGGGCTGACGGACCCACGCTCGTTCCTCGTCCCCGCGGACGACGCCCTCCGGCGAGGCCTGGTCACCGCGGCCGAGCTCACCGCCGCGGTGGACGCGCTCGGCCGTCGTCACGGCGCCGCCGGAGTGCGGGCTGTGCGCGACTGGTGCGATCCACGGCACGAGTCCCCGGGGGAGACGCTGGTCGCCCACCTCCTGCGGCTGGCCGGGCACCCCGTCGAGCCGCAGTTCGTCGTGCCGGGCACCGGGAAGTGGACGCGGGGCGGCCAGGGTTACCGTGCCGACCTACGGCTGACCGGGACGCACGTGCTGGTCGAGTTCGACGGGCGGGTGAAGTACGAGAGCCGGGAGGCGCTCTGGGAGGAGAAGCTGCGCGAGGACCGCATCCGCTCGTTGGGGTGGGTCGTCGTCCGGGTCACGATGGCTGACCTGCGCGACCCGGCGGCGGTCCGGGGCCGGGTCGACGCCGCCGTGGCGCTCGCGGCAGCGTGACGGAACGGTGCGACGGTATGCGTTCGGAGCACTCTGTACGCGGTCCACCGCGTACAGCAGGCCGCAGCAGTGGCCAAGAGACCCAGTGGGCGAGGACGGACGGACCGACGGCTGGCGGCCGGCGGCCGGGGTCGGGGGCACGGGTCCCGAACCGATAACCTTGCGGTTGGCTTGGACCACAACCGGAAGGCAGACCGATGCCGGCAATCGTGCTCGTCGGAGCGCAGTGGGGCGACGAGGGCAAGGGCAAGGCGACCGACCTGCTCGGCAGCAGCGTCGACTACGTCGTGAAGTTCAACGGCGGCAACAACGCCGGCCACACCGTCGTCATCGAGAAGGACGGCAAGCGCGAGAAGTACGCGCTGCACCTGCTGCCCTCCGGCATCCTGTCGCCGAACTGCACGCCGGTCATCGGCAACGGCGTCGTCATCGACCTGTCGGTCCTCTTCGAGGAGCTCGACGGCCTGCAGGCCCGCGGCATCGACACGAGCAAGCTGCTCGTCAGCGCCAACGCGCACGTGATCCCGAGCTACAACCGCACCATCGACAAGGTGACCGAGCGCTTCCTGGGCAAGCGCCGCATCGGCACGACCGGCCGGGGCATCGGCCCGACGTACGCCGACAAGATGAACCGTGTCGGCATCCGCATCCAGGACCTCTACGACGAGGGCATCCTGCGCCAGAAGGTCGAGGCGGCCCTCGAGCTGAAGAACCAGATCCTCGCGAAGGTCTACAACACCCGCGGCTCCGAGGTCGACGAGGTCGTCGAGGAGCTCCTGTCGTATGCCGGCCGCCTGGCCCCCATGGTCGCCGACACGAGCCTCGAGCTGAGCCGGGCCCTCGACCGGGGCGACACGGTGCTCTTCGAGGCCGGGCAGGCGACCCTGCTCGACGTCGACCACGGCACCTACCCCTACGTCACGTCCAGCAACGCCGTCGCGGCCGGCGCCTGCACCGGGTCCGGTGTGCCGCCGACCCGCATCGACTCGGTCATCGCGATCCTCAAGGCCTACACGACGCGCGTCGGCGAGGGCCCCTTCCCGACCGAGCTGCACGACGACATGGGCGAGTTCCTCCGGAAGACGGGCGCCGAGTTCGGTGTCACCACGGGCCGCCCGCGCCGCTGCGGTTGGCTCGACACCGTCATCGGCCGCTACGCGACCCGGATCAACGGCGTCACGGACTTCGTCATCACCAAGCTCGACATCCTGACCGGGCTCGAGAAGGTCCCGGTCTGCGTCGCCTACGACGTCGACGGCGTGCGCCACGACGAGATGCCGGTCAACCAGACCGACTTCCACCACGCGAAGCCGATCTACGAGGAGCTGCCCGGCTGGTGGGAGGACATCAGCCGGTGCCGCACCTTCGAGGACCTGCCGGCCAACGCCCAGGCCTACGTCCTGCGCGTCGAGGAGCTCATCGGTGCCCGCGTGTCCGCGATCGGTGTCGGTCCGGGCCGTGACGAGATCATCGAGCGCTTCCCGCTCAAGCCGGCCGTCGCGGGCTGACCGCAAAGTTCTGGAGCTGAAGGAAACCCATGACTGAAGAGGTCACCCCGCTCGACTGGGTCACGCGTCTGGCCGACGACGTGATCGCCGAGGCGCAGGAGCGCAACCCCGGCGAGAAGATCGTCTGCGCGTCCGGCATCAGCCCGTCCGGGCCGATCCACCTCGGCAACTTCCGTGAGCTCATCACGCCGCACCTGGTCGCCGACGAGATCAAGCGCCGCGGCATCGACTGCGAGCACATCCTCAGCTGGGACGACTTCGACCGCTTCCGGCGCGTGCCGAAGAACCTTGCGGGAGTGGACGACTCGTGGGAGCAGTACATCGGTATGCCGCTCACCTCCGTGCCGCCGCCCGCCGGCTCGCCCCACGCCAGCTGGGCCGACCACTTCAAGGCGCCGCTGCTCGAGGCGATGGCGGCCACCGGCATCGAGGTGCGCCAGATCAGCCAGACCGAGCAGTACCGCGCCGGCGTCTACCGGGAGCAGGTGCTGCTCGCCATGCGTGAGCGCACCACCATCGACAAGGTGCTCGACCAGTACCGCACGCTCGAGGCCGTCGAGGCCGCCCGCCAGAAGGCCAGCGGCAAGGGCAAGGGCGGCCAGCAGGGCGGCGGCGGCGGCAGCAAGGCCACGAAGCTCACCGAGGAGCAGGCTGCCGCAGCCACCGAGGCCGAGCGCGGCTCCGGCGCGGCGACCGAGGACGACGGCAGCCAGGGCAAGGCCGGCTACTACCCGTTCAAGCCGTTCTGCACGAGCTGTGGCACCGACTTCACGACCGTCACCGCCTACGACGACGACAGCCACGAGCTGACCTACGAGTGCGCGAAGTGCGGTCACACCGAGACCGTCGACCTCGACACCTTCACCAACGGCAAGCTCGTGTGGAAGGTCGACTGGCCGATGCGCTGGGCGCACGAGCACGTGATGTTCGAGCCGTCGGGCGTCGATCACCAGAGCCCAGGGTCGAGCTTCGTCGTCGGCAAGGACCTCGCGCCGATCTTCGGCTGGGAGCGCCCGATCGGCCCGATGTACGCGTTCGTCGGCATCGCCGGCATGGCCAAGATGAGCTCGAGCAAGGGTGGCGTGCCGATCCCGACCGACGCGCTCGAGGTCATGGAGGCGCCGGTGCTGCGCTGGCTCTACGCCCGGCGCCGGCCCAACCAGAGCTTCGACGTCGCCTTCGGGCCGGAGCTGCAGCGCCTCTACGACGAGTGGGACGCGCTGGGGCGCAAGGTCGCCGACGGCTCCGCCCAGGCCGGTGACCTGGCCGCCCACCAGCGCGCCACGTCGACCGCGGCAGGCCCGCTGCCCATGACGCCGCGACCCATGCCCTTCCGCACCATCGCCTCGGTCATCGACGTGACCCAGGGCGACGAGGCGCAGGCCGTGCGCATCCTCGGCGAGCTCGAGCCCGACAACCCGGTGACCTCGACCGACGACCTGCGGCCCCGGCTCGACTGCGCGGAGCGCTGGATGCTCGGCTACGTGCCGGCCGAGGACCGCACCATCGTGCGCTCCGAGCCGGATGCGGAGCTGCTCGGCAGCCTCAACGAGGCGCAGCGCGAGTCGCTGCGCCTGCTCGTCGACGGGCTCGACGAGCACTGGTCGCTCGACGGCCTGACCCACCTCGTCTACGGCGTGCCGAAGATCCAGCGCGGTATCGACCCGGCGGCCAAGGTGAAGGACCCCGAGCTGTCCGCGGCGCAGCGCGCCTTCTTCGTCCTCGTCTACCGCCTGCTGGTCAGCAAGGACACCGGCCCGCGCCTGCCCACCCTTCTGCTCGCGGTCGGCGCCGACCGGGTGCGCACGCTCCTCGGTCACTGAGCCACTCGGCATACGGCCACGAACGCGAAGTGCCCAGTCGACGACCGTCGAGTGGGCACTTGCGTGTGCGAGGCGTCCGGGTCAGTTGACCCCGACGGCCGACCAGGCGGCGGCGGTCGCCGTGTACTGGGCGCTGCCGGCTCCGTAGAGGTCCTTGGCCGCCGAGAGCATCCCGGTGCGGGCACCCGCGTAGTTGGTCGACGAGGTCCAGTACGTCGTCAGGGCGCGGTACCAGATGGCGGCCGCGGCGTCGTGGCCGATGCCGGTCACCGTGGAGCCGTTGCACGTCGGGCTGTTGTAGCTCACGCCGTTCAACGTCTTGGCGCCGCTGCCCTCGGACAGCAGGTAGAAGAGGTGGTTGCCGACCCCCGAGGAGTAGTGCACGTCGAGGGTGCCCACCCGCTTGCTGTAGCAGTCCGCGGAGGCGCCGTCCTTGCTCGGCTTGTCCATGTAGCGCAGCGGACCGCCCGAGCCGATGGCGAAGCGCTCGCCGATGAGGTAGTCGCCCGGGTCGCCGGAGGTGTTGGCCGTGAACTCGACCATCGTGCCCATGACGTCGGACGTCGACTCGTTGAGGCCGCCGGATTCGCGGGCGTAGGTCAGACCGGCCGTCGCCGACGTCACGCCGTGGGTCATCTCGTGTCCGGCGACGTCGAGCGAGACGAGCGGGGCGTAGCTGACGCCGTCACCGTCGCCGTAGCGCATGCAGAAGCAGGTGTCGCTCCACGAGGCGTTGACCCAGTTCGTGCCGACGTGGACCAGGCTGCGGGCGCCCTTGCCGTCGTTCTTGATGCCGTTGCGCCCGAAGGTGTTCTTGTAGAAGTCCCAGGTTGCGCCGACCCCGAAGTCGGCGTCGACCGCGGCGCTCTGGCGGTTCGTGTTGGAGCCGGTGCCCCAGACGTTGTCGGCGTCGGTGTAGAGCGTGCCGGTGGTCGTGGTGGTCGCCCCGTTGTTGGCGTCCTCGGTGCGCGCTCCGCCGCGCGTGCCGTCGACCAGCTGGTAGCTGCCGCCGGAGAGCGTCGTCTGCAGGGTCACCGTGCCGAGGTAGAGGCTGTTGCCCGTGCCGGCGTCGTTGAGCTCCGTCGCCCACTGGTCGACGACCGAGCCGGTGCGAGCGTCGACGAAGACGACCTTGCCGGCCGGCTCGCCGTGCGAGCCCGTGCCGTCGACCTGCGTCTTCCACACCAGGCGGGCCGGGGCTTCCATCGCGTAGACCGCGAGGGTGGGCTTGGACGTGCTGACTGTGAAGTCGGCGGTGCGGGCCGCGGTGGTCGCGGCCGTGGCGGCAGCGACGGCAGGGGTGGTCGAGGGGACCCGGACCGAGGTGGCAGCGGCGTTGACACCCTTCCAGCCACCCGCCTTGTCGGTGTGGACGACGAGGTCACCGCCGACGACCGGCAGTCCCTTGAACGTGCGGTCGAAGCGGACGTGGGTCGTGCCGTCCTTGTCCGCGGCGACGCTGCGGGTGCTCAGGGCCTGGTCCGCGTCGAGACCGAAGGCGGCGCCGTGGGCCTTCGCGGCGGCGACGACGCGGTCGACTCCCGCGCCGGGGGTCGACGCGGTGGCTGCCTGCGCGCCGCTCGTGGCGACTGTCGCAAGGGCGGTTCCGGCGATCGCGGCGGTGGCGATCGTCGTCGAGATGAAGCTCTTCTTCAAGGCGTTCTCCTGGCTGCCGAATTTCCCCCGGGGGCGGTCCGGATGACCGTGCCGCAACAGTCGTCGGTCGAAGAAGAGGGCGCCAGAGCACCGGCGCAATGTTTGCCGCCGCTTGAACAACATTTGGAGTGCACAGAGCGGTATTCCCAGACTTCTCCCAGAAACGGCCGCAACCAGCGGCGTGAGCGGCCGTGCATGCCAATCGCCTGAGAAATGTCTCGGAGCTGGCTCGGAAAGCGTGAGGGCGCTGACGGCCGGTGACAGGGAGCGGCGAGGGGCGAGATGCAGGGGGGTAGCGTCTCGCCCCTCGCCTGGTTGCGCCGTCCGTATTGGGGGGGCCGGACCGGCGCAACGCCGAGGGTCTCGGGGGAGGAGACAGCGGGGAGGGTAGGTTCGCTCGCCTCGGCGATGAGTCCATCATCCCCCTGACAGGGGCTGGCGTCGACGACATGCACGCAACTTTGAGAAACCTTGACCGACCGTCGGTGGGCAAGGCTCACGAAGGCCCCAGGACGGCGGCCTCAGGACAAGATGGTCATCCGGTGCGCAGCGCGGGTGAGTGCGACGTAGAGGACGCGGATGCCGCCGGGCGACTCGCGGCTGATCTCGTCGGGATCGACGACCACGGTGGCGTCGTACTCGAGCCCCTTCGTCGACATGGGGTCGATGACCTGGACCCGTCCGTCGCCCAGCTCGGCGGCCGGTGCGAGCGCCGCCGCGTGCGCGGCCGGCGTGATGACGGCGATCGCCCCCTCGACCTGCTCGAGCAGCGACTGCACCGCATCGGTGACCGACGCGAGAACGTCCGCCCCGAGACGTAGCTCGAGCGGCTCGACGCCGGTCTCGCGCACGGCCTGCGGGATGTCCGCGTCGGGCACCTCGCGGCGCACGACCTGCGCCGCGAAGTCGAAGATCTCCCGCGCGTTGCGGTAGTTGGTGTCCATGTGGAACTGCTGGCGCACCTGCGACCCGAAGGCCTCCTCGCGGGCGGCGGCTGCCTCGGCCGCATCGGGCCACGACGCTTGGGCGGCGTCACCGACGACGGTCCACGACGCGTACCGGCCTCGGCGCCCGACCATGCGCCACTGCATGGGGGAGAGGTCCTGTGCCTCGTCGACGAGCACGTGGGCGTACTCGTCGGGCTTGCCGATGCGGCCCGCGAGCAGCTTCTCGCGGGGCTGGGTGAGCACGAGGGGAGCGCCGTCGTCACGGGCTGCGCTGCGGACCGGCTGCACCTCGGTGACGCCGTACTGGCTGAGGTCCTCGAGCTCCTCGATCTCGTAGAAGCCGCGCTCCTCCTGCGGTGCCTCCTGGACGGGGCCGAGACGGGCCGCGACGTCGTCGATGAGGGCGACGTCGGCCACCGACCACGTGCCCGTCTCGAGGGCCAGCCGGAAGGACGCGGCCAGGGGCTCGATCTCGTCCTCGCGCAGGGACCCGCGCGCGTGCCGACGCACGAGGGCCGGGTCGGCGAGCCAGAGCAGCACCTCCCGGGGATCGACCTGGGGCCACCAGTCCTGCATGAACGACTCGACGTCGAGGTGGTCCTCCCACTTGTCGAGGAACTCCTCCTTGGCCTCCCGGTCACCCGTGATGCCGAGCGAGGTCCACGCGGCCTCGCCGAGCGCAGCCTGGGCCGCGGCGGTGGCGGTGTTGCGCTGGTGCTGGCGCAGCACCTGAGACCGGACGCGGTCGAGGTCACGAGCCTCGAGCCGGACCGGCCGGCCGGCGACCATGGCGCGGAACTCGGTCGGAGCCTCCGGCACGCGGCCGCGCACGGCAGCGCCGAGCAGCGTCCGGATGCGGGTCGAGCCCTTGGTGCGGGCGACGGCGGGGGAGTCGAGGCGCTCGGTGTGCACGACGTCCAGCACGTCGCCGAGGGCCCGCAGGATGACGCTCTCCTCGCCGAGCGAGGGAAGCACCCGCTCGATGTAGGCCGTGTAGGCGCCCGACGGACCGACGACGAGGATGCCGCCGGACTCGAAACGGCGGCGGTCGGAGTAGAGCAGGTAGGCGGCGCGGTGCAGCGCCACGACGGTCTTGCCCGTGCCGGGGCCGCCGGTGATCTCGGTGATGCCGCGCGCGCTGGCGCGGATCGCCTCGTCCTGGTGGGCCTGGATCGTCGCGACGATGTCGCGCATCCGCTCGCCGCGGCTGCGGGTCAGGGCGGCCATGAGGGCGCCGTCGCCGACGACGACGAGGTCGTCGGGCGCCTCGGGCACCATCAGGTCGTCCTCGACACCGATGACGGTGGTGCCGCGGCTGCGCAGGACACGTCGCCGGATGACGCCCATCGGCTGGGCCGGCGTGGCGCGGTAGAAGGGGGAGGCGGCCGGGGCCCGCCAGTCGATGACGAGCGGCTCGTAGTCGTCGTCGCGGACCCCGAGGCGACCGATGTAGCGCACCTCGCGGTCCTCGCCGGAGGCGTCGCGGACGGAGCCGTGGCCGTTGCCCTCGGAGCCGGCGGCTGCCCGGAGCATGGCGTGGTCGATGTCGAGGCGCCCGAAGACGAGGCCTTCGTACTGCGTGTCCAGTGCCGTGCGCCGCTTGGCCGCGTGGAACATCAGGGCGTCGCGCTCGAAGAGGCCGGCTCCCTCCGCGTCGCCGATCTCGACCTGCCGACCGAACTGGGTGCGGGCCAAGCCCTCCGCCTGGACGCTGTCGGCGCGCAGGCCGGCCTTCTCCAGCTCCTGGTGCACGCGGTCGACGTGCGCCTGCTCGACGGCGATCTCGCGGGCGAGCTCGTCGGGGATGCGTTTGGTGCCCACCGGTGAGGCATCCCGGGCGCCGGGAGTGCTGCCCCGCTGGGACGACTTGTTCGAAGTGCTCACTGACATCCATGGACTCTCGAAGGGCGCCTGGGTGGCGCGGGAACCATCAAGTCTACTGTCACTCCATGCTCGAGAAGGCCTGTATCGCACCGACCGGCGCGCCGCTCCTGGGCCGGTTCGTCCGGCTCGACATGACGACCCCCGAGGACGCCCCCGGGCTCTTCGAGGTCTACTCGGACCTGCGCTGCTACGAGCAGGGCTACGCGATGATGCGGCCGCACCAGACGCTCTCCGAGACGGAGGCGCTGGTGGCGGCTGCGGTGGCGGCCCGAGCTGCCGACGGGACGGGCCGGACGGCATACACGATCAGGCTCGTCGCCGACGGGGACCTCGGCCCCGCGGGCACCGTCGTCGGGACGAGCTCGCTCGGCGACGTCGACACCGCACGCGAGCACGTGCACCTCGGCTGGACGATGTACGGCTCGCGCTGGTGGGGCACCCGGGTCAACCCCGAGGCCAAGCTGCTGCTGCTCGGGCACGCGTTCGACACGTGCGGCTTCGGACGCGTCAAGATCCAGACCGACGTCGTCAACGCCAGGTCGCGGGCCGCGATCCTCAAGCTGGGTGCGACGTTCGAGGGCGTCACCCGGCGCGACGTGCGCCGCCCCGACGGCTCGTGGCGCGACACGGCCGTCCACTCGATCCTCGCGGACGAGTGGCCCAGCGTGCGGGCACGGCTGCTGGCCCGGCTGGGCGCCCCCTAGGCTGGCGCCCGTGAAGGTCCTCGTCCTCGGTTCCGGCGCCCGTGAGCACGCACTCGTCAAGGCCGTCGCGGCCGACCCCGAGGTCGACGCGGTGATCGCCGCGCCCGGCAACCCCGGCATCGACGCGACCGCCCTCTGCGTGCCCGTCGACATCCTCGACGGCGCCGCCGTCGCCGCCGTCGCGCGCGAGCACGAGGTGGACCTCGTCGTCGTCGGACCCGAGGCGCCCCTCGTCGCGGGCGTCGCCGACGTATGCCGGGAGGCCGGGTTCGCCGTCTTCGGCCCCTCCGCCGAGGCCGCCCGGCTCGAGGGCAGCAAGTCCTTCGCCAAGGAGGTCATGGCCGCGGCAGACGTGCCGACGGCCCTCGCGCACGTGTGCACCACCATGGCCGAGGTCGAGGCGGCGCTCGACGCGCTCGGCGCGCCGCACGTGGTCAAGGACGACGGTCTCGCCGCCGGCAAGGGCGTCGTCGTCACCGACTCGCGCGAGGTCGCCCTCGAGCACGCCCGCACCTGCCTCGACAAACCGGACGGGCGGCTCGTCGTCGAGGAGTTCCTCGACGGCCCTGAGGTCTCCGTCTTCTGCATCAGCGACGGCGAGACGGTGGTCGCCCTCGCGCCGGCGCAGGACTTCAAGCGCGTCGGCGACGACGACGACGGCCCCAACACCGGCGGCATGGGCGCCTACTCGCCACTGGACTGGGCCCCGGCGGGCCTGGCCGACGAGATCGTCCGGCGGGTCGCGCAGCCGACGGTCGACGAGATGCGCCGCCGCGGAACGCCGTTCGTCGGGACGCTCTACGTCGGGCTCGCCCTCACCTCTCGTGGGCCCAAGGTCATCGAGTTCAACGCGCGCTTCGGCGACCCGGACGGGCAGGCCTCGATCGCGCGACTCGAGACGCCCTTCGCGCAGCTGCTCCTCGCCGCCGCGACCGGTGGCCTGGCGGAGTTCGGCCGGCTGCGGTGGTCGGACGACCACGCCGTCGTCGTGGTCGTCGCGTCTGCGGGCTACCCCGCGTCGCCGCGCACCGGCGACCCGATCACCGGGCTCGACGCCGCGGCCGAGGTGCCCGGTGTCGTCGTGCTCCACGCCGGCACGGCCCTCGACGCGGAGGGGACGCTGGTCTCGGCCGGCGGTCGGGTCCTCGACGTCGTGGCTGTGGCTTCCTCACTCGCCAAGGCCCGCCAGGCGGCCTACGACGCCGTCGCCGTCATCGAGCTCGACGGCTCGCACCACCGCACCGACATCGCGCTGCGCGCCGAGCGCGGCGACATCACCATCGGAGGGGCTCGATGAGCGCGCTCGACCTGCCCGGCTACACCCACGTCTACTCGGGCAAGGTGCGTGACCTCTACGCACCGGTCGGTGCCGACGGCGAGGTGGTGCCCGACCGGCTGCTCCTCGTGGCCTCGAACCGCCTGTCGGCCTACGACTGGATGATGTCGCCGGAGATCCCCGACAAGGGTGCGGTGCTGACGAGGCTGTCGCTGTGGTGGTTCGACCAGCTCTCCGACCTCGTGCCCAACCACGTCGTGTCGACCGACGTGCCGGAGGCCGTCGGGGGGCGCGCCGTGCTCGTGCGCAAGCTGGAGATGCTCAAGGTCGAGGCGATCGCCCGCGCCTACCTCACCGGTGGCGGACTCGAGGAGTACCGCGAGAAGGGGTCGGTGTCGGGCGTCGTGCTGCCGGACGGGCTCGTGGACGGCTCGAAGCTGCCGGAGCCGGTCTTCACGCCGACGACGAAGGCACCCGTGGGCGAGCACGACCTGCCGATGTCGCCTGCCGAGGTCGAGGCCGAGCTCGGCGCCGACGTGGCGGCCGAGGTGTCGCGCCTGACCCGCGCGATCCTGGCCCGGGGCAACGAGATCGCCGCCCAGCGCGGCATCCTCATCGCCGACACCAAGGTGGAGTTCGGTGTCTCGCCCGACGGCAGCGGCGGCCTCGTCCTCGCCGACGAGGTGCTCACTCCGGACTCGTCGCGGTTCTGGCCGGCGGAACTGTGGGAGCCGGGGCACCCGCAGCCGTCCTACGACAAGCAGTTCGTGCGTGACTGGCTCACCTCGACCGACTCGGGCTGGGACCGCAAGGCGGGCGGTCCTCCGCCGGAGCTGCCCGCGCACGTCGTCGAGCAGACGCGCGCCAAGTACGTGGAGGCGTACGAGCGCCTGACCGGCGAGACCTTCTGACGGGACCGACCGGTCTTTGTGCCTGGTGCCTCGTCCGGTCGGTGAAAACGGCTCCTCGTCAGTGGTGCGCCGCTCACGACGAGGCCGACCGCTGACGAGGACTCGCGTGGCACGCTGGCCGCATGAGCGAGCCGCCACCCGACGCCGTCGTCGACGCGCCGGCGGAGCGGTACGTCCTGCGCCACAGGCGGACCCCGACGGCCGACCGGTACGAGGTCATGCGCGCCGACGAGCGCGGGCGCGAGCTCGGCCTGCTGTGCTTCGCCGAGCACGACCGCAGTGCGCCCGGGGAGCACGTCACGTTCTTCACCGACGAGGCGAAGGCCCACCCGCTCTTCGGTTTCCGGGCGCGACGGCGCCTCGACCTCGGCACCACCTACGACGTCACCGACCGCCACGGGCGGCGGATCGGCTGGTTCAGGAAGCACTTCACGCCAGCCTCGCTCACCTCGACCTGGACCTTGGGGCTGCCCGACGGCCGCGAGCTCATCGGGCGCCAGCGCAGCGCCAAGGCCGACGTCGCCCGGCGGCTCTGGGAGGTCGTCCCCCTCGTCGCGGACGTCCCCGGACCCTTCCTCCTCCACGTCGACTTCGTGACGGCCGAGGGGCGGCTCGCCCTCAGCTGGGCAAAGCGAGCCGGCGTCCGCGACGCCTACCGGGTGACCCTGCCCGCCTTGGACGACGGCAGGCCCATCGACTGGCGCGTCGGCATGGCGATGGGGGTCGCGATCGATGCCCTTCAGCCACACTGAGACGTTGTCAGGAGGCGTCTCGGGCGCCCGATAGACTCGGGGCGTCCGGGGGGACGTCCCCTCACCCATCCAGCGCAGGAGAACCACCACTGATGGGAAGCATCGTCGTCGACGTCATGCTCAAGCCTGAGATCCTCGACCCCCAGGGCCAGGCCGTCGGCGGGGCCCTGCCGCGGCTCGGGTTCAACGGTTTCACCGACGTCCGCCAGGGCAAGCGCTTCGTGCTCTCCGTCGACGGCGACGTCACGGACGAGCACCTCGCCGCGGCCCGCGAGGCCGCCGAGAAGCTGCTGTCCAACCCCGTCATCGAGGACGTCGTCTCGGTGCACGTGCTCGAGGACGGCTCGTCCGACCAGGGCGGCTCGGAGGGCGGCTCGGAGGGCGGCTCGGAGGGCGGCTCGGAGGGCGGCGAGGCAGAGGGCGACGAGCAGTGAGGATCGGCGTCGTCACGTTCCCCGGCTCCCTCGACGACCGTGACGCCGCGCGCGCCGTCCGCGAGTGCGGCGGCGAAGCCGTCCCGCTCTGGCACGGCGACGCGGACCTCAAGGGCGTCGACGCCGTCATCCTCCCCGGCGGCTTCTCCTACGGCGACTACCTCCGCTGCGGCGCCATCGCCCGGTTCGCACCGGTCATGGACGCGCTCGTGCCGGCGGCGCAGGGCGGCCTGCCCGTCCTCGGCATCTGCAACGGCTTCCAGGTGCTCACCGAGAGCCACCTGCTTCCCGGCGCGCTGATCCGCAACGACCACCGCAAGTTCAACTGCGTCGACCAGCGCCTCGTCGTCGAGAACGCCTCCACCGCGTGGACCTCCGACTTCGAGGCCGGCCAGGAGATCACGATCGTCCTCAAGAACGGCGAGGGCGGCTTCGTCGCCGACGAGCGCACCCTCGACGAGCTCGAGGGCGAGGGACGCGTCGTCTTCCGCTACGTGCCCGACGCGCAAGGCCGCAACCCCAACGGCTCCTACCGCCACATCGCCGGCATCACCAACGAGCGCGGCAACGTCGTCGGGCTCATGCCGCACCCCGAGCACGCCGTCGAGGAGGGCTACGGCCCGAGCCTCGACGGGCGCGGCTTCTTCACCTCGATCATCAAGCAGACCCTCGAGAGCGCAGCCACCGCATGAGCGACACGCAGACCGTCCAGCCGGCGCCCGTGGCGCCCGTCCTCGACACGGTGCAGCACGCCGCCGAGACGCCCGACGTCGAGCAGCCGTGGGCCGAGCTCGGGCTCAAGGCCGACGAGTACGCCACCATCCGCGAGATCATCGGCCGCCGCCCGACCATCGCGGAGCTGGCGATGTACTCGGTGATGTGGAGCGAGCACTGCTCCTACAAGTCGAGCAAGATCCACTTCAAGCTCTGGGGCGAGAACACCACCGACGAGATGCGCGAGAAGCTCCTCGTCGGCATCGGTGAGAACGCCGG
This sequence comes from Terrabacter lapilli, assembly GCF_039531305.1. Taxonomy (NCBI): domain Bacteria; kingdom Bacillati; phylum Actinomycetota; class Actinomycetes; order Micrococcales; family Intrasporangiaceae; genus Terrabacter; species Terrabacter lapilli. The sequence goes on from NZ_BAAAPU010000007.1 coordinate 953,210, forward strand.
CGTCGTCGACATCGGCGACGGCTGGGCGGTCACCTTCAAGGTCGAGTCGCACAACCACCCGTCGTACATCGAGCCCTACCAGGGCGCCGCGACCGGCGTCGGCGGCATCATCCGCGACATCATGTCGATGGGTGCGCGCCCGATCGCCGTCATGGACCCGCTCCGCTTCGGCAACCTCCACCACCCCGACACCCAGCGCGTACTGCCCGGGGTCGTCGCGGGTGTCGGCGGCTACGGCAACTGCATCGGCCTGCCCAACATCGGCGGCGAGGTCGTCTTCGACGACTGCTACCAGGGCAACCCGCTCGTCAACGCCCTCTGCGTCGGCGCCATGCGCGTCGAGGACATCCACCTGGCCAAGGCCTCCGGCGCCGGCAACAAGGTCATCCTCTTCGGCGCCCGCACCGGCGGCGACGGCATCGGCGGCGTCTCGGTGCTCGCCTCCGAGACCTTCGACGAGGGCGGCCCGACCAAGCGCCCCGCCGTGCAGGTCGGCGACCCGTTCGCCGAGAAGGTGCTCATCGAGTGCTGCCTCGACCTCTACAGGGCGGGTGTCGTCGACGGCATCCAGGACCTCGGCGGAGCCGGGCTCTCCTGTGCCACCAGCGAGCTCGCGTCCAACGGTGACGGCGGCATGCAGGTCGAGCTCGACCTGGTCCCGCTGCGCGACGCCAGCCTGCAGCCGCAGGAGATCCTCATGTCCGAGTCGCAGGAGCGCATGATGGCGGTCGTGTCGCCGGAGCACCTCGACGAGTTCATGGCCATCACCGACAAGTGGGACGTCGAGGCCACCGTCATCGGCGAGGTCACCGACGGCGACCACCTCGTCATCACCTGGCACGGCGAGACCATCGTCGACGTGCCGCCGCGCTCGGTCGCCCACGAGGGCCCGACCTACGACCGCCCGCTGGCCCGGCCGGCCTACCTCGACGAGCTGAACGCCTCGAGCGCGGCCGCGCTCGCCAGGCCCGAGACGGGCGAGGAGATCCGCGCCCAGCTGCTCACGCTCATCGGCTCGCCGAACCTCTGCGACAAGTCGTGGATCACCGACCAGTACGACCGCTACGTCCTGGGCAACACCGCACTCGCGCAGCCCGACGACTCGGGCGTCGTCCGCGTCGACGAGGAGACGGGCCGCGGGGTCGCCGTCTCGACCGACTGCAACAGCCGCTTCGCCAAGCTCGACCCGTATGCCGGGGCGCAGCTCGCGCTCGCCGAGGCCTACCGCAACGTGGCCACCACCGGCGCCGCCCCGCTCGCGGTCACCGACTGCCTCAACTTCGGCTCACCCGAGGACCCGGGCGTCATGTGGCAGTTCCGCGAGGCGATCCGCGGTATCGCCGAGGGGTGCAGGTTCCTCGGCGTCCCCGTCACCGGCGGCAACGTGTCGTTCTACAACCAGACCGGCGACGTCGCCATCCACCCGACGCCGGTCATCGGCGTCCTCGGCGTCATGGACGACGTGTCCAAGCGCTCCGGCTCCGGCTTCCGCAGCGACGACGCCCACGTCTACCTCCTCGGCACCACCCGCGCCGAGCTCGACGGGTCCGAGTGGGCGCACGTCATCCACAAGCACCTCGGTGGGGTGCCGCCGAAGGTCGACCTGGCGGCCGAGCAGGCGCTCGGCCGGGTCCTCGTCGAGGCGGCCCGCGCGGGCATCGTCGAGGCGGCCCACGACCTCTCCGAGGGCGGCCTCGCCGTCGCGCTCGCCGAGGCGTGCATGCGCCACGGCGTCGGCGTGACGATCGACGGCATCGACCGGGTCGGCCTCGACGCCGACGGCAACCCGCTCGATGTCTTCACGGCCCTCTTCTCCGAGTCCGGCGCGCGAGCGCTCGTGGCGGTCCCGGCAGGCCACGCCGCCGAGTTCGAGGCACTCCTCGGCGACCTGCCGCACGCGCGCATCGGCGTGACCGGTGGGCGCGACCTCGACGTCGTCGGCCACTTCGCCGTGTCCGTCGCCGAGCTGCGGTCGGCCCACCAGTTCACGCTGCCGGCGGTCTTCGGCGAGGACTGAGGGCCGGAGCGGTCGGTCAGCGCCAGCCGAGGCCGGGAGCGACGTCCTTGAGCACGCTCTCGATCAGGTGCGCGTTGTAGTCGACGCCGAGCTGGTTGGGCACGGTGATGAGCAGCGTGTCGGCGGCCGCAATCGCCGAGTCCTCCGCGAGGTCACGCACGAGCTGGTCGGGCTCACCGGCATACGTCTTCCCGAAGCGGGCGAGTCCGCCCTCGAGGTGACCGACCTGGTCGCGGCTGGCCGTCTCGCGGAAGAAGTACTGCCGGTCGAGGTCGCTGGTGATGGGCAGGATGCTCCGGCTGACCGACACCCGCGGCTCGCGCTGGTGCCCGGCTGCTCGCCAGGCGTCCCGGAAGCGCGAGATCTGCTCGGCCTGCAGCTCGTGGAACGGGACGCCCGTGTCCTCGGTCAGCAGTGTCGAGCTCATGAGGTTCATCCCCTGCTCGGCGGTCCACTCGGCGGTCGCGCGCGAGCCGGCGCCCCACCAGATGCGGTCGCGCAACCCGGGCGAGTGCGGCTCGATGCGGAGCAGCCCCGGCGGGTTGGGGAACATCGGCCGTGGGTTCGGCTCCGCGAAGCCCTGACCGGACAGGACCTGCAGGAAGACCTCGGTGTGCTGGCGCGCCATCGTGGCGTGGTCGTCACCCTCGGGCTCGTAGCCGAAGTAGCGGAAGCCGTCGACGACCTGCTCGGGTGACCCGCGGCTGATGCCGAGCTGCAGCCGGCCGCCGGAGATGAGGTCCGCGGCGCCGGCGTCCTCGGCCATGTAGAGCGGGTTCTCGTAGCGCATGTCGATGACGCCCGTGCCGATCTCGATCCGCGACGTCCGCGCGCCCACCGCCGCGAGCAGCGGGAACGGCGAGGCCAGCTGCCGGGCGAAGTGGTGCACGCGGAAGTAGGCGCCGTCGGCGCCGAGCTCCTCCGCCGCGACCGCCAGGTCGATCGACTGGAGCAGCGCGTCGGACGCGGACCGCGTCTGCGAGTGCGGCGACGGAGTCCAGTGGCCGAACGAGAGAAACCCGATGCTCTTCACGATGACTCCAACAATCCTGCGCCCCGAACCCTTCCGAGGGGTGCGCTCAGCGCGCCCGCCACCTCCCCGTCTCGGGAGGCGGTGGGCTCTGCTGCCCCTCCTCGCCGAAGGGCTTGGCGCCGGCCAGCAGCTTGGTCAGCGCCGCTCCCTCCCGCAGCCCGGTGGGCAGGGCCGCGCGGGCGACCTCGCGCCGCAGCGCCTCCAGCGGCAGTGGCGCCGCAGACGCGAGCAGCACCGAGTTGCCGAACCGGCGGCCCTTGAGGACCTCGTGCGTCGCGACGAGCACGACGTTGGGAAGGGCGGTGGCCACGGTCGCGACCAGCCGTGCCACCCAGCGCATCCCGGGCTCGTCGGCGAGGTTCCACAGGCCCAGTCCCATCGGGCGCAGCACCCGTGTCACCTCGCGGGCGTATGCCGTCCCCGCCAGCTCCGCCGGCACCCGCCCTCCCGCGTAGGCATCGGTCACGACCACGTCCGCGGAGTCCTCCTTGAGGGCGCGCAGCCCGGTCAGCCCGTCGACGGGGCGCACGCGGATGCGGTGCCGACGGGGCAGCGGGATCTCGCGGCGCACGAGCTCGGTGAGCGCCTCGTCCGGCTCCAGCACGATCTGCGGCGAACCCGGTCGGGTCGCCTCGACCCACCGCGGCAGCGTGAGGCCCGCCCCGCCGACGTGCGTGACCCCGAGCGGACCGGCCGGCATCGCGTCGATGGCGAGCGCCAGGTGTTGGACGTACTCGAAGACGAGCAGCGTCGGGTCGTCGGGCTGCACGTGCGACTGCGGGGCGCCGTCCATGTGGACGGTCACGCCGCCGCGCTCGTCCCACTCGAGCGAGACGTGTTGCGCTCCAAGGGAATCCGCGCTCACGGCAGGTCCTGGACGAGGACGCGCTCCTCGCCGTAGCGGGTGAAGCCGAGCCGGCGGAGGATGGGGGAGGAGGTGTCGACCACGCCGTGGGTCAGCGCGAGGGTGGCGCCGGCGGCCCGAGCCGCGGCGAGGCGCTCGGCGAGCACGGCGCGGTAGGCCCCGCGGCCCCGGAGCGAGCTGTGCGTCGCCCCACCCCAGAGACGGCATACGTCCTCGGCGAGCGTGTAGCCGCCCGTGCCCGCGGGGCGCCCGTCGAGGTAGGCAACCCATCTGGCGCCGGTGCCGTCGGCGAGGCCGGCCTGCACCTCGGCGAGGCTCGTGGCCACCTGCTCGGCACTCGGGTCCTCGCCACCGAAGGCGTCGTTGCCGACGGCGAGCGCGTCGCGGACCGTCTGCTCGTCGGTCACCTGCCGGACCCGCACGTCGTCGGGCACGGGCAGGTGGGGCACGCCGTCTGCGATGGGCATCGCGAGGACGTCCATGCGGTCGACGACGGTGGCGCCCCGCTCCTCGAGCAGGGGCTCCAGGCCCGAGGGCCTCGTGAACTCCGACAGCCGCCACCACAGGCGGCCGCGACCCCACTGACGAGCGATGCCGCAGATCTCGTCGGCGAGCTCGGTCGCGTCGCGGTCCGAGCCGAAGACACGCGCGGACGTCGGCGTGATGAACCAGTCGGGGTAGGCGACGACGAGGTACTCCGCGTTGCGGACGTGGGGAGCCCCGTCGGGGACCCAGGCCCACACGTTGGAAGCGGCGAGCACGGAGGCGGCGTCCCAGTTCGTCGTCACCCGGACAGGCTACGGTCGGGCCATGCGATTCGGTCTGACGATCCTGCCGGAGCACACCTGGACGGCGGCCGAGCCGAGGTGGCGCGAGGCCGAGCAGCTCGGCTTCGACCACGCGTGGACCTTCGACCACGTCACGTGGGGCGGCCTGCCGGACTCGCCGTGGTTCGCCGCGGTGCCGACCCTCGCCGCCGCCGCGGCCGTGACCGAGCGGATCGGCCTCGGCACCTTCGTCTCGTCCCCCAACAACCACCACCCGGTGCAGCTGATGCGCGAGGTGCTCACGCTGCACGACATATCCGCCGGCCGCTTCCTGCTCGGCCTCGGCACCGGGGGAGACCTCGACGCGAGGATCATGGGCGAGGACCTGCCCCTGCGCGACCGCGTCGCCCGCTTCCACGAGTTCACGCGGCTGCTCGACCGGCTGCTCAGCGAGGACCACGTCACCGAGGAGGGGCGCTTCTACGCTGCCCGCGACGTGCGCACCCTGCCCGGCCCCGTCCGCGCTGCAGACGGCCGCAACCAGGTGCCGCTCGTCGTCGCGGCCAACGGGCCCAAGTCGATCGGGCTCGCCGTCGAGCGCGGCGACGGCTGGATGACCTACGGCGGCGCAGCCGACACCGACGACGACTGGTGGGCCCTCATCGGACGCCTCAGCCGCCGCGTCGACAACGCCCTGGCAGAGGCGGGGCGCGACTCGAGCACCCTCGCCCGCTACCTCAACCTCGACTCGGCGCCCACCTTCTCCCTGACGAGCGCCGCCGTCTTCGAGGAGGCGGTGGGGCGCGCCGCCGAGCTCGGCTTCACCGACGTCATCACGCACTGGCCGCGGCCCGACGAGCCGTACCGGGGTACGCGCGACGTCCTCGACGAGGTCGCAGCCGACGTCATGCCCCGCCTGCGCTGAGGCGGAGGGCCAGGGGGGACCGGGCGGCGGCCAGACCGTCGGTGGCCGCCGATAGCCTTGGCCGTATGCCGCCTCGCCGACGCACCCCGGTCGCAGAGGGGCGCGCCGCCCTCGAGGCGTGCCGGGCGGCCGACTGGGCCGCCGACCGCAGGACGACCGCGACGGCCGTCCGTTACACCCTGGAGGAGCTGTCGACGACGGCCCCCGGCCGCACTGTCGAGGTTCGCGTGCCGCCCTTCGGCGCGGTGCAGTGCATCGAGGGGCCGGTCCACACCCGCGGCACGCCGCCCAACGTCATCGAGACCGATGGCGTCACGTGGCTGCGTCTCGCCGTCGGCGACCTCGACTGGGACTCGGCGCTGTCCGGGGCGCTGGTGCGCGCGAGCGGGCAGCGGGCGCACCTGGACGGACTTCTTCCGCTTCTCTGACCTACGCTTGACCCGTGACCCTTCCCTCCTCGAACCGCCCGCCGCACACGCGTCCCGAGCACCAGCCGCGGGTCCCGAACTTCAAGCGCTTCCTCATCACGGGCGCCGTGATCGGTTTCGTCATCGGCGCGGCGATCTCGATCATGGGCGACGAGGTCCAGGGCTACTCCGCGACCAGCGGCGCCCTCTACATCGGCGCGTTCGGCGCCTTCATCGGCACCGGCCTCGCCGGGATCGTCGGCATCCTCCTCGACCGCTCGGGTCGCGACCACCCGTGACCTCGGCGGCGGGTGGTGCGAGCGGAGGGGGAGCCGCGCGTCACGGCCCGCTGGCCGGAGTGCGGGTCGTCGAGCTCGCCGGGATCGGCCCCTCGCCGTTCGCCGCCATGCTGCTGGCCGACCTCGGCGCAGACGTGATCCGCATCGAACGTCCCGGCGAGCCGAGCCTGCCGGTTCCGCTCGCTCCCGAGCACGACCTGCTCCGCCGCGGCCGCCCCTCCGTCCTGCTGGACCTCAAGCACCCCGGCGGGCTGGCCACCGCCCGGGCCCTCGTGGACCGGGCCGACGTCCTCGTCGAGGGCTACCGGCCGGGCGTCGCCGAACGCCTCGGGCTCGGTCCCGACGAGTGCCTGGAGCGCAACCCACGCCTCGTCTACGGCCGGATGACGGGCTGGGGCCAGGACGGCCCGCTCGCCCAGGCCGCCGGCCACGACATCGGCTACGTCGCCATCACCGGCGCCCTGCACGCGATCGGTCGCGCCGGCGGACCCCCGCAGGTGCCGGTCAACCTCGTCGGGGACTTCGGCGGCGGCGCGCTCTACCTCGTCGTCGGGGTGCTGGCGGCCCTGCTCGAGGCGCGCACCAGCGGTCGCGGGCAGGTGGTCGACGCCGCCATCGTCGACGGCACGGCGCACCTCTCCTCGCTCGTCGTCGGTCTCGTCTCGGCCGGCCTGTGGTCCGACCGCCGCGGCACCAACCTGCTCGACACCGGCGCCCCCTTCTACGACGTCTACGAGACGAGCGACGGCGGCTGGATGGCGGTCGGCCCGCTCGAGCCGGTCTTCTACGCCGAGCTGCTGCGCCTGCTCGACCTGACCGGCGCGGCTCCGGACCGGCTCGACCTGAGGCAGTGGCCGGCCCTGCGCGCCGTGCTCGCCGACACCTTCCGCACGCGCACCCGCGACGAGTGGGCGGCTGTCTTCGACGGGACCGACGCCTGCGTCGAGCCGGTCCTCAGCTACGCCGAGGCGCCCGGCCACCCGCACCTCGCCGCGCGCGGCACCTACGTCGAGCGCCACGGCGTCGTCCAGCCGGCTCCGGCGCCGCGCTTCTCGCGCACCCCCGCTGTCCTCGGGACCCCGCCGTCCTCTCCCGGAGCCGACACCCGGACCGCCCTCGCCGCGTGGGGCATCGACGACGTCGAAGGTCTCCTTGCGTCCGGCGCCGCGGCCGAGGCCACCGAGGCCGCCGAGACCGACGCGCCGACCCGGACACCATGAGGCTGTTCGTCGCCGTCGTCCCGCCCGACGAGGTGCTCGACGACCTCGAGGAGCACCTCGAGCCACGTCGCGAGGCCGGGCCGGAGATCCGGTGGACCGACCGCCACCAGTGGCACGTCACCCTCGCCTTCCTCGGCAGCGTGCCCGAGGCGCGCCTCGACGAGCTCACCGAGGCCCTCGCCCTCTCCGCAGCCCGTCGGGACCCGCTCGTCCTGCGGCTCGCCGGGGCCGGCGCCTTCCCCAACCCGTATGCCGCCCGCATCCTCTGGGCGGGCGTCGATCAGGTGCGCGGTGACCTCGGGAAGGTGGCACACGGCATACGCAATGCTGCGAGCTCGGTGGGCGCGACGCCGGACGGCACCCGCTTCTCACCGCACGTCACGCTCGGCCGGTTCCACCGCCCGACCGAGGCCACGCGATGGATCCGGGCGCTCGACGCCTGGGAGGGACCGGCGTGGCAGGTACGCGAGGTGGCGCTCGTCGAGTCGCACCTCGGGCAGGGGCGGGGGCGGCGGCCGCGGTACGAGGTGCTCGCGGTGCTGCCGCTGCGGACCAGCCGGGCCGGGTGACCCACCCGGGTGTGGGAGACTTGCCCGGTGGCACGTGGCGACGGTCGTTTGAACCATGACCTCATCCCCGGCGAGAAAGGCCCGCAGGACGCCTGCGGGGTCTTCGGCGTCTGGGCCCCCGGGGAGGACGTCGCGAAGCTGACGTACTTCGGGCTGTACGCGCTGCAGCACCGCGGGCAGGAGTCGGCCGGCATCGCGACGGGCGACGGCGAGAAGATCCTCGTCTACAAGGACATGGGCCTGGTGTCCCAGGTCTTCGACGAGACCGCGCTCAGCTCGCTTCGCGGCCACATCGCGATCGGCCACACGCGCTACTCCACGACCGGCGGCTCCACCTGGGAGAACGCCCAGCCGACGCTCGGCGGCACCGGCCGCAGCACGCTGGCCCTGGCCCACAACGGCAACCTCATCAACACGGTCGAGCTCAAGGCCCTCGTCGACGAGCACTTCGGCGACAGTCGCATCACCGGCGAGCTCGCCCGCGGCAACACCTCCGACACCGCGCTCGTGACGACGTTGCTCGCCGCCGACGAGGACCGCACCCCCGAGCAGGCCGCCCTCGAGCTGCTGCCGAAGCTGCGCGGTGCGTTCTCCTTCGTCTTCATGGACGAGACCACGCTGTATGCCGCCCGCGACCCGTGGGGCGTGCGTCCCCTCGCGCTCGGTCGCCTCGAGCGGGGCTGGGTCGTCGCCTCCGAGACCGCTGCCCTGCAGACCATCGGCGCCGCGGTCATCCGCGAGGTCGAGCCCGGCGAACTGATCGTCATCGACGAGGACGGGCTGCGCTCGCACAAGTTCGCCGAGCCCACCCCCAAGGGCTGTGTGTTCGAGTACGTCTACCTCGCCCGTCCCGACGCCGTCATCCGCGGCCGGGTCGTGCACGAGGCGCGCGTCGAGATGGGACGCGCCCTGGCTCGCGAGCACCCCGTCGAGGCCGACCTCGTCATCGGTGTGCCGGAGTCGGGCGTGCCTGCGGCTGTTGGCTATTCGCAGGAGTCGGGCATCCCGTTCGGCCAGGGCTTCGTCAAGAACGCCTACGTCGGCCGCACCTTCATCCAACCCTCGCAGACGCTACGGCAGCTCGGCATCCGGCTCAAGCTCAACCCGCTCGAGCACACGATCCGCGGCAAGCGCCTCGTCGTCGTCGACGACACGATCGTGCGCGGCAACACCCAGCGGGCGCAGATCCGGATGCTCCGCGAGGCCGGTGCGGCCGAGATCCACGTGCGCATCTCGGCACCGCCGGTGCAGTGGCCGTGCTTCTACGGCATCGACTTCGCGACGCGCGCCGAGCTCATCGCGACGGGCCTCGGCGTTGAGGAGATCCGCGCCTCGATCGGGGCTGACTCGCTCGGCTACATCTCCGAGGAGGGCATGATCGGGGCCACGAACCAGCCGGCCGACCAGCTGTGCTCGGCCTGCTTCACCGGCAAGTACCCGATCGAGCTGCCCGAGGACGGCCGCATCGGCAAGCACGTCCTGGAGACGCTGCCCCTGTCGGTCCGCACCGGCCACGACCGCTCCGTCGACGTCGAGGGCGTGAGCCTCGGGATCGGCGTCGGCGGCGAGAGCGCCCTCCAGCACCCCTGACCCGGTTGGAGGTGATCGGCGACCGCATTCAGTCGCGCATCACCTCCAATGCTCAGCTCCGAGTCCGAGAGCCACCTGTTGCAGGAACTCGTTCTCGTAGAGCCGCAGCCCGACGAGGTCGATGCGTAGGACCCGGTCGTTCGCCAGCGTCACGGCGTTACGGCTCAGGTTGTCCGCAGTCACGTTGAGGCCCTCCCGGTGCTGCGCCCCGTCGATCTCGACGACGAGGCCGTTGTCCCAGCGGACGTCGAGGTAGATCCGCCCCCGCGGCCCGCGGCGAACGGCCTGTCGCGACGGCTCGGGTAGCCCGCGGCGTCGACACAGCCGAGCGAAATCCAGCTCGCCCAGGGACTGCACGCCGTCGGCAGCGTCGAGCAGGATCGTCTTGATGAAGCCGCGCCGCGACCGCCCCGGCATCATCGCGGTCACCTCGAGCATCTGGCCCGGTGTCGCCAGGCGTTGTTGGGTCGTCATCAACAGCACGAGTGCGGCCTGACGGTCCGAAACGCTCCATCCGGCCGCCCGAACCGCTGCCACGGCTGGAGTGGTCCGTGGGATGCCGGCTCCAGCCAGTTCCGTGGGAAGTCGCCGGATCACCTTGTGCAGGACCACACCCGGCATTCGCTTCACTCTGGCGGTGTGCGCCACGGAGACATGGATCCGGTCGTCGTCGAAACCGCGCAGGCCCGCTGCCTGCAGCGCCGTCACTCCATCAAGAGCGGTCACATCGACGCCGGTCTCCCACAACGCGCGCCACCGAGTCGCGTCGACGCTGATCGGTCCGCAGTGGAGCGCGACGGTCTGCTTGCCGTGGCAGCGCCACCGGCCGGCAGCGACCTCGGTGCGCACGTCGATGTAGGTGAGGCCAACCGACCGCAGTGAATCTCGTGACGCCAGACCCTCGTCGGTGACGCTGACGGTCTGAGCCAGAGCTCGTCTCTGTGCGCCCTTCACCTGGTCACAATGGGGGGCTGGTCGGCGTGTGGCCCGATCGCCCTGCGCTCCTGTGGACGAGCCACCCTGATGAACGGTGGGTGTGGACAGCGAGTAGAGGTGATCTGCGACCACATCTGGTCGCCGATCACCTCGAATCGGACGGTGGGGGAGGCGTGGTCGTGGCGCCGGTAGGCTGGGCGGGTGAGCGACGCCCCCATCACGTATGCCTCGGCCGGAGTCGACGTCGAGGCGGGTGACAAGGCGGTCGAGCTGATGAAGGCCTCGGTCCGGCGCGCGACGCGACCGGAGGTCGTCGGGGGCCTCGGCGGCTTCGCCGGGATGTTCGACGCGAGCGCCATCGCGCGGATGACCCGGCCGATCCTCGCCACCAGCACCGACGGCGTCGGCACCAAGGTCGCCATCGCGCAGGCGCTCGACCGGCACGACACGATCGGCTTCGACCTCGTCGGCATGGTCGTCGACGACATCGTCGTCTGCGGCGCGGAGCCGCTCTTCATGACCGACTACATCGCCACCGGCAAGGTGGTGCCCGAGCGCATCGCCGCGATCGTCGGCGGCATCGCCCGCGCCTGCGAGGAGGCGGGCGTCGCGCTCGTCGGCGGCGAGACCGCCGAGCACCCGGGCCTGCTCGACCCCGACGAGTACGACGTCGCCGGCGCCGCCACGGGCGTCGTGGAGTATGCCGCCGTGCTCGGTCCCCAGCGCGTCGCCGACGGTGACGTCGTGGTGGCCCTGGCCAGCAGCGGCCTGCACAGCAACGGCTACAGCCTCGTGCGCCGCGTCGTCGCCAGCGCCGGCTGGGAGCTCGACCGGCACGTCGACGACTTCGGCAGGACCCTCGGCGAGGAGCTGCTCGAGCCGACCCGGATCTACACCAGGCCGCTGCTCGAGCTCATCGCCGACGACGGTGTCGACGTGCACGCCCTCAGCCACGTCACGGGTGGTGGGCTCGCAGCCAACCTCGCCCGCGTCCTGCCGACAGGGGCCTTCGCCCGTCTCGACCGTGCCACGTGGACCCCGCCCGCCGTCTTCCGCACGATCCAGGACCTCGGCCACGTGCCGCAGGCCGACCTCGAGCGCACCCTCAACCAGGGCATCGGCTTCGTGGCCGTGCTGCCCGAGGCGCACGCCGACCGTGCGATCGCCCTGAGCGAGGCGCGCGGGGTCCAGGCCTGGCGCCTCGGGGAGGTCGCGACCGAGGAGCGCGCACACGAAGCCGGTCTGGTGGCCCGGGACGTCGAGATCGTGCGCGGCGCCAAGGGGGTCGACGGCGGGTCGGTGCAGGTGGTCGGCGTGCACCCGACCGCCTGAGCCCACCCTGCCCGGTCATCGTGCCTGGGCGGACCGTGCAGGCACACGGCATACGGCACATCGCGGCGACTGACGAAGCCCGCGCACCCGAGAAGGGCGTGCGGGCTTCGCTGCGTCACCGAGGACAGCCGGCCGGACTTGCGACCCGGCACGGCGGCGCCTCGAGGGCAGCACCGGACGCGTGCCGGGCGCGAACACCCGACACACGAGGTGCAGACGGAGGAGGAAGCGGGGAGCTCAGCGCTCGCCCGAGACCCACTTTCCGTATTCGTCGTACTCGTCGTCGTCGACGGACCGTGGCTGGTTGGCGCCGTCGCGTTGCGACGGTCCGTGCAGCTCACGCTCCAGCGCGCTCAAGTCCGTGTCAGGTGTGTAGTACTTGAGCTGCCGTGCGACCTTGGTCTGCTTGGCTTTGGCTCGGCCGCGCCCCATGGCGTGACCCCCTCGTGCGTCGTGCCGGGACGGCATCGCTCGTCGAAGAGCCGAGTGGCTCTTCGATGTACGCGTAGCGGTCCCGGGAATGTGTGTGTTCTCGTGGTGCTAACGCTACATGAGTCCGGGGCGATCCCGCGCCCGCCGGACCCCGGCTCGCCGGGGACGCCTGGCGGCCGGCGGTGAGAGCGGGGACTCGACCCCGTATACACCCACGGCCCGAAAATGAGGTCGAATTGACTCTTTTCAGTGTTTACCTGTCATGGGCAGCGCCGAGACTTTACCCTTGCTTTACTGGGCTCCGAATGGGGCGCATGCGTGTCGCTGCACCTAGCGACAGGGTGGTGGGGAAATGAACATGACGACTCAGGATCGACACGAGACCGAGAAGCTGCTCACTCCTGCTGAGGTAGCGGCCCTCTTCCGAGTGGACCCCAAGACGGTCACCCGGTGGGCCAAGGCAGGAAAGCTCACTTCGATCAGGACCCTCGGTGGACACCGGAGATATCGCGAGTCAGAGGTTCGCGATCTCTTGGGCGGCGGGCACTGAGCTCGACCGACAGTCTGGGGTGACAACCGGTCGCAGGGCCGGGGGAGGGCGCCAGGGTGCGCTCCCCCGGCCGCAACCGGGTGGTGTTGGCGGGCGCGCGCGATGTGGGTGGCGCGCCCTAGCGTAGGGGCATGAGCCACCCCGACATCACCGCCGTCACGCTTGGCGTGCGTGACGTCGAGCGGTCGCTGGACTTCTACGTCCGCGGGCTGGGCTTCCGGCCTGTGCTGCACCAGCCGGGCGAGATCGCCTTCGTGCAGTGCGCGCCCGGCCAGCTGCTCGCCCTCTGGGACGTCACCCGGATGCCGAGCGAGTACGGCGACGTGGCCCACGGGCCCTCAGCGCCGCCGGTGTCGCTGGGCCACAACGCCGGCACCGCGGAGCAGGTCGAGCAGCTGTATGCCGCTGCCCTCGCGGCCGGTGCCACGTCGGTGTCCGCACCCGCCGTGCGCGCCTGGGGCGGGGTCAGCGCCTGCGTGGCCGACCCGGACGGCTTCCGCTGGGACTTCGTGCACAACCCGGCCTTCCGGACGGACCCCGACGGCACCGTCCACCTCGGCGAGCCGGACGGGACCGACGAGGTGGACGAGCCGGGCCTGTAGCCGGCCGCTGCGTCAGTGGCCCAGCGCCCGCAGCTGCAGGCGGAGCGCGAGCCGGGTCTCCGGGTCGTGCAGGTCGAGCTCGACAACGTCCGAGAGACGCTGCAGGCGGTAGCGCAGCGTGTTCGGGTGCACGTGCAGGCCTTGGGCGGACGCCCGCGGGTCACCCGGGTGGTCCAGCCAGGCTGCCAGGGTCGTGAGGTATGCCGTCTGGTGCAGCTCGTCGTGCTCGCGCAGCATCCCGACGGGGCCGAGCAGCTCCTCGGTCCAGATCCCGCCCAGGGCGCGGGCGTTGGTGACGGCGGCCCACGCGTCCTCGACGGTGGTGCTCGTGCCGGTCACGCGACCGACGTCGCGCAGGCGCTGCACCTCGGTGGCCTCGCGCCGCGACCGGTCGAGGTCGGCCGCCCGGGTGGCCCTGCCCCCGGCGCTGGCGGTCGCCGTCGGCGTCAGCCCGGCCACCTCCTCGACGAGCGCCAGCAGCCACTCCCACGTGCCGGGCGAGGCGTCGCCCGGTGCGTCGCGGACGAGGGTCAGGGCGCTCCCGTCGAACCCGGCGAGGAGCGGGTGGCGCCACGAGCGCCTGCGGGCCGCGGCCTCCCAGACGTCGATCTCCCGCTCGACCTCCGCGGGTCCGGGGTCGGCAGCGGCGGCGCGCGGCCGGTGCGCTCCGGCCAGCACGACGACGCGCCACGGCGCCGGAGGCAGCCAGCCCTCGGCCTCGACCGTGTCCCCACTCAGGACGGCGCGCAGGCGGTCGGCCGAGACGCGACGCGCGAGGTCGGCCTGCGAGCGCAGGCGCAGCAGGTGCAGCGCCACGACCGAGGCCGTCTGGGCGAGCGAGGCCATCACCCGGTCTGCCGGTGCCTCGTCGACGACGGCCCAGATGGAGCCGAGCCACTCGGTGCCGGCGCGCACCGGCACCACGACACGGGGGCCCAGGCCTCGTCCCGCGGGCACGAAGAAGGGCTCGTCCGAGCGGGCGAGCCTGCGGAAGACGCCGCGCCCGCGCAGGTTTGCGATGACCTCGTCAGGCACGCGGCGGCCGACGATCGTCGAGACGCGGGCCGGGTCGGCCACCGCCTGGGTCGAGGAGTAGGCGAGCACCCGCGACTGCGTGTCCTCGATGGTGATGGGGCCGCCCACGAGAGCGGCGCAGGCGTCGGCCAGGGCGAAGAGCTCGTCGAGCACGGGTCCCTCGGCGCGGAGGGTGGGACCGCTCGCCGCGCGGTCCAGCACACCGCGGAGCAGCCAGACCACGTGGGCCCACGAGGCGTGCTCGGCCAGCTCGACGAGGCCCACGCCCAGGCGGGCCGCAGCAGCCCGCACCTGCCGGTCACGAGCCGCGGCGCGGCGCAGCACGACCGCGCCGCTGCCGACGCCCGCGGCTCCTTCGAGCAGGTCCACGGCGTCGGTGGCCCGTTCCACTCCCACGCCCAGGAGCAGGTCTCCCGCCTGCCCGAAGACGCCCGAGCCCGGTTCGGCCAGCGTCACGTCGTCGACGGCCCGACCGCCGGCCTGCACGACGACCGTGAGCAGGCCGCCGCCGAGCGTGTCCGCGAGCTGACCGACCGGCAGCCCGACCGGGGTCGTCGACGACGTCCGGGTGGTCGTGCCCCGCGGGGAGCGGGGAGAGCGAGAGGAAGCGGACGGCATACGCCATTGTGGCCCTGGACTGTGCTGGAAGCACAACGTAGGCCCAGATGTCTGTACCGACGGCACCACGCTCGGGGTGCGCACCGCACCGACCATGGAGCAGAGGCACCCCGCCGCCCACCCAGACACAGGAGTCGTATCCATGCCCGCCGTGAGCCCCGCCGGTACCCCCGTCCCCGAGCGCGTCGCCGTCGTCGGCGCCGGCATGGTGGGTCTCGCCACCGCCTGGTTCCTGCAGGAGCGTGGCGTCGAGGTGACGGTGATCGACCGCGACGGTGTCGCCGCCGGCTCCTCGTGGGGCAACGCCGGCTGGCTGACGCCCGGCATCGCCACGCCGCTGCCCGAGCCGGCCGTGCTGAAGTACGGCCTGCGCGCCGTCTTCAGTCCCAGCTCGCCGGTCTACGTGCCGCCGAGCGTCCGGCCCGACTTCCTGAAGTTCGTCACCGGCTTCACCCGCCACAGCACGATGACCGCGTGGAAGAAGGCAATGGGCGCGCTCGTGCCCGTCAACGACCTCTCGCTGCAGAGCTTCGACCTGCTCGAGGAGGGCGGCGTCCAGGCCGAGACCTACGAGGCGAAGTCGTTCACCGCGGCCTACCGCACCGCCGAGGAGCGCCAGACCCTCCTCGAGGAGATCGAGCACATCCACGGCTCCGGCGGCGACATCACCTTCGACGTCCTCACCGGGGACGAGGCCCGGGCCATCGAGCCCGCGCTGTCCGACGAGATCGGTGCCGCGATCGTGCTGCACGGGCAGCGCTTCGTGAACCCGGGCGCGTACGTCGCGGCACTCGCCGACTCGGTGACGGCGCGCGGCGGCAAGATCGTGACGGGCAGCGCCGTGCGGTCGATCACCGACACGCCGACCGGGGTCCTGCTCACGAGCGACCAGGGCACGTCGGAGCACTTCGACGCCGTCGTCGTCGCGACCGGCGCGTGGCTGGGCCGTCTCGCCCGGGAGTTCGGCGTCAAGCGCGTCGTGCAGGCCGGCCGCGGCTACTCCTTCTCGGTCGAGGTCGAGGACCTGCCCAACGGCCCCGTCTACTTCCCGGCCGCCCGCGTCGCGTGCACGCCCATCGAGGACCGCCTCCGCGTGGCGGGGATGATGGAGTTCCGCCAGCCCGAGGCCGCCCTCGACCGGCGTCGCATCCAGGCCATCGTCGAGTCGGCGCGCCCGCTCCTGAAGGGCGCCGACCTCGACCACCGGCAGGACGAGTGGGTCGGCTCGCGCCCGTGCACCGCTGACGGGCTGCCGCTCATCGGCGCCTCGCGCAACCCCAAGGTCTTCGTCGCCGGCGGCCACGGCATGTGGGGCATCACCCTCGGCCCGGTCACCGGGCGCCTGCTCGCCGAGCAGATGGTCACGGGCGTCGCGCCCGCGCAGCTCGCCCCCTTCGACCCGCTTCGCTGACCCCCCACGCGCCGTGCCTGCCGGCGAACGCCGAAGACCCGGCCCCACCCGGTGGGGCCGGCTCGTCCGCGCTCAGGCCGGGGTCAGCACCACGAGGGTGTACGCCCCGACGGACACCGTGCCCCGGGCGGGCTGGTCGTCCAGCGGCTCCTCGAGCGCCTCGACGTCCAGCGTCTTGTGCCCGGCGAAGAGGGCGCTGTAGGTCGCGGCGTCGGAGTTGAACCGGACCGCCCAGGTGCCGGCGGACGGCATACCCGTCGTGACGTCGCGGGGCTCGGCGCTCGCGTTGACGACGACCATGGCGACGTCCTGTCCGTCCCGGCGGGCCCACGCGAGCGACTTCGCCTCGTCGTCGAGGTGGAGCACCTCGAAGCCGGCGCCGCGCAGCCCCCGGGACACGCCGTCGGCGTCGCGGCGCAGCCGTACGAGGTCGCCGGTGAGCCGCACGATGTCCCGGAACTGCTCGGCGCGCTCCCAGTCGAGCGGCACGGTGTCGCGGAACTCCTGGCGCTCGAGGAACTCCTGGCCCTGGAAGAGCATCGGGATGCCGGGCGCGGTCAGGGCCAACGCGAGGCCGAGGATCGCGCGCTTCTGGGCCGCCCAGCCGCTCGGGTCGCCGCCGTCGACCTCGTCGGGGACCCGCAGGCTCCCCTCCGCGACCTCGTCGTGGCTCTCGGTGTAGACCACGCGGCGGAACGGCTCGTCGGCGCCGCGCAGCGCCTCGGCGAGCTCGGCCATGGAGCGCTCGTGGTCGTCCACGGCCGTCAGCACCTGTCGCACCGGGTGCACGAACCCCGGGTCCCACTGGGCGTGGAAGCCGGCCCCGCCGTCGTCGGTGGAGGTGATCGCGGGGTCGGACTGCAGGTCCTCGGCGATGAGGATCGCGTCCGGGTGGCGCTCGCGGACCGCGGCCGTGATCGAGCGCATGAGCTCCCAGCCCTCGGGCACGTCACCGGAGCCGAGGCCGTCGACGGTGCGCACGTAGAGCGTGGCGTCGAAGCGCAGCCCGTCGAGGTGGAACTCCTCGAGCCACATCAGGGCGTTGTCGTGCAGGTAGGCGCGGACCTCCTCGCGCCCGTAGTCGGGACGGGTGTCACCCCACGGCGTCGCGGAGCGCTCGTCGTTGTAGAAGTAGATGCCGCCCTTCTCGTTCTCGCTCCAGCCGTCGAACTGCCAGAGCGCCAAGTCGCTGGGCCCGAAGTGGTTGATCACCACGTCGAGGACGACGGCGATGCCGTGCCGGTGGGCCTGCTTGACGAAGTCCTTGAGCGCATCGGGCCCGCCGTAGCTGCTCGAGACCGCGAAGGGGTTGGACGGGTTGTAGCCCCAGGAGTAGTCGCCGGCGAACTCGGTGACGGGCATGAGCTCGACGGCGCTGACGCCGAGCTCGGCGAGGTGGCCGAGCTTGCCGGCGAGGCCGCCGAGGTCGCCCGCGTCGCCGTCCGTGGCGACGAACGAGCCGATGTGCGCCTCGTAGATCACGAGGTCGTCGTGCGGCGGGCAGTCGAACGCGTCGCCCTCCCAGTCGAACCCGTCACGGTCGTAGACGACGCCGTTGCCGGAGGAGTGCGTGACGGCACGGGCGCGCGGGTCGATGCGCATCAGGCGCTGCTCGCCGTTGGTGATGACGAACTGGTACTCGTCCCCCGGCCGGGCGCCGGCCACGTCGGCGTACCAGTGCCCGCCGTCCTCGGCCACCATCGGCTCGCCGTCGTCGGACCAGTCGGTGAAGCTGCCCGTCACGGCGACGGAGTCGGCGTTCGGCGCCCAGACGCGGAAGGCCGTGCCGCCGTCGTGGGGCATCGACCCGAGGCCGGGGCGGGGGGTGTCGTGCTGTGACATGCGGGCTCCAGGGGCAGGAGGGGACGGCCGCCGGGGGCGTGCCGCTGCGGAGGTGGACCGAGGAGGGTCATACCCGCTCGGAACGTCCTCCCGGTCGGTGGCCGTCCGGGTGCGCGCTGCTCCAGCCCGCCGGCCGTCAGTCGACGAGCAGGTATGCCGGGTGCCGGGGGAGGGTGCCCGTGTCGCGCAGGTGCCGGCCCAGGTGCACGGCACCCTCGAGCGCCCCGCCGGTGGCCGGGGACCGGTGCCGGCCGTCGAGGGCCAGGCGGGCGTCGAGCGCCTCGGCCACGGTCGGCGAGGCGAGCAGGCCGCCGGTCGCGGTGAGCACCGGCCCGTCGAGGCCCTCGGCTGCCCGAAGCAGCGACGTGGCCAGGTCGGTCCCGGCCTGCCGGCACAGGGCCAGGGCGGTCGGGTCGGTTCCCGCGGCGGCCGTGACGAGCGGGGCGACGGACGCGAGACGCTCCGGGGCGTCGGGAGCGGTCATGACCTGCCGCGGCCAGCTCTCGGGTGGCCCGAGCAGGTCGGTGGCGGCGCGCAGGAGCGTCGGCGACCCGTCGGCCAGCCCGTCGTGGGCCCGGAGTGCGGCGCGCAGCCCCGCCATGCCCAGGGCGGCCGCGGACCCGGCATCGCCGAGCACGTGCCCCCAGCCGTCGACGCGGCGCCACTGGCCGTCGAAGTCGGTCCCGAACGCCACCGCTCCGGTCCCGGCCGCGACGACCGCGCCCGGCGCGATGCCGGCGGTGGCGCCGACGAGGTTGGCGACGGCATCGCTCACGACGACGCTCCGGCGTGCCCCGAACCCGGTGACGACTGCGGCGAGCACCGCGGACCGGTCGGCGAGGAAGAGCAGGCCCCGCATCGACCACACGAGCACGTCCGGGGCGGCCGCCTCCGGCGCAGCGCCCCCGTCGGAGGCGGCGGCCAGCAGGGACCGCGCGTCGGCGACGAGCGTGGGCACGTCGATGCCACTGCCTCGGACCCGAGCGCCCGGGGCGGTGAGCACGGGACCGGGCCCTGCGGCATACGTCGTCAGCCGGAGCCCCGAGCCGCCGACGTCGACGGCCACGACCGTGCGGGGGGCGGCGGTCACTTGGCCATGCCGGCGGTCAGGCCCGCCACGATCTGCTTGGTCGCCAGCAGGAACAGCACGATGAGCGGGATGGTGGTGATGACGAGGCCGGCGAAGACGGCGGAGTAGTTCGTCGCGTTCTCGCCGAAGAAGTTCGTCAGCCCGACCGGCAGGGTGTACTTCTCCTCGCGGCGCAGGAGCACGAGCGGGAAGAGGAAGTCGTTCCAGATGGGCACGAAACGGAAGACTGCCACGGTCGCGACCGCCGGACGCACGAGCGGCACCATGATGCGCCAGAACGTCTGCCAGGTGCTGGCCCCGTCGAGCGCGGCGGCCTCCTCGAGCTCCTCGGGCAGCTGCCGGAAGAAGGTCGTCAGGACGAAGATCGAGAACGGGATGCCCGACGAGGCGTACATCAGCGTCAGGCCGAGGCGCGAGTCGATGAGCCCGAGGCCGTCGAAGAGGTAGAAGATCGGCAGGATCGCCAGGTGGATCGGCAGCATCAGGCCCGAGAGGAAGAGCGACTCGAGCCACCGGAAGATGCGCGAGCGCCCGCGCGCCAGGGCGTAGGCCGCCATCGTCGCGACCGCCGTCGAGAGCGCCACAGCCCCGATGGTGACGACCAGCGAGTTGCCGAAGTAGGTCGCGAAGTTGCCGGTCGTCCAGGCCTCGACGTAGCTGGCCGTGGTCGGGGGGCTCGGCAGGCCGAGCGGGTCGGAGATCAGGTCGCCGTTGGTGCGGAAGCTGTTGGTGACCATGAGCAGCAGCGGCACGAGCGCCAGGGCGGCATACCCCCACAGGAGCACGCCGGCACCCGCGCCGCCGACGGGTCTGGACGCCCGGGGCGGGCGCCGCCGGCCCTCGCGGGCCGGCCGCGCCGCTGCCAGCTCCTCGGGCACCTCGGTGGTGGCGACGGCCGTGGTCATGCGGTGATCCTCCGCTCGTGGCGACGCAGCACGGCCGTGGCCGCGTAGGCACCGCCGAAGATGATGAGGAAGAGCATCGTCGCCAGGGCCGATGAGCTGCCGATGGCGTCGGTGGCGCCGGAGTCGAAGGCCGTCCGGTAGAAGAGCAGGGACACGAAGTCCGTTGCGCCGGCGGGGTTTCCGGTCGACCCGCCGAACGCGTACGGCAGGGCGAAGGCCTCCATGGCGAAGATGAACGTCAGCACCGACACCGTCCCGATGGCGGGCACGAGCAGCGGCAGGGTGATCTTGAAGAACGCCTGGCGGTTCGTCGCGCCGTCGACCCGGGCGGCCTCTGTCAGCTCCTCGGGCACCCCGCCGAGCGCGGCGCCGTAGAGCAGGACCGGGAAGCCGATCCACTGCCACACGCTGACGAGGATGACCACCCACAGGGCCGTCTTCGGGTCGCCGAGCCAGGGCAGCGCCCACGAGTCGAGCCCGACCTTCGTCAGCAGCGTGTTGACGGGGCCGAACGTCGGGGAGAGCAGCAGCGTCCAGAGGTAGCCGATCACGATCGGGCTCACGAGGTAGGGCATCGCGTAGAGCGTCTGCAGCACCCGCCGGCTGCGGGGGCGGCTGTACAGCAGGTACGCGATCGTGAGCCCGAACGTGTTCTGGATCAGCATGGTGCCGACGAAGAAGAGCACGTTGTGCAGCAGCGCCTGCGGCAGGTCGGTCGTGAACGGCGCCCGCGTGAAGAGGGTGACGAAGTTCGTCAGGCCCGCGAACCCTCCGCGGGTCGTGCCCTGCCACGAGAAGAAGGCGTAGGAGAACGCCGTCACCATCGGGTAGAGCACGAACACCGCGAAGAGCGCGAGTGCCGGTGCGACGAACACGAGGCCGGTGCGGCGCTTCATGCCATGCCTTTCGGGTCGAGCGTCACGCGCTCGGCTTGAACCAGGTCTTGACGCCGGTCTCGAGGTCCTGGCTCACCGCCGCGGCGTCCTTGGAGCCGAGCAGCAGCTCCTGCAGGCCCTTGCCCATCAGCTCGCCGCCCGAGGGCGTGCCGTAGCGGAAGTCGGTCAGCAGCAGGTAGGGCGAGCCGGAGCTCTTGTAGTTGTCGCTCATCTGCTTGAGCAGCGGGTCGCTCGGCTCGACGCCGGGGACGGCCGAGATCTGCTTGATCTGGTCGGTGACCATCTGGCCGAACTCCTTGGTGGTCATCCACTTGACGAGCTCGGTGGCCTCGGCGGGGTGCTTCGACTTGGCGGAGACGGCGAAGTTGCCATCGGCCCATCCTGCCGTCGTCGCCGTCGAGCCGCTCGGCGACCCCGGGGCCGGCGGCACCTGGAAGATGCCGATCTTCATGGCGGGGTTGGCCTTCTGGAAGACCGACAGGTCGAAGCTGCCGCCGGGGATCATGGCAGCCTTCTCGGCCGAGAAGAGCGTCTGCGCGTCGGTCTGGGCCACGCCCGTGACGTTCTTGGGCATGTACTTCTCGAGGTCGCCGACGACCTTGACCGAGGCGACCCAGTCGGGGTCGGTGAAGGTCTTCTTGCCTGTCACGACCGCGTCGCGGAAGGCCTTGCCGCCGAAGCGGGCTCCCGCGACGACCTCGTGCACGATCGGCAGGGTCCAGTCGTCCTTGGCGCCGACGGCGATCGGCGTGACACCGGACGCCTGGAGCTTGTCGTTGGCGGCGATGAACTCGGCCCACGTGGTGGGGGCCTTGAGGCCGTTCTTGTCGAAGAGGCCCTGGTTGTAGAACATCTGGACGGTCTGGCGCGCGAACGGCACGGAGTAGGTCTTGCCGTCCTCCTTGCCCTTGGCGCTGGCCACGATGTTGTCGTCCCAGCCGGAGAGGTCGACCTTGCCGTCGAGGGGCAGCAGGGCCTTGGAGGCCACCGTGGTCTGCAGCTGGCCGTAGGAGCGGACCTGCGGCACGTCGGGGCCGCCCTCGCCGGCCAGGCCGGTCGCGAGGATCTTGTTGTACTCGGTCGCCTTGAACGCCTTGAAGTCGACGTGCACGTTGGGGTGGGACTGCTCGTAGGTGGCGAAGATCTTCTTGTATGCCGCCTCGTCCTCGACGCGCCACGACCAGACCGTGAGGTTGACCTTCCCGTCACCGCCGGCGCCGGTCGAGCCCGACGAGCCGCTCGCCGAGGGGGAGCAGGCCGTCACGAGGAGCGCTCCGGAGAGCGCTGCGAGCGTGACGAGCGTGCGGCGTGCGGGTCGCGAGCCGGGAAGGCGTGATGCGAACGTCATGGTGGTGCTCCTGTCGGGTTCTGCAGGTGCCGGGTGGGCGGCGCCGGGTGGGTGGGGACGGGGGTTCAGCGTTCGGGGGCGGGGGCCGTCGCGGCGGTGACCGGACCGCCGATGGCGCTCAGTGCGCGAGCGACGGACCCGCCGTTGGCGGCGATCGCCGCGCGGGCGGTGGAGGCGTCCACGCCGCCGAGCACGGACAGCAGCGCGGGCTTGAGCTCGCCGTCGGCCGCGTCGAGGGCGTCGCGGGCCTGGACGGCGTCGGCGCCGGTGGCCTCCTGCAGGATGCGCACGACGCGGCCGCGCAGCTTCGCGTTGGTCGCGACGACGTCGACCATGAGGTTGCTCCACGTGCGCCCGAGCCGGATCATCACGGCGGTCGAGAACGAGTTGAGGACGAGCTTCTGCGCCGTTCCGGCCTTGAGTCGCGTCGAGCCGGTGAGGGCCTCGGGCCCGGTGCGCACGGCGAGGAGGATGTCGGCGTGCACCGCGGCCTCGGCACGCGGGTTGGCGGTGACGAGGGCGGTGACGGCTCCGAGCTCTCGGGCCCGTTCGAGCGCGCCTGCCACGAACGGCGTACGCCCGGACGCGGTCAGCCCGACGGCGATGTCACCGGCTCGCAGCGCGTTCGCCTCGGACCGGCCGAGCTCGGCGTCGTCCTCGACGTTCTCGACCGCGTGGACCAGGGCCTGCGGACCACCGGCGTGGTGGGCGACGAAGAGGCCCTCAGGGGCGTTGAAGGTGGGGAGCAGCTCGGCGGCGTCGAGCACGGCGAGGCGGCCGGACGTGCCGGCGCCGAAGTAGTGGACGGCCCCTCCGGCAGACAGCGACTCGACGGCCCGGTCGACGAGGTGGGCGAGGTCGGGCAGCACCTCGCTGACGGCGACGGCGACCTTGGCGTCCTCGGCGTTGAGCGCCCGGAGGATGTCGAGGGAGGTGTGCGTGTCAATGGACGTCGTCCCCGGGTGGCGCTCCTCTGTGGGGGCGTCCACGGTCACCTCGCTCTTCACCCGTCGGAGGTTACTTTCCTACGGATCCAGCGTCAATGACGTAAATCAGTAACATTCCGGTCACGACGGTTCGGGCGCTCGGGTCGCCGGGCAGGCTCGTGGCCCTCAGTCGGTGACGTGGTGACCGGCCACGGCCTCGCGGGTGTCGACGACTGCCTTGCGGGCACGGCGCAGGTTGCGCTGGGCGACGGCGATGTAGAGGCAGTCGACGACCGTGAGGGCCGCGATCCGGCTGGCGGTGGCACCCGAGCGCAGGCTCGTCTCGCGAGCGGCGGTCGTCAGCAGGAAGTCGACGCCCGAGGCGAGGCGTGAGAGCGGGAAGTTCGTGATGGCGATGGTGCGGGCGCCGGTCGAGCGGGCCGCGGCGAGCGACTCGATGGTCTCGGTCGTGGTGCCGGAGTGGGAGATGCCGACCGCGATGTCGCCGGGTCCGAGCAGCGTGGCGCTCGTCAGGGCGATGTGGGGGTC
Source organism: Terrabacter lapilli (assembly GCF_039531305.1). Lineage (NCBI taxonomy): Bacteria > Bacillati > Actinomycetota > Actinomycetes > Micrococcales > Intrasporangiaceae > Terrabacter > Terrabacter lapilli. The sequence goes on from NZ_BAAAPU010000007.1 coordinate 977,374, forward strand.
GTTCCAGGCGAAGGCGACCACGCCGATGCGGTGCAGCTTCTGCTGCAGGTCGGTGCCGACGATGGCGCTCGCCCCGATGCCGTAGATGTCGACCCGGCCAGCGCGGGCGATGGCCCCGGCGGCCGCCGCGAGCGCCTCGCGGTCGAGCTGCTGGGCCGTCTCCTCGACGGCGCTCGCGTCGGTGAAGGCCACCTTGGCGATGATGTCGTCGATCGTGTCCTTGGCGCTGATGTCGGTGCCGCTGGTGTGCAGCGTGCGCGGGTGCGCCGACTCCTCGGCGAGAGCGAGGCGCAGCTGGGGGTAGCCGGGCAGCCCGAGGCGGCGGCAGAAGCGCAGCACCGTCGTCTCGGACGTGCGGGCGGCCGAGGCGAGCTCGCTGATCGTCAGTCCGGCCGCGCGGCGGGCGTCGGCGAGGACGATGTCGGCGACCCGGTCCTCGGCCGGTGACAGGGAGGGCCGGATCCCCCGCAGGTGGATGAGCAGCGATGCGCTCGCCGCGCCTGCGGGGGGCGAGGCCCCGTCCTCGGTCCTTGGCATGGGCCTACGCTACGGCGTCGCGGCCGGAGAGCCGCCATCCCTGGGCGGAGAAGGCATCCGGTGTCTTCTCGCCGTCGAGCAGGATCCCTCCCGGGCCCTGAACGCGGATGTCGTCGACGGCCACGCCTCGCCCGAGGTAGCCGCCGTCGGTGGTGTGCCGCCAGCGCAGCTGCTGGTCCCCGGTCGGCAGCTCGGCGCGGACCTGGACCCATCGCCTCGTGCCGGAGCCGGAGATGACGCCGTCGGCCGTCTCGGTCTCGCCGCGGTCGACGACCTGGAAGGGCACGGCCGTCCACGTCGCACCGCCGTCGGTGGAGCGCTCGAGGTGAAGCAGGTCGGTCTCCTCCGTGTCGAGGAAGAGGTCGAAGCCCAGGCGCGCACCGCCCGGGCCGACGGGGAGGGTCGGCGTCGTCAGCGTGGTCGTCGCCGCGTTGTCGGAGCCGGTGAACCATGCCGTGTCGCCGTGGCGCGGTCGGATGGCCATCGACGCCGCCAGGCCGTGCGCCCACTCGCGTCGCGCCAGGTTGATCGAGCCCCAGTTCCGCGACGGGTGGACCCGGTTGGTCAGCAGGATCGCGAAGGAGCGCGACGTGAAGTCGATGACGATGGAGGTGCCGGTGTAGCCGGTGTGCCCGGCGGTGCGTGGCCCGGACAGGGCGTCCATGTACCACCGCTGGTTGAGCTCGAACCCCAGGCCGTGGTCGTCACCGGGGAAGGCCTCGTTGAAGTTGGTGATGAGGGCCTCGACGCTCTTGCGGCTCAGGATGCGCTCGCCGCGGTAGGTGCCGCCGTTGAGGAGTGCCTGCGAGAGGACTGCCAGGTCGTCGACGGTGGAGAAGACGCCGGCGTGCCCGGCGACGCCGCCGAGCGACCACGCGTTCTCGTCGTGGACCTCGCCGCGCACCATCCCGCGGGGCGGCGAGGTCTGGTACTCGGTGGCCGCGGTGCGGGCCTTGTCGGTGGGGTTGTAGCCGGTGTCCTTCATCCCGAGCGGCGCGGTGATGCGGTCGTGGACCACGACGTCGAGGGGCTCGCCCCTGAGCCGCTCCACCATGACGCCGAGCGTGATGAGGTTGAGGTCGCTGTAGAGGTACGTCGTGCCCGGCGGGTTGGCCAGCGGCTGGTCCATCACGGCCTTGATGCGCGAGGCCTTGTCGGGCCACTTGCTCCACAGCGGCAGCCACGAGGTGAACCCCGACGTGTGGGTGAGGAGCTGCCGCACCGTGACGGACTCCTTGCCGTTCGCCGCGAACTCGGGCAGGTATGCCGCCACCGGGCTCTCGAGGGAGACCCTGCCCTCCTCGACGAGCTGGACCACCGCGATCGAGGTGAAGAGCTTGGACATCGAGGCGAGGTCGAAGACGGTGTCGGTGCGCATCGGCTCCCACTGGTCGCGGGGGAGCTCGGTGGTCGCGTCGGCGTAGCGCAGCGCCCAGCCGCTCGCATCGCGCTCGACGATGCGACCCTCGTGACCCATGATCCCGACGGCGCCGGCGAAGAGGGGGTGGCCGCCGGGCGGGGCCTGCTCGTGCGCGTGGATCCGGGCCACGGACTCGGCGATGGGAGCCGGGTCGAGGCCCAGCGACTCAGGGCTGGCGTCGGACAGGACGGTGTTGGGCGGGGCGAAGCCGCGGTCGGGCTTGCTGAAGTCGTCGGCGGCGGCCGGGCCGACGGGCCCGGCGGTCACGAGGCTGCCCACGACGGCGAGGCTGCCGATGGCAGCGGGGACGAGTCTGCGCAGGCGCATGTCACTCCTGGATTGTCACTTGGGGCGTCGGTGTCGGGCGGCGGCGTCAGCTGGACGGGCCGCGGTAGAGGAGGTACTGCCGGCGCCGGGCGTCGAAGGCCGCCAGCTCGTCACGCCACGCGCCGACCACCTCGTCGGCGGAGGCGCCCGCCGAGATCTGGGTGCGCAGCCGCTGCGAGCCGGTCAGCTTGTCGATCCAGTAGGGCCGGGCCGGGTCGTAGGAGTCGTAGCGCCAGGCGAAGTCGGGATAGAGGGCCTTGGCGGCGACGAGCATCTCGACGGCGGCACGCATCGGGTCGAAGCTCGACGGGTCGGTGACGTGGAGCTGCACGCCGCCGCAGACCTTGCCGGTGTGCTTGCTGAAGGTCGGCGAGAAGTACGCCTCGCGGAAGCCGACGCCCGGAAGGCCCAGCGCTGCAAGGCGTTCGGCCCACCTGTAGTCGACGAACGGCGCCCCGACGAGCTCGAAGGGCCGGGTCGTGCCGCGCCCCTCCGACAGGTTCGTGCCCTCGAACATGCCGGTGCCGGGGTAGACGAGGGCGGTGTCGGGAGTGGGCATGTTGGGACTCGGCATGACCCACGGGAGCCCGGTGACGGCATACGGCACGTCACGCCGCCAGCCCTTGACCTCGACGACGGACAGCTCGGTGAGCCGGCTGCCCGCGTCAGCGGCCAGGAACTCGCCGTCGAAGTAGCGGGCCAGCTCGCCGACGGTCATGCCGTGGGCCTGGACGATCTCCTTGGCGCCGACGCCCGAGGTCCACGGCGTCGTCATCATCGGGCCTCGCGCCGTGCCGCCGATGGGGTTCGGGCGGTCGAGCACGACGAAGCGGGCGCCGACGGCCACGGCCGCCTGCATCGCGGTGTACATGGTCCAGATGTAGGTGTAGAAGCGCGCGCCGACGTCCTGGATGTCGAAGACGACCGTCTCGACCCCGGCGGCGCGGAACATCGAGGTCATCTTGGCGACGTTGGCGCCGTAGGCGTCGTAGACGGTCAGACCGGTGCGCGGGTCGGTGTGGGTGCCCTCGGAGTCGCCGGCCTGCGCCGTGCCCCGGAAGCCGTGCTCGGGCCCGAAGACGCCGACGATGTCGACGGCTCCGGACTCGTGCATGTCGTCGACGATGGTGCGCAGGTCGGTGAGGATGCCGGTCGGGTTGGTGATGACGCCGACCTTCTGGCCCTTGAGCGTCGACCACGAGGCGGCAGCGGCGTTCTGCGCGCCCGTCGTCACGGGGTTGTTCGGGTAGCTGCTGGCGTATGCCGTCTGCGAGCCTTGCGCTGCAACGGAACCCGCCGCGGTGGCGGGGATGGCGACTGCGCCGAGGGCCCCTGCCGTGAGCAGCTGCCTGCGGTTGAGGTTGGTCATGTGAGAGCTCCGATCGGGTGCCGGCCGGGCCGGCGTCAGTAGGTCAGGCCGTGGCCGAAGGGGTAGAGCACGGCGCCGGGGTCGCCCGCGACGGGGATGTCGACCGGCAGCGAGGCCGTGGGGGAGACGTCGCCGACGAGGACGCGTGCGGCCGCCTCGATCGCGACGGGGCTGTAGGAGTACGTCGCGACGTAGGTGGGCGCGTCGGTGAAGTAGGCGATGTCGTAGGGGTCCCGGACGGCGACGACGACGACCGTCTTGCCGGTGGCGAGCAGCTGCTTGACGAGCTTCTGCTGCCCGCCGCGCTTGTCGGTGACGTTCGTGTCCCAGGCCTTCATGGTGGTGACGACGACGACGTCCTTGTCGGCCGCGGCGGCGACGGCGGCGGCGACCTGGGCGTCGGTGGGGGACGTGCCGGTCTGGAGGCTCTGCACCGTGGCGCCCTTGCCGGTCAGGGCGTCGGCCAGCGTGGCAGTCGTGCTGACGCCGTAGCCGGTGACGAGGACCTTCTTGCCGCTGGGAGCGAGCGGCAGGGCCTTCGCGTCGTTCTTGACGAGGGTTGTCGTGCGGTCGGTGACGGAGTCGGCGGCTGCGAGGTGGGCCGGGGTGCCGACGACGGAGGAGACGGCGCTCGGGTCGGCGTACGGGCGGGCCACGATGCCGCGGCGGTACTTCAGGCTCAGGACACGGCGCACCTTGGCGTCGATGTCGTCCTGGGGGATGCGGCCGCTGCGCACGGCGTCGAGGACGGCCGCGAAGGCATCGTCCATGGCGGGCGTCATGAGCAGCTGGTCGACGCCGGCGAGCAGGGCGCGCACGGCGACCTCGGCGTCGCCGTAGAGGTCGCGAACACCCTGCATCGCGAGGGAGTCGGTGACGATGACGCCCTGGTAGCCGAGCTCGCCGCGCAGCACTCCCGTGAGGATGGGCTTGCTCAGGGTCGCCGGGTTGCCCGAGTCGTCGAGGGCCGGGAACGACAGGTGCGCCGTCATGATCATGTCGATCTGCTCGTTGATCGCGGCCTTGAAGGGCGGGGCGTCGATGGCCTCCCACTGCTCGCGCGTGTGCGTGATGACCGGGAAGGCGACGTGGCTGTCGGTCGCGGTGTCGCCGTGGCCCGGGAAGTGCTTGGCCGACGACGCCACCTTGCCGTCACGCTGGTAGCCGGCGACCTGGGCGGCGGCCAGCTCGGCGGCGAGCTCGGGCCGTGAGGAGAAGGACCGCGTGCCGATGACGGGGTTGAGCGGGTTGACGTTGACGTCGCAGTCGGGGGCGAAGTTCGTGTTGACGCCCATGGCGAGCAGCTCCTGGCCGGTGATCGCGGCGGCGGTGCGGGCGTCGGCGGCGCTGCGGCCTGCGCCGAGGGCCATCGAGCCGGGGAACTGGGTCGCGGGCGGCCCGATGCGGGTGACGACGCCCTGCTCCTGGTCGGTGGCGATCTGCAGCGGGATGCGGACCTTGCTCGGCTGCGTCAGCGCGGCCTTCTGCAGGCCGTTGGACAGGCCCACGATCTGGTCGGGGTTCTGGACGCTGTCGGTCCAGGCGAAGTAGATGACGCCGCCGAGGTGGTACTTCTGCACGACCTCGGCCGGGCTGGCGACGCCGTAGAGGGGGACGTTGCGCTGGTCGGGCGTCGTCGCGTCCTTGCCGTAGACGTTCTGGATGAAGAGCTGGCCCACCTTCTCCTCCAGCGTCATCCGCGCCATGGTCGAGGTGACCCAGCCGTTCTCGGCGTCCGGGGGGAGCGGCGTGGAGCCTGCCGCGCGGGCGCTGCTGGCTGCCGCGCCGGCGGCTGCTGCGGCGAGCCCGCCGGCGAGGACCGAGCGACGGGAGAGGTTGGACAGGGACATGCGAGCCTCCGGTATGTGAACAAGTGACGCATTCTGCTCTTTCGCCGGAACTTACCTACGTGCTTCCGGGTCGGCAACAGATAGCGCCGACCGGTCCACCGGACAGCCGTCTTGGGCAGCGGTCACCGGACAGGTGATCAGGGGCTCACGAGCAGGGGCTCACGAGCAGGCGCTCACCAGCCGGCGAGGGACCTCACGGCCTGCACGGTGTCGATCTCGGTGACCGGCTTGTCGTCGCGGTAGCGGATGACCCGGGCGAACCGCAGCGCCATCCCGCCCGGGTAGCGGCTGGAGCGCTGCACGCCGTCGAACGCCACCTCGACGACCTGCTCGGGCCGCAGGGGCACGACCCATTCCATGAGTCGGCTCGGGTCGACGGCGAGCTCGGAGAAGCGTTCGGTCTGCCACTTCAGCATCTCGTCGGTCATGCCCTTGAACGTCTTGCCGAGCATCACCAGCTCGCCCGTCTCGGCGTCGCGCGCCCCGAGGTGGATGTTGGAGAGCCACCCCTTGCGCCGGCCGCTGCCCCACTCGACCGCGAGGACGACGAGGTCGAGGGTGTGCCGGGGCTTGACCTTGACCCACCCGGGACCGCGCCGGCCGGCGGCATACGGCAGGTCCGGGTCCTTGACGACGACACCCTCGTGGCCGGCTGCGACGAGGTCGGTGAAGAACTGCTGGGCACGCGCTGGGTCGTCAGTGAGCTCGCGGGGCACCATCCACGACGGCGGCACCGTGGCGGACAGGCGCGACCAGCGCGTTGCCGCCGGCTCGTCGAGCAGGTCCTCGCCGTCGAGGTGCAGCAGGTCGAAGAAGTAGGGCGTCAGCGGCACCTCCTCGCGCAACCGGTCGACGTCTGCGCTGCTGGCGGTGCGCGCGCCGGTCACCTGGAAGGGCTGCGGTCGCCCGTCCTCGGCGAGCGCGATCACCTCGCCGTCGAGCACGAGCGTCTCGACGTCGAGCCCGGCGAGGGCCTCGGTGATCTCGGGCATGCGCTCGGTGACCTCGTCGAGGGTGCGGGTGAAGAGCCGCACGGTGCCCGGGCTGGTGCGGTTGTCGACGTGGGCCTGCAGGCGTATGCCGTCCAGCTTGGTCTCGACGACGACCTCACCTCCCAGCGTGGCGAGGGCCGAGGCGACGTCGGGGGCGGCGCCGGCCAGCATCGGGCGCAGCGGCCGGCCGACCTCGAGGGTCAGGTCGTCGAGGGCCTCGACTCCGCCTGTCAGTGCGGCGCGGGCGACCGGCCCGGCGAAGCCCGCGACCATGACGGCGCGGCGGACGGCGGCGTCCGGGACCTCGGCGGCCCTGGCGATGGCCTGGAGCACGACGCCGTCGCCCGCTCCCTGGCGGGTCTCGCCGCTGATGAGCCCGCGCAGCCAGGACTGCTCGTCGGCGGTGGCGCGGGCGAAGAGCTCGCGGACGGCGCTCGCGCGCGCGGCCCCGGAGCCGGACCCGCCGATCGCGGCGATCGCGGTGGCGGCGGAGTCGACCTCCTCGACGGTCAGGGTCGACTCCTCGGCCGGCTGGGGCAGGTCCTGCAGGCCGCGCCAGCTCACACCGATGCGTCGCTGCGGCAGCACCCCGGACAGGTGAGCCGTGACGACCTCGACGACCGCCGGGCCGTCCTGCGCCGCTCGCCGCAGGCAGGCCGCGAGCGCCTCGACCTTCGCGGTGCGCGAGGCTGTGGCGGCGACGGTCCGTGAGGTGGCGACGACGTCCGAGAGCTGCATGACCTGATCTTGCCCGCCCGCGCCGACACGCAACCGTCGAGAGGCCACGTGTGGCCGCCTGTGCACCGTCGAGAGGCCACGTGTGGCCGCCTGTTCACCGTCGAGAGGCCACGTCTGGCCGCCTGTGGACCGTCGAGAGGCCACGTATGCGCGTCGAGGGGGCGCCGACGTCGAGGCGCCCGGCTAGATTCGCTCCATGGGTGGCGCCGTCGACAGGACTCTCAGCCTCGCGCGCAGGGTCGTGCTGGGCACGGCGACCGCTGCCGGCGCCCTTGTCGTGACGGCCAGGACGACACCGTGGCCGTCGGCCCTCCTCATCCGGGCCGCCTTCGACCGCGGAGCCGCGCGCACCAGCGCCGCCCTCGAGAAGCACGTCCCTGCCGACCTCGTCGAGGTGGTCGACGAGGCCTACGACATCTCCTCGCCCGACGGGAGGCTCGACGTCTTCCGACCCTCCCGGGACGAGCCGCTGCCCACCGTCGTCTGGGTGCACGGCGGCGCCTTCGTGTCCGGGTCGAAGCGCGACGTCGCCAACTACCTCCGCGTCCTCGCCGCCCGCGGTCTGACGACCGTCGGCGTCGACTACTCGATCGCGCCGGGCGCTCGCTACCCGACGCCCGTGAGGCAGGTGGCCGCCGCGCTGGCCCACCTCGTCGACCATGCCGACCGGCTCGGCGTCGACCCGGGCCGACTCGTCCTCGCGGGCGACTCGGCCGGTGCCCAGATCGCCGCGCAGGTCGCGCTGCTCGTCACCGACAGCGCGTATGCCGCCGAGCTGGAGATCGACGTCGAGCTCGAGCCGTCGTCGCTGCGAGGGCTCGTGCTGTTCTGCGGCGCCTACGACTTCACGCTGGCGCAGGGCTCGAGCGGCCTCGGCAGGTGGTTCATCGACACTGCGATCTGGTCGTACCTCGGATCACGTCGCGGGCACGACGAACGGACGACCCGGCAGGGCACGGTGCCGCTGCACGTCTCCCCGTCCTTCCCCGCCACGTTCGTGTCGGCCGGCAATGGTGACCCGCTGCTGCCGCACACCCTCGGCCTCGTCGACGTGCTCGGGCGGCACGGTGTCGACCACGAGGTCCTGCTCTTCCCCGACGAGCACGAGCCGCGCCTCGGCCACGAGTACCAGTTCGACCTCGACACTCGTGAGGGGCGCGAGGCGCTCGACCGCGCCGTCGCGTTCATCGAGCGCGTCGTCGGCTGACGCGCGGGCCGTTCGTGGCCTCTCGACGGTGGCGATGCGGCCGTTCGTGGCCTCTCGACGGTGGTTGGGGTGGAGGGGGCACTTGACGTGGAGGGCTCCTTGTCGTCAGGGTAAGCAAGCGCTTAGTCCATCGCGAGGAGCAGCATGCCCGACACCGCCGTCGTCACCGGAGCCGCCCGGGGGATCGGCCGCGCCATCGCCACCCGTCTCGCGCGTGAGGGCTGGCAGCTCGTCCTCGCCGACCTCGACGCCGTCGGGCTGCAGGCGGTGGCCGGCGAGCTCGACGCCCTCGCCGTCCCGGGCGACACGTCGACCGACGCCGGCGTGCGCCACCTGGTCCAGACGGCATACGACCGCCTGGGGCACGTCGAGGTGTTCTTCGCCAACGCGGGCGTCGGCACGCTGGCAGGGCTCGACGCCTCAGACGCCGACTGGTCCCGGGCGCTCGACACCAACGTCCTCGCCCACGTGCGCGCGGCCCGGCAGCTCGTGCCTCGCTGGCTCGAGGTCGGAGGTGGCCGCCTCGTCGTCACGGCCTCGGCGGCCGGGCTGCTGACCATGCTCGGCGACGCGCCGTACTCGGTCAGCAAGCACGCCGCGGTCGCCTTCGCCGAGTGGCTGAGCGCCACCTACCGCCACCGCGGCATCGTCGTGCAGGCGATCTGCCCGCAGGGCGTGCAGACCCGGATGCTCGAGGAGTCCGGCCCGCTGCAGCAGCTGCTGACCCGCGACGCGGCGCTCAGCGCCGACGACGTCGCCGAGGCCGTGTGGCAGGCGCTCGCGCGCGACGAGTTCTACGTCCTGCCCCACCCCGAGGTGCACGACTACTTCGCGCAACGCGCTGCCCACCCCGACGCCTGGCTCGCCGGCATGAACCGGCTCCAGCAGAAGCTCGACGCCCAGACCGGCACCACCACCCCCATCGAGGAGAACGCATGACCGAGCAGCCCACCTCCCAGCGCACCGCCATCGTCACTGGGGCCGCGCGCGGCATCGGCGCCGCCGTGGCCAAGCGGCTGGCCTCCGACGGGTATGCCGTCGCCGTCCTCGACCTCGACGAGTCGGCTTGCGCTACAGTGGTGTCCGAGATCGAGGCAGCCGGTGGCAAGGGCCTCGCCGTCGGCGTCGACGTCTCCGACGAGGCTGGTGTGCAGGCCGCCGTCGACCGCGTCGTGTCCGAGCTCGGCGCCCCGACGGTGCTCGTCAACAACGCCGGCATCATCCGCGACAACATGCTCTTCAAGATGACGACCGACGACTGGGACGCCGTCATGAACGTCCACCTGCGCGGCTCGTTCCTGATGACCCGCGCCACTCAGAAGCACATGATCGACGCGAAGTTCGGCCGCATCGTCAACCTCAGCTCCACCTCGGCCCTCGGCAACCGCGGGCAGGCGAACTACTCCGCGGCCAAGGCCGGCCTGCAGGGGTTCACCAAGACGCTCGCGATCGAGCTCGGTAAGTTCGGGGTCACCGCCAACGCGATCGCCCCCGGCTTCATCGCCACGGACATGACGCGGCAGACGGCGGAGCGCATGGGCATCACCTTCGAGCAGTTCCTCGAGGGGGCGGCCAAGGAGATCCCCGTCGCCCGCGTCGGCCAGCCCGAGGACATCGCCGCCACGGCGTCCTTCCTCGTGCGCGACGAGGCCGGCTTCGTCTCCGGCCAGGTCATCTACGTCGCCGGCGGCCCGAAGGACTGACGTGACCGACGACGCCGCGAGCACGACTGCGCCGCAAAGCGATCCGCCCGGGCTGCCCCTCGACCGGCTGCGCGGCTTCCTCGACCGGGAGGCGCCGGGGCTGCTCGACGGTCCGCTCACGGGACGCGTCATCGCGGGCGGCAAGTCCAACCTCACCTACGAGGTGGGCGACGGCACGAGCACCGTCATCGTCCGTCGTCCACCGCTGGGGCACGTGCTCGCCACCGCGCACGACATGGTGCGCGAGCACCGGGTCATCACCGCCCTGCGCGACACGGCCGTGCCCGTCCCGGCGACGTATGCCGTGTGCGCCGACCTCGACGTGATCGGTGCGCCGTTCTACGTCATGGAGCGCGTGCAGGGCACCCCCTACCGCTTCGAGGCGCAGCTGCGCCCGTTGGGCGCCCACCGCGTGCGCGCGATCAGCGAGCGCATGGTCGACACCCTCGTGGCCCTGCACGCCGTGGAGCCAGGGTCCGTGGGTCTCGCCGACTTCGGTCGTCCAGAGGGGTTCCTCGAGCGGCAGGTGCGCCGGTGGAGGCAGCAGCTCGACGCCTCCCGCAGCCGAGACCTCCCGGGCATCGACGAGCTGCACGAACGGCTGGCGGGCTCCGTTCCCGCACAGGGCGACACGACGATCGTCCACGGCGACTTCCGCCTCGACAACCTCCTCGTCACGAGCGACGACGAGGTGTCGGCCGTCCTCGACTGGGAGATGGCCACGCTCGGCGACCCGCTCACCGACGTCGCCCTGCTCGAGGCCTACCAGACGCTGCCGCTCATGATGGACAGCGTCGCCGTCTCCGACGTCTCGCGCACTCCTGGGTGGATCAGCGCACCCGAGCTGCGCCGACGGTATGCCGCCGGCAGCGGGCGCGACCTCGGCTCGCTCTCGTTCCACCTCGGGCTCGCCTACTTCAAGCTCGCAGTCATCCTCGAGGGGATCCACTACCGCCACACCCAGGGCCAGACGGTCGGGAGCGGCTTCGCCGGCATCGGCGAGGCCACCGTCCCGCTCGTCCGGGCCGGCCTCGCCGCCGTCAAGGAGAGCTGACATGGACTTCGGATTCGACGCCCGCACCGAGGAGCTGCGCCAGGCGCTCCTCGGCTTCATGGACGAGCGGATCGTCCCCTCGCTGCCGCTCTTCGACGAGCAGGTCTCGGCCCTGCCGGACCGCTGGGCGTGGAGCACCGCCCCCGTGCTGCAGCAGCTGCGGCAGGAGGCTCGTGACCTGGGACTGTGGAACGTCTTCCTCCCCGGCGAGCACGGGGCCGGCCTGACCAACCTGCAGTACGCCCCGCTCGCCGAGATCACCGGACGCTGCATCCGCCTCGCTCCGGCCGTCCTCAACTGCGCCGCGCCCGACACCGGCAACATGGAGGTGCTGGCGCAGTTCGGCACGTCGGAGCAGCAGGAGCAGTGGCTGAAACCCTTGCTGCGCGGGGAGATCCGCTCGGCGTTCGCGATGACCGAGCCCGACGTCGCGAGCAGCGACGCGACCAACATCGAGCTGTCCATCCGACGGGACGGCGACGACTACGTCATCAACGGGCGCAAGTGGTGGATCACCGGGGCGATGAACCCCGAGTGCGCGATCTTCATCGTCATGGGCAAGGCCGACCCGTCGGCCGAGCGTCACCGCCAGCAGTCGATGGTGCTCGTCCCGCGCGACACCGCGGGCGTCGAGGTCGTCCGCGGCATGGAGGTCTTCGGCTACGACGACCACGACCACGGCGGCCACGCCGAGCTGCGCTTCACCGACGTCCGCGTCCCGGCGTCCAACCTCATCGGCGAGGAGGGCACCGGCTTCGCCATCGCCCAGGCCCGCCTCGGGCCCGGACGCATCCACCACTGCATGCGCTCGATCGGCCTCGCGGAGGTGGCCATCGAGGCCATGTGCCGCCGGGCGTCCGAGCGGGTCGCCTTCGGCCGGCCCATCGCCGAGCAGGGCGTCGTACGCGACTGGATCGCCGAGTCCCGGGTGCGCATCGAGCAGCTGCGCCTGCTCGTGCTCAAGACCGCCTGGCTCATGGACACCGTCGGCAACAAGGGCGCCCACACCGAGATCCAGGCGATCAAGATCGCGACACCGAAGACCGTCGAGTGGATCCTCGACAAGGCGATCCAGACCCACGGCGCTGCCGGGCTCAGCCAGGACACCGAGCTCGCCGCCGCCTTCGCCGGCATCCGCACGCTGCGCTTCGCCGACGGCCCCGACGAGGTGCACACGAACGCCCTCGCCAAGGCCGAGCTGCGGAGGTATGCCGCCCGCTGACCGCGAGCGCACGGCATACGCCCCGCTGTTCGACCGGGCCGACCACACGACCGCACCTGACCGCACGACGAAGGGACCGACGATGGACTTCGACCTCAGCGCCGAGGAGCGCGAGATCCGCGACTGGGTGCGCACCTTCGTGCGCAAGGAGATCGTGCCGCTCGAGCCGCAGGTCCTCGAGCGGGAACGCCGCAACGAGCGTGGACTCACGGCCGACGAGCTGAAAAGCCTTCAGGACAAGGCCCGCTCGTCCGGCTTCTTCGGCATCCAGACGCCCGAGAGCCACGGCGGGATGGGACAGGGCGCCGTCGTCGCGGCGCTCATCGAGATCGAGCTCGGCCGGTCCTTCGTGCCGTTCCGCTTCGCGGGCGAGGCCGACAACATCCTCTTCTCGGCCACGGAGGAGCAGCAGGAGACCTACCTGCGCCCCACGATCGAGGGCACCCGCAGGTCGTGCTTCGCGATCACCGAGCCCGGCGCGGGCTCGGACGCCCGGGCCATCCGCACGAGCGCGCGCCGCGAGGGCGACGAGTGGGTCATCAACGGCGAGAAGACGTTCATCACCGGCGGCCACGAGGCCGACTTCGTCATGGTCTTCGCCGTGACGGACAAGCAGAAGGGCGCCGACGGGGGCGTCACCTGCTTCCTCGTCGACCGCGACCGCGGCTGGACGAGCACCCCGATCGACACGATGGGCGAGTGGGGACCGGCAGCGCTCGTCTTCGACGACGTCCGGGTGCCGCACTCGGCGATCCTCGGCGAGGAGGGCAAGGGCTTCGAGCTCGCGATGCGGTGGATCGGCAAGGGCCGCTACATGCTGCCCGCCCGGGCCCTCGGGTCGTGCGAGCGGCTCGTCGAGATGGGCATGGAGTGGGCGCGCAACCGCGTCACCTTCGGCCAGCCGATCGCCGAGCGGCAGGCCATCCAGTGGATGGTCGCCGACTCGGCGGTGGAGATCGAGGCGCTGCGCTGGCTCGTGCTGACGGCCGCCTGGCAGGTCGACCGGGGCCTGGACTCGCGCCAGTCGCAGTCGATGGCCAAGCTCTACGGCGGCGTCAAGGCCAACGAGATCGTCGACCGGGTGCTCCAGATGCACGGCGGGATGGGCTACACCCGCGAGCTGCCGGTCGAGCGGTGGTACCGCGAGCTGCGCCTGCTGCGGATCTACGAGGGCACCGACGAGATCCAGCGCCGCACGATCGCCCGCAACCTGCTCAAGGGGCACGTCTCGGTGCGCGGCCACCTCGGCTGAACGACGGGCCCGGGCGCCCTGATCGTGGCTCCGTGCGTCTCACCTGTGCGACAGGGCCCCTGAGTCGGGCACTGCGGACATATCGTGATGATCGGGACGGCGCCACCAGCGGTCCCGTCAGGGGATGGTCGCGGGTCAGGGGGACAGCGTGCGCGAGGTCGAGACGTGGGAGGTACTGGCCCTTCGCCGACTCACCGAGCTGATGAACCGCGTCAGCGCCCAGGACGACCTGTCGGTCCTCTTCGACATGGTGGTGGAGGGCGCCGCCGATGTCGTGGGCTTCGAGGTCGCGGCGATCAGCGTCGTCATCCCGTCGGGCGACGTGCAGGTCGTCGCCGTCGCCGGGGACGACGAGGCCAGGACCGAGCTGCTCGGCCGGGTCACGGCGCGTGAGGTCCTCGAGGCCGAGTTCGCGGTCGCGGAGCGCTGGGGCAGCCTCCGGTTCGTCCCGGCCGGGCAGCTGCCCGACGGCTCCGCCGACGGCTGGGTCTCCTCGCACTGGAGCGCGCCGGCGGCCGAGGACGACCCCGAGGCCTGGAACCCGCAGGACACCCTGGTCGCCCCGTTCTTCGACGCCGTCGGGGAGCTGCTGGGCATCCTCTCGGTCGACCTGCCCCTCAGCGGCCGACGTCCCGACCCGACCCAGCGGGCGGTGCTCGAGCTCTTCGCCAACCAGACGGGGATCGCGGTCTCGGCGGCCCGGCAGCGGCATACGCTCTCGGAACGGGTCCGGCTGGCCGAGGCGGTGCAGACGGTGGCCCGCATCGCGCAGGAGGACCTCGACCCCGCGAGGGTCGTCGACGTCGCCGCGGTCCCGATCTCGGTCGGGCTCTCCACGGCCGGCCTGTGGCTGCGTGCCTTCGCGGGGGAGGAGGACGACGAGCGCGAGAGCGTCTCGGCACGCAGCGGGGCGCCTGTGCCGACTCCGGACTCGCTCGTGGCGATCGCGCGGCGCCTCGCCGTCCGGTCCTGGCGGACCGCCGTGGTGCCGGTCCTCCGGGCCGGCCAGGTGCGGTCCGAGTCCCTCGTCGAGCCCGAGGACGCCTCACCCATCGAGTCGTTCCTCGCTGCAGCGGGCGCGGGCTCGCTGCTGCTCGCGCCGATGGGCTCGGGATCCACCTGCTTCGGCTACATCGCGTGCACGCGCGGACCCGCCGACCCCGAGTGGACCCACGCCGAGGCGCACGCAGCGCTGGAGATGGGCCGCGACCTCGGCCGCGCCATCCGCAACGCGCGGCTGTATGCCGTCGAGCGGCGTGTCGCGGACGAGCTGCGCGAGGCCGACCGGAGCAGGACGCAGCTCTTCTCGACCGTCTCGCACGAGCTGAAGAACCCGCTCGCCTCGGTGGTGGGCCACGTCGAGCTGCTGCGCCAGGAGCCGGACGGCGACCGGGACTGGTCGCTCGGCGTCATCGAGCGCAACACGCAGCGGATGCTCGACCTCGTCGACGACCTCCTGACGCTCTCGCGGGTGAGCGACCCGGACCGGTCCCTGCCGGAGACCGACGTCGACCTCGGCGAGGTGTCGCGGGAGGTGGTCGACACGTTCCGCCCGCGCGCGGACAACCGGCGGGTGACGCTCACCTTCGAGCTCGAGGACGGGGTGCCACCCGTGCGGGGCAGCGCCGGCGACCTCGAGCGCGTGGTGCAGAACCTGGTCAGCAACGCCGTGAAGTTCACCCCGGCGGGCGGCAGCGTTGCCGTGTCGGTGTCCGGGCAGCGCGACCGGGTCGTCCTCGAGTGCGTCGACGACGGCGTCGGCATCTCGGAGGAGGACCAGGCCGGGCTGTTCACGGAGTTCTTCCGCGGCACCAACCCGGCCAGCCTCCAGATCCCCGGCACCGGGCTGGGCCTCAGCATCGCCCGGCGTGTCGTGATGAGGCACGGCGGACGCATCGACCTCGACTCCGAGCTCGGCCGAGGGACCAGCGTGAGGTTGCTGCTGCCCGTTACGTGACGTTTTGTCCCACCGGACGCCACGCCCGAGCGCGGGGCGGCGCCACGGATTCGCCGGGGTCCGAGCCTTCAGGTGCGGACCCGGAAGGGGTAGAACGGGGAGCACGAGGCGACAGGGGCCGGTGGGCCGCCTCGTCGGGCCATGGCCCGGGAACGGCTCGCCGGCGCCTCGCAGGCCCTGACCCCTCAGACCCCTGCGAAGGTGCACGATGACGGACAGAGATTCGGGCGATGCCCGGGCCATCCTGGTCGACCTCCTGCTTCGGAAGGTCGCCGCGGACCGCTTCCCGTCGAACACGATGATGGACTATCTGGAGGAGCTGCTGCTCCCCGACGAGGTCCCGGCATACGTGGCGGTCCTGGCGCAGAAGCTGCGCGACGACCAGTTCCCGAGCATCTCCATGCTCCGCCGCCTCATCGACCTCACCGAGGCCGCCTGACGCTCTCGAACCCTCCTCCCGGGAACGGCTGTTCCACCGGCTGGTCCCGGGTTGAGTGCTGCCGTCCGAAATGGCAGCCATGCACGAAAAGCCTTGTGGCACAGCGTTTTTCCAGCGAACTTTACTGTTACCCGGCTTCTGCAGTGGGGTACCTAGGACCTGAAGGAGGTGGGTCGCGACCTGCAGTCCGGACGGGCAGCATCGCGGCTTGGGTCTATGTCTGTACCGACCAGGATCGTTGTGGGTGTCGCAGGTGGGTATCTCCTCGGGCGCACCAAGAAGCTGCGTCTGGCCCTGGCGCTCGGGGGCATGCTCGCCGGTCGACGGCTGGCATCGCAGGGGCAGGGCCTGCTGGGCCAGGGATCGAAGCTGCTCGAGAGCAACCCTCAGCTGAAGGAGCTGCAGAACCAGGTCACCGGGCAGCTGGTGGGGGTCGCGCGAGAGGCGGCGCTGGTCGCGGCGGCATCGCGCATCGAGGCGCTGACCAAGTCGCTGCAGGAACGCCAGGGCGGTCAGCAGGGCGTAGAGGGCCAGGGCCCGTCCGCAGATCTCGGCGCCGCACTCGGTGGGGTCACGGGTTCGCTCGGGCTGAAGACGCCGGGCAAGGGCAAGGGCAAGGGCGAGGATGAGCCCAGCGAGGACGAGCAGCCCCGGGACCAGGCCGAAGGCCAGGAGTCGAACGACGAGTCCGACGAGGAGTCCGAGGGTCGGCCCCAGGATCGGGCCGACGAGGCCGATGACGATGAGTCGGACGAGGACGAGTCCGACGAGGAGGGCTCGGAGGAGCAGCCTCAGGACCGGACCGACGAGGGCGACGAGGAATCCGAGGAAGGGAAGTCGGAGGGGAAGCCTCAGGGTCGGGCGAACGAGCAGGGGTCGGACGAAGAGTCGGCCCAGGGAGAGTCGGACCAGGAGCGGCCGGCACAGCGCGAGCGCCTCCGCGGGCGGCTGCGCAGGCGGCGGCCTGAGGGGAGCAAGGACCGGTCCAGCTCCGGAGGCTCTTCCGGGGGCTCCGGTGGTTCCGGCGGCTCCGCGCCGTCCGAGGACGAGGCCACGCCTCGGGCCGTGGCCAAGAAGGTCTCCGCCAAGAAGGCCAGCCAGCGCCTGGCCACGAAGGACCGGTGACCGTCATGAGCGAGAGCATCGGGCGTACGCGACTGAAGGACGCCTCGAGCGGCCTCCTGCAAGCACTGGGACAGAAGGTGGTCGGCTCCGTCGGCAACCGGGTGAGCGGACTCACAGAGCGCCTGGAGGGCGTGGCGAGTGGCAGCCCGTCGACCAAGGCGCTCGTCGGCTCCGGCACCGCCGTGGCGAAGGGCGAGAGCCCCGTCATGGGCGCCGTCAAGGGCATGGCCTCGGGCGTCAAGGACAAGGTCACCAACGCCATCCCCGGTCTCGGCGGAAAGTCGGGCGGCTCAGGCTCCAAGACGCCGAAGGCCACGAAAGCCACGAACTTCCAGGAGATCATCGACGTCGGCGTGCCCATCAGGGTCGCCTACAACCAGTGGACGGAGTTCGGCAGCTTCCCGAGCTTCATGAAGAAGGTCAAGACCGTCGACACCTCGGACGACATCAAGTCCACGTGGAAGGCGCAGGTGTTCTGGTCGAGCCGGACGTGGGAGTCCACGATCCTCAAGCAGGTGCCGGACGAGCGCATCGTGTGGCGGTCCAAGGGCCAGAAGGGCCACGTCGACGGGACGGTCACCTTCCACGAGCTGACCCCGACCCTGACGCGCATCGTCGTGGTCCTCGAGTACTACCCCCAGGGGCTCTTCGAGCGCACCGGCAACCTCTGGAGGGCCCAGGGTCGTAGGGCCCGGCTCGAGGTCAAGCACTTCCAGCGGCACGTCATGACCCGCACGATCCTCGACCCGGACAGCGTCGAGGGCTGGCGCGGCACCATCGAGGACAGCGAGGTCGTGACGACGCACGAGGAGGCCCTCGAGCAGGAGCAGCAGCAACGGGAGTCCGAGGAGCGGGAGTCCGAGGAGCGGGAGTCCGAGGAGCGGGAGTCCGAGGAGCAGGCCGGCGGCGAAGAGCCCTCCGAGGAGGAGGGTGCCGAGGACGAGGGCACCGAGCACGAACGTGCCGAGGACGAGGGTGCCGAGGAGGAGAACTCCGAGGAGGGCCGCGCCGAGCGTCGCGAGGACGACACCGAGGACGATACCGAGGACGAGTACGACGAGGAGGGAGACGAGGACTCCGACGAGGACGACGAGTACGAGGACGACGAGTACGAGGACGACGAAGAGGACGAAGAGGACGAGGAGTCCGGCGAGCAGGACTCCGACCAGGACGACGAGTACGAGGACGAGGAGTACGAAGAGGACGAGGACGAGGACGAGGACGACGACGAGGAGGACTCCGAGGACGAGCCCGACGAACCGCCCGTCAGGCGGTCCGCGCAGCGCGGAGCCGCGAAGTGAGCACCAGGAGCAGGAGCCGAGCAGGCGCCGTCAGTGAGCTAGGAGGTTCGGCATGACCGTGCAGACACATCGACGAGGCGGGCAGGGCGGCTACCTGTCGCGGCCCGCGCCGAGTGGCCTCGCCGACGTCATCGACATCATCCTCGACAAGGGGATCGTCATCGACGCCTACGTCCGCGTCTCCTTGGTCGGCATCGAGCTGCTGACCATCGACGCCCGCATCGTCATCGCGAGCGTGGACACGTACCTGCGCTTCGCCGAGGCGACCAACCGGCTCGACCTCTACGAGAAGGGCGGGAAGGACCTGCCCGAGCTGGTCCACGACATGCAGGAACGTGGCGCTTCGGGCAAGACCTCGGGTGCGATCCAAGGGGTGAAGCGGGCGCTGACCCGCGGCGACGACGGGGACGAGAGGGACCGGGATCGCGAGCGTCGTCCTGTCAAGAAGTCGACCTCGTCCTCGGGCTGACGACCGGAGTAGGCCGTGCGGACATCCAGCGCCGTCCCAGCGTCTCGGGGCACCAGCTCGGAGGGGGAGCTCTTCCTCTACGGCATCCTCCCGGCCAAGGACCTGGACGCCGGGACGGCGGCTGCCGTGGAGCTTCGCGGGCTCGACGGTCGACCGGTGGAGTTCGTCCGATCCGGCGACCTGGCCACGGCCGTGACGCTCGTCGACCTCGACCGGCGGCCGGGCCGCCGGGCCGACCTGCTCGCGTACCAATCCGTCCTCGACGGGCTGGCGGGGATCGGCCCGGTCGCCCCGGTCCGTTTCGGGTCGGTGATGCCGGACGCCGACACCGTCGTGGACGAGCTCATGACGCCTGACGCCGACTACTTCGTGGCCCTGCTCGAACGGCTGCGTGGTCGGCGCCAGTTCAACCTCCGCGTCACCCCTGTCGAGGAGGCGGCGCTCGCCGAGCTCGTCGCCGCCGACCCGGAGATCCGCCGCCTGCGCGAGCTCACGCGAGGTCTCCCGGAGGAGGCGTCCTACCGCGACCGGGTGCGCCTGGGCGAGCTGGTGGCGCACGGTCTCGAGCAGCAGAGCGCCCAGGACGCCGACATGGTCCTGGACCTGGTCGCGCCGCTGGCGGACGACCACCTGGTGCGCGGCGCTCCGTCGCCCACGGAGGTCGTCGACGTCGCGCTGCTCGTCGACGACGACCGCAGCGATGAGCTCGTTGACGCGCTCGAGCAGTACGCGGAGGCCTGGCACCCGCGGTTGCGCCTGCGGCTGGTCGGGCCGCTGGCCCCCTACGACTTCGTCGAGGAGGGCTCATGGGCCTGATCAGTGGTCTCCTCACGCTGCCGCTGGCGCCGCTGCGCGGGCTGACGGCCGTGGCCGAGCAGATCCTCCAGCAGGCGGAGGAGATCTACTACGACCCGGCCACCATCCGGAGGGAGCTCGAGGAGCTCGACCGGCTCCGCGAGGACGGCGAGATCGATGACGCGACCGCCACCGCGCGGGAGGACGAGCTCATCGACCGGCTCATGGAGGCCCAGGAGAGGGGGCGCCGTGGCTGACAGCGACAGCACCGCCGAGGACGGGCGCCCGCCCGAGAGCCGGAGCCCCGAGCGACGTCCCCGTGACCCGGACCGTGACCGTGACCGTGACCGTGACCGTGATCATGACGGTGACGGTGCTCCCCGGGCAGCCAGGCGCCCGGTCCGCAGGCGGCCCCGGCAGCCGGACGGTGACGCCCCGGCCACGAAGCCACACCCCGACAACCGGGAAGACGGCGCGCACCGTCGGATGAACGGCCCCAGGGCAGCAGGGCTGGCTGCGATGGTGCTGGCCGAGCTCACCGGCAAGGAGTTCGAGGGCATCGTCGGCATCCGCAAAGCGGGCGACGACTGGTGCGTCGAGGTCGAGGTGCTCGAGATGCGGCGCATCCCGAGCACGACCGACGTCCTCGCCGTCTACGAGGTGACCGTCGACGCGTACGGGGACCTGGTCGGCTACGAGCGCAGGGCGAGGTACGTCCGCGGCGACGCCCGGGAGGAGCGCGAATGACGGAGCGCCCGACGCGTTCACCCGGGGACCCACAAACAGCGGTCCCGGCATCGTCCGGAGCCGGGACCGCGCCTCGGCAGCACTACTCCGCCCAGTCGCCCCAGCCGCGTGGGCCGACCGGGGGCTCGCAGCCGGCGACCCTCGCGGACATCCTCGAGCGGATCCTGGACAAGGGGATCATCATCGCCGGCGACATCCGGATCAACCTCCTCGACATCGAGCTGCTCACCATCAAGCTGCGGCTGCTCGTCGTGTCGGTCGACAAGGCTCACGAGATGGGCATCGACTGGTGGCGGCACGACCCGATGCTGACGGTTCGCGAGCGCGGGCTCGACGAGGAGAACCGGTTGCTGCGCGAGAGGATCGCCCAGCTCGAGAGCCGCGATGGTCGTTCCGAGGACCACGCCGGCTCGCAGCCGGCCGGCGAGTCCGCCTCCTCCGAGGCGAGGTGACGGGATGGACACCCAGGTCGCAGGTGACGTCCCACCGTCCGCCCGTGCCACCGCGCGGTACCTGTATGCCGTGTGCCGGGGCCTGCCCCCAGGTGCCCTTTCGTCGGTGCGGGGCATCGACGGCCGGCCGGTCGAGCCCGTGCCCCACGAGGGGCTCGTCGCCGTGGTCAGCACCGTGGACCTGGCCACCTTCGGGGAAGAGGCGCTGCGGCGCCACCTCGAGGACCTGGCCTGGCTCGAGGCCACGGCCAGAGCCCATGACGCCGTGGTCCATGCGGTCGCCACGCAGGCTCCGACAGCGCCCCTGCGATTCGCGACGATCTGCTTCGACGACGACGCGGTGCGCGCACGGCTGGGCGAGTGGCACGACGCCTTGAGCAGGGCTCTCGACCGGGTCGAGGGCTGCACCGAGTGGAGCGTCAAGGTCCTCGCGCCGCCCGAACAGCCAGCGGCCGCAGGCAGAGCCGCGGGACTGAGCGGTGCCGACTACCTGAGGCTGAAGAAGGCGCAGACCGAGCGGCGCGCCGACGTGCAGGAGCATGCGGCCGCCGCGGCGCTGGCCATCCACGAAGACCTGGCGAGGCGGTCCCGCGCGAGCCGCCGCCTCCCGGCTCAGGACCCGCGCCTGTCCGGTCACCAGGGCACGATGCTGCTCAACGCGGCCTACCTCGTCCCCGACGCGGAGGCCGACGCGTTCGAGGCGGCGCTGACAGGGCTGCGCAGCGACCACGGGGACCTGGTGCTCGACGGCCGCGGCCCGTGGCCGCCGTACTCCTTCGCGATGCTGGATGCCGAGCCGTGAGCACGGTCCACCACCAGGGCATCGTGAGTTCCGGCGGGCCGTCCCGGCCGGTCGGGCGGCCTGCGCGCGAACTTGCTCCCATGGCACTGGTGGACCTGTTGGACCGGCTGCTCGGCTCAGGTGTCGTGGTGGCCGGGGACGTCGTCGTCTCGCTGGCCGGGGTGGACCTCGTGGAGATCAGGCTGCACCTGATGATCAGCGCCGTGCGAGCCGAGATGGCGCGGGACCGAACGGCGGCGCAGGGATGAGCGGCGGCGCCGGGATGAGCGGCGGGGCCGCGGGGAGCGAGTGGCGGTGGGAGGACCTCGTCGGCCGCGCGCCCGACGGGAGCGTCCGCGACCCGCTGGCAGCCCTTCCTCGCGCCCAGCTGCCGCAGCGGCTCGAGACCGACGCCGATGCCGTCGCCCGGGACCTGCTCAAGCTGGTCCTGACGATCATCGAGCTCATCCGGCAGCTCATGGAGAAGCAGGCCCTGCGACGGGTGGAGGAGGGCGACCTCACCGACGAGCAGGTCGAAGGGCTCGGACAGGGGCTGATGCACCTGGAGCAGGCCATGGACGAGCTGAAGGAGCGCTACGGCCTGACAGCGGACGACCTGAACCTGGACCTCGGGCCGCTGGGCACGCTGTTGTAGGTGCCGCCCGCCCCACGCAGTCACGCGGAGGTCAGTACACCCGCGGCATGGCCCTGTTGCGGCCCGCGGTCCGCAGCTGCACGAGGCCGGTGAGGTCCTGGCGTTCGAGCGCCGCCTGCAGCTCGCCCGTCACCGCGTCGGCAGCTGCCGCCACGGTGCGCAGGTCAGCGCCCCGCTCGATGGTGGCGTCGAAGTGGGCCACGAGCTGGCCGCGGTCGTGGTCGATGCGTCCCCTGGCCGACCGCACGCCCGGCGTCCGGGCCAGCGCGTCGGCCGTCGCGTCGACGACGGGCCCGGCCGCCACGTGGAGCCTTCCCTGGGGCCCTGACCCGGGCAGTGAGAGGTGGCTGATGCCGCGACGGGGCAGGTGTGCGACGAGCCAGCGGAGACCGAGCAGGACGAGGATGAGTCCGGCGAGACCGAGCGCCCACGGCCACCACTGCTGCCGGGGCCACCAGCGGATGGCGCTGAGGTCCACCCGGGTCGGGACGGACCCCAGCCGGCCGGCCCACCAGAGGATGCCGAGCACGCCGAGGGTGACGAGCACGAGGCCCACCAGGGCGGTCATGACCCGGTCGAGGGCCAGGGTTGCACGGCTCATCGCTTCTGCCTCTCGGTGGTGACCCTGACAGCGGGCTGGGTGGCCAGGGGCTCCAGACGCTGGGTGACCGTGTCGCGCACACGGTCCGCCACGTCGGCCTCGCCGGTCGAACGGATGCTGACGGCCACGCGACGCGGCGTCGCCGAGACGCGGACGCCGAGCACGCCGTCGACGGCCTCGGCCGCGGTCTCCACCAGACGCGTCACGTCCCGCGGACGCAGGAAGACGCCCGTCTCGGCCGTGACGACGGTGACCTTGGGCCCGGAGCGGATCAGGGCCTTGACGAGCAGCGCCAGGCCGAGCAGGCCGAGCAGCACCCCGGCGACGACGGTCCACGTCTGCGGCCGCAGCCCCTGCACGGCCGTCGCCAGCTCGTGCAGGAGCGGGCTGCCACCGATCAGGTCTGCATAGATCAGGGCGTCACGCACCGCGAGGACTCCCACGGCGGTCAGCAGCACCGCGAGCGTGATGCCCAGAGCGGCGGTGCCACGCGTACGCCGGGGCGTCCTGGCAGGCGGCATCGCCGGGTGGTCGGCGCCAGCGGGGGCGGGCCGGCTCAGGCCGGTGTCCGTCTGGCTCATTGGACCCTCCTGTGCTCGGTCCCCGCGGGCGAGACCGTCGCGATGGTCACGTCCACGGCATCGACCTTCACCCCGAGCAGGCTCGTGAGCCGCTCGCTCACGTGTTCGCGCACCTCCGCCGCCGTGCGTGCCAGCGGGATCGGCCAGGTGACGGCGATGTCGACGTCGACGCGCGCATGGCCACCGGCCATCTGCGCCTTCACGTTGGGGTACTGCCGCCCGACGACGCCCTCGAGGCTGGAGCCGACGGAGCGCACGCCTCTCACCTCGCACGCCGCGATGTGGGCCACGCGCTCGACGACCCGCTCGGCGATGTCCAGCCGTCCCCGTTCGCCGGGCTCGGCCAGGCCGACCTCACCGGACGCGGCCGTCGCTCCTGCCGGCAGGGGCTGCGGGGGAGCAGCGACCTCAGTCACGGCGACGGCCACCCATCAGCCTGGAGAGGTCGAGGCTCCCGTCGAGCTGGCCCCCGACCACGAAGCCGACGGCTCCGAGGACGAGGGCGAGGAGGAAGCCGGTGAAGCCACCTGTTGCGGCGGCGATCCCGAGCAGCAGGCCGGCGAGGAGGCCGATGGATGAGCTGGGCATGGAAGTCTCCTTCGACAGAAACGGCAGTCCGCGGAACGGGCCGACGCGGGTTCAGATGTCCGTGGTGCGTCTGGCTCCGGGGAACGAGCGCGGGAGCCGGCTGCGGAAGGTCCGGACGACCCGACGGGTGCGGCGGGTCAGGCGCATGGGGGAGCCGCGCCAGGTCCGGACCACCACGACCTCCGACACGCCGTTCGACCAGCCGCGGCCGCGTCGCCCCGAGTGGTCCTCGATGCCGAACGCCGCGTCCACGGCGGCCAGCGACGCGAGGTAGGCATTGACGTCGCCGCCCCTGTCCGGGTGGTGCGTCGCCGCGGCTCGCCGCCGCAGACGCGACCACTCGGTGCGCGCGAGGGGGTCGACGGGCCCGGCCGGTGGCATCAGGTCACCCGCCGGTCCATCGCCCCGACAGGGTCCGTGACGTCTTCGACGACGACGTCGACCGGACCGTGGGTGACCGTGAAGACCGCCTCACGCACCAGCGCCGCCGTGGCGGGCACGGGAACGCCCCACGCCAGCACGAGGTGCACCGTCGTGACCTCCGGCCTCAGCTGGACCCCGCTGACCGTGCGACCCGGGTAGTAGGTGGCGGCCTGCCCGAAGGCACCGCTGTGCAGACCCACGACGCCGGGCACCGCGCGGACCGCCGCGGCCACGGCGTATGCGGTGTCGATGGACCCGGGGTCGGTCGGCACCGTGCCCGGTGGGGTGGCCGTCGGCGTGGTGTCGGTCGGCGTGGTGTCGGTGGGCGCGGGCCGGCCTGCCGCGCCCGGCTCGCCGGTCACTGGACGCGAGGCTCCGACTGCTGCGACTGGTCCTGGTCCTGGCCGTCGCTCTCGAGATAGACGTCCTGAACCTCGATGTTGACCTCGGTCACCTGGAGGCTGGTCATCCCCTCGATCGAGGCGATGACGTTGCGGCGGATGCCCTGGGCCAGGTCGGCGATGGAGACGCCGTACTCGGCCACCAGCTGGAGGTCCACGGCCGCCTGGCGTTCGCCCACCTCGACGGCGACGCCCTGGCCCTGGTTGGTGCGGCCGCCGGGGATGCGTTCGCGGATCGCACCCACCGCCCGGGCGGCTCCACCCCCAAGCGCGTGCACTCCCGGCACCTCGCGAGCCGCGATGCCGGCGATCTTGGCCACGACCGTGTCGGCGATGGTGGTCCTGCCCTGCTCGGTGACGAGCGGGGACAGGGCGGTGCTGGCGCTGCTGCCGGCGCCGACGTTCGAGCTCCCCGCGCTGGTCTGGATGTCGCTGCTGGCTTCGCTCATCTCGGACTCCTTGAGATCGGGTCGGATGCGGCTGACGTCCGAGCCCCGGAGCCAACCGAGCCCTACGACATCGCCTACCTGGGTAAGTACCCACCAGCATGCGGCACGGACCGCTCGGGGGCGTGAGGATCGGACCGTGCTGGTGCCACCACGGGGCCGTGGGCTCCCTGGACATGCAGGAGGCACGATGAAACCACTGCGTTGGCTGTTGGCAGGTCTGGTCTGGGTGGTCGCAGGACTGCTCGGCCTGGTGGGCGCCCTGCTGTGCGTCACCATCATCCTGCTGCCGCTGGGCATCCCGCTGCTGATGCTCACCCGTCGGCTCTTCTCGTGGGGGGCCGCGCTCGTGCTGCCCCGCGCCGCACGCCATCCGGTCCAGGAGGCGGCGGACGCGCTCGCGCGCGGGACGAAGGACGCCGGGAAGAGCGTGAAGGGTGCCGGGAAGCAGGTGTCGCGCCGCTCGAGGCGGGCGAGGAAGAAGGCGGCCCGCACCGTCGACGCAGTGAACCCCACGGCATGAGCGTCCACGGCCGGGTGCCGGTGCGGGGAGGCGCCTGATGACCGAGAGGGCCGTCGTGCGCAAGCGCGGGGGCGGCTACCTGTCCCGGCCCGCCCCGAGCGGGCTCGCCGACGTCATCGAGATCGTCCTCGGCAAGGGCATCGTCATCGACGCCTACCTGCGGGTGTCGCTGCTCGGCATCGAGCTGCTGACCGTCGACGCGCGGGTGGTCGTCGCGAGCGTCGACACGTACCTGCGGTTCGCCGAGAGCACGAACCGGCTCGACCTCGAGGCGCAGGGCCCACCCAGCCTGGTCGATCTGGCGATCGAGGGTGGCGGCAAGGCGATCGAGTCCGTCGCGGCGACCGTGGTCGAGCACAAGATCGAAGGTGTGGTCGAGTCGGTCGAGGACAAGGTCGCGGGCGCGGTCGATTCGGCGCAGGAGGTGGTGGAGCAGACCGTGGAGAAGGTGAGGGACGTCGCCGGTGCGGTCGCGGACAAGACGCGCGAGGTGGTCGACAAGCTCACGCCGGACGACGGTGACGAGGACGAGGACGACGGGAGCTGAGCGAGTGGGTCCTGCCGGCGCGGCGAACCGCGCGGGTGTCCGTCAGCCGAGCGAAAGCTCCACACGCAGGGCCTGGTGGTCCGAGACGGGCAGCCGCAGCGCCTCCCCGCCGAAGGCGGTCACCGGTCCGCGCAGCAGCACGTGGTCGATCTGCTGCGTCGGGGACTCCGCGGGGAAGGTCGGCACTGACGCGGCCGCCCGCATGCCCGTCAGGCGCCCGGCGCGCTCCGGCTCCATGTTGAGGTCACCGACGAGCACCAGGGGACCCTTCTCGTCGGCGACGCTCGCGACGAGGTGGCGCAGCTGGCGGCGGTTCCACCAGTCGATGAACGACAGGTGCGTGTTGACGACGGTCACCGGCCCTGCGGGGGAGTCGATGTCCGCGACCACGGCCACCCTCGGCTCGTCCCGCACGAGCACGGGCCACCGCTGGCCCTTGAAGCGCATCGGCACGCGAGCGGGCACGGGCGCCAGCCGCACGACCCGCCACCCGCGCACCGGGTGGCGCGACAGCAGCGCGATGCCGTAAGCCGCCGCGTCGGGCTGCTCGTCGCCCGTGGCCGCCACCCACGTGGCGCCCGGGCTGCCCGACAGGGCCGCGACGAACCGGTGGTCCGAGGCCCCCATGACCTCGGCCGCGACGGCCGTGAGGTCGGCGTTGTCGGAGCGGTGCTGGTTGCGGTCGACCTCCTGCAGGGCCAGCACGTCGCAGTCGAGCCGTCGGACCGCCTCGCGGAAGCCTGCCAGGTCGACGTGCTGGTCGGTCGGCACACGCCCGTTGAGGATGTTGAACGTCGCGACTCTCATGGGTGTCGCCTACCCGTCGGCTGCCGCCGGTCACCCACGGTCGGCAGGCGCCGGACCTCGCCGTGCGGCATACGGCCTCGGGAGGGGTAGGCGGAGGGCATGGGAGCCGACAACACCTCCGACCTGCGGGAGGCCCTCAAGACGGTCGCCGTCGCGCTGAAGCACACCGGCCTGCCCTTCGCGCTCATGGGCGGGTATGCCGCGTGGGCCCGGGGCGGGCCCGAACCCGACCACGACGTCGACTTCCTCGTCGCCGATGAGGACGCGGTCGAGGTGGCCGCGCGCCTGGCCGACCAGGACCTCGACGTCGTGCAGCCGCCCGAGGACTGGCTCTTCAAGGTTTACACGCAGGGCGCCATGGTGGACGTCATCCACCGTCCGGTCGGTGGGCCCGCCGACCGGGAGGAGGTGCTCCGGGCCACGCCGATGGACGTGCTGTCGGTCGAGATGCCCGTGCAGGACGCGACCGACCTCGTGGTGCACAAGCTCAACTCCCTCGACGAGCACTACTGCGACCTCTCGGTGGTGCTGCCCACCCTGCGGGCGCTGCGCGAGCAGGTCGACTGGGCCCGGGTGGCCACGCAGACCGCCGACAACGACTTCGCCGCCGCAGTGATGTTCCTGCTCGAGCGCCTGGGCGTCGTCGGTGCCCGGGCGTAACCGGGCGGAACCGCTCTTGACACGACATCGGCGGCACCCCAGACTGCCGGTTGGCTCGGTGGCCCTGTGGCCTGGCCAATCTCCCACAGCGAGGTCAGGCGGCACGAGGACAGGGCCCGCTTCCTGACCCCACCCGGCCGCGGCGCCGAACGCGACCGCCGACACGCCCCGAGAGAAGCGCCCCATGTCGCACACCCCCGACCTCGTCCTCGACGAGGAGCAGACGGTCCGGGCCGGTCGCCCCGGACCGCTGCACCGTTTCACCGACCTCTCCGTCCGCTACGTCGAGAAGTGGATGCCGGACCCCTACCTGTTCGCCGTCATCCTCACCATCGTCGTCGTCGCCCTCATCTTCGCGTTCGTGCCGGACGCGAGCCTCGGGGGCGTCGTCGACGGCTGGTACAAGGGCGTCTGGGGCGAGGGCAACATCTTCACCTTCGCCATGCAGATGATCCTCATCCTCGTCGGCGGCTACACCCTCGCCGAGGCCCCGCTCGTCAAGCGCGGCCTGCAGTGGCTCGCGAGCAAGCCGAACAACCAGGCCCAGGGCGGGCTGCTCTGCTTCGGTGTGGCAGCCCTCGCGTGCGTCGTCAACTGGGGCCTCGGACTGGTGGTCGGCGCCCTGCTGGCCCGCCAGGTCTTCGCGCGACTGCGCAGCGTCAACTTCGCCTACCTCGTCGCCGCCGGCTACATGGGCTACATGGTGTGGACCTCGGGCCTGTCGAGCTCGATCGCCCTGGCCAACACCGACAAGACGAGCAAGCTCAACATCATCTGGACGCAGACCCACCAGCTGGTGCCGCTCAGCGACACGATCTTCCGGCCCTACAGCTTCCTGCCGATGCTCGTGCTGGCCATCGTGATCGGCCTGCTCGTCCACCGCATGTCGCCGCGCCCCCAGGCCACCACCGAGCAGGCGGACGTCGACCGGGAGGCCCTGCTCGCGCTCGACCTTCCCCACGACGAACGCGACGAGCGGTCGGGCGGGCCCCGCACCTTCGCCGAGCGCCTCGAGAACCTCTGGATCCTCAACGTCCTGGTCTTCGTGGCGGGCATCGCCTACTTCGTCCGCAGCGGCTTCAAGCTCAACATCGGCTCGATGGTGATGCTCTTCTTCATCCTCGGCGCGCTCTTCCACTGGACGCCGATGCGCTTCATCCGGTCCTTCACCGAGGCCGCCAAGACCTCCGGACCGCTGCTGCTGCAGTACCCCCTCTACGGCGGCATCATCGGCCTGCTCGGCTACACCCCGCACTCGGGCGTGCACCCGCTCCAGACCGTCATCGCCTCGGCGATCGTGTCGCACGCGACCTACTACACCCTGCCGTTCCTCAACTACCTCGCCTCGGTCGTCATCTCCCTCTTCGTCCCCTCCGGCGGAGGCCACTGGGGCGTGCAGGGCCCCGTCGCCGTCGACGCGGCGGTCCAGCTCGGCCAGACCTCGCCTGCCTACCTCGGCAAGATCTCGATGTCCGTGGCCAACGGCGAGGCCGTGGCCAACATGATCCAGCCGTTCTGGCTGCTGCCAGTCCTCGCGATCGCCAAGCTCAACATCCGCCGGGTGATGGGCTTCACCGTCGTCGCCTTCGTCGTCGGCTTCGTGGTGCTCGGCCTCGGCAGCCTCCTCATGCCGCTCCTACCCTGAGACCCATGAGCGACGCCGCAACCGACGAGCCGACGCCTGACCAGGCCGACCAGGCCGCCCTGGTCGGGCACTCGGCGCTCGAGCTCTCCGACCTCATCCACCGGCGGGAGGTGAGCTGCGTCGAGGTGATGTCCGCGCACCTGGCGCAGATCGAGCGTTACAACCCGGTCCTCAACGCGATCGTCGCGCTCCGCGACGGCGCCGAGCTGCTCGCCGAGGCCCGGGAGCGGGACGAGGAGCTGGCCGCCGGGCGCAGCCGCGGGTGGATGCACGGCTTCCCGCACGCCGTGAAGGACCTGGCCGCGGCCAAGGGTCTGCCCCACACGTCGGGTTCGCGGATCTTCGCCGACCGGGTCGCCGAGGCCGACGACGTGGCCGTCGCCCGCATCCGGGCCGCGGGAGCGATTCTCATCGGCAAGACGAACACCCCCGAGTTCGGGCTCGGGTCGCAGAGCTACAACGAGGTGTGGGGCACCACCGCGAACCCCTACGACACCTCGCGAACGGCGGGTGGCAGCAGCGGTGGCGGGGCCGCCGCCCTGGCCGCGCGGATGGTTCCGGTCGCCGACGGGTCCGACAACATGGGCTCGCTGCGCAACCCGCCGGCCTTCAACCACGTCGTCGGCCTGCGCCCCTCCTGGGGCCGCGTCCCCGAGCCGGGATTCGTGCCCTACGGCAGCGTCAACGGGCCCATGGGCCGCACCGCGGCCGACGTGGCGCGGCTGCTCTCGACGATGGCCGGCCCCGACGCCGGCGCGCCGCTGTCCCTCGACGACGACCCGTCGACGCTGGCGGCCGGCCTCGAGCGGGACTTCGCCGGGACGCGGATCGCCTGGGTCGGCGACTGGGACGGCCACCTCGCCACGGAGCCGGGGGTGCTCGCCCTGTGCGAGTCGGCCCTCGCCACGTTCGAGAGGCTCGGCTGCGAGGTCGAGCCGACGTTGCCGGCATACGCCCCCGAGGAGATCTGGCGCTCCTACCTGGCCTGGCGTGCCTGGGGGAACCTGCGCCACGCCGACCTCTACGATGACCCGGCGACGCGGGCACTGATGAAGCCCGAGCTCGTGTGGGAGATCGAGTACGGCCTTCGGCTCAGCGCCCGTGACCTCACGCGCGCGGCCGCCGCCAGGGACGCCTGGTATGCCGCCCTCGCCGACCTGCTCGAACGCTACGACTTCGTCGTGGCCCCCAGCGCGCAGGTCTTCCCCTTCGACAAGTCGGTGCACTGGCCCGACCAGATCGACGGCCGCCCCATGGACACCTACCACCGCTGGATGGAGACGGTCGTCCCGTGGACGATGTCGACCCATCCGGTCGCGGCGGTGCCGGCGGGGTTCGACCCTCGCGGGCTGCCGACCGGGATCCAGCTCGTCGGGAGGCGCCACGACGACCACGGCGTCCTGCAGCTCGCGCACGCGTACGAGGGGGAGAGCCCCGTCATGGACGGCACCCCTCCGCCTTTGCTCAGGCGGGTGCCGGGAGGGCGCTGACGCTCACCGCTGCCGAGACACGTGCAGTGGCGCGTCCCGGTCCGCGGGCCTCTCGGCTCCGCGGACCGGGGGGTCGGCGCGGCGGTCAGGGCACGGGGTCGTGCTCGTGGCCCGGCGCCTCCTTCGCTTCGTCGTGGTGCCTGTCCTGGTGCCTGTCCTGGTGCCTGTTCTGGTGCCTGTCGTGGTGGCCGCCACCTGCGTGCGGCTGCGACTCCAGCGTCTCGAAGAGGGTCTGGCTGTAGGTCTGGAAGCCGAGCATCGCCTCCACCCACTCGCGCTCGCGCTCCACGGACCCGTTGCGCGCGTCGCCCAGCTCGCCAAGCGTGGCCAGGCGCCGGTGCAGCTCGTCGGTGAGGACCGCACCGAGGAAGGTGGTGAGGTCCTCGGCCGAGCCCGACTCGATGGCCTCCTCCGTGAGCGGGATCACCGGGCCGACGTCGAGTCCGGCCGGCTGCAGCCCGGTGAACGCGGCGCCCTCGCCCTCCCGGTGCAGCCGCACGACCGTCTCGAAGAAGAGGCGCTCGGCCACGAGCCGCGCCCCGTGGCCGAGGGCGCGCACGGGCAGGACCGCCTCGAAGGTCGCCCGGACCTCGTCCTCGGCGCTCGCCGGGACGTACGCGAGTGCCGGCGTGACCTCGCCGGTCTCCAACGCGTGGCGTGCCGCCCGGACGACGGGCCCGTCCAGCGAGTCGCAGTGCGGGGGCATGGTCCCCTCCTTCGCGTCGTCCTGCTTGTCCTTCGACGGTAGGAAGAGACGCGGTCGGGCAGGAAGGGCCCAAGGTCCCTGCGCCGACCTGATATCGCCCGCCCCCAGCGGGCACCCGGTTACGGTGCGAGGGTGAGCACCGCATCGCTGGGCCTGCTGGCCGTCGGCTGGGTGCTCGGCTGGGTGCTCGCCGGGCGTCGGTTGGTGCTGCCTGCCATCGGCGCCCGTGCCGGCGAGGCGGGCGCCTCCAGCGTGTCCGTCGTGGTCCCGGCCCGGAACGAGGCCCGGCGGCTGCCCGAGCTGCTCCGCTGCCTGGCGACGCTCGACCCCACCCCGGGCGAGGTCGTCGTCGTCGACGACGAGTCGACGGACGGCACGGCCGCGCTGGCCCGTGCAGCGGGGGTCGACGTCGTGCCGTCGTCGCCCCCGCCCGGTTGGACGGGCAAGGCGGCGGCGTGCCAGCGGGGGGCCGACACGTCCACCGGCGACGTGATGGTCTTCCTCGACGCCGACACCACGCCCGGCCCGCGAGCGGTGGCCGCCCTGGCTGCGGCGGCGCGCGGGGGAGAGCTGGTCTCGGCCCATCCGCGCCACCGCGTCGAACGGCCCTACGAGTACCTGTCGATGGGGCCGGCCGTGGTCACCGTCCTGGCCGGCGGCCTCGGGCCATCGCCGCGGTGGCGCTGGTGGCGCCGCCCCGTGGCCTTCGGCCCGGCGATCGCGGTGCGGCGTGACGTCTACGAGCGCTTCGGGGGTCACGCGGCGGTGCACGGCGACCTCGTGGAGGACCTGGCGCTGGCCGGGGCCGCCGACCGGGCCGGGGTGCCGGTGCGGGCCCAGCTCGCCGGCGACCTGATCTCCTACCGGATGTACCCGGAGGGCCTGCGCCCCCTCCTGCACGGCTGGGGCCGCAACCTGGCCAGGGGCGCCGGCGCCACGCCGCTGCTGCGCCTCGTGGCGACGGTCCTCTGGGTCGTGGCGGCACTCCACTCAGGGCTCGTGCTGGGTGTCGACCGGGGCTGGCTCTCCGTCCTCTGCTACGCGGCCTTCGCCGCCCAGTTCGCCGTCGTCGCTCGACGCGTCGGGCGCTTCAGCCCGGTGGCGGCGGCCCTGCACCCCCTGGCGCTGGCGGCCTTCGTCGTCCTGTTCTGCTGGTCGTTCGTCCTCGTCGTCCACCGGCAGAGCGTGCAGTGGCGGGGCCGCAAGGTCGAGGTCGGGGTGTGACCAGCAGGCGCGCGTGGGTGGTCGCCGTCCTCGTCGACGCCGCCGTCTGGGCCGGGTGGAGCACCGCCGTCGGGTATGCCGCTCAGCGACTCCCGCCCGACGCCCTCACCCGGGACACCTGGCTCACCCGCATCCGTGGGTGGGAGGGCGGCGGTCGCACCTGGGAGGCCGTCGGCATCCGCCGCTGGAAGGACCGGCTGCCGGACTTCGGTCCCGCGCTGGGCGGCTCGTCCAAGCGCCACCTCCCCGGGCCGGGCGCCGCGGACCTCGAGAGGTTCTCCGCCGAGACCCGGCGGGCCGAGCTCGTGCACTGGGCCATCCCGATGGCGCTGCCCGTCTTCGCCCTGTGGAACCCGCCCGGGCTCCTCACGGGGATGGCGTTCTACGCCGTCGCGGCCAACGTGCCATGCCTGGTCGTGCAGCGGTACAACCGGGCCCGCGTCGACCGGCTGTTGGCGAGGCGGCGGGGCGCCGAGGAGCGGCGACAGGCCTGAGCGGCGCCTCCGGGCGGCGTCGTCTCCCTAGGATGCAGCGCATGTCGAAGTCCGTGTTCCTGCTGGTCTACGAGACCGTCGCCGAGTTCGAGGTGGCGGTGCTCCTGACCGCACTGCGAGGCACCGGTCACTCGCTCACGACCGTGGGGGTCACCCGCGAACCGGTGACCACCACCGGCAGGCTGACCCTTCTCCCGGACGTCGCGATCGACGCGGTGGACCCGGCAGCCGTGGACGCGTTGGTCATCCCGGGCGGAGACGCGGCCCATGCGATGGGCAACGAGCACCTGCGCGCGCTGATCCGCAGCCTCGACTCCCGTTCGGCCCTCCTTGCCGCCATCTGCGGAGGTCCGGCCGTGCTCGGCGACGCCGGCGTGCTCGACGGGCGCCGCTACACGGCGGCGCTGGAGCCGACCGATGCCGCATACGAGGGGATCCACGGACGCGGAACCCGCGAGCCCGAGCTCCTCGTGACCGACCGCAACCTCGTGACCGCCGTGGGATCTGCCTACCTGCTCTTCGCCGAGGAGGTGCTCCGGCACCTCGCTGACGGCTCGGCGACCGAGCGGCTGACCTACTTCCGCGAACCGACCATGGCCTGAGTGATCGAGCGGCAGCCGCCGTAGACAGACCACCCCACCGTGACTATTTTGGGCAGATCGTCGGGGCGGCACCACCCGCCTCGGGCCGATCGAGAGGGATGCTCCCATGTCTCGTCACCTCCACACGTGCCCGCCTTCCGCCGCAGACCGGGAGGCATGACATGTCCGGCGCCGGTCCCGAGCTGAAGAGGGCGCTCAACCAGCGCCAGCTGACGATGATCGCCATGGGCGGCGTCATCGGCGCGGGCCTGTTCGTCGGCTCCGGAACGGTCATCAAGGCCACCGGGCCGGCCGCGTTCCTCACGTATGCCATCTGCGGCGTCCTCATCATCCTGGTGATGCGGATGCTCGCCGAGATGGCCGTGGCCAACCCGTCGACGGGCTCGTTCGCCGACTACTCCCGCAAGGCCCTCGGCAACTGGGCGGGCTTCTCCGTCGGCTGGCTCTACTGGTACTTCTGGGTCATCGTCGTCGGGTTCGAGGCCGTGGCCGGCGCCAAGGTGGTCAACTTCTGGCTCCCCGGGGTGCCCACCTGGGTGCTGAGCCTGCTGCTCATGCTCCTCATGACGGGCACCAACCTCATCTCGGTCTCCTCGTTCGGCGAGTTCGAGTTCTGGTTCGCGGGCATCAAGGTGGGCGCGATCATCGTCTTCCTGGTGTGCGGTTCGCTGTTCGTCCTCGGCATCTGGCCCAACGCCGACCTGAACTTCAGCAACCTGACCGCCCACGGCGGCTTCTTCCCCAACGGGGGCCTGGCGGTCACCGCGGGAGTCGTGACGGTGATCTTCTCGATGGTGGGCGCCGAGATCGCCACCATCGCGGCCGCGGAGTCGGACAACCCGGAGCGGGCCGTCTCCAAGGCCGCCAACTCGGTGATCACCCGCATCGCGATCTTCTTCGTGGGCTCGATCTTCCTGCTCGCGGTCATCCTGCCCTGGAACTCCTCGACCCTCGAGGCCTCGCCGTACGTCGCGGCGTTCCAGAAGATGGGCATCCCGTACGCCGACCACGTCATGAACGCGGTCGTGCTGACCGCCGTGCTGTCCTGTCTCAACTCCGGCCTCTACACCGCCTCGCGGATGCTCTTCGTCCTCGCGGCACGCCGTGAGGCTCCCGCGTCGATGGTGTCGGTCAACTCGCGAGGCGTGCCGGTGGTCGCGATCCTGGCCTCGTCGGTCGTGGGCTTCCTCGCGGTGATCATGGCGGCCGTCTCGCCCGACACCGTCTTCTCCTTCCTGCTCAACTCCTCCGGCGCCGTCATCCTCTTCGTCTACCTGCTCATAGCCGTCTCCCAGATCATCCTTCGCTACCGGGCGGAACCCGCCACGCTCAAGGTGAAGATGTGGTGGTTCCCCGTGCTGTCGGTGATCACGGCCCTGGGCATCGTCGCGGTGCTGGTGCAGATGGGACTGACCGAGGACGTGCGGATCCAGCTGGTGCTGAGCCTGGTGTCGTTCGGTGTGGTCCTCGTCCTCTTCTTCGTCAACCGGGCGCGTATCGGTCGGCTGCCCGACCGGGTCGCGCCCGAGCACACCGGTCGGGCCCGACGCGTGCTGGTCCTGGCCAACCAGACCCTCGAGGCCGACGAGCTGATGACCGAGCTGCAGCGCATCGACGCCCAGGGGGAGGCGACGTACTACGTCTGCGTCCCGGCCAGCGCGGTCGAGACCGGGGCCGCCTCCACGCACGGCGCGGTGTCGGTCCGGGACGCGACGATGGAGGCCGCCGAGGGCCGGTTGCGACGCACGCTCGACGCGCTCGCGGCACACCGGCTCGACGCCACCGGCGGACTCGGCGACTACCGGCCGCTGCGCGCCCTCCGAACGGCGGTCCAGCAGTTCCAGCCCGACCAGATCGTCATCGTGACACTGCCCGCCTCGGAGTCGGTGTGGCAGCGGTTCGAGGTCGTCGACCGGGCAGCCGAGCTCGGGATCCCCGTCACCCACGTCGAGGCCGCCTCGATGGTGGCCAAGGTCTGATGCATGACGATCGTCGTCGCCTACACCGCGCAGGACAGCGGCACCTCGGCCCTCGAGCTGGCGAGCGTGCTGTCCCGATCCACGGGTGAGCCGCTCGCCGTCGCCGTCGTGGTGACGACACCACACGCGGCGGGAGTCCCGGAGCTCATCGACGGCGACTACCTCGGTCCGCTGACCGCCTGGGGCGAGTCCGTCCTCGACAAGGCGCGCGCGGATGTGCCCGGCGACGTCGCGGCGACCTTCGAGGTGCGTCAGGCATCCTCGATCCCCCGCGGATTGCTCGAGCTCGCCGCGGACGTCCACGCCTCCGCCATCGTGCTCGGCTCGTCGACCAAGGGTCCCTTGGGACGCATCTCGCTCGGTAGCGTCACCGACCGACTCGTCCACTCGGCCCCGCTGCCGGTGCTCCTCGCCCCACGTGGCTATCGTCCGGGACCGGCATCACACCTCCGCCGGGTCAACCTCGGCTACGGGGGATCGGCCGACGTGGGCCACGTGGCCGTCGTGGCTGCGCGCCTCGCCGAGAGGGTGGGTGCCGACGTGCGGGCCGTGACGTTCGCCGTCCGGCCGCCGAGGCGGTTCTACGGGGGCGTCGAGGAGTCGGCGGACGAGCTCGTCGTCGACAGCTGGGTGGCTCGGGCGAAGGAGTCGCTCCGGACGAAGGTGGGGCGGACTGATCCCGCTCTCGGTGAGCGACTTGCGCGGTCGCTCGTGGTCGGTGAGGGCGTGTCCTGGGGCAAGGCCATCTCCGACGTCCACTGGAGCAGTGGGGACCTGCTGGTCATCGGCCCGTCCTCGTCGGCCCCTGCCGCGCGTCTCTTCCTCGGCTCCCGGGCCTCGAAGATCGTCCGGTCGGCGCCCGTCCCGGTCCTCATGGTGCCGGCGCCGCCGCGCGGCGGCTGACCGTCCCGGGTCCGTCTCCACCCGCGCGCCGGGAGTGCCCGGGGACGACGAAACCGCAGGCCACGACGAGGTGACCTGCGGTTTCCGTTGTTGTGGCCAGGGGCGGGGTCGAACCGCCGACCTTCCGATTTTGGGGGAGACGCAGAGGTGCAGGTCAGTGGCGTCTTCCGCGCGGGCGTGCGATCCGGCGTGCGATACGCCATCAGGGAGGTCGTCGCGGCCGCACGCTCTCCACGTGAGCCCGGGAAGAGACTCGAGGGCGACACGGGCTTCTCCTTCGGCGACGGGGGGCACCCTCGCCATGGTGCTGGTTACGGGTTCATACAGAAATCGAGTTCGCGGGGGTGACCACCCGTCTCCCGGGAGCGGCATGTCCGGACGTCACGTCAGGCAGACTCAGCGACATGGGGATTCGGCTGGTCGGGGACGCGGCCCGACGGGGTGGCGGCACGGCTCACCGGGTACGCGTGCACGCTACGGGCGTCGCCCTGATGAGGGGGACAGTGACCTGACATGGTGAGGATCCGCCGGGTGGACATTGAGGGCATGGCGCGAGGCCGCGGTGGGCGGTTCGTGGCGGCGGTGGCTTTGGCGGCCGTCGCCGCCGCCGCACTGGCCGCGTGCAGCACCGATGCGGCCGACCAGAAGGTCATCGACCGGCTCTTCAAGATGGACGTACTGGCGGTGCCCCCCGGGGCCACCGTGATGTCGCGGACCAGCTCGAAGGGTGGAGGCAACAGCGCCATCCGCAACGCCTCGTCGGTCACTCTCGTGTATGCCACCACGCAAACGCCTGCCGAGGTTGGGAACCGCTTCCACGCAGGCTTCGACCCGACGTGGCACTTCAAGGACAACGGGGCCGTGGATCTCGGCGGTTGGCGAGCAAGTGGCGGCCCGGGCCCTGACCCTGACGCCGAGCCGGACACGGTCGCTGACGTGACGGCGCGCCGCGTCATGTCTGCGGACAAGGCGCCGGCCGGCACCCAGTCCGTGGTGACGGTCTCCGTGTCGGCCACCCGACCCGCCTGAGGCGGTCCGGGCCGCCCGCAGCGCGGCATGAGCGGTAAACGCCTCTCGCTGAGGGTCGGACGTTGTCCGGGGAGCGGCATTGTCGACGTCGTCCGGGGGCGGCATGGTCGAGGCGACCAGCGCGGGCGAAACTACCAGGGGCCCACCCTGGCCTGTGCCGACAGCGCCGGAAGGAGCTGAGCCCCGCAATCGCCTGGCCGGTGTGGCTCAGCGGCGCGTCGAGCCTCGGCGGTGGTCGGGCGGGTGCCCCGCCACCGGGGGCGGAGACGTCCGGGACGGTCGGCTCACGCGAGCGCAACACGTCGGGGGTGTCGGGTGCGCTCTGCTTCTCGGGGGCGGCGTACTCCAGGAGGAGCAGTGCGAGGTCGTCGCCGAGAAGGGCCCCGGTGGTGTGCCGTCCGACGGCTTCGAGCACGGCGTCCATGGCCTTGGGGACCTCTGGTCCGCTCAGCGCCGGGCCCAACGCGAGCGGTGAGAGGAACTCCCCGTCACGGTTGCGTGCCTCGGACAGGCCGTCGGTGTACAGCAGCAGCCGGTCTCCCGGGGCCCACGGCACGGTCAGATCCCGGTAGGGCCGGCCGTCAGGCAGGCCCATGCCCAGCGGTAGTCCCGGCGGGGCCTCCAGCAGTACCAGTGACCCGTCACTGCGGCGCAGCAGCGCCGGTGGGTGTCCGCAACTGACCAGGACGACGCGGGAGGGGTCCGAGACGTCAACCAGGACCACGGTGACGAACTCTTCGGGTTCGAAGAAGTCCGTCAGGTAGCGGTCCATGGCCTTGGCCACCAGTGGCAGCGTCGGTTCGATCGCCGCGGACTGGCGGAACGCACGGATGACCCGAGCGGCCTGCTCGACCCCGGCGATGCCCTTGCCACGGACGTCACCAACGATGAACCGCACCCGTTCCGGATCGTTCGATGCGGGGCTGCTGTACCGGTAGCAGTCGTAGAGGTCGCCGCCGACCACGGCATCCCGCGCGGCCGAGACGTACCGAGCCGCAACCCGGACAGGCCCCGCCCGGGCGGGCACGATCGGCAGGATCGCTCGCTGGGCCACGTCGGCGATCGCGACCAGCCGGGCGACCTGGCGTTCGCGCCGGACTCGGACCGTTGCGACAGCAACAGCGCCGACACCGACGAGCAGCACATCAACGATGCGGACCGCCTGCTCCGTCGTTCCCCAGGTGTGGTTCCACACCCCCGAGGCCGCGGCCAGGACGGTCGCCGTGGCCGCCACGAGTGCAGTCCACGCCGGGGACAGGACCGCGCACGCGATCAGCGCGGCAATCCCGTACAGGACGCTGAGCGTGAACGCCGGACGAGGATGCCGGACGTCGATCAGCAACACCAGTGCCAACCAAGCCACCGACGCGGCAAGACCCCTTGACGACGCTCGCCTCTCAGCATCCATACGTGGGCCCTTCCATCACACCATTGGCCCCCCTCGAGAGGTACCTGTGGGCCACTCCCGCGGAACCAGCTCAACATCGTTATGCCGGGCGCTACGGCCGTCGGGCGGCCCTCTGCCGCGTGGCTCGGTCACCCGTCGCGAGCGTCGCCCAGTAGACGCTGCCCCCCGCGGGGGCGCGCGTGCGGCCACTTGCCAAGGACAGTCTCCGAACGATCTCCAGCCCGCGACCGCGCTGCGGTATCCCGTCATTGCTCTCCAGAGCGTGGGCGGCTGCATCACTGCTCGCTTGGCGAGTGCTGAAGCTTCCGCGATCGCGTACAGCGATGTTCAGCAGGTCATGGCCGTGGTCCAGTCGCAGCTCGAGGTCCGAGCTTGCGTGGTCTATCCCGTTGGTGACGAGCTCACTGACGATCAGCGTGGCGTCCCCGATCATAGCTGACAGTGTCCAACGGGCCATGACCTCGATCGCGAAGCGCCGTGCCCGGCGCGGGGCGATCGGCAGCGGCGCGAGGAGCAACCGCTCACGTTGCATCGGCGGCTCTGTCGGCATCCGTGTGAACGCGGCTTCAGTCGAGTCGGCGAGCCCGACGAACGATGCAACGCCCGTCGCGCGGAGCGCCTCTGCCGGTTGGTCATGCGCGCCGACCAGCCATACCACCGGCCCCGGCCAGGGCCCGGACCATTGCGCCGCGACCCAGACAGCGACACACGCCGGGTCAAGCCACGTCACCTCCGTCATCTCGCACACCACGCAGGGCGGGTCCTCAACCAGGGCCTTGGCCAACGCATCACCAAACCGCGGCCCGTCGATGGAGCGGACCGACCCGCTCATGCGCAACACCGCGCACCCGCCGCTGTCGACCCGGGTCAGCTGCATGAGCGCGGTACCTTCCGGCATGAAACGAGGCCCCAGAGGGTCACCAGCCACCGGCCGCTCGTCATGTCCATCCCGGGCCCCACTCCCGCTCCGGTGCCCGCCCGCAGGCCGTCACCAAGATCAGCCTTTCACGTACAGAGGAAGGCGCGCCAGACGCACGACCTGCGGAGCGAGCAGCTCGTGGCTCGCCGGGGCCAGCGGGGGTCCGCCACGCGCCTCGTCGGGCACCGTGACGAGGCGTGGCTCAAGAGGGGACTGGCCCAGCTCGTAGCAGCACTGCCCACCTCGCCGTTTCCGTACCGGTTCGAGGAGAGTGCAGGAGGCGCCATGACGGGCGTGATCATCGGGGTCGATCCCCACGAGCTGTCGGCCACCATCGAGGTCGTCAACCATACGGCCACCTGCTGGGGTCGGGCCGGTTCACGACCGACAAGGCCGGCTACGCCGCCATGCGCAACTACGTGAAGACGTGGCCGCAGCGAACATGGGCCGTCGAGGGAGCCAACGGGGCTGGCAGGCCACTTGCCCAACGGCTCCTGCCGACGGCGAGCTCGAGGCGTTGCGGATGTTGGCCGACTGTCGCGACGAACTGGCGAGGCGTCGGGGGCAAGCGGTGACCCGGCTGCAGCGGCTTCTATCGGAACTCGTTCCAGGACAACGGAAGCGAGACCCGTCTGCCTTGCAGGCCAAGGTGATCTTGGCCTCGGTGCCGCCCCGGGACCTCGCCGGGAAGATCCGCCGTCGGATGGCCGCGGAGGAGCTGCTGCCCAGTGGGCGTTGGCCATGTCCACGGTCTGCTGGGACAACTCCCGGAAGGCGGTGCCGCGGTGGCCGTTTGAGCCGGCGCCACCTGGTAGCCGCATCCCCCAGGCATGGTGCCGTCTTTCCTCCACTGCTCCCTCGTCGAGCCCTCAGCGGCGGCCAGACTCTGACGAGGGGAGCATGGCCTCCCGCCCCAGCGTGGTGCGCGACCGGTCAGTCGTGGCTGCCATCTCGTACTGGAAGGCGAGGCACTTCCAGCCGTCTCGGTCGGCTCGAAGGCTGGCGTGCTCGGCGTCGGCTGCCGCCATGACCATCGCGTATGCGGCCTGCCACCACCCGGGCGGGCCTCCGAGTTGAGATCGTAGCCACGCCAAAGCTTCCTTGTATGGCTCGATCCGTTCGCCGGCAGCTGCCGGCCGCGGCTGCTCAGATCGGTCTCGGTCTGCGTGATTCACGGTTCCCTCCCGCGGTCGGTCGCGGCGCTGGCCGGCGGCGGGCGGCCACCACACCTCGATGCCGTCGGGGCTGGTGTACGGCTTGCCAGTCATTTGCAGCCCTCGTGGGCGCATCGGGTGGTGGGGTGGGTGCGCGTGGCGGTGTCGTGCGCGTGGGTGTCAGCGAGGGCTTTCGCGTTGGGTCCGTCGGCTTCCCACGGGCAGTGGGGGCGGGTGCAGGACTCGATGTCGTGCACGGTGTTCATGCGCTGCCCTCCTGCTCAGCTGAAGGTCGTGGCCGTGGGTTCGCCGTCCGCGGCTCTGAGTGCGCGGCCAGGCCAGCGAGGCGGGACAGACGCCGCTCGTGTCCATCGCGGGCAATCTCGGGAAGTGCTTTCATGCTGGTCCTTTCCTTGCGCGGGCCTCCCGAACGACCAAGCGGGCGCCTGCAACAGAGGCAACAGCGCGACTGCTTGGGCTCTCCGCGCATTGCGGACGTGCACCCGACGGAGGCCCCCAGGAGGGGAGGGGGCACCTGAGGGCCTCCTGCTGGGCGCACGGGGTAACCCAGCGACGCGGCTGCAACGTTTCATCGAGCGTCGCTGGGTTCAGGGGTGACCCAGCGGTGCGATTGCAACGTCTTCGAGCGTAGAAGGCTCAACGGGACCGCACTACACGGAACCGGACGCATGCTTGTCACATGGGGACACTCCCATCGCGGGGTGTGTCGGTGCAGCCGCTGATCCGCGCCGCGACGCTCGACGGCTACCTGGAGTTGGCCACGGCCCTCGGCCTCGACGGGCCGGCTTTGCTCGCGCAGGTGGGTCTGGCTCTGGCTGACCTGCAGGATCCGACGTCCTGGCTGCCGGCGAAACGCGCCGTGCGACTGCTGGACCTGTCCGCCAAGCTCTCGGCGCGCCCCGACTTCGCGGTGCTGCTCGGCGACCGGCGGCGCCTGGCAACTCTCGGGCCGATCAGCATCGCGGTGCGCGAGGAGCCGGACCTGCGACATGTCCTACAGGTCCTGACGGACCACGTGGTCACGTACAACGAGGCCCTGCGCATGCACCTGGACGAGAGCGAGGGCACCGCCACCGTCCGGCTCTGGCTCGAACTGGGAGTGCCGGCGCCCTTGTGGCAGGCCACTACCTTCGCCGTCGCTGCACTCAACGGCGTCATCCGGGCGGGCGCGGACGACGCGTGGCGCCCACTCGGCGCGCACTTCCCCTATTCGGCTCCCGCGGACGTCAGCGCCTACCGCAACGCGTTCGGCCCCGGCGTGCACTTCGACCAGCCCTTCGCGGGCCTGACCCTGCGCACCCGCGATCTCGCCAACCCGAACCGGCTCTCGGACCCGCTGCTACGACCCTACGCACGACAGTTCCTCGAAACCGCCGTCGCCCGCAGAGGGCCGAGCGTTACTACCCGGGTCACCGAGCTGGTCGAGCTGCTGCTGATCTCTGGGCACTGCTCACTGACCGCCGTCGCCAAGGCCCTGCAGGTGGATCCTCGCACCCTGCGGCGACACCTGGCAGCCGAGGGCACCACGTTCACCGCCATCGTGGACGACACGCGGGCCGCCATGGCCGAGCGCCACCTCGGCAGCGGTGGCCAGCCGCTCACGGAGATCGCCTACCTGCTCGGATTCGACACACCCGCCGCGTTCAGCCGATGGTTCAAGCACCGGTTCGGCATGACGGCCCGGGACTGGCGCAAGGTCTCCCGCGGTTAGGGTCGGCGCGAACCAGCGGCTGCACGAACCGACCTGCTATGGGGGTGTCCCCATATGACAAGCATGCGTCCGGTTCGGTGTAGTGCGGTCCCGGTAGTGCTTTCTACGCTCGAAGAGCGCTGCAACCGCGTCGATGGGTTGCCTCCTGAGCCCAGCGGGAGACCGCCCAGGCACCCGGACCCCTCCGGGGCCTCCGTCGGGTGCACGTCCGCAGGGTCGGAGAGCGCAAGCGGTCGCGCTGTTGCTCCTGTTGCAGGCGACCGCCTGGTCGTTCTTTGGGCCCCGCGACAACAAAGGACAAATGAAAGTACCTCCCGAGATTGCCCGACGGCTCACCTGGCTGGGATTAGGGGATGCGGCACGCGTTCGCACGTGTCGCCCTTGACGGTTCCGCGGTGAGACCTCCGACATTCATGACGAAAGGAGCGCCATGAGCGCCGCCACCCTCCCGCCTGCCC
The DNA here is from genome assembly GCF_039531305.1 of Terrabacter lapilli. NCBI lineage: Bacteria > Bacillati > Actinomycetota > Actinomycetes > Micrococcales > Intrasporangiaceae > Terrabacter > Terrabacter lapilli. The sequence goes on from NZ_BAAAPU010000007.1 coordinate 1,021,086, forward strand.
CGGACACAACGCTGCGACAGCTGACCGTTGCCGACCGATGCGACCGCTGCGACGCCCAAGCGTGGCTGAAGACAATCGACAGGGCTGGTCTGGACCTGCTGTGGTGCGCGCACCACGGACGCGTTCACCTGCCGGCGTTCCCGGACCAGGGCCTGGAGGTCGTCGTCGACGAACGCGAGTACCTGAGGGCCGCACCGAACCCGTCCGAGGACGCGGACTGACACGCCCCTGCCCTCTGGCGGCTGCGCGTCCTTCGGGCGCTGCTGAGGACCGACACAGCAGCGCCAGCTACCCGCCAGCCGCTACCGGAACCGAGCCTCCCAGCACAACCAGGCACTCGGCTAGAACCCATGAGATCCGGATGTTTGTGTCGGGACATGCGACGCGAGTGAAGTGGCGACTCGAGGAGGGGCCAAGGTCGCGCCACGCCGGCCCAGTCGACCTCGGCGACACGGTTATCCACTCTGGCCCAGCCGATCGTGGAGCACCAGCTGCCCCAGCCAGCCACCGACATGGCGACGCCCACCAGCCCCGCCAGCAGCATCACGAGGACCGCGACGGCCACTCTGGAAGCCGTCCACCGCTGCCACTCCGGCGTCGTCCAAGGCACCGACCCACCTCCGCCACGAGGGTGGCGTCCTCGAAGGCTCGGCCGCCTGAGCTCTCGCACTCAGAATCGCGCCAAGGGCGGCAAGAGCGGACGTCCGGTCAACTCTTGACGTCACCTGACAGCGGCACCTGTGGCTACCTCGTTGCTGCTCACGATGAGGGTCAGTCGCGATCTGCGGCGACGTAGTCGGTCAGCTTGCGCTTGTCCTGCCCGAGCTGTTTGACGTTGAAGCCGAGTGTCTTGCTGGCCTGCTTGGCCGTGAGGGTGAATACGGGCGTGTCGTTGCTGGTCACGGTGACCGAGTCGAGGTTGCCGATGGTGCCAAGTACCTTCGTCGCGGCGGGAGTGAAGTCGATCGCGTCGAGGGGCTTGCCGTCCACCTCCGTGCTGGGAAAGGTGACTGTGAGGTCGTAGGGGGCGTTCACGGTCTGCAGTTTGATGCTGTACGAACGGGGTGGGCCGAAGTTGGCGTCGGCGATGAGTGCGAGGGCCTTGTTGCTGTCCCCGACGTACGGGGTGCGGTGCGCCCAGAGGGCGTCGGACTCGGCGTCGACCCCGGCACCGGCGGAGGCATCGACCGAGCACCCGGTCAGCGGGACAGCGACGAGCGAGGCAGCGAGGACGAGTCCGGCGGCTCGGGAGCGAGTGGCGCGACGGTTCATGGATGTTCTCCTGGGGGTGGCGCCGGTGGGTGGCCAGTTGGGGGCCCTGGATGACCCGTCGGTCTCCAGACGGCTCCGCGGCCGGGGCCGTTCCGCAACAGAGGGGTCGTGCGTTTCGTCAGGGGCCCGTTCGGCTTCGACGCCCGCGCCAGATCCGTGCGCTCCGCCGTCCGTTGGGCAGCTGCGGCCAGGCAGCCATGGCCGGGTCCGTCAGCGAGGTGGCGAACGGTGCCGCCCACTCCTTTGGGCGCATCGCCGGACACCCCCGCGAAGCGGCACCGCCGGACTCGACGTCGTTGCTGCTCGACTCCTACGCGCGAAACTGGGCGCGGTGGCTCGTTGGTGTGGTTCCGAGTCGTGCTGTGAAGTGTTTGCGGAGTAGATCGTCGGAGGCGTAGCCGGCAGCGTGGGCCACCTCCTGGATGGACAGGTCGCTTTGCTCGAGCAGCCGTTGGGCTTCCCGGACGCGCAGATCGTTGAGCCAGGTGATCGGGCTGCGTCCGACGCGGTCGGCGAACCAGCGGTGGAACGTCCGCGGGGATAGCGAGCAGGCTGCGGCGAGGTCGTTCACGCTCCAATGCCGGCGAAGGTCGCGTCTCACGGTGAGCTGGAGGCGCTCCACGGTGGGCGTCGCGCTGGCCGGGGTGATGGTGTCGGCGTACTGGGCCTGGGATCCGGGACGGAAGACTGGCGTGACCATCGATCTGGCGACCGTCTCGGCCGCGGCGGCGCCCCAGTCGGTGCGCACGAGGTGGAGGAGCAGATCGATGCCGGCGGTGACGCCGGCCGAAGTCCAGACCCCGTCTGCGCCGCAGTAGAGGTCGCGGGGGCGCACGTCGACCGCGGGATAGCGCCGAGCGAGGTCCTCGGCGAAGCGCCAATGGGTCGTCGCGGTGCGGCCGTCGAGCAGGCCGGCTGCCGCGAGTGTGAACGCGCCGCTGCACAACGAGGCGACCGTGACACCGGCCGCGGCCGCGGCGGCGACCGCCGCGACTTCCGTCGGATCGGGGTCGGCGAGGGGGTCCTCAACCCCGGGCACCACCAGAAGGTCGAGGCCGGCGGTCCCGTCGAGATCGTCATGCCGTCGCAGCGCGTGCACCTCGTCCAAGTCGGTCACCGGCGCCGCGGCCAGGATGCGGATCTCGGGGCGAGGCAGCCCGCGGTCGGAGCGGTCGTCATAGACCTCGCGGACCACCGCGATGTCGAAGGCGCGGCGGCCGGGGCCGATGAGGATGCCGACGACGGTCATGGCGGGATCTTAGTGAAGACTGACATCCGTGCCAGTGGTGGCAGGCCAGTGCAGTCGGCTGGACTGTGGCCATGACGAAGATCGGTAGGGCGGCCCTCGTGGTCGTCGATGTGCAGCAGGGCTTTCTCGACGCGAGCTGGGGGGCGACCGCCAACTACCCCGGTTGCGAGACCAACGTCGAGCGGCTGCTCCAGGCGTGGGTCGAGCGTGGCCTGCCCGTTGTGGTGGTCCGGCACGACAGTGGCAAGCCGGACTCACCGTTGCACCCCGCGCATCCCGGGAACGCGCTCATCGCGCCGGTCGCCGATACGCCTGCGGACCTGCTGGTGACCAAGAGGGTCAACTCGGCGTTCTACGGCAGCCCAGACCTGGAGGCGTGGCTGCGTGCGGCCGGCATCGATCAGATCGTCGTGTGCGGCATCCAGACCAACATGTGTGTCGAGACCACCGCCCGGATGGGCGGCAACCTCGGCTTCGATGTCGTCGTGGCCCTCGACGCGACCCGGACCTTCGACCTCTGCGGGCCCGACGGCACCGTCGTGCCGGCCGCAACCCTGATGCAGGTCACCGCCACCAACCTCCATGGCGGGGGCTTTGCCCGCATCGCCTCAACCGATGCGCTCCTCGCCGAGCTGAGCCCGTCGCTGACCGCGAGGTGACCAGAAGCAGGTCGGTGGCCAGCGACCACGGCTCGCGAAGCGCCTCCCGCAGGGCGCCCTCCAACTGACGCCCAGCGGACCCTTGACCCCTTACAGAGCAGGATCGAGCTACCAGTCGCAAAAGGCAGTCTCGCGAGGGTGAGCGGATCCCTCATTCCCAGCGGTCATCCCTCCGATGTCGACACCCGACGAGCGGCAGTTCCGGACGTTCAGTCGGGACCCTGTCCGAGCGCAAGCGCTTCCTTGAGCTCTTCCGCTTCCTCGTCCAGCAGGGCACGCTCACGCTCCTTCCAGTCGGCAGTAGTCGAGAAGCCGTCTCCCGCGTAGCGAGGGATCACGTGCAGGTGGAAGTGGAACACCTCCTGGAAAGCGGCTTCGCCGTCGGCCAGGAAGACGTGGATCCCATCGCAGCGCAAACCCGTGCGCCGCAGTGCTCGTGCCATCTGGTGGCCGATGGACCACACGTGAGCGCTGGTTGCTGCATCAACGTCTTCGAGGCCGACGGCATGTTCGCGTGGCACGACGAGAAGGTGACCGTTTGTGACTGGGTTCAGATCCATGAACGCGACGACGGTCTCGTCTTCGTAGACCGCGCTGGCTTCTGCCTTCTTCGCCGCAATGGCGCAGAAGATGCACTCGTCTATCCCACTTGCCGGTGCTTCAGTCACGGGAGTGATCGTGTCAGGCCGCTTGGCGACGGGCCGCCAGGTTGTTGACGACCCAGAGGCAACGTTGCCCGGGCGTTGGCACGACCGATTGAGACGGATGAGTGCGTTGACGCCTAAGGTCTTGAAACCATGAAGCGCGTCTCGGTGGTCGGCAGTTCGGGCTCTGGCAAGACGACTGTCGCCCGACGGCTTGCCGAGGCGCTTGGCGTCCCCCACGTCGAGTTGGACGCTTTGCATTGGGGAGAGAACTGGAGCGCCGCGACGAATGCCGAACTGTCCGAGCGCGTGGGGGCCGCGACCGCCGGTGAGGGCTGGGTGGTTGACGGCAACTATTGGAGCAAGATCGGTCCGCAGGTGTGGACCAGGGCCGACACTGTCGTGTGGGTCAGCCCACCGCGATGGCGCGTTATCCGGCAGTCCGTGACCCGGGCCGTGCGGCGAGCGGCCACACGTGAGGAGTTGTGGGCCGGCAACCGGGAAAGCTGGCGTGGCCTGATGTTCTAGCGCGGGGAGGATTCGATCCTCTGGTGGGCCTGGACGACGTACGCACGCACTCAGGAGCGCTACGCCCACGCGATGAACGACCCGCAATGGAGACACCTCGCCTTCCATCGGCTGCGGACGCGTCGGGAGATCGACCGCTTCGTCGCTCAGGTGAGCCCGCACAGCAGGGCCATGCCCGAATAGCTACCCAGCACTGGTGGGCGCTCATCTACTCGAGTGGTGTCCCGTGCCTCGACCCGCGCAGCTCGCGGCTTGAGCGTGCACCTGTTGAGCCAGGACTCAGCGAGTGTGAACCGGATGGGAGGATGGCTGCCACTCCCGCTTGAGCAACCCGAAGACCCAGGAGTCAGAGACCTGGCCATTCACGACGCAGTCTTCACGCAAGGTCCCTTCGCGCACGAAGCCGAGCTTCTCAAGCACGCGGACGGATGCGATGTTGCGCGTATCTGCCTCAGCCTGGACACGATTCAGGTCCAGCGTGTCGAAGGCCCATTGGAGCAGAGCACGCGCGGCCTCCGCCGCATAGCCGTGGCCCCAAGACGCCTCGGTGAGGCAATAGCCCAGTGAGGCGCTCCTGTAGTTCGGATCCCACTTGCTCAGGTGGCACCACCCGATAAACGCTCCGTCGGAGTCGCGGTCCACCGGCGACCCGCGCCGCGGTGCCCTCTTCGGCCATCTGCTGGCAGCCCTTGATGAAACGTTCGGAGCGCCCGCGATCGCTCCAGGGTGCCGAATCCCAGTAGCGCAGCACAAACGCATTGCTCTGCAACTCGAAGAGGTCGTTCGCGTCCGTGTCGTTGAAGGGACGCAGTCGGAGGCGAGGAGTCAGCAGCGCGGGGGTCGGCAACATTTGAGTCGTGCCTCTCTCCGGTCGTTGGCCAGTCCACCCAACCTCCCGTGATGCCCGTTCGCAACGCGATTCCTCGGCCTGCGAGCAAACAATGAAAGCCCTCGGCACGACGGATCAGCGGCATGGTCGGGAAACACGGCACTGTCGAACGGCCGGATGAGAGCGTGGACCACACCAGCGTTCACACACAGGGGGTCCGATGGGCGCACGCGCAACAGTGCTGCTGGCTTTGGTTGTGGCAGCGGGGGCACTGGCGGCCTGCGGGACAACGCCTGCGGGGGACGCCTCCCGAAGCAGCGAAACGCCGGGCACGGGAGCTGGCGCCAGCGCCCCGCTGGCTTCGAGTACATCCAGTACATCGAGCGCATCGAGCGCATCGAGCGCACCGATCGCACCGAGCGCACCGAGCGCATCGCCGGTCGGCGCATCGACGTCGAACCTGCTGGGCCCAGTCTTGGCGGGCATCGACCCGGCGAAGCTACCCTCCACCGCCTCGGCCGTAGTGACTGTGCTCGGGAAGCTTCCCCCGACGCTGAACGGGCACCCGGTGACCAAGCGCACCAAGACGTTGGTGGACTACGCAGACGGGACCGGGCTGGAAGCGCAACCTCTCGTAGAGGCGGCCGGCCAGGGCATCACCATGGCTCAGTTCTGGCCCCACCTGGAAGCCGGCCACCCCGGCGACTTCACGGTCACGAGCCACAGCAAGCCGGGCGAACCCTTGCTCTGGCTCACCGCCGACGGTCAACCGCCCTATCAGGCGATCGTGGCGGCGGTGGCATCCCCCACCGGCTCGTGGGTGTTCGCCGTCGAGGCGCCATCCGAGAAGGCCGCGAACGACCTACTCACCGCCCTCCGAGCCGCCTTGGCCTAGCGAACGACACCAAAGCAGCCCTTCCACCCCTCCTCAGTGAGCGACTGTCGGTTTGCCAGGCGCTGTAGCGACTCTCGGCAACGTCCTCACATCGGCCATGTCCGGTAACGAGCAAGCACTTGGGGTGGGTGGGGGAGGACCTCCGGATCCGAGGCCGCGTCCGGCTCGCGTCGAGGGTGGCCGCCCGACATGGACGGTCCGTCGGACTCCGCTAGGGACGGCGCGGCGCGTGGCAACGCTGCCGGCGAGGCTGATGAGTCGAGCGTGCAATGACGCTGTCTTTCCCATCCCGAACGCTCGAGCCCAGACCTCGGTAGCGAGCTCCCGGTCGTCCTGGCTGATGTCTTGACGTCGAGACGCCGTGCGACAACTCGTGCGTAACTGGCGGCGATCCTCGGCGTGACGTGGTCACTGACGGTTACCCGGTAGAGCCGACGGCTGGCGGGCCGAACGGCTCAGGACAGGACGAAACCGCAGGTCAGAGGCTTCTGACCTGCGGTTTCGGGTTGTGGCCAGGGGCGGGGTCGAACCGCCGACCTTCCGATTTTCAGTCGGACGCTCGTACCAACTGAGCTACCTGGCCGGGACAACGAGTGGAACTATAGCCGACCTGCGATGCCATCCCGCAAACCGCCCATCGCCCACCGCTGCCCGGCCCGGAGCGCCCAGGGCGACCCTTACGCAGCCGGGCCCTTGGTCCGCACGTCGGCCACGTGCTCCATCGCGTCGCGCAGCTCACCGAGCCAGTCGCTCTCGTGCTGCCCGACGAGCTTGACGCACCACGCCAGCGCCTCGGCCCGCGAGCGGGCGACGCCCGCGTCGACGAGCGTGTCGAGGACGAGCCGCTCGGGCTGGCGCAGCCGGGTCATGGTGGGGGCGGCCACGTGCGTGAACAGCTCGGTGCGGTCGCCGATGCGCACGGCCCAGGAGACCTTGCGGTCGAAGCGGTGCTCCGCCTCGCGGGCGACCTCCATCCGCCGCCCGCGGGTGTCCTCGCGGAAGGCGCGGGTGCGGCCGGCTCGTGCCTCGGCGCGTTCGGCGTCGCTCGAGCCGTCCGGGAGGTCGACGTCGGCGATCGTCAGGACCACGGTGATCTCCTCGCGGTCGACGGTGATCTCGGGTGGCGTGCTGCGCCACTCCTCCGGGAGGCGGCCGACGAACCAGCCGCGCACCCGCTCCAGTGCTTCGTTCGTAATCATGTAATCAGGATTACTCGCTTACGCACGGAGGTCAACGGGTTACGCCCCCGGCGAAAGCGAGAGGGCGTATGCCGTGGGCCCGGGCGAGACGGCATACGTCCTCGGTGGTCGGCTGGCGAGGCGCGTGGGCGCTGGACGCCTAGAGTGGGGGACCGTGCAGTTCCTCAACGGCCTCCAGCCCCAGCTCGACCTCACCTACGACGACGTCTTCATGGTGCCGAGCCGCTCGTCGGTCACGAGCCGCCTCGACGTCGACCTCTCGACCGTGGACGGGTCGGGCACGACCATCCCGATCGTCGTCGCCAACATGACGGCGATCGCCGGCCGCCGGATGGCCGAGACGGTGGCCCGTCGGGGCGGCATCGCCGTCATCCCGCAGGACATCCCCGTCGAGGTCGTCCGAGAGGTCGTCGGCTGGGTCAAGCAGCGCCACCTCGTGCACGACACGGCCATCACCCTCGAGCGCCACATGACCGCCGGCGAGGCGCTCGTGCTCATCGGCAAGCGCGCGCACGGCGCCGCCGTGGTGGTCGACGGCCCCAAGCCGGTCGGCATCGTCACCGACAAGGACCTGACGGGCGTCGACCGCTACACGCAGGTGCACGACGTCATGCACGAGGACATGCTCGTCCTGCCCGAGAGCCTCGACCCGCAGGAGGCGTTCGAGCGCCTGTCGGCGGCGCGGCGCAAGGTCGCGCCGGTCGTCTCCGAGCACGGCGAGCTCGTCGGCATCCTCACCCGTGGCGCCGCGATCCGTGCCGGCCTCTACCAGCCGGCGGTCGACGGCTCCGGACGGCTCCGGGCGGCTGCCGCCGTCGGCATCAACGGCGACGTCGCGGCCAAGGCCGCCGAGGTCCTCGACACTGGCGCCGACGTCCTCGTCATCGACACCGCGCACGGGCACCAGGACAAGATGATCGAGGCCCTCCGCGCCGTCCGGGGGCTCGACCCGCAGGTACCGGTCGTCGCCGGCAACGTCGTGTCGGCTGCCGGCACGCGCGAGCTGATCGAGGCGGGGGCCGACATCGTCAAGGTCGGCGTCGGGCCCGGCGCGATGTGCACGACCCGCATGATGACCGCCGTCGGGCGCCCGCAGTTCTCGGCGGTGCTCGAGTGCGCCACGGCTGCAAGGGAGCTCGGCAAGCACGTGTGGGCCGACGGCGGCGTGCGCCACCCGCGTGACGTGGCGCTCGCGCTCGCTGCCGGTGCCGCCAACGTCATGATCGGCTCGTGGTTCGCCGGGACGCTCGAGTCGCCGGGCGACCTCTACACCGACAACGACGGCCGCCAGTACAAGGAGTCGTTCGGCATGGCCAGCAGCCGGGCCGTTCGCAACCGCACCGCCACCGACACCGAGTACGACCGCGCCCGCAAGGCCCTCTTCGAGGAGGGCATCAGCACCGCGCGGATGTACGTCGACCCGGCGCGCCCGTCCGTCGAGGACGTCCTGGACCAGATCGTCGCGGGGCTGCGCAGCAGCTGCACGTATGCCGGTGCGCGCACTCTCGAGGAGTTCCACGAGCGGGCGGTCGTCGGGCTCCAGAGCACCGCCGGCTTCGCCGAGGGTCGCCCCCTGCACACTTCCTGGTGAGGCTCGCCGCCTGACGTGCGGTCCGCCTCGGCTCAGGATTGGACGCACCTCGCCCGGGCCCCCGGGCTGTGGATGACGCGCGCAGAAGGGCCTGCCGATCGAGCAGGGTGCTTCCATGACCCTCGACGAGCAGCTCGGTGAGCAGGTCCCGGCCGACGTCCTGAGCCCAGCACGACGGCTGGAAGAGGCGAGGGACGACCTCGAGCGCCGACGACGCCTCGGGGCCCGACTGGCCGAGGCGCGTACGGCGCTCGCCGCTGCCCGCGAGGAGAGGGGCGGCCCGGCCCGGCGCGTGGACCGGGCGTCGACCGGGCTCGACCGGATGACGGGCGGCACGGCCGTCGCGCTCTGGTCGCGACTGCGCGGTCGGCGCGACGGCGACCTCGCGCGCCTGCGGGCCGAGCTCGAGCGGGCCCACGCCGACCTCGCGGTCGCGGATGCGCGCGTCGGCGCGCTGCGGGCCGAGGTGGACCGGCTCGTCGAGGAGTCCGAGGAGCTCGTCGACGCGGACCGGCGCGAGCAGTCCGCCCTCGAGGACCTGGCCCTCGGCGGCCTCGCGTGGGACGGGCAGGACCCCGTCCACGTGGCCCAAGCCAGGGCTGAGGTGGGCCGCCGCAACGTGGTCCGTGAGCTCGACGTCGCCTTGGCGACGGGGATGGGACTGCTGCGCTCGCTCGAGCTGGTCGAGTCGCTGGCCGTGGCGTTCCAGGGGCTCTCGTGGACCGACCACTACGACGTGGCGAAGTCGCGGCTGAAGTACCAGAAGCTCGCAGAGCTGGTCCCGCACGTGCACGCGGCCAACGACGGTCTGGCCGGCTTCGCCGCACGGGCCGGGGCGTTGGGCGCGCTCGAGAAGGGAGCGCTGCCGGCCCTCGACGCCCCGCACATCGATCGGCGCGTCCGCGCCGCCGACGAGTGGCTCGACGACCCCGTCAGCGACGTGCTCGTGCTGTCCGAGTCGCGCCGACTCGTCGACGCCGCACGGCTGGTCCTGGGCTGCGTCGAGGAGGCGGTGGCCGAGCTGCGCCGCCAGCGCGAGCTCGTCCCGAACGGGTGACTGCGTCAGTGGCGCTTGCGACCGACCTCGACGATGCGCCAGCCACGCTCACGGGCCAGCTCGCGCAGCTCGCGGTCGGGGTTGACCGCGACGGCGGTGCCGACCCGCTCCATCATCGGCAGGTCGCTGATCGAGTCGCTGTACGCGCTGCAGCGGTCGAGGTCGTAGCCGCGCTCGGCGGCCAGCTTCTCCATCTCGACGACCTTGCCTGCGCCGTAGCAGAACTCGCCGGCGAGGTGCCCGGTGTAGCGGCCCTCGTCGTCGAGCTCGCTGCGGGTGGCGACAGCCCCCTCGAGCCCGAGAGCCGTCGCGATGCGGCTCACGAGCTCGATGGGGGAGGCCGACACGACGATCCGGTCGTGCCCGAAGGCGCGGGCGTCGGCCAGCAACGTCATGGAGGCCGGGATGGCCTTGCGGACGATGCCCGGCACGATCGCGTCGGTGAGGTGGATGATCTCCGACTGCCGGATGCCGGCGACGGCCCGGAGGATCCGCTCACGCAGCGCCTCCGAGCCCTCGTCGGTCGAGCCCTTCCGGTGGAAGGTGACCGCGTTGACGGTGTCCTTCACGAGGTCCTTCCACGGCACGTGGCCGCTGCGGAAGGCCGCGATGGCGAGCGGGTAGTTCGCCGAGCCGCGGATCAGGGTCCGGTCCAGGTCGAAGAAGGCTGCCGTCGGCGCGCCGGACACCGGGCTCGACATCGGGCTCATCCCAGGTTGGCGACGAGCGGCAGCGCGGGGCGCCGCGGCGGCACCGCGGCGTTGACGGCCTTGGCGGCCGGCTTGGGGCGGTTGGGCAGCGCGAGCCGGAAGACCTTGGCCCACGCCTGGCCGACCTGCTTGGGCAGCGGGCCGGTCGTGTAGGGCAGGCCGTAGCGCTGGCAGATCTCGCGGACCTCGACGGCGACCTCGTGGTAGCGGTTGCTCGGCAGGTCGGGGAAGCAGTGGTGTTCGATCTGGTGGCTGAGGTTGCCGGTCATCAGGTGCATGAGCTTGCTGCCGGAGATGTTGGCCGAGCCCAGCATCTGGCGGATGTACCAGTCGCCGCGCGTCTCGCCCTCGATCTCCTCCTCGGTGAAGACGTCGACCCCGTCGGGGAAGTGGCCGCAGAAGATGACCGAGTGCGCCCACACGTTGCGGATCGCGTTGGCCGTGAAGGTCCCGATCAGGGCCTGCTTGCCCGAGCCGAAGGGCGCGGCGGCCAGGGGCGTCGCGACGTAGTCCTTGGAGAACTGGCGCAGCACCTTGCGGCCCACGGCCTTGAGGTCCTTCTTCAGGGCTTCCTTGGACTTCTCGCCCTCCTTGACGGCCTCGAGCTCGAGGTCGTAGATGGCGATGCCCCACTCGAAGAAGGGAGCCAGGATGCCGTTGATCACCGGGTTGAGGATGTTGAACGGACGCCACGGCTGGTCCTCGGCCATGCGCAGGGTGGAGTAGCCCACGTCCTTGTCCTTGCCCAGCACGTTGGTCCACGTGTGGTGCAGGTCGTTGTGGGTGTGCTTCCAGGCGGCGGCGGGCGTGACGAAGTCCCACTCCCACGTCGTGGAGTGGATGTCGGGGTCACGCATCCAGTCCCACTGCCCGTGCAGGACGTTGTGGCCGATCTCCATGTTCTCGAGGATCTTGGCGATCGAGAGCATCGCGGTGCCGGCGACGAACGCGGTCTTCTTCTTCGAGAGCAGCAGCGTGGCGCGGCCGGCGACCTCGAGGGTGCGCTGGACGCGGATGACGCGGCGGATGTAGGCCGCGTCCTTGGCGCCGCGCGTGGCGATGATGCGGTCGCGCAGGGCGTCGAGCTCCTTGCCGAGGCGTTCGACGTCGGCCTCGGACAGGTGGGCAGCGGCGCTGGGACGCTTGACGGGTCCGCCGGACGCGGCGAGGACCGGCTTCCTGGGCCGGGTCGTCACGGTGGTGCCGGCGGGGGTGTCGACGGCGATGGCCTCGGCGGCGCGGGTGGGCGCCGTCGTCGGTCGGTTCGTGGTGGCGGTCATGGGTGTTTCCTTCCTAGATGTCCAGGTGGACAGGTCCGGCGGCCGCGTTGACGCAGGTCTGGATCAGCTCGCCCTCGTCGCCGTGCACCTCACCGGTGCGCAGGTCGCGGACCTTGCCGGCCACGAGTGGGACGAGGCAGCTGCGGCAGATGCCCATACGGCACCCGCTCGGCATGACCACGCCACACTCCTCACCGGCCTCGAGGAGGGGGACGTCGCCGCCCGCCTCCACTTCCTTGTCCGACTTCTCGAACGTCAGCAGGCCACCCTCGCCGCCGGATCCCTCCAGCAGGACGGGTGCGAAACGCTCGATCGTCAGGTTGGTGTGGGTGTCGTCGTCACCATCGCGCAGCCACAGCTCCGTGGCCGCGTCGAGGAACTCCGTGGGCCCGCAGGCGTATGCAGCCCGCTCGCGCCAGTCGGGACAGAGCGTCTCGAGGTCGGTGGGATCCGAGAGGTCGAGGCGGCGGCCGCCCTCCGCGCGGGTGAACCAGTGGCGGACGGTGAGGCCCGGGAACTGGTCGGCCAGCTCGAGCAGCTCGTCGTGGAAGAGGGCGTCGTCGCGGGTGCGCGCCGAGTGGATGAGCACGACGTCGGCGTCCGGGCGGCGGGGGACGAGCGTGCGGATCATCGACATCACCGGGGTCAGGCCGCTGCCGGCGGTGAGCATCAGGAGCGGTCGCGGGTGCTCGGGGAGCACGAAGTCGCCCTGCGGGGTGTCGAGGAAGAGGATGTCGCCGACCTTGGTGTCGCGGGCGAGTGCCGTCGAGACCGTGCCGATCGCCGTCACCGTGATGGCGGGGTCGTGGCCCACGGCGGCCGACAGGGAGTAGCTGCGCCACTGACGCACGCCGTCGATCTCGACGCCGATGCGCGCCCACTGCCCGGCGGCGTGCGGGTTCCAGCCGCGGCCCGGGCGGAAGTGGATCGTCGTCGAGTCGGGCGTCTCGCGTTCGACCTTCGTCACGACGCCGCGCAGCTGTCGAGCGGACGCAAGCGGGTTGACGAGGTTCAGGAAGTCCTCGGGCTCACGCGGGGTCGTCAGGATCGACGCCACACGCCGGAGAGCTCTGAACTGGGTCATGACTTCCATTGTGGCCTTCGAGGCCCTGCCGCATCTTGGGGTGAGGCGTACTCTTTGGCTACAGAAACTGTTTCCCTACGACAAATTCCGGGAGGACGCCGTGGCGCAGGCCACATCTGACCCGCCATGGTTGTCTCTCCCCGCCGAAGTCGCGACCGTGATCCGTCCCGTGGTGACCGACATCGTGGAGGCCATCATCGAGGGCATACCCCGTGACGTCCCCGTCTACGCGATGCCGATGGAGGGACGCTTCGGGCAGGGCGTGCGGCAGGGCGTGACGGTGGCCCTGAACCGGTTCCTCGACCTGCCCGGGACGCGCTTGCCGGCCCTGTCGGAGGACGGGAAGTGGGTCTACGAGAGCCTCGGGCGGGGAGAGGTCCGCTCGGGTCGCAGCCTCGAGTCCCTGCTCGCGGCCTACCGCTACGGCGCGAGGGTCACGTTCCGGGCGATCTCCCGCACGGTGGACGTCTCACAGCTGGCACCCGACGTGCTGCTGTCGCTCGGGGAGTCGCTCTTCGCGTACATCGACGAGCTCTCGGCCGCCAGCGCCCAGGGGTATGCGCAGGAGCAGTCGGAGCGAGCCGGCGAGCAGCAGCGGCTGCGGGGCGAGCTGCTCGAGATGATCCTGCGCGGCGACTCCAGCGACGGCGGCGTGGCGCGGCTCGCGGCTGCCGTGGGGTGGACTCTTCCTGAGGTCGTCGTCGTCGCCCTCGTGCCGTTCCCGCACGTCGAGGGCCTGCGTGCAGGCCTGGGCCCGGAGGGACTGGTGGCCGAGCGGGGCACGGACGTCGTCATCGTCTACCCCTTTGGCAGCCAGCCGTCGCGCCGGCGGGAGCTCGATCGGGCACTGCGCGGGCGCCCGGCCATCGTCGGGCCGGCGCGACCGTGGCAGCAGGCCGGAGAGTCGCTGCACCTGGCCACCTCGGCCGGCGCGCACGGCGTCGGCACCCCGGAGGGCGGCGCCGGTGGAGTGGCCCCCGTCTGGGTCGAGGACCACCTCGCGGAGCTCGTCGTGCACGCCGAGCCGCTGGCCACGGCCGAGCTGGCCCGCACGCGCCTCGCCCCGCTCGACGGGCTGCGTCCGGCCGTGCGTGAGCGGCTGACCGAGACGCTCCTGTCGTGGCTGCGCCACCAGGGGCAGCGGGCCCCGATCGCCGAGGAGCTCTTCGTCCACCAGCAGACGGTGGGCTACCGCGTGGCCCAGCTCAAGGAGCTGTTCGGCGAAATGCTCGACGACCCGGAGGCCCGGTTCGAGCTCGAGCTCGTGCTGCGCGCCGGCCACCGCTGACCCGATCCGCTGACCCGGTCCGTCGAACCGACCCGGTGCCCGACGTGCGAAGAGGCGCCGCTCTCTGCTGAGAGCGGCGCCTCTTGGTGTGGCGACCCCGACCGGGCTCGAACCGGCGACCTCCGCCGTGACAGGGCGGCGCGCTAACCAACTGCGCTACGGGGCCTTACTGGGTGGTGCGTGTGGAACTGTACTGCGTATCCCCAACGGGATTCGAACCCGTGCTGCCGCCGTGAAAGGGCGGAGTCCTAGGCCGCTAGACGATGGGGACCTGCCCGACCTATCCGTTGGGACGTCGAAACTATAGGGGAGTTTCCGGTGCCCGACCAAATCGGCTCCGAGCCCCCTCCGACGGGCCGGTCCTCAGCCCTTGGCCCACGCCCGGACCTCGTCGACGGACCAGGTCGTGACGATGCGCTCGGCCGGGATGCCGAGCCGCTCGGCGCGCTCGCACCCCAGCGACTTCATGTCGAGCTGGCCCGGGGCGTGCGCGTCCGAGTCGATGGTGAAGAGGCAGCCGAGGTCTCGGGCGAGCTCGATGAGCTCGTCGGGCGGGTCGCACCGCTCGGGCCGGGAGTTGATCTCGACCGCCACGTCGTTCTCGAGACAGGCCCGGAAGACCTTCTCGGCGTCGAACTGCGACGGCGGCCGCTTGCCGCGCCCCCCGGTGACGAGCTGGCCGGTGCAGTGGGCCAGCACGTTGGTGTGCGGGTTGCGCACCGCCGCGACCATGCGCGGCGTCATCTCGAACGCCGGTTGGCGCAGCTTCGAGTGGATCGAGGCCGTGACGACGTCGAGCTGCTCGAGCATGTCGTCGTCCTGGTCGAGGGTACCGTCGAGGTGGATGTCGACCTCGATGCCCTTGAGGAGCGTGAACGCGTCGCCGAGGCTCGCGTTGATGGCCTCGACGCGCCTCAGCTGGTCGGTGAGGCGCTCACGGCTCAGGCCGTTGGCCACCGTGAGGCGGGGGGAGTGGTCGGTCAGGGCCATCCACTCCTGGCCGAGGTCGACGGCTGCCAACACCATCTCCTCGATGGGGCTGCCGCCGTCGCTCCAGTTCGAGTGGGCGTGCAGGTCGCCGCGCAGCGCGGCATACAGCTCGGCGCCGCCTCGGGTCAGCGGCTCGCCGTGCTTCTCCTCGGCGGAGACGAGGTATGCCGGCAGGACCCCGCGCACGGCCTGACCGATGATCGCGGCGCTCGAGTCGCCGATCCCCTTGAGCTGCTTGAGGGTTCCGGTCTCGACGCGCTCGCGCAGCTCCTCCTCGGGGACGAGCGTGATGGCCTCGATCGCCTTGCGGAACGCGTCGATGCGGTAGCTGCTCTCCCGGCCGCGTTCGAGCAGGAAGCAGATGCGACGCAGCGCGTCGAGCGGGCTGATCGGGGCCTGCGGCGGCGTCGGCTGCTCCATGCCGGCAGCCTAGCCGCGGCGTGCCCGAGGCCGCCGGGTCCGGCGGGGCTCGTCACCGTTGCAGGGGCGGCAAGGTCCTGCCCTCGGGGAGCTTCCCCGAGGGGTTCGCCGGAGCGATGACGACGCGGACGAGATCGCCGTACTTCTCGGTGAGCAGCCGCTGGTCGGACCCCTCGGCGACGACCACGACAACTCGGTCGGCGCGGCCGTCCTGGGTGACGCTGACGACGTCGACTCCCTTGTCGCGCCAGAGGTTTCGCTCCGCCACGATCTCCTGCTCGACCCTCTGCTTCTCGGTGAACGGGTGGCTTCGGATGACGAACTCCACGTCCGCGGGCGCCGGCATCGCGCCCCTCACGAACGCCTCGAGGGTGGGGTCGTGCCGGGTCACGGCGACGGCCACGCGGTCGCCTGCCGGGGTGACGGCATACGCCCCCGAGAAGACGTCGGGCCAGCGGGCGGCCACGGCGGGCTCGATCGCGTCGAATGCGTTCGTCTGGCGCGTCGAGAGGGTGCCGAACCACCGCGTGGTGTCACGGGCCGACGGGACGGAGGGGGCCGCGCCCGGGGCAGTCGGCGGTGCGGCGCCGCGCAGCGAGTCGCTGGAGCCGGCCGACGAGCCTGCGGCGCTCCGTGCAGTCGTGCCCGACGAGGCGCTGTTCGAGGACGATCCCTGGGTGGCGGCGACCCACGTGCCGCCGACCGCGCCGACGACGAGCACGGCCGCGGCCGCGCCGAGCAGCGTGGAGCGACGCCGGGAGGTGCGGGCGCGCCCACGCATCAGGGCGCGTTGGGCGAACAGGTCGTCGCGGGGTGGCTCGAGGTCGTTCATCGCCGACAGTGCCTTTCGCAGCTGCAGCTCGCCCGGCTCGGGTGCGCCGGCGGGCCCGCGTGTCGTGTCGTCCGTCATGAGACCGCTCCTGCGCCGCTCAGTGGTGGGTCGGCGAGCCGGCCCCGCAGGGCGGCGAGGCCTCGCGAGATGTGGCTCTTGATCGTGCCCTCGGCGACACCCGTGCACTCGGCGATCTGCGGCACCGTCAGGTCCTCCCAGAAGCGCAGGACGAGGATGGCGCGCTGCTTCTCCGGGAGGTCCTCGAGCAGGGCGGTGAGGGTCATCGCGAGCTCCCGGTCGTGCTCGACCGTGGCCGGCTCCGGCGCCTCGTCGGTGAGGACCTCGCGTCGCCGCTTGCGCTGGTCGTTGAGGAAGAGGTTCATCATGGTGCGTCTCGTGTAGGCGGTCTCGGCCCCGGCGGCGATGCGCGGCCACGCGACGTAGACGCGGGCCAGCGCCTCCTGGACCAGCTCGTCGCCGTCGGCCCAGTTGCCGCAGAGCAGGTAGGCGCGGCGGCGCAGCATCGTCTGCCGCTCCTCCACGAAGCTGCGGAACGCCGCCTCGTCCCTGCGTCTCATGAGCTCCCGCCGGTTCGGTCGTCAGGCTTCGAGTGTCTCGTACACCTGCTTGGACACTCGCGCGACGAGAACCGTTGCACTCCCCGGCCGCTCTCCGTCAGGGGGGCGTATGCCGTGTGCCGTGTCGCGCGCTCCGCGCTCAGCGGACGCGGCCGAGGGCGAGGAGGGCGAACATCAGTGCGGCGACGGTCTCCCCGTCGTCGATGCCGCCGCGCCGGACCAGGTCGAGCACCTCCGGGACCGGGATTCGCCGGACCTGGCTGATCCCCTCCTCGGTACGGGCGGCGTCGTGGTCGCCCGGCGCCGAGGACAGGCCGGTGGCGAGGTAGATGACCTCGGGGGCCCGGCAGATGCCGTTGAGGGCGTTCATGGTGCCGACCTGCTGCCAGTGCTCGGCCACGAGCCCGGTCTCCTCGGCGAGCTCGCGCTGGGCCGCCCGGAGGGGGTCCTCGCCGTCGGTGCCGCCGGCCGGGACCTCGACCGAGTGGCCGACGGTGTGGCGGTCGACCGTCACGAGCACCACCTCGTCCTCGTCGGTCAGGGCCACGACGAAGACCGCCGGGCGCCGCACCTCGACGACGCCGTAGGTCCCGTCGCTGCCGTCGGGCCGGGTGACGGCGTCCTCCCGGACCCGGATCCACGCGTTCTCGTAGACCAGTCGGGACTCGGTCGTCGGCCACGTCATGGGGCGATCCTGACGCACGCGGCCCGACTCGACCAGCCTCGACCAGCCCGATTCAGCCCCGACCAGCCCGATTCAGCCCCGACCAGCCCGATTCAGTCCAGGAGCGTCAGCAGCACCATCGCGCGCCCCGCGGTGCCGGCACGCACCTCCTCGAGGGTGGGCATCCGGTCGACGTTGACCTTGAGGCCGACGCGGTTGGCGCGCTTCGGTCCCACACCCTGCAGGAGCCGGAGGAAGAGCTCGGCGACGCGGTCGGGGTCCTCCTCCAGGACGGCGTGCGCGCGGCGTCGTCGCCCGTCGAGGGTGACCTCGAGGTCGGCTCCGCCGCGCAGGTTGACCCTCCAGGCGCCGCCGCCGAAGGTCACCAGCCGGCCGTCGAGCTCGTGGCGCCCGACCGGGACGTCATAGACCCTGCCCGTGCGCCGGCCCCGCACGTGCAGCACCATCAGGCCCCCGCTGGCGATCCGGTGCAGTGGCGAGGACAGCACCGCGCGCAGCACCGGGTTGATGATCCTGACCATCGTGGCGGGGGCGAGGCGCTGCTCCACCGCCGGTCTCGTGGTGTCGGCCATCACCTCAGGATCGCACCGGCGCGAGGCTGTCACCGGGCGATCCGTCGAAGCGCACGCTCAGGCGGCCGTGCGCTCGAGCGCGAGCAGCTGCTGCTTGCTCGGCAGGCCGCCGAGGTAGCCGCCGAGGGAGCCGTCCGAGCGCACGACGCGGTGGCAGGGCACGACGATCGGCAGCGGGTTGGTCGCGCACGCCGAGCCGACGGCGCGCACCGCCTTGGGGCTTCCGGCCGCGGCAGCCACCTCGCGGTAGCTCTCCGTGGAGCCGTAGGGGATCTCTCGGAGGTGCCGCAGCACGGTGAGGCGGAAGCCACGGGCCAGGCGCAGGTCGAGGGGCACGTCGAAGCCGTGCCGGCGACCGGCGAAGTAGTCGTCGAGCTCGCGGGCCAGCGGGTCGAGGCGGTGGCCGCCGCGCAGGATCCGCGGTCCGATCGTGGTGCCCAGCGCGTCGAGGACCCGGTCGTGGCCCTCCAGCTCGAAGGCCACGCGCACGACTCCTTCCGGCGTGGCCGCGAGCAGCAACGAGCCCAGTGGTGAGTCCACCGTGCGGTAGGTGACGTCGAGGGCGTCCTGGCCCTCGGCTCGCGCCACAAGCTGTGCGTGCAGCGTCGCGAGGCGTGCGGCCTCTCCGGCCGGGGGCCCCTCGAGGAGCTGGATCCAGCTGTCAGACATGGGTGGTCACCCTTCCGTGAGGTGCGTAGGTGGCTCGAAGCCGTGCGATGCCGTCGGCTGCCGCACGACGCGCGGCGGCCGGTGTGCCGCCGACGATGCGCGCGACCTCGGGGTGGGGCAGTCCGGCGACGTGGTGGTAGGCCACGCAGAGCCGCTGCTTGTCGGGGAGTGCGGCCAGGCACGCCCACAGCTCCTGGTCGAGCAGCGCCTCGCCGGGCTGGTCCGCGGCAGGCGCCGTCGTGTCGGGCACCTGCGCGACCGGCACGGCGTGGCGGCCCCGGGCACGGACCACGTCGAGCGCCTTGCGGTGCGCGATGGTGACGAGCCAGGCGCGGACGTTCGCGTCGTCGGGCAGGCCCGGCCACGCCCGCAGGGCGGCGAGGAAGGTCTCCGACCACGCGTCGTCGGCCTCCTCCGGGCCCAGCACCGCGCGGCACACGCGCAGCACGACGGCTCCGTGCTCGGTGACGGCCTGCTCGAACGGTCGCTTCATGCCCTGTAGACGCTCCGGCCTCGGGAGGTGTGAGGTCACCCAGTGTGGCGGACGCGACAGGACGCGCGCCGGAGCGGGGACGAAGACCAGCCCGCTGCGGGCACGGTTCAGAAGAGGCGACCCGACACGTCGGCGGACGGCTCCTCGAGCGCGAGGAGGAAGCGCTTGCGGTCGAGCCCACCGGCATACCCGACGAGGGAGCCGTCGGCGCCGATGACCCGGTGGCACGGGACGACGATGGCGATCGGGTTGCGGCCGTTGGCCGTGCCGACCGCCTGGGCGAGGTTGCGGTCGCCGAGGGCAGTCGCGAGCTGGCCGTAGCTGCGGGTCTCGCCGTAGGGGATCTCGCGCAGCAGCGCCCACACGCGCTGGTGGAACGCGTCGCCCCGCGGCGCCAGCGGGAGGTCGAAAGTCGTCAGCGACCCGGAGAAGTACGCGTCCAGCTGGGTCACGGCGGACGCGAAGGGCTCCTCGCCTGGGTCACCGACGTCGCCGAAGACCTCGGGCGCGCCCGGCCGGTGCCTGGCCGCGTCCATGAGGACGTGCGTGACGGCGCCCCCGTCGGCGACCACGGTGAGGTCGCCGACCGGGGAAGGCACCACCACGTGCGCCGGGGTCATGCCCGGTCGTCGCCCGTGGGGGTGCCGTGCTGGGCGAGGATGTCCTCGTGCGTGGGGATGGGGAACTCCGCGACATAGTCGCCGTAGGCGCGCGGGTCCTCCGACGGCTCGAGGTGGCAGGTCAGGGCGATCTCGCCGAACTCGCGGTTGACGGCGTCCTCGACCTCCTCGACGAGGTCGTGTCCCTGCTGGACGGTCCACGCCCCGGGGACCAGCACGTGCACCTCCGCGAACCGGTGGTGGCCCGAGAGCCGGGTGCGCAGCGCGTGGAAGTGCACCTCGCTGGTGACGAAGCGGGAGAGGATCTCGGCGATCGCGCGGTTGTCCTCCTTGGGCATGGAGATGTCCATGAGCCCCTCGGTGGACTCGCGGATGAGGCGCCACCCGGTCCAGACGATGTTGACGCCGACGAGGAAGGCGATGACGGGGTCGAGCCGCTCGATGTGGGTCAGCCCCACGAGCAGGACGCCCACGACCACGCCGGCCGAGGTCCACACGTCGGTCATGAGGTGCTTGCCGTCGGCCGTCAGCGTCAGGGAGCGGTGGCGCCGACCGGCCCGGAGCAGCACCACGGCGACGGCGCCGTTGACGACCGAGGCGACCACCGAGATGGCCAGGCCGATGCCGACGTTCTCGATCGGCCGGGGGTTGAGGAAGCGGTCGATCGCGGTGTACATGATCACGAGGGCCGCGACGAAGATCATCATGCCCTCGATGGCGGCGGAGAAGTACTCGGCCTTGGTGTGGCCGAAGTGGTGGTTCTTGTCGGCCGGCATGGCCGCGACCTTGAGCGCGATGAGCACCGCGATGGCCGCCACGAGGTTGACGACCGACTCGGCCGCGTCGGACAGCAGTCCCACCGATCCGGTGATGCGCCAGGCGATGACCTTCAGCGTGATGGTGACGACGGCGGCCACGATCGAGAGGTACGCGAACTTGCTCAGGTCGCGGGTCTGCTGCACGCGGCCGGTGCCGGGAGAGTCGGCTGGG
The DNA here is from genome assembly GCF_039531305.1 of Terrabacter lapilli. Taxonomy (NCBI): domain Bacteria; kingdom Bacillati; phylum Actinomycetota; class Actinomycetes; order Micrococcales; family Intrasporangiaceae; genus Terrabacter; species Terrabacter lapilli. The sequence continues at coordinate 1,042,220 of NZ_BAAAPU010000007.1, forward strand.
ACGGGAGACGGGATTGCTGACACCACCCCATTGTCCCAAAGCCTGGTGACAGCGACGCCACTGTCGCAGCCGGTGGGATGCCGGCCACGCTCTGGTGGGGATCGGTCGCCAGCGGGTAGGGGGGAGGCATCCGATCGCTAGCGAAAGGAGCCCTGGAATGGGTACTGCAGACAAGGCCAGGAACACGGGTGAAGACCTGAAGGGCAAGGCCAAGGAAGCCGCCGGAAAGGTCACCGACAACGAGCGACTCGAGGCCGAGGGCGAGCGTGACCAGGCCTCGGCAGACCTCAAGCAGCGGGGCGAGCAGCTCAAGGACGCGGGCAAGGACGTCAAGGACGCCTTCGACCGCTGACCTTCCGGAGTGGGGTGGGCCGGTCCCGACGGGGACCGGCCCACTGCTCTGTCCGGGCGGGCAGCCACCCTTGCCAGCCGGGCCGGCGTCGGTGAGGCTCGACGGGACGGACGACGACCGATCGAGAGGCCCCAGCTGTGACGACGACGACCACGGCCACCGTGCCGGCCCCCACCGCCGACGAGCTCGCGTCGATGGACGCGTGGTGGCGGGCCAACAACTACCTGACGATCGGGCAGATCTACCTGCAGGACAACGCCCTGCTCCGCCGTCCGCTCACGCCGGACGACATCAAGCCGCGCCTGCTCGGCCACTGGGGCACGAGCCCCGGCCTGTCGTTCGTCTACACGCACATGTCCCGCGTCATCCGGCACACCGGGCAGGAGACCATCTACCTCACCGGCCCAGGGCACGGCGGCCCCGCCCTCGTCGCGGCCGGCTACCTCGAGGGCACGTACTCCGAGATCTACCCCAAGGTCACGAGGGACGCCGAGGGGCTCCGGCGCCTCTTCCGCCAGTTCTCCGCCCCCGGCGGCATCCCGAGCCACGTGTCGGTGACGACGCCCGGCTCGATCCACGAGGGCGGCGAGCTCGGCTACGTCCTGGTCCACGCGTTCGGGGCCGTCATGGACAACCCGGACCTGCTGGCGCTCGCGGTCGTCGGGGACGGCGAGGCCGAGACGGGCCCGCTCGAGGGTTCGTGGAAGGGCATCTCCTTCCTCAACCCGCGTCGTGACGGAGCGGTGCTGCCGGTCCTGCACCTCAACGGCGCCAAGATCGCCGGGCCGACGGTCCTCGGGCGCAAGGACCCCGCCGAGGTCCGCCGGCTGCTCGAGGGGCACGGCTACGAGGTGCTCGAGGTCGGGGGCGACGACCTGCCCGGCATGCACGAGCGCTTCGCGGAGACGCTGGCGACGGCATACGGCCGCATCCGCGCGATCCAGGCGGAGGCGCGGGCCGACGGCTGGACGATGGGGGAGCGCCCGCGGTGGCCGCTCATCGTGCTGCGCACGCCGAAGGGGTGGACGGGTCCGGCGCAGGTCGACGGCGTCACGGTCACGGGCACGTGGCGCTCGCACCAGGTGCCGCTCTCGGGCGTGAAGGACAACCCGGAGCACCTGGCACTGCTCGAGAGCTGGATGCGGTCCTACCGCCCGGAGGAGCTCTTCGACGAGTCGGGCACGCCGACGGACCTTGTCCTGCAGGCCAACCCGGACGGTGACCTGCGGATGAGCGCCTCACCGCACGCCAACGGCGGCCGGCTGACCACCGAGCTCGACCTGCCGGACTTCCGCGACTTCGCGCGCGACGTGCCGTCGCCCGCCACGGTGCGCGAGGAGTCGACGCGGGCCGTCGGCGAGCTGATGCGCGAGCTCTACGTCCGCAACCCGACGACCTTCCGGCTCTTCAGTCCCGACGAGACCAACAGCAACCGGGTGGGCGCCGTCTTCGACGTGTCGGAGCGGATGACGGCCGAGCGGGTCACCGACGAGGACGTGAAGCTCTCGCACGACGGGCGCGTCATGGAGGTGCTCTCCGAGCACTCGTGCCACGGCTGGCTCGAGGGCTACACGCTGACGGGCCGCCACGGGCTCTTCGCGACGTACGAGGCGTTCGCGATGGTGAGCGCGTCGATGACCGTGCAGCACAGCAAGTGGCTGCAGGAGGCCAACAAGCTCGACTGGCGGGCCAAGGTGCCGAGCCTCAACATCCTGCTCACCTCGACGGCCTGGCGCAACGACCACAACGGCTTCTCGCACCAGGGGCCGGGCCTCATCCAGACGGTGCTCAACGCGCGCGGTGAGGTGGCCCGCATCTACCTGCCGCCGGACGCGAACTGCCTGCTCTCCGTGGCCGACCACTGCTTCCGGTCGAAGAACTACGTCAACCTCATCGTCATCGACAAGCAGCCCCAGCCGCAGTGGCTGACGATGGACGAGGCCATCGAGCACTGCGCGGCGGGCGCCGGCATCTGGGACTGGGCCGGCAACGACGACGGCGACCGGGACCCCGATGTCGTGCTCGCCTGCGCCGGCGACGTGGTGACGATGGAGGTCGTCGCGGCCGCGCAGATCCTCACGGAGCGGCTGCCGCAGCTGCGCGTCCGCGTCGTGAACGTCGTCGACCTCATGACGCTGCCGCGCGCCCGCAGCCACCCGCACGGCATGGACGACGTCCGCTTCGGCGAGCTGTTCACCGACCACGTCGACGTCGTCTTCGCCTTCCACGGCTACCACGGCGCCATCCACCAGCTCGTCCACGGCCGGCCCGACGCCGACCGCTTCCACGTGCGCGGCTTCAGCGAGGAGGGCACGACGACGACGCCGTTCGACATGGTCGTGCGCAACGGCGTCGACCGCTACTCCCTCGTCATGGACGCGATCAACAACGCCGGCCGTCAGGTGCGGGGGTCGAGCGAGCTGAAGCGGTGGTGCGAGGCCAAGCTGGCCAAGCACCACGAGTACATCGTCGAGCACCTCGAGGACATGCCCGAGGTCCGTGACTGGGTCATGACGACCGTCGTCGAGGACTGAGGGGCCACTCGGCCCGGTCAGCCCGAGCCAGCTGTCAGGCGGTGACGTTCTCGAGGACGACGGCGAGGCCCTGGCCGACGCCGATGCAGATGCACGCGACGCCCCAGCGCTCGCCCGAGCGCTGCAGGCTGCGGGCGAGCGTGCCGAGCACCCGGCCGCCGGAGGCCCCCAGCGGGTGACCGATGGCGATGGCGCCGCCGTGGCGGTTGACGATCTCGGGGTCGATGCCCCAGGCGTCGATGCAGGCGAGGGACTGCGCGGCGAACGCCTCGTTGAGCTCGACCGCCGACACGTCGGCCCACGTGATGCCGGCACGGGCGAGCGCCCGGTCGGCCGCCTCGACCGGCGCGAAGCCGAAGTACTGCGGGTCGAGCGCGCTGGCGCCCCGCCCCGCGATGCGGGCGACCGGCTCGAGCCCGAGGCGCTCGCCGGCGGCATCGCTGGCGACCAGGACGGCCGAGGCGCCGTCGTTGAGCGGCGAGGCGTTGCCGGCCGTCACGGTGCCGTCCTCCTTGCGGAACGAGGTCCTGAGGCCCGCGAGGCGCTCGACCGTGGTGTCGGGGCGGATCGACTCGTCACGCGCGAGGTCGACGCCGGGCACGGGGACGACGAGGTCGTCGTAGAACCCCGCGCCCCAGGCGGCGTCAGCCAGCCGGTGCGAGCGCGCCGCGAACTCGTCCTGCCGCTCCCGCGTCACGCCGTGCTTCTCGCGCAGCTGCTCGGTCGCCTCCCCGAGCGAGACCGTCCACTCCGCCGGCATCCGCGGGTTGACCAGGCGCCATCCGAGCGTGGTCGAGGCGAGCTCGAGGTTGCCGGCGGGATAGGGCTTCTCCGTCTTCGGCATGACCCAGGGCGCCCGGGTCATCGACTCGACACCACCCACGAGCACGACGTCGGCGTCGCCCGTCTCGACCTGCCGCGAGGCGGTCATCGCCGCGTCCAGGCTCGAGCCGCAGAGGCGGTTGACCGTCGAGCCCGGGATGCTCGTGGGCAGGCCCGCGAGCAGGGTCGCCATGCGCGCGACGTTGCGGTTCTCCTCGCCGGCGCCGTTCGCGTTGCCGAAGACCACTTCGTCGACCAGACCCGGGTCCGCTGCCAGGCCCGGGGAGCGGTCGACCACCGCACGTACGACGAGTGCCGCCAGGTCGTCGGGGCGCGTGCTCGCGAGGGCTCCGCCGAAGCGGCCGAAGGGGGTGCGGACGGCGTCGTAGACGAACGCGTCGATCACGGCGGTGACTCCCTCGAAGGGTGGGACGGCATACGGCGTCGTGAGTCTACGGGCGCTGTAGGAGACCTGTTGTCGAACGGTTCCCCGATGTGGCGGGAGTGAGGAGCTGACGTTGCCGGGCCGTGGTGCGGGCCTCCATAACGTTCTTTCTGTAGCAGGAACCCACAAACCACCCAGGCAGCCGACCGGCTGCCCACACCGTTGGAGCAGCCATGAACCGCAAGATCCTCGTTCCCCTCGCCACCCTCCTCGCCGCCGGCAGCATCGCCGTCGGGTCGGGTGCGACCTTCAGCTCGACCACGGGCAACACGATCTCGGCCGTCACCGCCGGCACCCTGACGCACAGCAACTCCAAGGACGGCCAGGCCATCTTCAACCTGACCAACATGAAGCCGGGCGACGTCCTCACCGGCTCGCTCACGCTGACCAACACGGGCACGCTGCCGGCCCTCTTCTCGCTGACCGAGGTCTCCTCGACCAACGGTTTCTCGGCCTCGAACCTCACGCTCGACATCAAGGACGCGGCCGGCGGCACGCCGGTCTTCAGCGGCACCTTCGGCGGCCTCGCGGACGGCGCGAAGAACGACCTCGGCACGTGGGCGCCTGGCCAGGCCCACACCTACGTCTTCACCGTCAAGCTCAGCGCCGACGCGACCAACGCCGAGCAGGGCAAGACCGCGAGCGCCGTCTACTCCTGGAGCTCGGTCCAGGACGCGGCCGTCACGGTCAACCAGTGACCTGACCCCGCAAGGGGTTCGGCGGGCCTGGGAGGGGCCCGACGCAGACCGGGAGGGGCTTTTGGGGAGCCCCTCCCGGCACCACATCGGCACGAGACCATCGGCACACCGTCCAGAGCACAGCGTCAGACCAGGAGCGCACCATGGCACGTCAGCAGACCGAGGGCCCCGGCACCGTACGCCGCCTGTCCCGGTGGGCGGTCAACCTCGTCGTCGTCGTGGTGATCGCCGCCTGCGCGGCCTGGCTGGTCCCGAGCCTGATGGGCTACAGCCGCTACGTCATCACCGGGGGGTCGATGACGGGCACGTACGACAAGGGCTCCATCGTCCTCGAGAAGCCGGTCGCCGTGGGCGACCTCAAGGTCGGCGACGTGATCACCTACCTGCCGCCCGCCGACTCGGGTGTGGCGAACCTCGTCACCCACCGCATCCTCGAGATGAAGCCGGCCGCCGGGGGCGGCACGCTCTTCACGACCAAGGGCGACGCCAACCCGAAGCCGGACCCGTGGCACTTCACCCTGGTGTCGCAGGAGCAGCCCGTCGTGCAGTACGGCGTGCCGCACGCCGGCTGGCTCCTCATCGCCCTGGCCGACCGCAACACCCGGATGGTGCTCATCGGCGGTCCCGCTGCGCTCATCGCGCTCGTCGCGCTCGGGCAGCTCGTCGGCGCGGCTCGGCCCCGGGGCGGCCGGAAGGACGGCTCCACCGACGCCACTGCCCGGGTTGCACCGATCAGCGGCTGAGCCCGCGTCGGCGGCGCAGCAAGCGGCTCCCGGTCCCCGTGGACCGGGAGCCGCTGCCGTCCCTGGCGCGATCCCAACCCATCTGTCCCCCCGGGCCGGTCGCGTGCGATCTGTTACCGAGAAGTGGAGCGAAGGGCCCTGGCTGTTGCCTTCCCGTGGGGTGCCGCTCCCTAGCGTTGAACCTGTCCACACCAGTCCGGAGGAGATGAGCTTGTCCCGCCGCCCCGTCGCACAGCTGGCCCTCGCGGCCGCCGTCGCGCTCGGTGTGCTGGGCGTGGTCACCGGCCTCCTCTCGCCGGCAGTCGCCTTCAGTGGCGCGACCTTCAGCAGCACGACCTCCAACGCCGTGAGCACCGTCAAGGCCGCGTCCGACTGGACGCCCCCGACCGTCTCGGTGGTCGACCCCGGCTCGCCCGTCAAGGGCACGGTCACCGTCTCCGCGAACGCCACCGACGCCGACAGCGGCATCGCGTCGGTCACGATCCAGTACCTCGCCCCCAACGGCTCGGCGTGGGTGACGCTGTGCACCACGACCGCCGCGCCCTACGCGTGCAGCTGGAACACGACGGGGGGCGGCGACGGCACCTTCGTCCTGCGCGCGACGGCCACCGACAAGGCCGGCTACTCCACGACCTCCTCCACGGTGCAGACGACGGTCGCCAACAACCTCCTCGTCGTCCTTGGCGACCCGGGCGATCTCGTCCGGGGCACGGTCCCGCTCACCGCCACGCTCTACAACGCCGGCACCGTCAGCTACTCGGTGGCCATCCAGTACGCCGTGAGCGGCACGACGACGTGGAAGCCGCTCTGCACCACGACGACCGCGCCGTACGCATGCAGCTGGAACACCACGGGCACCGCCTTCACGCAGGGCGAGTCCTACGACCTTCGGGCCGTGGCCTCCGCCGGCAGCACGAGCTCCACGTCCGCCACCGTGGTCGGCGTCCTGGTCGACAACATCGCCCCGACGGTCACCGTGCAGGACCCCGGCAGCCCGCTGCGCGGGACCGTCACCCTCGCGGCCACCGCGAGCGACGCCGAGTCCGGTGTGGCGCAGGTCGTCATCCAGTACCAGCTGTCCGGCACCTCCACCTGGACGAGCGCCTGCACCCTGACCATCGACCCGTTCAGCTGCCGCTACGACACGACGAAGCTGCCCGACGGCACCTACGCCCTGCGGGCGGTGGCGACGGACGCGGCGGGCAACAGCACCACGTCGGCGCTCGTGGCCGGCCGCGTCGTCGACAACACGGTCTCGTCGGTCTCCATGGAGGACCCGGGCGCCTACCTCAACGGCTCGGCGACGCTCACGGCCACGGCGAGCTCGACCGCCGGCGTCACGTCCGTGCGCATCGACTACGCGCCCAGCGGCACCACGACCTGGGCGCCCGTCTGCACCGACACGACCTCGCCGTACGCGTGCAGCTGGGACACCACGAAGGTGGCCGACGGCCTCTACGACTTCCGGGCGGTCCTCGTCGACGGCAAGGGCAGCACGACGACGTCGACCACGGTGAGCGCACGTCGCGTCGACAACAGCCCGGTGCGTGGCTACGACGTGCAGACCGTATCGGGCGGCGCCACCGCCGGCAAGCTGGACGCGGGTGACGTCCTGCGCCTCACGTACACCCAGCAGGTGGACCTCACGACCATCACCCCCGGCTGGACCGGTGCGAGCCTGCCGGTCACGCTCCGCCTGCGCGACGGCGGTCTGCTCGGGCTCAGCAGCTCCTCCGACACCGTCGACGTCCTGCGCAGCGGCGCCGCCGTCAACCTCGGCTCGGTGAACCTGAAGCAGGACTACGTCAAGACGAGCAAGACGGCTTCGTTCAACGCGACGATGGTGGCCTCGACGACGACCGTCGCAGGAGTGCCCGCCACCGTGGTCACGATCACGCTGGGCACCACGTCGAACGCCAGCCTCCTGCGCACTGCCACGACCGCCTCGACGATGGTCTGGACCCCGTCCGCCTCGGTCACGGACCTCAACAGGTTCCCGAGCTCCACGGCCCCGACCTCGGAGCTCGGCGCGCTGGACCGGGAGTTCTGATGCGCGAACGCAACGTGTCATGGGACGGCGCGACACGGCATACCCCGTGCTCGCGTGTGGCGGCGGCGCTCTCGGTCGCGCTGGCGCTGGCGGTGGGTGGGCTGCGCTCGAGCGCGACGCCGCCGTGGGTCGCCGTGCTCGTCGGCGCGGTCGTGCTCGTCGGCACGGCCGCGGGCGTGAAGCTGTGGCGCGACAACTGCTTCGAGTCGCGCCTGGTCGCCGTCGTGCTGGCCATCCTCACCGCGACCGGGCAGACGCTGGCCTCGACGGTCGGCGCCCCCGGCGGTCAGGACGCGCACTGGCGGGCGACCGGGGTCCTCGTCGTCGTCCTCGGGGTGGCGATCCCGCTCCTCGTGGCCGGCGACACCCGGTCGCGTGCCCGCGCTCCCAAGGATCGGCCACCCTATGCTCTCTGAGGTGACGCACCAGATCCTCGTGGTGGAGGACGACGACGGTATCGCCCTGCCGCTGCAACGCACCCTCGACCGCGAGGGGTATGCCGTCGAGCGCGTCGCGACGGGCGCCGCCGGTCTGGAGCGGGCTGCCCGGGGAGACGTCGACCTCGTCGTGCTCGACCTGGGCCTGCCCGACATCGACGGCCTGGACGTGTGCCGGCAGCTGCGCACCGACGGCTACGACAACGGCATCCTGATCCTGACGGCTCGGGGCGGCGAGCTCGACCGTGTCGTCGGTCTCGACGTCGGCGCCGACGACTACCTCGGCAAGCCCTTCGGCCTGGCCGAGTTCCTCGCGCGTGCACGGGCGCTGCTGCGGCGGACGACCCGCGGGAGCAGCGTCGCGAGCGCGCCGGCCGAGGCGGCGGCTCCGGCGCCCGGTCTGCGGGTGGACCCGCGGGCGCGGCGCGTCTGGGTGGGCCCCGAGGAGGTCGCCCTGACCTCGAAGGAGTTCGACCTGCTCGCCCTGCTGGACTCCGAGCGGGGCCAGGTGCTCTCCCGGGAGCGCCTGATGGACGAGGTGTGGGACGAGAACTGGTTCGGCTCGACGAAGACCCTCGACGTGACGGTGGGACGACTGCGACAGAAGCTCGACGACAGCCAGGCCCCGGCCCGCATCGTGACGGTGCGCGGCGTGGGGTTCCGGCTGGAAGCCGGGTGAGCTCGTGCGGGAACGCCTGGTGGCGGCGTTCGTCGGGCTCACGGTCGTCGTGGTCGGCCTCTTCGGGGTCCCCCGCGCGTACATGCTCGCGGACATGGTCCGCGCCCAGGAGCAGTCACGGGTCGACCGGGTGGCGGACCTGGCCGCAGTGGTGCTGGACCAGCGCCTGGCCGCCGGCCAGCTCGTCGGCCCGGACCTCCTGGACCGCCTGACTGCTGCCGGCGAGCAGGTGTCGGTCCAGGTCGGCGGGCGCACCGTGGTGTCCACGGGCTACGGCCAGGCACCCCGTCCGGACGACTTGCTCGCCACGCGACGGCTGGCCGGCGGCGGGGTGCTCTCCGCGCGTCGCAGCGCCACGGTCGTCGGTGACGAGGTCTCGCAGGCGCTGCTTCCGGTGGTCCTGCTGGGGCTGGGGCTGGTGCTGGTCTCGGGCGTCGTCGGCGTCGTCCTGGCCAGGCGACTGGCTCGGCCTTTCCAGGAGCTCGCGACCGCTGCCCAGGGGCTGGGGGAGGGAGAGCTGCATCCGCGGCTGCCCGCCTACCCCGTCCCCGAGGCCCAGGCCATTCGCGACGCGCTCGTCACCAGCGGTGGCCGGATCGCCCGGGCGCGGGACCGCGACCGGGAGCTGGCGGTGCACGCCTCCCACGAGCTGCGCACCCCGCTGACCGCCCTGCGCCTCGACCTCGAGGACCTGGCCCTGTGGCCCGAGACCCCGCCGACCGTGGCCGCCGAGCTGCGCCGCTCGGTGGGCGACCTCGACCGGCTGGGGGCCGCCATCGGCGACGTGCTCGACGTCTCGGCGCAGGGGCGGCGCGACGACGAGACGGAGGTCGACCTGTCGAGGCTCGTCGCCGACGTGGTGCGGCGCGTGGCAGCCGTCGGCGGGCCGCCGGTCACCTGCGCGACGTCCGAGCCCGTCCCGGCCAGGGTCGAGCAGGCTGCCGTCGCGGAGCTGGTCGAGCTCATGGTGACCGATGCACGGCGGGATGCCGTCTCCGTCCGGGTGCAGGTCGACGACCGCGGTGGGCACCTCGAGGTGCGGGTGGTGGCAGAGCCGGGCACGAGCGGGCCTGCGACTCAAGCGGACTCGGCGTGGTCGGGGGCCACTGCGCTGGCGATCACGCTCGGGGCGCGACTGACTCGCGGTCACGCTCCGGGCGAGGCGGTCCTCCGGCTGCCGGTGAGACGCGAGCCCCTGTCGGATCGGCCGGTTCACGCCGAGAGGCCGCGGACGCCGCTGTAGCGTGAAGGCGTCGTCGACTCGGAAGGTCGACGGACGACGAGAGACGTGCAGATGGGCTGGATCGAGGAGTACATCGTCGCGACGGGTCGCTCCCCGGCGCTGAGCCTGCTGCTCGGTTTCCTCGGGACGTATGCCGTCACGCGCTGGGTCACCGTGCGAATCCGGCGTCGCACGACGACCGGAGAGGGCGCGTCCGGTCCGATCAAGGACGTCCACATCGGGGGAGTGCACGTCCATCACCAGGTGTGGGGCATCCTGCTCGTGCTCCTCACCGGTCTGCTCGAGTTCCGGTTTCGCCCGGCCTCGCCCTGGGTCGAGGTGCTGGCCCTGCTCTTCGGTGCGGGAGCTGCGCTGGCCCTGGACGAGTTCGCCCTGTGGCTGCACCTGGAGGACGTCTACTGGTCGGACGAGGGGCGCAAGAGCATCGACGCGGTGCTCGTGGCGTCGGTGTTCGGCGTGGTGCTGCTGTCGAACGCGAACCTCGTCGGGCTGGGGGAGGACACGTTGCAACGCGGGTACCCCTTCGTCCTCGCCGTCATCGCCGTGCACATCGGCTACTGCATCGTCTGCCTGCTCAAGGGCAAGCTCGTCACCGGCCTTCTCGGGCTGGTCGTCCCGGTCCTCGGGCTGGTCGGGGCCGTCCGCCTCGGCCACCCGGCCTCGTTCTGGGCGCGTCGCTTCTACGCCGAGCGCAAGATGACGCGGGCGTCGTCCCGCTACGACCGCATGGTGGCGCGGCGGGAGCGGTTGCGTGACACCTTCTCGGGCGGACGTGGCCTCTTCACGTCCGGAGGCTGACCCGTTCCGCTGGGACGCCCGTCGGAAGCGTGACTCGAACGACACCGATTGGTGGGCCCCGTCGGGCTCGAACCGACGACCAGCGGATTAAAAGTCCGACGCTCTACCAACTGAGCTAGAGGCCCGTGACGTCGGACGTTCAGCAGGATCAACGGCAGGAAGAACATCCACGTCGTTCGCTGGCCCGGCGCCTGGGCCAAGTATGCCGGACGGCGACGCCGACGCAGCGTGCAGGCTCCCGCCGGTGCCGTGGGAGGACGCCTCGTCGGTCACGATGCGGCAGGACGGCTGCCGGCGCCCGGACCCGAAGGCCCGGACGCCGGCAGACGGTCAGGCGGTCAGCGGATGCGCAGGGCGCTCCCCGCCGCGGACGCGCCGGACCCTCCGGCGGCTGCGGACGCCGCCGAGGGGTTGGGCTGGGGCACCGGGTCGCACTGCTTGTCCGAGCGGCGACCGGGTCGTCGCTCGGGCAGCGCACCGGTGGCCAGGTAGGCCGCGATCGTGTTGTCCGTGCAAGCCACACCGGAGAGCGAGCCGGCGTGCGTCGTCCCCCCGACGCCCTCGACGAGGACCGAGCGCGGGAAGAGCGATCGCACCTCGAGGCTGCCTGAGTAGGGGGTGGCCGCGTCGTAGGTCTCGTCGATCAGCAGGATCGGGGGCGCGTGCCGCCCGGAGACCTGCACCGGCTCCTGGGCCGCCTTGCCGCTCCAGGTGCGGCACGGCGCGTTGAACCAGGCGTTGCTCCACGTCAGGAAGGGAGCCTTGTCGTAGGCGCGCCAGTTGTCCCGTTGCCACACGGACCAGCTGTGGGGCCAGGGGGCATCGGTGCACTCGGTCGCGAGGTACATCGCGTACCCGTTGTCCGTCCCGGGGCCCTGCGGGTTGGCGCGGTCCCACAGGGACTTGATGCCGCGGTAGTCGCCGTGATTCACCGCTGCGGAGAAGGCCTTGGCGATGTCGGTCCACCCGTAGACGTAGTAGGCGGCGCTCACGAAGACGTCATTCCACTCGTCCGGCCCGATCGTCCCGCCCGCCTGCGGGTGTGCACGCAGCTGGTTGAGGATGCGGTAGTAGGTCCGTTCGACCGTCCTCCCGTCGTTGCCCAGGCCGTACACGTCGTCGTGCTTGGCGACCCAGTCGAAGTAGATGCCGATGTTCCGGTCGAAGGCGTAGTCCTGGTCGAGGTTGGCCTGGTACCACACCCGTCGCGGGTCGACGTTGCTGTCGAGGACGAAGCGCCGCACCCGGTCGGGGTGCATGGTCGCGTAGACCTGGCCGAGGTAGGTGCCGTACGAGAAGCCGTAGAAGTTGATCTTCTTCTGCCCCAAGGCTATTCGGATGCTCTCCATGTCCCGCACGGTGTCCGTGGTCTTCACGTGGTCGAGCAGCGGCCCGCCGGCGGTCGCGCACGCCTTGGCGTAGCCCCTCGTCCGCGTCAGCCACGCGTTCTCGATCTGCGCGGTCACCGGCACGTAGTACGGGCGGTCGTAGGTCGTGTACCTGCCGTCGCAGGACAGCGCCGGCACGCTGGACCCGACCCCACGGGGGTCGAAGCCGATCCAGTCGTATGCCTTGCCCGCGTTCTGCGGGACGAACCCCTGGAGTACCGCCAGGCTCAGGCCGGAGCCCCCCGGACCTCCCGGGTTGACGAGCATGACACCTTGGTATGCCGACTGCGGGGTCGTGTGCCTCAGCCGGGAGACCGCGAGGTGGATGAGCGTGCCGCGAGGGTGCGCATAGTCGAGGGGCACCGTCAGCATCCCGCACTGGGCGCCGTAGCGGATCAGCGTCTGGTCCGCGCACGCGCCCCAGCTGATGGGTGGCGGCACGTAGGGTGCCGGTGCGCTGTCAGCGGCGCTCGCGGCGGGCTCGGCGGTCCTGGGGGTGCTGCCGGAGGCGGACTGCGCGGGCCCTGACACGAAGGCGGTGCCGACGCTCAAGGCTGCGGCGGCAACGACGGTGATGAGTCGTTTCATGATGATTCCCCTATGAGCTACCTGTGGCGGCAGAGAGCGCCACTCACCAATGTGGCACCGTGAGGAGTGCCGCGGACAGGGGTTTGCCCTTGCGGGACAAGCCGATTCAGTGTCCGAGTCCGACATGTCGCGACAAGGGAACCGTCCTGGGATCCGCCTCGATGAGGGTGGCGACCCCACGCCTGTGGACGAAGGACGCCGGGGCGTCCGCCGCTTCTCTAGCGTCGGCCCATGATCAGGGGACGAGATGCGACGGTGTCCAGGGCGTGGTGGCGGTGAGCCGCGAGGAGGTGGATGCGGTTGCGGTGGCCGCTGCAGGCGCGCGCCTGCGTGACTGCAGCGCGCGCGTGCCCCGACCGGCGACGGGAACCACTCGCCCGACGGCGAGGACCGAGCTGTCCGTCTGGGCGACCGTGGAACGCTTCGATGCGGTGTGGGGCGACGGCCTGGCGGCGGTGCGCACCGAGCTGGGTCTGTTGGCGTCGGCGCTGCAGCAGTCCTCGTGGGCGCGGCAGGACCTCGAGCGGGTGAATGCTCGGCTGATGTCCCACGCGGCAGGCGTGGCCCTCGGCGGCCGGCAGTGACCGTGCGCTTCGAGCCGATCGGCGACGACCCCGGAGTCGTCGACGCCGAGGCGCAGCGGTGGCGACAGCTGGCTCGAGGCATGGCCGGCGTGGCACGGGAGGTGGGTGCGCAGGTCGATGCGGTGGCGGCGGCGTGGCCGGAGGGAGGCGCCGCCGTGCTCGCCGTCGCGGAGGCACGTGCGTGCGGCGACGACGCCGGGGAGGCGGCGCACGCGTACGACCGGGCGGCCTCCCTCCTCGAAGGGCTGGTCGACCCGTCGAGGCGGTGGCGACGACAGGTTGCCGAGCTCGAGGAGGCGTGGCAGGTGCTGTCGCAGGCCGAGGAGCAGGCTCGGTCGGCGAGCCGTTCAGACCTCGGCGACCCGCACTCGGCAGCACGGATCGTGCGGGCTCAGCACCTGCTCGCCCTTGCCGTGGCGCGCACCGGGCACCCGAGTGCCGCCTCGGTGGACGTCGCCTACGACCGGCTGCGCCGGCAGGCGAAGGGGCACGTGGACGACGTGGCGTGCCGTCTGGGCCGCCTCGCGGCGCAGGGTGCGGCTGCCCTGCCCGGGACGGGCGTGGGCATGGGCGGGGTGTCGCGGTTTCGCACGGAGCTGCGCCTGCTGGCCGACGGCACCCGCGCCCAGGGACGGTTGGCGCACGAGGTCTCCCGTCTCGTGGACGACGGCGTGCTGCCGGCCGAGGCCGCCGGATGGGATGCCGCCTCCTTCGGCGCCTACGTGCAGGTCCACCCGGAGGTGGCCGCGCTGCTGGTCGACCGGCGCCCGGTCACGGAGGCCGGCGCCGGCGGGGCGCTCGGCTCCCTTCCCGTGCTGGGTGTCGGCCCCTCGGTGCCAGGGGTGCCCTCGCCGATGGAGTCCTTGGCGCCGTTCCTCGCCACGCTCGGTCCGGCGACGGCGCCCACCCTGACCTCGGTCGGGGACCCCGGCTGGCCGCGTCGCCTCGCCGTCCGTGAGGCGTTCGAGGCACTCACCCCCTCGGAGCAGCAGCTGGCGGCACTGATCTGGCCCGGCGTCGTCGGCAACCTGTCCGGCGCCCCCTTCGGGGTGCGGGCGACCGCCAACCACGTGCGGGTCGTGGCGGCGGCGAGGGAGCAGGAGCGACGCAACGCCGCGCGGGGGCGCGACGCGTGGCGCGAGGGCCAGGTCGGCGGGGCCGGGCCGACCGGGTCGGCCTACGGCTGGAGCCGGCTCGAACGGGACCGGGCACATCTGGCGCAGCTGCGCATCCTGGCGGCCGACCCGTCCCGACGAGTGGTGTGGTTCGACAACACCGGCGACGGCTCCGTCGTCGAGCTGCACGGGGCGCTGACCGCCGCGACCGTCGGGGTCGGGGTCTTCGTGCCCGGCACCGGTGCGGAGCTCGGCGGCCATGCCACGAACGTCGCGCGGTCGCAGTCGTGGGTCCACGCCTCCGCCGGCAGGGTCGCGATGGTGACGTGGATGGGCGGTGACCTGCCGGACGACGTCCCCACCGACGCCCCGTTCCGCGACTACGCCGACCGGCTCGCGCCGCGACTCGCCTCGTTCAGCCAGGACCTGCGCCAGGAGATCGACCACTCACCGGCTGCCCGCCACGAGGTGGACGGCCCGAACGGGCCCCGCTCGGGCCCGGCCGTGACGGTCATCGGGCATTCCTACGGGGGTGCCGTCGTCGGCACGAGCGAGCAGTACGGCCTCGACGCCGACAAGATCATCCACGTCGAGTCCGCGGGTGCCGGCCACGACGTCGGCGAGCTCGGCGACCTCCGCCCGGGCCGGTGCGACGCCCGGCGCTACGCCATCACCGCGGCCGCCGACCCCATCAGGTTGTCGCAGGGCGTGCAGGTCCCGACGGAGGGCCCGTGGGGCCTGCTCCTTCCGGACGGCGTGAAGGACGCCACCAAGGACCTCGGGCACGGAGCCGAACCGGGCACCCTGTACCGCGTCGAGCGCCTCACCGGTGACCACGGCGCCGATGGGCGCCTGCTCGCGCCGTGGACCGCGCACAGCGGCGTCCTCGACGTGGGCGCCGAGGGGTGGCGCAACATCCACCGGGTGCTCAACGGGGAATCCCCGCTCGGGCAGTAGCACCCCGGCGTCGACACGCGGCCCATCTCGCACCGCCTGTGATGACCCAAGTGCTCGGCCCTGCATGTGAGGGCGGCACGGGTCCGTGACGGCGCCTACGCCGAGCCGGGGGCGGAGTCCGGACCAGGCGTGGGGATCAACCGGACTGCGGCGTGCACCAGTCGGGTCCCCGCGGGCAGGTCCTGCGGTCGGCGGTCATCGAGGCGGTAGGGCCGGAGCAGCTCCTGGATCTGGTCCTGGAGCGCCTTGAGCTCCTCGGCGCTCGCCGCGATGGTTCCGTTGGAGATCAGCGACGCCCTGTGCCACTGAGGGTCCTCCTGAGCCGACTGGTCCACCCAGGCCAGCACTCGCTCGTCGGAGCCGGCGAGCAGCACCCGCGCCAGGGCCATGTCGATGCTCTGCATCGTCTGCGGGTCGGTGTCGTCGGACGCCTCGGACCGCCACGACGTGACGACGGCCTTCCACAACCGCTCCCTGCCGTCGGTGCGCTCCTCGTCGTGGGCCTCGGTGACGAAGCCGTAGCGCTGGAGCAGCCGCAGGTGGTAGCTGCAGGCGCTCGGCGACATGCCGACCTCCTCGGCGCACTCGGTGGCCGTCGCCGGCCC
This sequence comes from Terrabacter lapilli, assembly GCF_039531305.1. NCBI lineage: Bacteria > Bacillati > Actinomycetota > Actinomycetes > Micrococcales > Intrasporangiaceae > Terrabacter > Terrabacter lapilli. The sequence continues at coordinate 1,058,258 of NZ_BAAAPU010000007.1, forward strand.
GTAGACGGTCAGCCGCTCGAGGATCTTCGCGCGACCGGCGTGCGCCAGCGCGCGCAGCGCCCGGGGGTCGGAGATGACGGCGGCACGGTTCTCGCTGGGGCGCTCGGGCATGTCACCGAGCATATTCGAAAGAAACGCTTTACAACTCGGATGTGAAGCAATACCTTCACATCTATGACGACGATGTCCACGGAGCAGACCGAGAGGGAGGCCGCACCCACCCGCGTAGGCGACTTCCGCCGGCTCTGGCTCGGCTACTCGGTCTCGGCCCTCGGGAGCGAGATCACGGTGCTGGCCCTGCCCATCACGGCCGCGGTGCTCCTCGGCGCCTCCGCGCTGCAGATGGGAGTCCTCACCGCCGCGGCGACTGTCCCCAACCTCGCCATCGGTCTGCTGGCCGGCGTCTGGGTCGACCGCCTGCCGCGCCGACGTCCGCTCCTCGTCGCGACGGACCTCGCCTCCGCGGCCGCCCTGCTGAGCATCCCGCTCGCCTGGTGGCTCGGCAGGCTCACCGTCACCCAGCTGGTGGTCGTCGAGCTCGCGGTCGGCTGCGCGCGCGTGCTCTTCCGACCGGCATACCAGTCGCACCTGCCCCAGGTCGTCGACCGCGACCACCTGACCCGGGCCAGCGGGCAGCTGCGCTCCTCCGACTCGGCAGCGATGCTCGTCGGGCCGGGCCTCGGTGGACTGCTCGTCCAGGCTGTGTCGGCACCCGTCGCCATCGTGCTCGACGCCGCGTCCTTCCTCGTGTCGGCGACGTGCATCCGCTCCCTCCGAAGGCCGGAGCGCACGACGCCCGCCCGGTCGGAGTCGCGGTCCCTCCGGGGCGAGCTGGGGGAGGGGCTCGCCGCCGTGCTCCGCAACCCGGCGTTGCGCGCCATCGCGGGCTCGGCCGCGAACCTCAACCTCTTCGGGATGCTGACGATGGCACTCTTCGTCGCGTACGCCACCCGCACCCTGGGCATGTCCGCCGGGATGGTCGGGGCGATCGTCATGACCGGCGGCGCCGGCGCCCTCACGGGCGCTCTCGCAGCCCCGAGGATCGCCGCCCGGATCGGCGAGGGGCGTGCCATCGCCGCCGCCACCGTGGTGTTCTCCTTCGCGCTCTTCGCACTGCCGCTGGCCTCCGGGCCGCGGTGGCTGGAGCTCGTAGTCATCGGCGCCGGCGAGGTCGTCGGCGGCTTCGCGGTCATGGTGTTCGACGTGACGGCGGCCGGTCTGACGCTGAAGGCCGTTGCGCCGGAGCTGCTCGGCCGCGTCAGCTCGTGCAGCGCCTTCATCACCCAGGGTGTGAAGCCCCTCGGTGCCCTGGCCGGGGGCGTGCTCGGCACGGCCCTTGGCCTGCACGCGGCCCTGTGGATCGCCGCAGCCGGCGCCACCACCACGATGCTGTGGACCTTCCTGTCCCCGCTGCGCCACCGTGACCAGGCCGTGCAGACGCCCACCGCGACGAACGAGCAGGCAGCATGACCCGGGTCGGCCCCGTCTTCACCACCGCACGTCTCACCATGCGCCCGTGGACCCCCGACGACGCGCCCACCCTCTTCGACATCTACGGCCGGTGGGAGGTCGCGCGCTGGCTCGGGGCGACTCCCCGCGCGCTCGAGAGCCTCGGGGAGGCCGAAGAGCTCGGCCGCCGATGGGCCGAGCGCGGCACGGCCGACGCGGTGTACGGGATCTGGTGCATCAGCGTCACCGAGTCGTCGACGCCCGTGGGCACCGTCCTGCTCGTCCCGATCCCGGGCGCCGGCCACGGCGAGGTGGAGGTGGGCTGGCACCTGCACCCCGACCACTGGGGCAACGGCTACGCCACCGAGGCGGCTCGCGCCGCGATCGCCCGCGGCCTGGCGGCGGGGCTGGACGAGGTCCTCGCCGTCGTCAGCCCCGACAACGAGCCGTCGCTCGCCGTGTGCCGTCGCCTCGGCCTGCGCCCGCTCGGGCGGTCGGACGCCTACTACGGCCGGCCGCTCGAGGTCTTCTCCACCCGCGAGCCCACCGGCCGCTAGAGCGAGATCGCGCCGTCGACGTTGAGCACCTGGCCCGTGACGTAGGACGCCTCGTCCGAGCACAGCCAGGTGATGACCGACGCCACCTCGGCGGGCGCTCCGAGCCGGCGCATCGAGATGAGCGCCTCGTAGGCGGCCACCCTTCCGGCCCGCTCCTCAGGGCTCTCGCCACGGAGGTTGCGCTCGAGCATCGGCGTGAGGATGGCGCCGGGACGAATCGCGTTGATCCGCACGCCTCGGGCCGCGAACTCCTTGGCCGTGCTCACGGTCAGCGCCTCCAGGCCCAGCTTCGCCGCCGAGTAGCTGCCGGTCCCGGCGGCGAGGAGGGCGGCATCCATCGACGAGACGTTGACGATGGCCGCCCCTCCGGCCCCGCCCGCGAGCATCGCCGGGATCTCGTGCCGCATGCACAGCCACGCGCTCGTCATCAGGGTGTGGATGGTGGCATCGAAGTACGCCGGCGACACGTCCACGCTGCTGGTGGCCGACGGGTCGAGCGTCTCGACGTTGCCGGCGTTGTTCACTGCGATGTCGAGACGTCCGTGCTCCTGCACGACGGCGCCGACCAGGGCCGCCACCTGCTCGTCGTCCGACACGTCGGCCCGCGCGTAGCTGACCAGGTCGTCACGACCGATCTCGGCCAGCGCGGCGCGACCGCGCTCGGGGTTGCGCCCGCAGATGACGACTCGCGCGCCCGCGCTCGCGAGCTTGGCCGCCGTCGCGAGCCCGATGCCGCTCGTCCCGCCCGTGACGAGGGCGACCCGGCCGCCGAGGTCGATCGTGTAGGCCATCAGGCTCTCCCGTCCCGGCGCCTCGTCGATGAGGCCCGCACTCGCGTGCGCACATCCTGTCGTATGCCGTGCGGCGCGGCCCGCGTAACGCGCCGCACGGCATACGACAAGGGGGCGGCGGGCGGCCTCGACGCCGGCCGGCTCACCGCTGCGCAGATGCAGGACATCGCTGCGGAGGTGGGCTACAGCGAGACCGCCTTCGTCAGCGGGCCGGTCCACCCCGGAGGCCTCGGCAGTGCGGTCGGCGGACACCTCGTTCCCATCCGCTACTTCGCGCCCGAGGGTGAGGTGGACTTCTGCGGGCACGCCACCATCGCGACCGCGGTGGCGCTGTGCGAGTCGTTGGGTGAGGGCAGCTGGACGCTGGGCACCAAGGTCGGTCCAGTGGCGATCACCGGCCGGCACGACGGCGCCCGCACGGTCGGCACCCTGCGCAGCCCTGCGGTCGGCTGCCTGCCCCTCGAGCCTCATCTGCTCGGCCGGCTGCTCGACGCGCTGCAGTGGAGCGAGCGCGACCTGCGCCCCGATCTCCCTCCGGCCATCGGGTTCGGCGGCAACCGGCACCCGGTCCTCGTGGCCCGTGACCTCGCCCGGCTCGAGAGCCTCTCCTACGACTTCCCGAGGCTCCAGCGCCTCAGCCGGGAGCAGGGGTGGGTGACGGTGCACCTCGTCGTGCCGACCGGCCCGGGCCGGTGGCGGGCGAGGGATCCCTTCCCCTGGGGAGGGGTGGTCGAGGACCCGGCGACCGGCGCTGCGGCCGCGGCATTCGCCGGCTACCTCCGACAGCACGCGAGAGCGCGCACGGGCGACACGTTCGTCATCACCCAGGGCGTCGAGATGGGCCGTCCCAGCACGATCGAGGTCGAGCTGCTCGAGGACGTGGCGCTGGTCAGCGGCCCCGCCACCCGCATACGGCCGGACGGCGAGGACTGAACGGCGACAAGGAGACTCAGCCGGACGGCGTCCCCGCTGCGGTGAAGCGGAGGGGCAGCCGAGCGACCGCGGGGTCGACAGCCTCCCACACGCGGAGAGCCCCCTCGACCGACCTCACCGCGAGCACCAGGTCGCCGACGCGCTCCTCCTCGCCCTGAGCCACGGTGACGGCCGGCCCGAGCGGGAGGCGCCAGGTGCCACGCGGGTTCGGCTGCACGGGGTCGAGGAGCGGCTGCCACCTGCGGCGGGCGGCGTCCGGGTCGCGGGTGACGACGACCAGCTCGGCGGTGTCCAGGACGCCGAGCCGGCCACCGTGGCAGTCCTGCAGCAGGCGTCGGCGCCGGTCGACGTCCCTGGACTCCGGCACGTGGTAGTCGCAGACGAACGCACCGGCACGGCCGCTCACGAGACCCTCGACGTAGACGTTGGTCCACGCGGGACGACCGTCCCGCTCGAAGTGCTCGGGCTCGCTGTGCCCGATGGCCCGTCTGTCGAGCTCGGCGAGGTAGGCGTCGTCGACCGGGCGCGACGGGCGGAAGGCGAGACCCTGGATCCGGGGAGGCTCGGCCGGCAGCGACCACGGCGAGACCTCGTTGGCCTCGAGCAGCTCCAGCTTGATGCTGCCGACGCTGACCCCGCCGCTCGCGAAGGAGCCGAAGGCCGTGAACGGCCACAGGACCGGCAGCTCGAGCTGCTCGACGAGCGCAGTGAACACCGCCGCACCGTCGACCACCGGGATGTAGACGTGGTCCACTCCCTCCACCAGCGACGTCATCAGCGCCTCCCCTTATCGGAGCCTCGGCTCCAGTCTGTCCCGGAGGACCGTCCGCCGTGCCGGGTACCGCTCGACTCTCGCGTGGGCAGCGTGTGAGCCGCCTCTCTGGCACTGGCGGGGGCGAACGGCGCGGGTCAGCATGGAAGGAGACGCCCCCGCGCCTCGTCGACGCACCTCGAGCTAGGGAGGCGGGCGATGAGCCGCCGCACCGACAACGTCCCTGACTCCACCGCGCCGTCCTTCCGGCTGGTCGAGCTGCCGCCGGCCCGCCGGAGCACGGCCCGCGACCTCGACCTCTACTGGTGGAAGCACAGCATCTACGCGCTGCTCGAGGTGGACGTCACGAAGGCCCGCGCTGCGGTTGCCGACCACCGGGCGCGCACGGGCGAGGTGCTCTCGTTCACCGGCTACCTCACGTACTGCCTGTCCCGGGCCGTCGCCGCGGACCGCTCGGTGCAGGCGTGCCGGCGGGGTCGGCGCCAGCTCGCCGTCTTCGACGACGTCGACGTCTTCCTGCCCGTCGAGCGACACGGACCGGACGGTGACGTGGCCGTCCCGCACGTCATCCGGCGCGCCGACCGCAAGGACCTGCTCGAGATCCACCGCGAGATCCGCAGCGCCCAGTCCGGCCCCGTGCCGGCCGGCGGTGGCCTGCCCCGCGTCTTCCGGACGCTGATGGCAGCCCCACCACCGCTGCCCCGCCTCGGCGTGCGGCTGATGCGCGCGGCCAGCAGACGCGACCCCACCCGCCGGGTGAGGGCCGCAGGCACCGTGGGCGTCACCGCGCTGGGGATGGCAGGCGGACGCGGCGGCTGGGGGCTCGCTCCGGCCGGCCAGTCCCTCCTGCTCATCGTCGGCGGGATCAGCCGGAAGCCCGGCGTCGTCGACGACCACGTCGAGCCGCGAGACATCCTCGACCTGACGGTCGCCTTCGACCACGACGTCGTCGACGGTGCCCCGGCCGCCCGGTTCGTGCGCCGCCTCGTCGACCTCGTCGAGAGCGCCTACGGCCTGGACGAGCTGACCTCGCGCGTCAACGAGCGCGAGACCGCCTGACCGCATCCAGCAGCGTGCCGTCGTATGCCGTCAGCCGAGCTGCCGTATGCCGTCAGGCGCGCGCGAGCTCGCACAGCGACGCCCGCAGCGGCGAGGTCCCGCTGGTCGGGTCGCCGGGGGTCTGGCGCAGGACGAGGTTGAGGTTGACGCCGCCGTCGGCATACGGGTCCGACGGCTCGAGGCCGAGCTCGTCGCACCCCTGCCACCAGCCGTGCTGGGCGCACACGACGTCGGGGGCGAGCCCGGCATTGAGCCTCGCCCGCGCCGTCACGGTGCCGTTCGGCGTGAGGACGCGCACCCAGTCGCCGGCCTCGATGCCTCTGGCAGCCGCGGTGTCGGGGTGCACCTCGACCAGGGGGTCGGGCGCCGCACGCCGCAGCTCGGCGACCTGTCGATGCTGGGTCTCGCAGTAGCGCAGGGACTTCGCGCACGTGAGCACGAGGGGGTAGTCCTCGCCGAGGTCCGGTCGCGAGCGCGGGCTCAGCGGCGGCTCGACGAAGGTCGGCAGGGCCGCATACCCGTGGTCGGCGAGGGTCTCCGAGTAGAGCTCGACCAGGCCCGTGGCCGTCCGGAAGCCCTGGCTCTCGTACTTGCGGTACGCCGTCGCCAGCGGGGCCGTGAGGCCGCGCGGCTCGGCGCGCAACGCGTCGAGCGTGATGCCGCTGGGAGCGAGCTGGTGACTCCACGCGGCGTGCAGGTCGCCCTCCCAGAAGTGGTGGCCCAGGCCGAGTCGCTCGGCCAGCGCGAAGACGATCTGCAGGTCCGAACGTGCCTCACCCGCCGGCTGCACGACCGGTCGGCGCAGCTGGACGTGGGACTGGGCTCGCTGGCTGACCTCGAAGCCGACCCGCAGGGCCTCGGTCTCGAACGGGCTCGCGACCGGCAGCACGAGGTCGGCGAGGTCGGAGGTCGGGCTGGGGAAGATGTCGGCGTGCACGAAGAAGTCGAGCGACGCCAGGGCGTTGCGGCCACGGGCGCTGTTCCCGTGGGCCATGACGAGGTTGGCCCCGAAGTTGACCAGTGCCCGGGCACGGTAGGGGCGGTGCTCGAGGGCCGCGGTGTAGAAGCTCTCGCCGGTGACGAACTCGAAGCGCGCCGGGCCCAGCGGCCGGTCCTCGACCCCGATGGTGCGAGCGCGTTGCTGGGGGCTGATCAGCTCCAGGCCGTCGACGGGGTTGGTCGGGACCGGCGTGAACAGCACGTTGCCGCCCGGTGCGTCGAGGCACCCCGTCAGGGCGTAGAGGACGTTGACGCCGCGGATCATCTGCGTGGTGTTCGCGTGCTGCTCGAGGCCGCTCCAGGTGTAGAAGGCGAGCGGTCGTGACTCCCAGAGGGTGCGGGCGGTGGCCACGACGGCGTCTGCGGAGACGCCCGTGGCCGCCTCGGTGGCCGCCGGGGTCATCGCCCGGCAGTGCTGACGCAGGACCTCCAGCACCGGGCGGCACTCGACCGGCCCGTGCGCGCTGTCCACGGTGACGAGGCCGGACAGCGCGAGCCGCGGGCTCCCTGCGCCGACCGTCCGCGAACCGGGGCGATGGACGACAGGGGTGCCGTCCATCTCGTCCCAGGCCACGTAGTCGTCCGCCGACCCGGGCTGACCGGCGAGCTCGTCAGCCCTGAGCAGGCGGCCCGTGTCCGCGCGCACCAACAGCGGGGCGTTCGTCCAGCTCCGCACGAACTGCTCGTCGTACCAGTCGTTCTCGAGCATCACGTGCGTCAGTCCCAGTGCGAGCGCCGTGTCCGTGCCGGGGCGCACCTGCAGCCAGTGGGTCGCCTTGCTGGCGAGGCCGGTGCGGCGTGGGTCGACCACCACGAGGCGCGCTCCCCGGTTGACGGCGTCCACCGTGGCAGTGGCGTGCACGAGCCGGGACACCGAGGGGTTGTAGCCCCAGTAGAGGATGCAACCGGCGTTCTCGAGGTCCGGCATGAAAGCGCCCGGCACGGCCGCGCCGAAGGTGTAGGTCGAGGCCAGGAAGCGGCCCCAGCCGCACAGCTCCATGGAGTTGACGTAGTTGGGGCTGCCGAACGCGCGGCGCAGCCGCGTGATCCAGTCCACCGAGTCGCTGAGGGCGGAGGTCGACGGCGAGGCGGAGCCGAACACGACGGCCTCCGGGCCGCTCTCGGCGGCGATCTCCCGCAGCCTGGCGGCGACCGTGTCAAGGGCCTCGTCCCAGCTGATCTGCACCCACCCCGGGTCCGGGGCACCTTTCGGAGCGGTACGCCGCAGCGGCCGGAGCAACCGGTCGTGGTGCTCGGCCACGCGCGGGGCAGCCTTGCCCTTGACGCAGACTGCGCGACCGGTCGGGTGCGCGGGATCGGGGCCCAGGCCGATGAACCGGCCGTCCTCGACGGTGGCCGTCGCGCCGCAGCGCGACACGCACATGGGACAGAAGGTTGCGACCTCGACTGCTCCTACGGCGGACATGGCGCCTCCCACCGGACCGGCTCGTCCCCGTCTCGCAGTGTAGGTCGCAATGGCAACCACGTCAGGGGTCTGCAGGGGCGTCTCAGAGGTGGCGGCCGCGGACCCAGTCCTCCAGCGTCCCCTCCCCCGAGTCCTGCATCACCAGGGCCCACACGAGCACGGCCGCGGCGAACTGGCCCACGGGGGCAGCCGCCGCCACCTCGTCACGCAGCGCGGCGAAGCTCGCGCCGTCCTCGGGCCGGCGAAAGCGCAGCCTGGGCGAGTCGAGCACCGCCGCCCGGGCCGAGCGCGGCAGCTCCTCGACCGTCGCCGGGTGTGCGCGGGCCGCGGCCCGCCGGACCTGCAGCGCGCGGAGGCGGAGCAACCCCCCGATCGTCATGCCGATGGCCGCCGCCGACAGCAGGAGGGCGCTGCCGAACGCAGCGTCGGGGCCGTGCGGCCGCCAGCGCAGGGCCACCGCAGCAGCGCCGACGGCGAGGACGAGCGCGACGGCGAAGGGCCACACGAGCTGCCACCACACCGTCTCGCGTCGCAGCCGGTCCTGCTCGTAGAAGCGTGCGGCCCACTCGCGCACCACGAAGATCGGGAAATGGGCAGCTCCGTGCCTCGGCTCGGCGACCGTCGCGTCCGACCCTGCCGACCCGATGCGGCGCGCCCCTGACTGCTCGCGCAACGCGAAACCCCTGTCTGTTCTTCTCTTGTGTCTCCTTGCCACCCTAACGAGGTGGCGTGCGGGGCGCGCACGGCCTCCGTCCGGGCGCCCCCGCATCCCGTCCGCCCACCCGTGCCCGGTGGGTATGGTGCGAAGCATCCCCGACTTCGCAGGAGGACCGCATGAGTCTCGACCGCCCGGTCGCCCCCAACCCCTACGACCTGCTTCCGTCCGTGCCGTCCTTCACCGTGACGAGCGATGACGTCACCGACGGCGCCCCGCTCAAGGACGACCAGGTGGCGGACGGCGGCAACACCTCACCGCAGCTGTCCTGGAGCGGTGCCCCCGAGGGGACGCAGAGCTACGTCGTCACGTGCTTCGACCCCGATGCGCCCACTCCCTCGGGCTTCTGGCACTGGGTGCTCGTGGACCTGCCTTCCGACGTGACGTCGCTCGACACGGGCGCGGCTTCGGCTGCCTTGCCCGGCAACGCCTTCCACGTCCGCAACGACGGGGGAGAGCACGGCTTCATGGGTGCAGCACCGCCGAAGGGTGACATGCCACACCGCTACTTCTTCGTCGTGCACGCCGTGTCCGAGCCGACTCTCGGTGTGGACGAGTCCGCCTCGCCGGCGGTCGTGTCGTTCAACCTGGCGTTCAAGACCCTCGCGCGAGCCGTCATCCACGGCACCTACCGACACTGACCCTCCCAGCCCTGCTCACAGGCCGGCGCGAGCAGCGACGCGCCTGAGCCCGCACCGGCGGTTGCCGGTGCGGGCTCAATGTCAAGGCGTGAGGGCAGAGGTCCTCAGGCGCTGAGCAGCTCGGCGGACTCGAGGTGCTCACGCAGCTCGGCGAGCACCCGACGCAGCAACCGGCTGACCTGCATGGCGCTGAGGCCCATGGTCTCGGCGATCTCGGCCTGGGTCATGTCGTGCCCGAATCGCAGCTCGACGAGCTTCTGGTCGCGAGGGGGGAGCCGCTTGATCGCCGTGCGGACGACGATGTCGTTGTCGAGGCCGGGGTCGGACTGGTGCTCCGCGCGGGCGTCGACGAGGTCGAGGACCGGTCGGCCGCCTTCCGTGGTGGTGGCGTCGAGGGATGCGGGCCGAAGGTTTGTCGAGGCCACCTGGGCCTCCTTGACCTCCTCGAGCGTCAGCCCGAGCGCCTCCGCGAGGTCGTTCTGGTCGGGCTCGTGCCCCAGCGTCTGCTCGAGACGGGTGCGGGCGTCCGTCACGAGCTGGCGGCGCTCCTGCAGCCCGCGCGGCGGGCGGACGAGCCAGCCGTGGTCGCGGAAGTGGCGGCGCAGCTCGCCGGTGATGGTGGGCGTCGCGTAGGCCCCGAACTCGGTCGCCTGCGCGAGGTCGAAGCGCTGGATTGCCTTGAGCAGAGCGAGAAAAGCCACCTGCTCCAGGTCTTCGCGGTCGAGTCCCTTGCCGGCGTACCGGTGGGCGAGGGACCGCGCCAGTGGCATGTGCAGCCGGGTCACCGTCTCCAGTGCCTGCGACCGCTCGCTCTCGGAGTCCGAGGTGCGGAAGGTCGAGATGAGCTCACGGGTGCGGGCGTCCTTGCGGGGACCGCGCGAGAAGTCGGTCATGTCTGCTCCATCCGAAAATTCTTCGTGGCGGCGCCTTCTTGACCGACAGCGATAACCCTAGACAAAGCATCAACATTGCACAAGCCCTCGACATTCTGGGCTCGACGCCGACTGCCGGCAGGCCTCCCGGTCGGCCTCCCGGACGCGGTCGGGCGGGGTGGGCGCTCTCGCGGCCCACGGCATACGACAGGCGCCGGCGCATCGGCCTCTCGGGCGGTCGGTTGTGCGAGGGTGAGCGCATGCGTGTGGCGTTGATGGTGACCTGCATCAACGACGCGATGTTCCCCGACGCGGGCAAGGCCGTCGTGCGGCTGCTGCGCCGCCTGGGCGTCGACGTCGACTTCCCTGTGGCACAGACCTGTTGCGGTCAGCCGATGGTCAACACCGGCTACCTCGACGAGGCCGTCCCCGTGGTTCGCACCTTCGTGCGCGCCTTCGAGGGCTACGACGCGATCGTCACGCCCTCCGGCTCGTGCGCCGGCTCCGCGCGGCACCAGCACTCGATCGTCGCCCGCCGGTCGGGCGACCAAGGCCTGGTCGACGCCGTCGCCGAGGTGTCGCCGCGGGTCCACGAGCTGTCGGAGTTCCTGGTCGACGTGCTCGGCGTCGAGGACGTCGGGGCGTCCTTCCCGCACTCGGTGACCTACCACCCGACCTGCCACTCGCTGCGCATGCTCGGCGTCGGCGACCGTCCCGAGCGCCTGCTCCGAGCCGTCCGCGGGCTGCGGCTGCTCGAGCTGCCCCGAGCCGAGGAGTGTTGCGGCTTCGGGGGCACCTTCGCCGTCAAGAACGCCGACACGTCGGTCGCGATGGGATCCGACAAGGCCCGCCACGTGAAGGAATCCGGTGCCGAGGTCCTCGTGGCCGGCGACAGCTCCTGCCTCATGCACATCGGCGGCCTGCTCACGCGCCAGCGGGCCGGGGTGCGCGTCATGCACCTGGCCGAGGTGCTCGCCTCGACGGAGGGCCCGGCCCGGACGGAGGTCTCCTGATGAGTCGCACGTTCGTCGGCATGCCGCCGTTCCCCACTGCCGCTCGCGCCGCGCTCGCCGACACGCAGCTGCGCAGCAACCTCGCGCACGCGACGACCACCATCCGCGCCAAGCGGGCCGCCGTCGTGGCGGAGGTCGACGACTGGGAGAGCCTGCGGCTGCGGGCCGCCGCGATCAAGGACGACGTGCTGCTGCACCTCGACGAGCACCTCGTGCGCCTCGAGGAGTCGCTGACGGCACGCGGGGCGATCGTGCACTGGGCGCGTACGGCCGAGGAGGCCTCCGCCGTCGTGGCGGAGGTCGCCCGGGCACACGGCGTCGACGAGGTCGTCAAGGTCAAGTCGATGGCCACCCAGGAGGTCGAGCTCAACGAACACCTTGCGGCGCAGGGCATCTCGGCGTGGGAGACCGACCTCGCGGAGCTCATCGTCCAGCTCGGCGACGACCTGCCGAGCCACATCCTCGTGCCGGCCATCCACCGCAACCGCGCCGAGATCCGGGCCATCTTCGAGCAGCAGATGGCACGGGTCGGACGCCCCGCGCCGGCCGACCTCACCGACGAGCCCGCCCGCCTGGCCGAGGCGGCTCGGCTCCACCTGCGCGAGAAGTTCCTCCGCGCCAAGGTCGGCGTCAGCGGCGCCAACTTCGCGGTCGCCGACTCCGGCACCCTCGTGGTCGTGGAGTCCGAGGGCAACGGCCGGATGTGCCTGACCCTGCCCGAGGTCCTCGTCTCGGTGGTCGGCATCGAGAAGGTCGTGCGCACGTGGGACGACCTCGGCGTCTTCCTCACGCTGCTGCCGCGCTCGTCGACGGGGGAGCGGATGAACCCCTACACGTCGACGTGGTCCGGGGTCACGCCCGGCGACGGACCGCAGGAGGTGCACGTCGTGCTCCTCGACAACGGCCGCACCCGCGCGCTCGCCGACGAGGTGGGCCGTCAGGCGCTGCGGTGCATCCGCTGCTCTGCCTGCCTCAACGTGTGCCCGGTCTACGAGCGCACGGGCGGCCACGCCTACGGCTCCGTCTACCCGGGTCCCATCGGCGCGATCCTCAACCCGCTGCTGCGCGGCGTCGGACACGACGAGCAGACCGACTCGCTGCCCTACGCCTCGTCCCTGTGCGGCGCGTGCTTCGAAGCCTGCCCGGTGCGCATCGACATCCCGAGTGTGCTGGTCGACCTGCGCGCCCAGGTCGTCGACGCCCACCGCTCCGGGGTGCCCAAGCCCGAGGCGATCGCGATGCGCGCAGCCGCGGCGGCGTTCGGCTCCGGTGGCCGGCTGGGCGCCGTGGAGCGGGCGTCGGGTCTCGCCGGCCGCGCCCTCGAAGCGCTCTCGGGGCTGACCGGGCGCGGGCGCCGGGCCGGAGGCCGACGGCTGCTCGGGCGTCTGCCCGGGCCCGGCGCCGCGTGGACCGACGCGCGTGACCTGCCGGCCCCGCCTGCGGAGTCCTTCCGGGCGTGGTGGAAGCGGACGTCGGGAGGCACCCGGTGAGCGCGCGCGACGAGATCCTCGCGGCCGTCCGCGACGCCGTCGCCACGGCGCGACGGCCCGTCGACATCGCCCCGCTGCAACGCCCCGAGCGGTCGGGCGACGTCGACCTCTTCGCCGAGCGGGTCGCCGACTACCGTGCCACCGTCGTGCGCTGCGGCCCCGACGGCGTCGAGGAGGCTGTCGCCGCGGCGCTGCCCGCGGCCGGCTCCGTCGTGGTCCCCGACGGGCTGCCGTATGCCGTCCCGCGCGCCCTGCGCGACGACGACCTCTCAGCCGGCCGGCTCGACGAGGTGGCGGCGGTCGTCACGACCGCCACGGTCGGGATCGCCACGACCGGCACCATCGTCCTGTCGCACGGGCCGGGGGAGGGCCGCAGGGCGCTGACCCTCGTCCCTGACCTGCACGTCTGCATCATCAGGGCCGACCAGGTCGTCGACGACGTCCCGGCCGCCGTGCGCTCGCTCGATCCGGGCCGACCCACGACGTGGATCAGCGGCCCATCCGCGACGAGCGACATCGAGCTGAGCCGCGTCGAGGGCGTGCACGGTCCGCGCCGCCTGCACGTGATCGTCGTCGCGTGAGTGCGCAGGGCCCGGCCGCGTCGCCGGCGGGGGCTAGCCTGCTGGGATGACCGAGAGCGACCACCGCGGCCACAGACGGCCCGCCTTCTTCACCGAGTCGGAGCTCGAGGCGCACGGTCCGGCCTACGACCCGACCGAGCAGATCTACGTCGCCCACGAGACCGCGCTCGCGCTGGTGCACGCCGGCCGTGCCGCCGCCGACCCGGCCGTCACCGGCAAGCTCGTCGCGCTCGTGGACGACATCGGTCTCTCCACGCTGGCCGAGCTGTGGTCGCAGCGGCCCGCCCGGTCGCTCCCCGGTGCGCTCTGGCGCCTCTACGTCCTGCGCGAGTGGGTGCAGCGCGCTCCCGAGGAGGCCAGCAGGCAGTACGCCGCCGGCATCCGGTTCACGGGCCCCAACCACGCGGTGGCCGGCGCCGCGGAGCCGCCGGGACCCCAGGAGATGGGCCGGGTCATCGACGAGGTGCTCCGCGGCGTCTTCGAGGGCGACCTCGCGGTGGCGCTCGAGCGCGCGGGGGCGTTCTGCCGGGTGGTCTCCGCGGGGAGGGCCGACATCTCCTCCGGTGACGAGTCCGCGGAGGCGGCCGCCAACGTCCTCGGCATGGCCGAGGACCTCATGGTGTGCGCCCGGCTGTGGCGCAGCGACTCGCTGGACTGAGCCCGGGCTGGAGGCGGCGCCGCCGTCGCACCCGGACCGGCGTCTTTGGTGATCCCCGGTGACGGCTTTATCCTTGACGGGCGTCGGGTCGCGGTAGCCCCGGGTCCCAAATTCAGCCGCTACGAGCGGCCCTGTGCCGAGAGGCGCTCCCGGCCCGACGCTCCTACCTCAGGCGCTCCTACCGCCACACCCGGCAACGTGCGCCTCCATGTCGGACTCCACCGAGAACCGTGCCCGGCGGGCGGCTGTGGTGAACCCGCACCCGTCGCAGCGACCGAGCACGAAGCTGCCGCGCTGCTCGAGGAGCCAGCCGCGCGGTGCGGCGTCGCCGGCGGGCTCGGCGCCGGGCTCCCACCAGGGCGCGGTGTCGGTCGACATGCCATCCATGATGCCGAACCCCGGATCCGGGCACGGTCGGAGTCCTGAATGTGCACAACGCCTACCGTGGGACCCGGATGGGCCTTAGGTTGAACCCATGACGCCCGAGGAGGAGCGGTCCGGCGACCTGCTCGATGTCCAGCTCGCGGACGAGATCGAGCTCGTGAGCGATCTCGTCGTCGCGGCCTCCTCGAGCCCGCGCCACCTCACCGCCGAGGAGATCGACGAGCTCCTGGGCATCAAGCGCGGCCGCCAGGCGCCGACCCGCGCCCGTGCTGGATCCCGGGGCGGCGACCCTCCTGCCTGAGCGCGGCCTGGGGGGCAGCAGCGGCGCCCCGAGGGCCGTACCGCTGCGTGTCGGGGCTGTCCACAGGGGTATTCGGTGAACGGGGGGCAGATGGTCGGTTGCGCCCGTATGTCCGCGACGCCGTAGCATCTTCCCCGGACCTGCCCTCGAACCGACCGGAGCATCCCCGTGGGTTTTCGCCTGACACCCCAGGACACCAGCTTTTTCGCCCTCTTCACCTCCTCCGCACAGCTCCTCGTCGAGGCGACCCGGGAGCTGACCCGCTTCCTCGAGGTCGAGCCCTCCCAGCGTCAGGTGGTGGCCGACCGGCTCAAGGACCTCGAGCACACCGCCGACGACGCGACGCACGAGCTCATCAACAAGGTCAACAGCTCGTTCATCACCCCCTTCGACCGCGAGGACATCCACAACCTCGCCGTGCACCTCGACGACTGCATGGACTTCATCGAGGAGACGGCCGACCTCATCGTGCTCTACCGCATGGGAGCGATCCCCGAGGGCCTGGCCGAGCAGTTCGAGATCCTCGCCCGGATGGCCGAGGTCACGGCCGAGGCCATGCCCCGACTGCAGTCGATGAAGGACCTCAAGAGCTACTGGATCGAGATCAACCGTCTCGAGAACCAGGCCGACTCGCTCCACCGCAAGATGGTGGCCGCCCTCTTCAACAACTCGCCCGACCCGGTCAACGTGATCAAGGTCAAGGCCATCGTCGACGGGTTCGAGAACGCCGCTGACGCGTTCGAGAAGGTGGCGCACGTGGTCGAGGGCATCGCGGTCAAGGAGTCCTGACCCGCCGATGGACACCACCATCCCCTTCGCCGCGGTCGTCGCGGTCATCGCGCTCGCGATGGTCTTCAACTACACCAACGGCTTCCACGACGCCGCCAACGCGATCGCTACCTCCGTCTCCACCCGCGCGCTCACACCGCGAGTCGCGCTCGCGATGGCCGCCGTGGCCAACCTCTTCGGCGCCTTCTTCGGCAGCAAGGTGGCCGCGACCATCGGGTCGGGCATCATCGCCCAGCCCGAGGGCATCGACGGCATGTGGCTCGTCGTCGCCGCCCTGGTGGGCGCCATCGCCTGGAACCTGATCACCTGGTGGTTCGGGCTGCCGTCCTCCTCCTCCCACGCCCTCATCGGCGGCCTCTGCGGCGCTGCCCTCGTCGCCGGCGTGACCGTGCACTGGGGCGTGGTCTGGTCCAAGGTCATCATCCCGATGGTGGTCTCGCCGGTCGCCGGCCTGGCCATCGGCTACCTCGTGATGGCGGCGCTCTTCTGGGTCTTCCGCAGGTCCAACCCCAGCCGTGTGACGCGTGGCTTCCGCCTGTCGCAGACCGCTTCGGCGGCCGCGATGGCCTTCGGGCACGGCCTGCAGGACGCGGCCAAGACCGCGGGCGTCGTCGTGCTGGTGCTCAACATCGCGGGCCTGCACAACAGCAACGTGGTCCCGATCTGGGTGCTCGTGCTCTCGGCCGTCGTCATCTCCCTCGGCACGTATGCCGGTGGCTGGCGCGTCATGCGCACCCTCGGTCGCCGCATCATCGACCTCACGCCCCCGCAGGGCTTCGCCTCCGAGACGACCGCCGCGTCGATCCTCTACGTCGCGGGCCTGGCCTTCGGTGCGCCGATCTCGACCACCCACACCATCACCGCAGCCATCATGGGCGTCGGCGCGACCAAGCGGATCTCGGCCGTCCGGTGGAGCGTGGCCAACAACATCGTGGGGGCCTGGTTCCTCACCTTCCCGGGTGCGGGGCTCGTCGCGGTCCTCACCTGGTACCTCACGGCCGTCTTCCGCTGACCGAACCCACGGCACACGGACAGCCTCACGGCACACGGAACCCCACGGCATACGCGAAGTGCCCACTCGACCCCGCGGTCGAGTGGGCACTTCGCCACGTGGGGGAGTCAGCCGAAGCGGCCGGAGATGTAGTCCTCGGTGGCCTGCTGGCTCGGGTTGTTGAAGATCCGGGTCGTGTCGTCGATCTCGACGAGCCGGCCGGGCTCACCGGTCGCCTTGAGGTTGAAGAAGGCCGTGCGGTCCGAGACCCGGGCGGCCTGCTGCATGTTGTGGGTGACGATGACGATCGTGTACTGGCTCTTGAGCTCGTTGATGAGGTCCTCGACGGCCAGCGTCGAGATGGGGTCGAGCGCCGAGCACGGCTCGTCCATGAGCAGCACCTGCGGCTGCACGGCGATGGCCCGCGCGATGCAGAGGCGCTGCTGCTGGCCACCGGAGAGGCCGGCCCCCGGCTTGGCGAGGCGGTCCTTCACCTCGTTCCAGAGGTTGGCGCCCTTGAGCGAGCTCTCGACGATCCCGTCGAGGGTCTTCTTGTTCTTGACGCCGTTCAGGCGCAGGCCGGCCGCGACGTTGTCGTAGATCGACATCGTCGGGAACGGGTTGGGGCGCTGAAAGACCATGCCGACCGTGCGGCGCACGGTCACGGGGTCCATCGAGCTGGCGTAGAGGTCCTGGTCGTCGAGCATGACCTTGCCCTCGACCCGGCCGCCGGGGATCACCTCGTGCATCCGGTTGAGGGTGCGCAGGAAGGTCGACTTGCCGCAGCCGGACGGACCGATGAAGGCCGTGACGGAGCGCGGCTCGACCGTCATCGAGACGCCTTCGACGGCCTTGAAGGAGCCGTAGTAGACGTTGAGGTCGGTGACGTCGATTCGCTTTGCCATGTCAGGGTTCGCTTTCTTACTTCTTGACCGAGCCGAAGTGGGCGATGACCCGGCCGAGGACGTTGAGCAGCAGGACGAGGATGATCAGGGTGAGGGCGGCGCCCCACATGCGCTCGGCGGCGGTCGCGAGCGCGAAGTCGCCGCGGTCCTGGTTGATCATCATCGGCAGCGTCGGGAAGTTGCCGTTGAACAGGTCGCGCTGGAAGTTCTTCGTGTAGGGCGCCAGGATCAGCAGCGGCGCCGTCTCGCCCATGACGCGGGCGATGCCGAGCAGGACGCCGGTGACGATGCCCGAGAACGCCGTCCGCAGCACGACCTTGACGACGGTGACCCACTTGGGGACACCGAGGGCGTATGCCGCCTCGCGCAGCTCGTTGGGGACGAGCTTGAGCATCTCCTCGGTGGAGCGGACGACGACCGGGATCATGAGCAGCACGAGGGCGAGGGACGCGGCGACGCCGGAGCGGGCCAGTCCGAAGGTCGTCACCCAGACGGCGTAGATGAACAGGGCCGCGACGATCGACGGCACGCCGGAGAGGATGTCGACCGTGAAGCTGATCGCGCGCGCGAGGGGGCCGCGGCCGTACTCGACGAGGTAGACGGCCGTCAGGATGCCGATCGGCACGGCGATGAGGGCCGTGAAGCCCACCATCGTCAGGGTGCCCTCGATGGCGTGGCGGGCGCCGCCGCCGAAGTCGTCGGAGTTGATGTTGCGCTGGTTGCCGGTCCACCAGGTCATCGTCGTCAGCATGCTGAAGCCCTTGACGAGCACGGTGCCGAGGATCCAGACGAGCGGCATCATCGCCAGGGCGAAGGCGGCCCACATGACGACGCGGGCCACGGCGTTCTTGAGGGCCCGGGCCCGGTGCGGGTGGTTCATCTCGGACAGCGCGTCACGCCCGGTGCCGCCCCCGGGAGGCGTGGGCGCGTCCGCCGTGGAGCCGTGCTGGTTCCCGCCGGCGACGGGGCCGCGGGTGGACCGGCCCTCGGGCGCGCGGTCGTCGGGCATGCGGCGGTCGATGGCGGCGGTCATTCGGTGAAGGCCTTCCTGCGCTCGATGACGACGCGGGCGATGCTGTTGACGACGAAGGTCAGCACGAACAGGACGAGACCGGCCGCGATGTAGGCGCCGGTCTTGTTGGGGTTGCTGAACTCGGCGGCGTTGTTCGCGATCTTGGAGGCGAAGGTCTCGCCGCCGTTGAAGAGCGACCACGTCCAGGGGCTGCCGTCCGAGAGCGCCGAGACGAGGAAGGTGACGGCGATGGTCTCGCCGAGCGCGCGGCCGAGGGCGAGCATCGACGCGGAGATCACGCCGGGGCGGCCGAAGGGCAGGACGGCGGTGCGGATCATCTCCCACTGCGTGGCCCCGAGCGCCAGCGCGCCCTCCTTGTGCGCTGCGGGCGTCTGGGCGAAGACCTCCCGGGACAGGGCCGTGACGATCGGCAGCACCATGATGGCGAGCACGATGCCGATGAAGAAGATGGTGCCGCCGCTGATGCCGGTCTTGGCGAAGAGGGGGAACCAGCCGAGGGTGTCCTCGATCCAGCCCTGGACCGGCTTGAACACCGGCGCGAAGGCGATCAGGCCCCAGAGGCCGTAGACGATCGAGGGCACGGCGGCGAGCAGGTCGACGAGCGCGGCCGCCGGCCCGCGCATCCACGTCGGCGCGTACTGCGTCAGGAAGAGTGCAACGGCCACCCCGACGGGGACGGAGATGACCATCGCGAAGGTCGAGGAGGTGACCGTCGTCCAGAGGAACTCGAGGATGCCGAAGGCGGGCTTGTCGCCCCCCGGCGCCCACACCCGGCTGGTGAAGAAGCTCGCCGAGTTGTCGAGCAGCGCCGGCACGGCCTGCACCACGAGGAACACTGCGATGAGCGACACCAGCGCGATCACGAGGATGCCGGAGAGGGTGGAGGCGCCGCCGAAGATGCGGTCGCCGAAGCGTCCCGTGGATGCCTTGTCCGCCTGCAGGGGCGCTTGCCCGTCGGGTCCGGGGGTCTGGTCCGCCGTGGACACGCCCGTCACTGTTGACACGTGGAGGCCTCTTCCTTCGGTTGCGTGCTACTGGCGCGGGGGCGGACACCGGTCTCGGCGCCCGCCCCTGGGCGGTCGACCTCGTCGGTGTTCGCCGGCGAGGTCGGTTGGATCAGGAGATCGCGCTCACCGCGGTCTGGACCTTGGTGGCGACCTCGGCGGGAAGCGGGGCGTAGCCCTTGGACTGGAGCTGCTTCTGCACCGCGTCGGAGGCGAAGGTCTTGAGGAAGCTCTTGGCCTTCTTGCCCGTGGCGGCGTCGGCGTACTTCGAGCAGACGATCTCGTAGGTCACCAGGACGATCGGGTAGGCCCCGGCCTCCTTCGTGGCGTAGTCGATCTTGAGTGCGAGGTTGTTGCCCGTGCCGGTCTGCTTGGCCGTGGCGACCGTCTTGCCGACCGAGTCGGCGGTGAGCTCCACCGGGCCCGAGCCGTTGTCGATCTGGGCCATCGGCAGCTGGTTCTGCTGCGCGTAGGACAGCTCGACGTAGGTGATGCCGCCGTCCTGGCCCTTCACCGCGGTCGCGACACCGGCGGACTTCTCCTTGCCCTCGCCCTTGCCGGTCCACTTCTTGCCGGTCTCGTAGGACCAGGCGTCGGGAGCGGCGGCCTTGAGGTACTTCGTGAAGTTCTCGGTCGTGCCGGACTCGTCGGAGCGGAAGAAGACCTTGATCGGGGTGGACGGGAGCGTGACGCCCTTGTTGAGGGCGGCGATCGCCGGGTCGTTCCAGGTGGTGATCTTGCCGTCGAAGATCTTGGCCGCGACCTCGGCGTTGAGCACGAGCTTGTCGACGCCCTTGACGTTGTAGGCGATGGCGATGGGGCCGGTCACCATCGGGATGTTCCAGGCCTCGGAACCGCAGGCGGCCTTGGCGTCGTCGGCCTCGACCTTGCCGTCCTTGGGCGTGGTCTTCAGGGCCGAGTCGGAGCCGGCGAAGTCCACCTGCTTGGCGATGAACTGCTTGATGCCCGCGCCCGAGCCGGTGGGCTGGTAGTCGATGTTGGCGTCGCTGCAGGCGTTCTGGTAGGCCTTGATGGCCTCGTCGATGGCGTTCTTCTGGGCCGAGGATCCCTCCGCCTTGAGGTCGCCGGAGAAGCAGTCGCCGGCCGCGGTGGAACCCGCCGCGGCTCCCGTGGAGCCGGCTGCGGGAGCGGAGCCGTTGTTCTCCGACGCGCAGGCCGAGAGCGCAAGAGCGCCGGACAGGGCGATGGCGCCGAGAGCGCTGATACGCGAAACAGACACGAGTGTGATCCCTCTCGATGGGGTGTTCCTGGTGGTCTCCCGGTCACTCCGGGCGACGGTGCTGGACGTTCATCCACCGCGAAGATAGGTGGGCCGGATGACCAGCCGCCCACGTTGGGTGAACACCGGGTGAACGGGGGACGACGTCTTGGTTCCGCGCCCCGGCTCAGGATGCGAGTCGCGGCCGGCGGGCACACGATGAAGGGTTAGGAGCGGGCTGCGACGAGGTCAGGTGTCGACGCGTTCGACCTCGACCACGCGGGCGCTCTCGCCGCGTCCGACGACGTGGCACACGAGCACCTCGCCCTTGCGCATCGACTCGCTGGCCGCAGTGCGCAGCCGCTCGCCGACCTGCTCTCCTCGTTCGGGGGAGGAGTCCACTCGCGGGTGCAGCAGAGCCAGGAGCGTCGGCAGGACCGGGCCGTGACTGCACAGCGCCGCGGGCTCGGCGCGATCGAGGAGCCGCCGGACCTGGCGCGCGGCACCGTCCCCGCTCTCGGCGAAGCCCTCCTCGGACAGGGAGTCCCGGGTGCGCAGGCGCAGACCCCGCGCGGCGGCATACGGCTGGACGGTGGAGACGCAGCGAGCCGACGACGACGAGACGACTCGCGTCACGCCGTAGGCGTCGAGGACGTGGGCGACCGCGGCCGCCTGGGCGCGGCCCACGGCGTCGAGGGGGCGCTTGCGGTCGTCGCGGTCCCACGCGCTGCGCGGTACGGCCTTGGCGTGGCGGACCAGGAGGAGGGGCCAGGAGGTGAGCTCGCACGCGCGGTCGGCGCGGATGAGCGCGAGCAGCTGCTCGCGGTCGCGGGCGTAGTCGAGGCGGTCGTGCGCCGTGCGCACGTCGACCCAGGCGACCTCGTCGATCTCGTGCTCCAGCCGGCCCTCGCCCCCGGTGACCTGGGCGGCCCAGTAGTGGACCTGCTTGGTGGCCGGCCCGCCCGTCGAGTCGAGCACGGGGTACTCGGCCGAGGGTAGGGGCACGCCGAGCCGCACGACGAGCCCGGTCTCCTCCAGGGTCTCGCGGGCTGCGGCCACGCAGGCCTGCTCGCCCGGGTCGAGCTTGCCCTTGGCCCAGGACCAGTCGTCGTACTTGGGCCGGTGCACGAGGGCGACCTCGAGGACCCCTTCACGGCGGCGCCAGGGCAGCGTGCCGGCGGCGGGGATCACGGAGGCCACGCGCGCCAGTCTGCCCGATCCCGGCTCGGGTGGCGCGCTCGTGGTCACAGCGTGGCCCCTTCGGTCGTATGCCGTCGCGTGCGTGTGCCGTCGCCGTGCGGTGTGCCGTTCAGCGCCGGCGCGCCTTGCGGCGGCGCTTGTCGTGGCGCTCGATCAGCACCTCCTGCAGGTCATCGAGCGGCTCGCCGGTCTCGGACAGGTGGTGGCGCACCCACCGGCCGTCCGAGCCGAGGTCCCAGCGCGACGTCGTCTCGGCGAAGGCGAGCGCGAGGAGGTCGGACAGCTCCGTGATGTGGTCGGGTGCGGCGATGCGCACGAGGGCCTCGACGCGGCGGTCGAGGTTGCGGTGCATCATGTCGGCGCTGCCGATGTAGACCTGGGGGTCGCCGCCGTGGTCGAACCAGAAGAGACGGGAGTGCTCGAGGAACCGGCCGAGGACGGAGCGGACCCGGATGTTCTCGGAGAGCCCCTCGACACCGGGCCGCAGCGCACAGATGCCGCGGACCCAGATGTCGACGCGCACGCCTGCGATGCTCGCCCGGTAGAGGGCGTCGATGAGCGCCTCGTCGACCATGGCGTTGGCCTTGATGACGATGCGCCCCGGTGCGGCGCCCTCGTGCCGCGACTCGTGCAGCTCGACCTCGTCGTCGATCAGGTCGATGAGCCCGGAACGCACCGTGCGGGGCGCGACGAGCAGGCGCTTGAACTTGCTCCGCGGCGCGAACCCCGACAGGAGGTTGAACAGCCGCGAGAGGTCCTCGCCCACCTGCGGGTCGGTGGTGAAGAGCCCGAAGTCCTCGTAGACACGGGCCGTCTTGGGGTTGTAGTTGCCGGTGCCGATGTGGCAGTAGCGCACCAGGCCCTCGGGCTCCTGGCGCACGACGAGGCAGAGCTTGGCGTGGGTCTTGAGGCCCACCACGCCGTAGACGACGTGGACGCCGGCCTCCTCGAGCTTGCGTGCCCACGAGATGTTGTTGACCTCGTCGAAGCGCGCCTTGATCTCCACGACGGCGAGGACCTGCTTGCCGGCCTCGGCCGCGTCGATGAGCGCGTCGATGATGGGCGAGTCGCCGGAGGTGCGGTAGAGCGTCTGCTTGATCGCGAGGACCTTCGGGTCGTTCGCGGCCTGCTCGATGAAGGCCTGTACCGACGTCGAGAAGGAGTTGTAGGGGTGCTGGACGAGCACGTCCTTCTGCCGCACCGCGGCGAGCAGGTCGATGGCCTTGGCGCTCTCGGTCGGCGCGAAGTCCGGGTGGGTGCGCGGGAAGAACTTCGGGAACTCGAGGTCGGAGCGGTCGACGTCGGCGATGGTGAAGAGCCCGCGCAGGTCGAGCGGCGTGGGCAGCATGTAGATCTCGCGGTCGCTGATCTGCAGCTCGCGCGCGAGCATGTCGAGGACCTTGGGATCGATGTCGTCCTCGACCTCGAGGCGGATCGGCGGGCCGAACCGACGCCGGGTCAGCTCCTTCTCCAGGGCCGTCAGCAGGTTCTCGGCGTCGTCCTCCTCGACCTCGAGGTCCTCGTTGCGGGTGACGCGGAAGCTGAAGTGCTCCTGCACCAGCATGCCGGGGAAGAGCTGGTCGAGGTGGCTGGCGATGACGTCCTCGAGCGGCACGAACCGCTTGCGCTCGACCTCGGCGTCGATGTCCTCCTCGACGAGGATGAAGCGCGGCAGGCTCGGCGGCACCTTGACCCGCGCGAAGTGCTCGCTGCCCGTCTTCGGGTTCTGCAGCAGCACGGCGAGGTTGAGCGAGAGCCCCGAGATGTAGGGGAACGGGTGGGCGGGGTCGACGGCCAGCGGCGTGAGGACCGGGAAGACCCGGTCGGCGAAGAAGTAGTGCAGTGGCTCGCGGTCGTCCTCGTCGAGGTCGTCCCAGCGCACGATGGTGATGCCCTCGTCGTCCAGGGCCGGGCGGACCTCGTGCTGGAAGACCGAGGCGTGCTGCTGCATGAGCTCGTGGGCGACCCGTGCGATGCGCTCGATCAGCTCGCGGGGCTCGAGCCCTGCTGCCGTTCGCACGGCCAGGCCGGTGGCGATGCGGCGCTTGAGGCCCGCCACGCGCACCATGAAGTACTCGTCGAGGTTGTTGGCGAAGATCGCGAGGAAGCGGGTGCGCTCGAGGAGCGGCACGGCCGGGTCCATCGCGAGCTGCAGGACGCGTTCGTTGAACTGCAGCCACGACATCTCGCGCTCGAGGTAGCGGTCGGCGGGCAGGTCCTGCTCCTCGGCCGCCCGGGCGCCGGTCCCGACGAAGCGACCGTTGGGAGCGCGCGGGGGGACGCGTCGGCTCGCGACGGTGCTCGTGAAGGAGCTGACCTCGGCGGCCTCGGTGGCCGCCTCCTCGCCGACGGCGTCACGCGTCCCCGCGGGCGAGGCCGCGCGCTCGTCGAGATCGGTGGGGGTGAGGCTGCCGGTGCTCATGCAGCCATCGTGGCACCGATGAGTGACGTCCGCGGGCTGTCGTCTCAGCCGGAGGGCGACGAGGCGGCGCCCGAGCCGGCGTCGGGCCCATCGGGTCGTGCGAACTGGCGGTGGACCTCCACGTCCTCGAAGCCCAGCGCCGTGTAGGTGCGCACGGCCGCGACGTTGTCCTCGTCGACGTAGAGCACGACGCGGTCCAGCCCGAGAGAGCGCAGGTGGTCCAGGCCCAGGACCGTCACCGCGCGGCCGAGGCCCTGACCCTGGCGGTCGGGGGAGACGGCGACGACGTAGACCTCGCCCACCTCGCCGCCCGGCGGGTCGACCTTGGTCCAGTGCGAGGCGGCCAGGACGTCGGGGTGGTCGGCCTCGACGACGAGGATCAGCCCCGCCGGGTCCCACCACGGCTCCGCCATGCGCAGGTCGAGGTCCGCCCGGGTCCAGGAGCCCTGCTCCGGGTGGTGCGCGAAGGCGGCTGCGTTGAGCCGCAGCCACGCCTCCTCGTCGCGTCCGGGCTCGAAGGAGCGGACGGCATACCGGTCGTCCAGGGAGGCAGGCGGCCAGAGCGGCCCCGAGCGCAGGGAACGCCCCATCACGTGGAGGGCGCGCACGGGGACGAGCCCGTTCGCGGCGGCGAACGCGGAGGCGGCGTGTGCGGCGTCGCCGCTGGCGTGGCTCCACAGGCGTATGCCGTCCGCCAGCCGTCCGAGCAGTGCCGTGCCCACCCCGGTGCGCCGGGCCCCCGGCGCCACGACGAGCTCCGCGGACGGTGCTCCGTCGGCGGAGTCGCGGCTCTGGGCATAGCCCACGAGGGCGCCGTCCTCGCTCGCGGCGAGCACGTGCTGCACGCCCGAGTGGTCACGCGCCTGCACCGACAGCCGGAACTGCTCCGACAGCGGCGGCGAGCCGTCGACGGCGGCTGCGTCAGCAGCCAGCGCCAGCACGGCGGCTGCCTCGTCGGCAGTGAGCGGGTTCGTCGCGTCGCGCAGGGCGACCGTCGGGCGCGGCATACGGCGATTCCACCACAGGGCTCCGTGGACCTGTCGGCTGTCCGGCCTGCCCGCTATCGTCCCTTTCGGGGCACGGGGGCCCCGCACAGGCAGCTCCACCGAGGGCGGTCCTGACCGTCGCTCGCCGTGTGCTCGCAGTTCACGACACCGTTAGGCAGCAAGGCCCAAAAGGAACACTCCGGGCATTACCCTCCCGGGGTGCCCTCGGGCACGCGACCCACACCGCTGACAAGGGGAAGACCATGTCCCGAACCACCCGCCGCATCACCGGCGTCGCCGTCGCAGGGATCTGCGCCGCGGCGCTCGCGGCACCAGCCCTGGCGGCTCCCGCCGCGGGCTCCGCCACGGGCCCTGACACGAGCACGGCCCCGGGCAAGACGCAGCTGAAGATCCAGATCCTGTCGTTCAACGACTTCCACGGCAACCTCGAGGCGCCGTCGGGCTCGAGCGGCCGGATCCTCACGAGCAAGGGCAACGTCGACGCAGGCGGCGTCGAGTACCTCGCGACCCACCTCAAGCAGGCGCGCGTCGGCCACCCCAACACCGTGACGGTGGCCGCCGGTGACATGGTCGGGGCCTCCCCGCTGCTGTCCGCGGCCTTCCACGACGAGCCGACCGTCGAGGCCCTCAACAGCCTCGGCCTCGAGGCGACGTCCGTCGGCAACCACGAGTTCGACGAGGGCTACAAGGAGCTGCAGCGCCTCCAGAGCGGCGGCTGCATCGACGACGGCGCCGGCGCCGCCAACCAGAACTCCTGCCCCGACGGCACCTTCACCGGTGCGAAGTTCCAGTACCTCGCGGCCAACGTGGTCGAGAAGGCCACGGGCAAGACGATCCTGCCGCCCTACTGGGTCAAGAACTTCAACGGCGCCAAGATCGGCTTCATCGGCATGACGCTGAAGGAGACGCCGTCCATCGTCACGGCATCCGGCGTCGCGGGCCTCGAGTTCAAGGACGAGGTCCAGACCGCCAACGCGCTCGTGCCCGTCCTCAAGGCCCAGGGCGTCAACGCCATCGTCGTCCTCGTGCACCAGGGCGGCACCCCGCCGGCCAACACGCCCTACGACTACACGTGCAAGGGCGGTGGCTCGCTGTCGGCGGACTCGCCGATCATCCCGATCGTCAAGAACCTCGACCCGGCGATCGACATGGTCATCTCGGGCCACACGCACCAGCCGTACGTGTGTGCCATCCCGGACGCCAACGGCGTCCCGCGCCTGGTCACGTCGGCGTCGTCCTTCGGGCGGCTCTACAACGACACCGAGATCACCTACGACCGTCGCACCTCGGACATCGTCCGTCCGACCGAGGCCGACTCGGTCAACAACATCGTGACGCGCTCCGTCACCGCGGACCCGGCCCAGACGGCGCTCATCGCCAAGTACAAGGACCTCGTCAAGGCCATCGCGAGCAAGATCATCGGCACCATCTCGACCGACATCGTGCGCGCGCAGAACTCCGCGGGTGAGTCCCCGCTCGGTGACCTCATCGCCGACGCCCAGCTCGCCGACACCTCGGTCGTCACGGGCGGCCAGACCCCGGTGGTCGCCTTCATGAACCCCGGAGGCATCCGGACCGACCTCAACTACGCCAACTCGAAGTACGGCGAGGCACCCGGTGCGGTCACCTACGAAGAGGCCTTCAACGTCCAGCCGTTCAACAACTACCTCGTGTCGATGAACCTCACGGGCCAGCAGATCTACGACGTCCTCAACCAGCAGCGGACGGGCTCCAACGCCGGTACGGCCGCCAAGATGCTGCAGGTCAACAAGGGCTTCACCTACACGTGGAGCACGGCCACGCAGAAGGTCGTCGAAGGCACCGTCGCGATCAACGGCACGCCGGTCGACAAGGCCGCGACGTACCGCATCGTGACGAACAACTTCCTGTCCGACGGCGGCGACAACTTCCCCGCCTTCAAGGACGGCACGGCCAAGTACTTCGGTGGGCTCGACATCGACGCCTTCGCCAACTACCTGTCCAAGCCGGAGAACGCCAACTACGCCCCGGCCCCGGCCACGCGCATCACCGCGGTTCCGTGACCCGTCCGGCCTGAACCGCGAACGTCCGACGCGGCCCGTCCCCGACCCGGGGGCGGGCCGCGTCCGTGTGTCCTGCGGTCCTCGCGCGTGACTCGCCCGTGTGCCGCCGGTGTCTCGGCCGGGCCCACCACAGGGCAGGTGCCCCGTTACACGTCGGCGGGCTGGCTGGCCGGCGCCTCGGCGCGGTCGGGCACGAGGCGGTAGCCGACGTTGCGGACCGTGCCGATGAGGGCCTCGTGGTCCGGTCCGAGCTTGGCGCGCAGCCGCCGCACGTGCACGTCGACGGTGCGGGTGCCCCCGTAGTAGTCGTAGCCCCAGACCTCCTGCAGCAGCTGCGCCCGCGTGAAGACGCGGCCGGGGTGCTGCGCGAGGTACTTGATGAGCTCGAACTCCTTGTAGGTCAGGTCGAGCGGCTGCCCCCGGAACTTCGCCGAGTAGCTGGCCTCGTCGATGACGAGCTCGCCCGAGGTGATCGGCATGTCGAGGTCGGGCTCGTCGCTCTGTCCCCTGGTCATCGCCAGGCGCAGGCGCGCGTCCACCTCGGCAGGGCCGGCCGAGTCGAGCAGGACGTCGTCCAGGCCCCACTCGGCGGTGAGCCCGGCGAGGCCGCCCTCCGTGAGCACCGCCAGCAGGGGCGTCCCGATGCCGGTGGTACGCAGCACCCGGCACAGGGAGCGGGCGCTGGCCAGCTCCCGGCGGGCGTCGACGACGACGACGTCGCAGTCGGGCGCCTCGACGAGGGCGGTCGCCTCGGCGGGGAGGATGCGGACCGTGTGGCTCAGCAGCCCGAGCGCAGGCAGTACCTCGGCGCTCGGGGCGAGCGCGTTGGTGAGCAGCAGCAGTCGGGCCATCTCGTGCAGGATAGGCGAGACTGGACACCGGCCGACCTGACGACACCAAACGATGAGACGGAGCGACATGGCCTCGAACGCACCGGAGCCCGGCACCGTGGCAGCGGCGCAGACGGCGGACGCGGCTCCGGTCGCGAGCGTCACCGTCCGCTACTGGGCGGCGGCAAGGGCTGCCGCGGGCACCGACAGCGACTCCCAGCAGGGTGCCACCGTGGGAGACGTGGTCGACGCCGCCGCCTCGGCGCACCCCGGTCTCGAGCGCGTCACGCGCGTCGCCAGCTTCCTGCTGGACGGGCGCAAGGTCGGTCGCGAGGAGCCGGTCGCCGCCGGGGCCACCGTCGAGGTGCTTCCGCCGTTCGCCGGCGGGTGATGCACAATGGCGCCCGTGCCTGACGATGATGCGGCCCGCCGCGAGCCGAGCACCGGCCAGGGCTCGGACCGCGACACCGGCGGCGCCGTCCTGGACGGGCAGGGGAGCCTCGCCCCGGCCGCTCAGCCCGGCTCGCTGTCGCCCACGGCGGCCGACGGCATCGGCTGGGTCACCCTCGTCACGACGGTCGCCGCCGCCGGAGCCCTGCTCGTCGCCATGTCCAGCGGGTATGCCGCCGCGCTCGGTGTCACGCTCGTGCTCGCTCTCGCCCTGGCCGCGGGGTGGCCCCTGCTGACCGGGTCGCGCACGCCGGCCGCGACGTCGGCGGTGCTGGCCGTGTCGGCGGTGGCCATCGTGCTGAGCGCGGTGCGTCGGGACCTTCAGTGGGTGCCGGCCGCGGTGGCGTTCGGCATCGTGCTGTCCTTCCTCACGCAGCTGGGGCGCCGTGCCGGCCGTGAGGGGCTCGTGCTCACCCTGCTCTCCTCCTTCGGCGGCCTGGTCGTCATGGCCTCGGGGGCGACGGCCGTCGTCGCGGTCGACGACGCACATGGCCGGGCCGTGGCGGTGGTCGCCATGGCGGCGGTGGCCGCCGGGGTGGCCGGCGACCTGTTCGCCGGGGCACGGGCGCTCGCCCGGTGGCTCGGCGTCATCGCCCTGGGTGCGGGGATGCTGGTGGCCGTCCTCGCTGCTTCCCGCACGGGTCAGGTGGGGACCCTCCAGGCGCTGGGCATCGGCGCCGCGGCCGGGGCCGGCTCGTGGGCGTTCCGGCGCATCTTCTCGCTCGAGCCGGCCATGCTGACCGCTCGCGGCCAGGTGGCGGCCGCCACGGGATCGGTCCTCGCGGTCGGCGCCGTCGTGTGCCTCTTCTCCCTCCTCACCTGACCCCCCCGCTCCACCGTCGAGAGGCCACGTGTGGCCGCCCCCGACCCGTCGAGTGGCCACGTGTGGCCGCCCCCGCAACGTCGAGTGGCCACGTGTGGCCGCCCCCGCAACGTCGAGTGGCCACGTGTGGCCGCCCCCGACCCGTCGAGAGGCCAACCCGGGTGGGTGGGCTCAGTAGACGAGTGCCTGCGCTCCCGGCGCCAGGACCTCCTCGACGAAGACGGCGGCGCCCTTGACGACGGCCCCGTCGACCAGCTGCTCCT
This sequence comes from Terrabacter lapilli, assembly GCF_039531305.1. Taxonomy (NCBI): domain Bacteria; kingdom Bacillati; phylum Actinomycetota; class Actinomycetes; order Micrococcales; family Intrasporangiaceae; genus Terrabacter; species Terrabacter lapilli. The sequence goes on from NZ_BAAAPU010000007.1 coordinate 1,087,877, forward strand.
GCGTCAGGTCGCGACGGGCAGCGCACTGCGTGCAGACCGTGAGCCGGCCACCGAGCAGGACCGCGTCCCGCAGCTCGACGAGCGGGGCGGCATACGGCAGCTCGAACTGCTCCGCCCGGCCGGGCACCGCCATCCACGTCGACTCTCCCGTGAGCCAGAGCGACACGTCGACGCCGCTCGCGACGGCGGTGGCGGCGACCGTGAAGGCCTGCGAGAGGCGCTCGGGCGCCTCCGTCCCGGCGGTGACCTTGACGACGAGGGAGCGAGCCGGGGTGTCCATGGCCTCAGGCTACGATCGGGCGCATGTTCAACCTCGACCAGGACATCCCGGAGCCGCTGCGTCCCCTCGCGTGGCTCATCGGACGCTGGGAGGGCGCCGGGGTCGTGGGCTACCCCACGATCGAGTCCGCGCACTTCGGCCAGGAGGTCGAGGTCACCCACGACGGACGCGGCTTCCTCAAGTGGGAGAGCCGCGCCTGGATCCTCGACTCGGAGAACGGCGCCAAGGTCCGCCCGGCCGCGGTCGAGTCCGGCTTCTGGCGCCCTCTCGAGAACGGCGAGGTCGAGCTGCTGCTCGCGCACCCGACCGGCATCCTCGAGCTCTACTACGGCCGGATCGAGCCGGCGAAGATCCAGCTCAAGACCGACGGTGTGCTGCGGGCCCCCGGGGCCAAGGAGTACAACGCGGCGACGCGGATGTACGGCCTCGTCGAGTCCCAGCTGATGTGGGTCATGGACATGGCCGCCGTCGGCCAGGAGCTGCAGAGCCACGTGTCCGCCACCCTGAAGCGCGTCGAGTGACGACGGAATGAGGCGTATGCCGTGGGCGTTCCACCGGACATGAGCGACGTCGATCTGCCCACCCGTCCCACGACGGCCCCGAGCCCCCTGCTGTCCCGGCCGGGTGCGGTGGCCGGTGAAGGGCTGGAGGGCTCTGTCGCCATCCACTACGGCGACCCGATGCGCGAGCAGCGCCTCCTCGAGGAGGGGCTGGCCGTCGTCGACCTCTCGAACCGCGACGTCGTCACGGTGACGGGCCCGGACCGGCTCAGCTGGCTCCACTCGCTCACCACCCAGCACCTGCTGGGGCTGGCGCCCCGCCAGTCCCGTGAGGCGCTGGTCCTCACCCCCAAGGGCCACGTCGAGCACTCCCTGCACCTCGTCGACGACGGCGAGACCACGTGGATCACGACCGAGCCGGGCGCCGGCGCGGCGCTCGCGGAGTGGCTCGACAGGATGCGCTTCATGCTGCGCGTCGAGGTCGCCCTGGTCACCGACCAGTGGGCGGTGCTCGGCGAGCCGCACGCGCAGGAGTCCGCCGAGGGTGAGCCCCTCGCGTGGCGCGACCCGTGGCCCGAGCTCGTCGGCGACACGACGGCATACGGCCCCGTCGACGACCACCCCGGGACCGAGCGCGCCTGGCGGGAGGTCATCGTGCCCCGGGCGGATCTCGTTGCGGCAGTGGGCGACCGGCCGCTGGCCGGCCTGTGGGCCGCTGAGGCCCTGCGCATCGCCGCCTGGCGTCCGCGCCTGGGGCAGGAGACCGACCACCGCACGATCGTGCACGAGGTCGACTGGCTGCGCACGGCCGTGCACCTGCACAAGGGCTGCTACCGCGGCCAGGAGACGGTTGCCCGGGTCCACAACCTCGGCCGTCCGCCGCGCCGGCTCGTCTTCCTGCACCTCGACGGCTCCGGCCACGTGCTTCCGGCAGAGGGCAGCGCGGTCCGGGCCGGCGACCGTGTCGTCGGGCACCTCACCTCCGTCGGGCGCCACCACGTCGACGGGCCCATCGCGCTCGCGCTGGTCAAGCGCAACACCGATCCCGAGCTCGAGCTGATGGTCGAGGACCTCTCGGCGGCCCAGACGGTCATCGTCGCGCCCTGACGCGCGCTGAGGCGCTCTCGCGACGCCGTCCCGGCGCGGGCCCGCGCGCGCACTGCCGCTGGCAGGATGACGCCATGAGCCCTGCACGCAGCGTCGCGAGCACCCTGATCACCGTCGCGCCCACCGGCGCCGAGAGCGCCAAGGCCGACGTGCCGGCCCTGCCGACGACGCCCGAGGAGCTCGTCGAGACGGCCGTGGCGTGCGAGCAGGCGGGGGCCGCGCTGATCCACATCCACGTGCGCGACCGGCAGCACGAGCCCACGCTCGACCCGGTGCTCCTCAAGGAGGCCGTCGACGGTGTGCGCGAGGCCACCGACCTCGTCGTCCAGCTCTCGACCGGTGGGGCCGTCACAGACCCCCTCGACAAGCGGCTGACGGTCCTCGAGGCCGACCCGGACTCATGCTCCCTGACCTGCGGCACGACGAACTTCGGTGACGGGGTCTTCCTCAACCCGTGGGGCTTCATGGTCGAGCTCTACCGCCAGGCGCAGGAGCGGGAGGTGGTACCCGAGTTCGAGATCTTCGAGCTGGGTCACGTCCACGCCCTGCGCCGCCTGCTCGACGAGTGCGGGCTGCCCTACGGCGGCAAGGTCCACGTCGACTTCGTGACGGGCGTTCCCGGAGCGATGCCCGGCACGCCACAAGCCCTCCTCGCGGGCGTCGCGATGCTCCCGCCCGAGGTGACGAGCTGGTCCGCGACCGGGATCGGCCGCGCGCACCTGCCCATCGCCGCCGCAGCCCTGTCCGCCGGCGGCCACCTGCGGGTCGGCATGGAGGACAACCTGATGTATGCCAAGGGCCGCCCGGTGGCGCACAACCGTGAGCTCGTGGCCCGTGCCGCCGAGCTCGCGACGCTCCTGCAGCGTTCGCCGATGACGACGACCGAGGCGCGCGAGGCGCTCGCGATCAAGGACCGCCGCACCCGCTGAGACCGCGTCGGCTGGGCGGTTTCGGACGTCGACTGCGCACGCCCCGTAGCGGGTGGCGACGTGTGGGACGGCTCACGCTTCCCAGAGTTTGCATTTTGCTTGCTGCAGTTAGCACAATGGAGGGGTGAGCAAGCTGCCGCTACCCGACCTCGGGGCGTACCTGCGCGAACAGCGCGAGAACGCCCAGCTGTCGCTGCGCCAGCTGGCCGAGATGGCGGGAGTCTCCAACCCCTACCTGTCGCAGATCGAGCGAGGGCTCAAGCGCCCGAGCGCCGAGATCCTGCAGCAGATCGCCAAGGGGCTGCAGGTCTCCGCCGAGTCGCTCTACGTCCGGGCCGGCATCCTCGACGAGCGGGTCGCCGACACCGACCCTGCCGCCGTGCCCAGCGTCCTCTCCGCCATCGCGGCCGACCCGGTCCTGACCGACCGGCAGCGCGCGGTGCTCGTCGACATCTACGTCTCGTTCGTCGGGGAGGGCGCCACAGCGCCCGCGCCGTCTCTCTCCACAGACCCGGCCGACGATGCGGACGCAGACCCGATCGAAGACCCGAACACGGACCACCCGACGCCCGCTGCGCCACCACCAGCGCAGCGCCGTCGCCCCCCGCGGAGCAGCACTGCGCCCGCGACCCCCGAGCTCAACGAGAAGGAGAACTGAGATGGCTCTCAACAAGAAGATCACCCAGGCGGTCAAGGACGCCCAGAAGCAGGCGGAGGCCGCCGTCGCCGACGTGCGCGGCCAGCTGGGCCAGATCGACGGCCGCATGCCGGAGGTCCAGGTCGACCCGACGCCGTTCTACGCCGTCGTCGGCGCCGCCAACATCGCGATCGACACCGTCCGCACCGCGGGTGAGCAGCTCGAGGTGGCGCGCAAGCAGGCCAAGGGCGTCGACCTGCGCAAGGGCGCCCAGAAGGAGGCCAAGGAGCTGCAGAAGGACCTGCAGAAGCGCATCGTCGACCTCCAGAGCCGCACCGCCGAGCTGCAGAAGCTCGCGACGACGTATGCCGAGCGCTTCGTCTCGCAGGCCCAGGAGCTCCCGGCCCGCGTCCTCAACGACGGCCTCGTGCTGGCGAGCAACGCCAAGGACCAGTACGACGCCGCGGCCGCCCGGGGCGAGAAGATCGTCACCGACCTGCGTGCCCAGGGCGAGCGCACTGCCTACGACCTCGCCGAGCGCGGCACCGCCACCGTGGCCCGTGGCCGCCGGATGGCATCGACGACCGTCGCCGAGGGCGGCAAGGTCGCCAAGACGGTCCGTGACGTCGTCGCCGACGACGCCGCGAAGCTGGGCTCGCAGGTCGGGTCCTCGGTCGGGGCCGTCGAGTCCGCTGCGGAGCCGGTCGAGCCCACGCGTACGGCTGCGCACGAGCAGGCGATCCGCCGTACCGCCGCGGAGAAGGCCGCTGCCACCCGCAAGGCCAACGCGGTCGAGGGCACGACGACCCGCAAGGTCGCCGCCCGCAGCTCCGCCACGACCGACGACCCGCAGGCCACGGCCGCCCGCAAGACGGCTCCGGCCAGGAAGGCCGCCAAGCGGGCGACGCGCAAGACGGCCGCCGCCACGAGCGGTGCGGCCAAGAGCGCGGCCAAGACCGCCACGAAGAGCACGGCCAAGCGCACGACGAAGAGCACGAAGAGCGCCGCCAAGAAGCCCACGCCGGCGACGAAGTCCGCCGACTCGGCCTCGGCCTCGAGCTCCAGCTGAGGCCGCCGGCCGGCCGGCAGACGGTCGGCCGGGTCACGACCGGCAACGACAGGGCCGCCACCCACGGGGTGGCGGCCCTGTCGCGTCCCTCCGGCATACTGCGGGACGTGTCGGATCACCTCGCCCCGTCCACGTCCGCCCTCGCTCCCGGCCTCGGCTCGAGCCCGATGACCAGCCGCGCCTCCACGCCCGTCAGCGCGGCGCTCGCCGACGCCCCGGTCGTCGCCCACGTGGTGCGCGGCGGGTTCGTCGAGTCGGTCCACCACGGCACCGCCGTCGTCACGGCTCCCGACGGCTCGGTCGAGCTCGAGATCGGCGACTCCAGCGGCCCGGTCTTCCCTCGCAGCTCGAGCAAGCCGCTGCAGGGGCTCGCCATGGTGCGCAGCGGCCTGGCCACGGACGGCCGGCTGCTCGCCCTGGCGTGCGCCAGCCACTCGGGCGAGGACTTCCACGTCGAGGCGGCCCGCGAGATCCTCGCCGGCGCTGGGCTGACCGAGACGGCGCTGCAGAACACGCCCGACTACCCCTATGACGACGCCGCACGCATCGCCTGGATCGCAGGCGGCCGGCCCAAGCAGTCGATCGTGCAGAACTGCTCGGGCAAGCACGCCTCGATGCTGGCCACGTGCGTCGTCAACGGGTGGGACCTCGCGACCTACCGTGACCCCGAGCACCCGCTGCAGCAGGCGGTGCTCGACACGGTTCGCGAGCTGACCGGCACGGAGCCGAGCGCCGTCGCCGTCGACGGCTGCGGCGCCCCCATCCACGCCGTGCCACTGCACGGGCTGGCGCACTCCTTCGGTCGGCTCGCCTCCGCGACGGACGGTCCCGAGGCCAAGGTCGCGAGGGCCATCCGAGACTTCCCCGAGTACCTCGGCGGCACCCACCGTGACGTCACGGCCCTGATCCGGGGCGTCGACGGGCTCATCGCCAAGGACGGTGCCGAGGCGGTCTACGCCGTGGGCCTGCGAGACGGCCGGGGGATCGCCCTGAAGGTGGCCGACGGCACGTCCCGCGCCCGCAGCGTCCTGCTCGCGGCCGTGATGCGGCGCATCGGCGTGGGCGGCGACGAGGTGCTCGAGACGCTGGAGCGCCAGCCGGTGCTCGGCCACGGCCAGCCCGTCGGCGCCGTCGTCGCCGTCGGTGTCTGACCGCTCGGCACCGGGGCGAGTCCCGTGAGGGCGGTGCTGCAGCGCGTCACCCGGGCGCAGGTCGAGGTCGACGGTGAGGTCGTCGGGGCCATCGACCGGCAGGGGCTCCTCGCGCTCGTCGGCGTCACGCACGGCGACGGACCCGAGCAGGTCGAGCGCATGGCGCGCAAGATCGCCGAGCTGCGGATCCTGCGCGACGAGCAGAGCCTGCTCGACGCCGGTGCGCCCGTCCTCGTGGTCAGCCAGTTCACGCTCTACGCCGACACCCGCAAGGGGCGCCGCCCCTCGTGGAGCGCCGCGGCGCCCGGTCCGGTGGCCGAGCCCGTGGTCCAACAGCTCGTCGCCGCCCTCCGGGCGCGCGGCCTGGAGGTGGAGCAGGGCCGGTTCGGCGCCATGATGGAGGTCTCCCTCGTGAACGACGGCCCGGTCACCCTCGTCGTTGATGCCTGAACGGCGTCGGGCCCAGCGCGAGCTGTGGTCCCGGACAACCCGGCGCCGTCGGTCGGGCGGGTTACGCTTCTGGCATGCAGCTGTACTCGGGGTTCCAGAGCATCGTCCTCGTCGGGCTCGGCGTCGTGGCGCTGGGGTGCGAGGTGTTCTCGTTCGTCGACGCCCTGCGCCACCCCGAGGCCGCCTACGTCGCGGCCAGCAAGCGCACGCGCACGTTCTGGCTCGTGCTGCTGGGTGTCGCTCTCGCGGTCGGCTTCGTGTCGGTCTTCAACCCGCTCACGATCTTCGGGCTGCTGGCCTTCGTCGGCTCGGCGGTCTACCTCGCGGACGTGCGGCCGGCGCTGCGCCAGGTGCGCGGGATCGGAAAGCGCTCCGACAACGGCTGGTGACGCGCGCTCGCGGGTCTGGCGCCCGGGGCGGCCCCGCTAGGGCACACTAGGGGCTCATCGACGAGGGGAAACCATGACCCAGCTGCACAGGAACGGCGCCGCCGTCTCGGCGCTCGAAGCGGAGCTGCACGAGCACGACCACGACCTGGCGCCGGCGCACACGCCCGAGGACTACGACCTCGGCGACCGCAACCCCGCCGAGGACATCTTCGTCGCCGAGCGGCCCTGGGGGCAGTTCCAGCAGTTCGTGTCCAACGAGCAGGTCACGGTCAAGATCATCACCGTCCAGCCGGGCCACCGCCTGTCCCTGCAGCGCCACGACCACCGCGGTGAGATGTGGCAGGTGCTCGACGTGCCGATCGACGTGACCGTCGACGACCGCACGTGGTCGGCGCAGCCGGGCGAGACGGTCTGGGTGCCGCGCAACGCCGTCCACCGCATGGGCAACTCGGGCGACCGGCCCGGCCGCCTGCTCGAGGTGGGCTTCGGCCACTTCGACGAGGCCGACATCGAGCGCCTCCAGGACGACTACGCCCGCTGAGGGCGACGTCGCCGACGCGCACGAGGACGTATGCCGCCGGGCCCGCCCGGCGGCATACGCGCGCCCAGGGTGTGGTCCCGGCCGGCGGGTCAGGCCGTCGGCGCCACCGCGGCCCAGTCGACGGTGAGCTCGCCGAGCCGCCAGCGGGAGGGGCCGTCGAGCAGCGGCCAGCGCTCGCGCACCTCGGCGACGGTGCTGAGGAAGCGCTGCCGTGCTCCCCAGGAGGATCGGGGTGCGCTGCGGGCCCAGGCTCGGTCGAGGTCGGTGAGGAAGGCGTGCACCGGCTCGCCCGGCACGTTGCGGTGGATGAGCGCCTTCGGCAGCCGCTCGGCCACGGCGGAGGGACGCTCGAGGCCTCCCATCCGCAGCGAGACGGTGAGGCTCACCGGGCCCGAGGCGTCGACGGCGACCCAGGCGGCGCGACGCCCGATCTCGTCGCAGGTGCCGTCGACGAGCAGCCCGTCCGGCGCGAGCCGCTCCTGCACGAGCGACCACGCCCCGGCGACCTCGTCCTCGGCGTACTGGCGCAGCACGTTGAAGGCGCGCACCACCGTGGGCCGTACCCCGCCGTCCAGCGGCACCTCGAAGCCGCCGAGGCGGAAGCTCAGCCCGTCGCGCTCGAGGGGCCGAGCAGCGGCCACCCGCGCCGGCTCGATCTCGATGCCGACGACCTGCACGTCCTCGCGGACCGCGCGCAGCCGGTCGTGCAGCTCGACCGCGGTGATGGGCGAGGCGCCGTAGCCCAGGTCGACGACCACGGGCGGCTGCACGCTGCGCCGCAGCCGCCAGGCCTGCGGACCGGCGATCCACCGGTCGCAGCGGCGCAGCCGGTTGGGGTTGGTCGTCCCCCGCGTCACGGTCCCCACGGGGCGCTGGCGGGAAGGCACCCGCGCAGGGTACGCGGATCGCCCCGGTTCGAGGTATTCCGCGACCACGGGCGAGCATGGAGGTTCCCGACGGAATACCTCGGCCGGGAGGTGGGTTGTCGTGAGGACGAGCAGGCGAAAGACCGAGCAGGTCTTGCAGGACGAAGGGATGCCGATGTCGGTCCAGCCGAAGCGCGTGGCCATGATCAGCGTGCACACCTCGCCGCTGGAGCAGCCGGGCACCGGGGACGCCGGCGGCATGAACGTCTACGTCGCGGAGACGGCCAAGCAGCTCGCCGCCCGCGGCGTGGAGGTCGACATCTTCACCCGGCGCACCACCGGCGAGACGCCCGTCGAGGCCGAGCTCGTGCCCGGGGTGCGGGTGCGGCACGTGACGGCCGGCCCCTACGAGGGCCTGGCCAAGGAGGACCTGCCCGGCCAGCTCTGCGCCTTCTCCGCCGGCATCATGCAGGCCGGGCTCTCGGTCCCCGAGGACCACTACGACCTCGTGCACTCGCACTACTGGCTCTCCGGGCAGGTCGGCTGGCTCGCCGCGGACCGGTGGCGCGTCGCCCTCGTGCACACCATGCACACGATGGCCCGGGTGAAGAACCTCCACCTCGCCGAGGGCGACCGGCCCGAGCCGCGCGGCCGCGAGATCGGCGAGGTGCAGGTCGTCGAGGCCGCCGACCGGCTCATCGCCAACACCGACGACGAGGCGCGCGAGCTGGTCGAGCTGTATGCCGCCGCGCCGCGGAAGGTGTCCGTCGTGCCCCCGGGCGTCGACCTCGACACCTTCACCCCCGGTGACCGCCTCGCCGCCCGCCGCGAGCTCGGCCTGCCGCTCGACGGGGAGCTGCTGCTCTTCGTCGGCCGGATCCAGCCGCTCAAGGCCCCCGACGTGCTGCTGCGGGTGGCGGACGAGCTGCTCCGCCGGGACCCCGCTCGCCGGGAGCGCCTCACGGTGGCGGTCCTCGGCGGCCCCAGCGGCAGTGGCCTGGACCGGCCGCACGAGCTCGAGGAGCTCGCCCGCGTGCTCGGCATCGAGGACGTCGTGCGCTTCGTGCGGCCGGTGCCGCGACCGGTGCTCGCGCAGTGGTACCGCGCCGCCGACCTCGTCCTCGTCCCCAGCCACTCCGAGTCGTTCGGGCTCGTCGCGATCGAGGCGCAGGCCTGCGGCACCCCGGTCGTCGCCGCCCGCGTCGGTGGCCTGCCCACGGCCGTGGGTGAGGCCGGCGTCCTCGTCGACGGCCACTCCACGCCCGACTGGGCCGACGCCGTCGAGTCGCTCCTGCGGGACACGCCGGGGCGTCTGGCCCTGGGCTCTGCCGCGGTCCGACACGCGGCGCAGTTCGGCTGGGGTGCCACCACGGACCGGTTGCTCGACGTCTACCGTCAGGCCATGCGAGAGCGCGCCAACGGCAGCACCGAGCCACCCGTCGACGAGGCCCGGACGCTGGTCGGGGTCCCGACGGCGGTGATCCCGTGAGCGACCTTCCCGGCGAGGGCGGCCGGCCCGGAACCGCGCACGGCGCCGAGGTCGAGCACGGCACCGGCCCGGCGGCGGACGCGGAGGCCCGCCTGACGGCATACCTTCGCTCGGTGGGTCTGGAGTGGGAGCTCGGTGGGCGGCCGGGGGAGTACGTCGTCACCCTGCCCGGCGAGAAGAAGCTCAAGACCGTCGTGTCGGTGCTGGTGCGCGACCGGACGACGAGCCTCAGCGCCTTCGTCATCCGCAACCCCGACGAGAACCACGAGGCCTTCTACCGCGCGCTGTTGCGCAAGAACCTGCGGCTGCAGGGGGTCGCCTACGCGATCGACGGTGACGGCGACGTCTACCTGCGCGGTGAGATGGCCACCGTGGCCGTCGACGCCGGGCACCTCGACCAGCTCTTCGGCGTCGTGCTGGCCGCGAGCGACGACGTCTTCAACGAGCTGCTCGCCCTGGGGTTCCTCGGCTCGATGAAGAAGGAGTGGGCCTGGCGGGTCTCGCGGGGCGAGTCCACGCGCAACCTCGACGCCTTCCGTCACCTGCTGGACGACGACGCGGGGGCCTGAGGGGCCCTCGATAGGGTGGCCGCCATGACCTACACGCTCGTGCTCCTCCGCCACGGCGAGAGTGACTGGAACGCCAAGAACCTCTTCACCGGCTGGGTCGACGTCGACCTCAGCGACAAGGGCCGCGCCGAGGGCGTGCACGCCGGTGAGCTGCTCAAGGAGGCCGGCGTGCTGCCCGACATCGTGCACACCTCGCTGCTGCGCCGGGCGATCACGACCGCGAACGTCGCCCTCGACACCGCCGACCGCCACTGGATCCCGGTCAAGCGCGACTGGCGCCTCAACGAGCGGCACTACGGCGCGCTGCAGGGCAAGAACAAGAAGCAGACCCTCGAGCAGTTCGGCGAGGAGAAGTTCATGGAGTGGCGCCGCTCCTACGACGTGCCGCCGCCGCCCATCGACGAGGACGACGAGTTCTCGCAGCACGGCGACCCGCGCTACCACGGGCTCGGCCCGGCGATGCCCGACACCGAGTGCCTCAAGGACGTCGTGGCGCGCCTGATGCCCTACTGGGAGAACGAGATCCAGCAGGACCTCGCCGACGGCCTCACCGTCCTCGTCGCCGCCCACGGCAACTCCCTGCGTGCGCTCGTCAAGACCCTCGACGGCATCTCCGACGAGGACATCGCCGGCCTCAACATCCCGACGGGCATGCCGCTCGTCTACGAGCTCGACGACTCGTTCCGTCCCGTGACCCCGGGCGGGCGCTACCTCGACCCCGAGGCCGCCCGTGCCGCCGCGGAGGCCGTCGCCAACCAGGGCCGCTGACCGCCCCCGCCGGGCCTACCCGGCCCTGCCCACCCCCCTGCGCTCAAACCGTCGAAAGGCCACGTGTGGCCGGATGACGGCAGTCGAAAGGCCACTTCTC
>NZ_BAAAPU010000007.1:1098761-1203979 GCF_039531305.1 Terrabacter lapilli
AGGCGGCCACACGTGGCCTCTCGACGGGTCAGGGGGTGGTCGTGGTGGGGGTGCCGTGCTCGATCTGGGTCAGGACGTCGGCGTCCTCGTCGTCCTCGTGGTCGAAGCTGACGCCGGAGTCGTACTCACCGGTGACGAGGTAGATGACGCGGCGGGCCACCGACACGGCGTGGTCGGCGAAGCGCTCGTAGTAGCGGCCGACGAGCGTCAGGTCGAGGATCGCGCTGCGCGACCACGACGTGTTCTCGTCGAGCAGCGCGGCGAAGAGCTCGCGGTGGAGGTCGTCCATCGCGTCGTCGTCCTTCTCGAGCGCGATGGCGGCCGCGACGTCCTTGCTCGCGATGATCGACCCGCACTTGGCGACGATCGCCTCGGCGACCTGGCCCATCTGCAGGATGTGCGAGCGCAGCTCCGGCGGCACGGCCGACTCGGGGGTGCGCAGGCGGGCCACCTTGGCGACGTGGCGGGCGAGGTCGCCCATGCGCTCGAGGTCCGAGCTCATGTGCATCGCCGTCACGACGATGCGCAGGTCGGTGGCGACCGGCTGCTGCCGGGCGAGCAGGTCGATCGAGAGCTCGTCCAGCTCGATGCGGATGTCGTCGAGCTTGCGGTCGGCCTCGATGACCGACTCGGCGAGGTGGACGTCGGCGTCGAGCAGCGCGGTCGTGGCACGGGAGATCGCCGACCCCGCGAGCCTGGTCAGCTCGACGAGCTGGTCCGAGATCTTGTCGAGGTCCTCGTGGAACTGGTCGCGCATGCTCTTCCTGTCGGTTGCCGGGCGGGCCGTCGGTGCGGTCGTCGGGGTGGTCGTCGGGGTGGTGCCGTCCGGGACCAGCGTGCCACCGCCGGAGGTGCGCGGACGGCATACGGGACGAGGGACACAGGTCCCGCACCGGTAGAGGTTCTCAAGGCTGCGTGAATGCGTGGGGACGCTCAGGTGAACAGTGGGTTCGTGTCGCGCACGCCGCGAGGCGGCGTGGTCGGCGAGCGCCCGCGCCGTGCGTACGCTGAGTGTCGTGGATCCGACGACCGCGGCAACGCTCGGTGGCATCGCCGGCCTCGCCCTGGGCGGCGTGGCCATGGTAGCCGTACGCCTGTCCGACCGGTCCGCAGCGGCCGAGGCTCCCGTCCCTCCCGCCCCGCCGTTGCCTCCCGGGGTCGGCGACGTCATCGCGGTGCTGCGCTCGAGCGGCATCCTCGTCGACTCGTCCGACCGGGTCGTCAACAACTCGCCGGCGGCCGTGGCCCAGGGCCTCGTGCGCGGGCAGGAGCTCGTCCACCCGGAGCTGCTCCACCTCGCGCGCGCGGTCCGGCGCGACGGGGTCATCCGCGAGGCCGAGCTGACGCTGCAGAAGGGCATCGGTGACGGGCGCCTCGTCGTCGCGGCGCGAGTCGCGCCGCTGGGAGCCGACCACGTGCTGCTCCTCGTCGAGGACCGGTCGAAGGCCGCTCGCGTCGAGGAGATCCGCCGTGACTTCCTCGCCAACGTCAGCCACGAGCTGAAGACCCCGGTGGGTGGCATCTCGCTGCTCGCCGAGGCCGTCCTCGACGCCCACGACGACCCGGAGGCCGTGGCCCGGTTCGCCAGGCGCATCAGCGTGGAGTCCGACCGGCTCACGCGCCTCGTCAAGGAGATCGTCGAGCTCTCGCGCCTGCAGGGTGCCGACGTCATCAAGGACCCCACCCTCATCGACGTCGGCGCCTGCGCACGCGATGCGACCGACCGCAGCCGCCTCATCGCCGACGAGCACCGCATCGAGCTCGTCACCGCGATCGACGAGGGCTGCGAGGTGTGGGGCGACGCCGAGCTCGTGACGACGGCGATCAGCAACCTCGTCGGCAACGCCATCGCCTACTCCGACTCGGGCACGCGTGTCGGCGTGATGGTGCGCCGCGCCCGTCAAGGCGTCGTCGACGTCTCGGTGACCGACCAGGGCCTCGGCATCGCGCCCGAGGAGCAGGAGCGGATCTTCGAGCGCTTCTACCGCGTGGACACCGCACGCTCGCGCGCCACCGGCGGCACCGGCCTGGGCCTCGCCATCGTCAAGCACGTCGCCGACAACCACGGCGGCAACGTGTCGGTGTGGTCCGAGCCCGGCCGCGGCTCGACGTTCACCATCGAGCTGCCCGCAGCCAACGCGTCCGCAGCCATCGAGCCCCCTGCTCCGGCCGTGCCCGCCGCGCGTGCCGCCAGCGCCGACGCACCGGTGACACAGAGCGCCGCAGGTGCCGAGGACCGCCTCGACACAGCAGACCCCGAGCACCACATCTCCGCCTGACGGCAGCCCGACCGGCTGCTGCCCGACCCCCGAGAGGCACGCCCTTGAGTCGCATTCTCATCGTCGAGGACGAGGTGTCGTTCTCCGACCCGCTGTCCTACCTGCTGAAGAAGGAGGGCTACGACGTCGCGGTGGCCGAGACCGGCCCCGACGGTCTGGCCGAGTTCGACAAGAACGGGGCCGACCTCGTGCTGCTCGACCTCATGCTGCCAGGCCTGTCCGGGGTCGACGTGTGCCGGGCGCTGCGCCAGCGCTCCTCGGTGCCGGTCATCATGCTGACCGCGAAGGACAGCGAGATCGACAAGGTCGTGGGCCTCGAGATCGGCGCCGACGACTACGTGACGAAGCCCTACTCGAGCCGTGAGCTGCTCGCCCGCGTCAAGGCGGTGCTGCGCCGACTCGCCGAGCCGGAGGACCTGATGCCGTCGACGCTCGAGTCGGGGCCGGTCCGGATGGACGTCGAACGGCACACCGTCACCGTGGACGGCCGATCGACGTCCTTGCCGCTCAAGGAGTTCGAGCTGCTCGAGATCCTGCTGCGCAACTCGGGCCGGGTGCTGACGCGGATGCAGCTCATCGACCGCGTCTGGGGCAGCGACTACGTCGGCGACACCAAGACCCTCGACGTCCACGTCAAGCGCCTGCGCGCCAAGATCGAGCCCGACCCGGCCAACCCGGTCCACATCGTGACGGTGCGCGGGCTCGGCTACAAGTTCGAGGCCAGCTGAGCCGTCCCCCGCCTCACCGTCGCGAGACGCGGCCCCGCCGTCCATGCGACGCATCCCGGAGCGGCAAGCGCGACGCCCGGCACCACCGAGTGGGCCGGGCGTCGTGAGCGCGAAGCGACGAAGGTCAGCTGCCCGTCGGGGCGGGCGTCACCGTCGAGTAGTAGTCGGTGGCAGGCAGGACCGGCACCTGGACGACCGCCGTGCCGCCGGTGCTGGACACGATCTTGAGGGGGACGAGGCGCCCGGGCTTGGCGTTGACCTGGCTCAGCTGCAGGCCCTTGTCGGCGAAAGTCACCTGCTCGGAGGGCTTGAGCTGCAGCTCGGAACCGGTGGGAGGCGTCGCCGCGGTGGGGTCGGCCTGGACCGAGATCTGGACGGTGACGTCCTGCTTGCCGTAGTTGTAGGCCGACCCGTTGACGACGACCGGTCCGGTGCCGTCGCCGACGAGGGAGAGGTCGCGCAGTGCCAGGTCGCCGACATTGGTGTTGACGCCGTCCGCAGGCTGGTAGGACACCTGGGTCTGCAGGGGCGAGTTGAGCTCGCAGCCGGCCGTGACGGCAGCCAGGGCGACACCGACGAGCACGGCCGACGCGCGGCGGACGGAGGGACGACGCGCGGGGGTCGGGGCGAGGAATCGACGCTTCACGGGCGACAGCCTACCCACGCGCGTCCGCGCGTACCCGTCGGGTTCCCACCGGCGTGCCGGGGGTCGGCGCCGGCGGGTGCAGCATGCCGACGTCGGTTCTGTCAAGACGTCAGATTCGGTGCCTCTGACCGCCTCTGTGGCTCTGACCTGCGCAGATGCCAGATCCTGAGATCGCGATGGACCGCGCTTCGTGATAATCTGGAGGTCGCGAAAGGGGAAAACAGCACATGGTTTTCAAGGTCGGCGAGACGGTCGTGTACCCCCACCACGGGGCTGCACTGATCGAAGAGATCAACACACGCACGATCAGGGGAGAGGACAAGCTCTACCTGAAGCTCAAGGTCGCCCAGGGTGACCTGACGATCGAAGTGCCAGCCGAGAACTGCGACCTCGTGGGTGTCCGCGACGTGGTGGGCCAGGACGGTCTGGACCGCGTGTTCGAGGTGCTGCGCACCCCGCACACGGAGGAGCCCACCAACTGGTCGCGTCGCTACAAGGCGAACCTCGAGAAGCTGGCGTCGGGCGACGTCATCAAGGTCGCAGAGGTCGTTCGCGACCTCTGGCGCCGTGACCAGGACCGCGGTCTGTCGGCCGGCGAGAAGCGCATGCTCGCCAAGGCGCGCCAGATCCTCGTGTCCGAGCTCGCGCTCGCGGAGAAGACCGACGAGGAGAAGGCCGAGACCATCCTCGACGAGGTCCTCGCGTCCTGACCCGGGCAGCTCCCTGAACAACGAGACCGGAGCCGGTCGCGTCGGCGTCATCGTCGTCGCGGCCGGCTCCGGTTCGCGTCTGGGGGCCGGGGTCCCCAAGGCGTTCGTGCCCCTCGAGGGCGTTCCCCTACTGGGGCACGCCCTGCGGGGGGCACTGTCGTGTGCGGCCGTCGACGAGATCGCCGTGGTGGCACCGGCCTCGCACCGCCAGCAGGCGCACGCGATCGCCGAGGGCGTATGCCGTGGGCTCGGGTCGTCGACGCCCGTCACCGTCGTGGTCGGCGGGGCCGAGCGCGGCGACTCGGTGGCCGCCGGGCTGCGGGCGCTCGGCGCGGACGTCGACGTGGTGCTGGTCCACGACGCGGCGCGCTGCCTGACACCGGTCGACGTCTTCGACCGGGTCGTCGCGGGCGTGCGGTCCGGGGTGGTCGCGGTCGTGCCCGGCGCGCCGGTCGTCGACACGATCAAGCAGGTCGACGCCGACGGTTTCGTGGTGGCCACCCCCGACCGCGCGGCCCTGCGGGCAGTGCAGACGCCGCAGGGCTTCCGCAGGGACGTGCTCGAACGGGCCCACGCCGGGGGGAGCGACGCCACCGACGATGCCGGGCTCGTGGAGCGGCTGGGGGAGCGCGTGCTCGTCGTCGACGGCGACCCGCGGGCCCTCAAGGTCACCACCCCCGCCGACCTCGAGGCGGCCGCCCGCCTCCTCACCGCGCCCTGACGTAGCCGACCGCACCCGCTCGTCCTGTCGTTCGAGGTTTCGGCGATCACCGGTGACCGCTGAACCCCTCGAATCGGGCAGACGCCTATCCTCGGCACCGTGACGAGCGAGCAGACGACCGACCACTCCACCAGCACCCGGCCGCTGGCCCTGATCACCGGTGGTGGCACCGGCATCGGTGCCGCCATCGCCCGGCGCCTCTCGCACGACGGCTACGACGTCGTCGTTGCCGGACGCCGCCGCGAGAAGCTCGACGCTGTGGTCGCCGCCATCGAGACCGACGGCGGCACCGCCCGTGCGCTCGTGCTCGACGTGACCGACGCCGACTCGGTGGCCCGGGGTGTGGGCTCGCTCGAGCGCTGCGACGTCGTGGTCAACAACGCCGGGGGCGCCCTCGGCGTCAGCCGCGTCGAGGACTCCGACCCCGAGGAGTGGCAGACCATGTATGCCACCAACGTCGTCGGCACCCTGCGGGTCACGAAGGCCGTGCTGCCGATGCTGCGCCGGTCGCCGCGCGCGACGATCGTCGACATCAGCTCCATCGCCGGCGAGCGCGTCTACGAGGGCGGCGCCGGCTACGTCGCCGCCAAGCACGGCACCTCGGTCGTCTCGGAGACCCTTCGCCTCGAGCTCAACGGCGAGAACATCCGGGTCGTCGACATCCGGCCCGGCATGGTGCACACCGAGGAGTTCTCGCTCACCCGTCTGCACGGCGACCGGGCCGCGGCCGACAAGGTCTACGAAGGGGTCGACCGTCCGCTCGTGGCCGAGGACGTCGCCGAGTGCGTCGGCTTCGTCGTGGGCCTGCCGCAGCACGTCAACATCGACACGATGGTCATCAAGCCGGTGGCGCAGGCGGCCCCGCACAAGGTGCACCGCGGGTCCATCGACTGGAAGACCGCGCGGTGACCACCCCTTCCGGCGAGGCCGCCCACCCCGCCGACCCCGCCGGGCCGGGCGGACCGGGCCCGACCCCAGCGCTCCCGCGCGTCGGCATCGGCGTCGACGTGCACGCCTACGCTCCCGAGGGGTCGGACCGCGAGCTGTGGGTCGCGGGCCTGCAGTGGCCGGGGGAGCGGGGCCTCGACGGGCACTCCGACGCGGACGTCGCGGCCCACGCGGCGTGCGACGCGATCTTCTCGGCCGCGGGGATCGGCGACCTCGGCGCGCACTTCGGCACGTCGCGTCCCGAGCTCGCAGGCGCCTCGGGCGTCACCCTCCTCGCCGAGGCTGCGCGCCTGGTCCGGGAGGCGGGCTACGAGATCGGCAACATCGCGGTGCAGGTCGTCGGCAACCGGCCCAAGGTCGGCACCCGGCGCGCCGAGGCCGAGGCGGCGCTGTCCGAGGCGGCCGGAGCGCCAGTGTCGGTCAGCGGCACCACGACCGACGGGCTCGGCCTGACCGGGCGCGGCGAGGGCGTCGCAGCCATCGCGACCGCGCTCGTGGTGCGCCGCCGCGGGGGCTGACCTGCATCGACGGATGCTTGGTCGTGCGCCGCAACGGGTACACCGACAGGTGGAGCGGCGACTGCCTGCCCCATCGGGGTGACCAGGAGGACGGCATGACTACCAGCACCATCATCTGGATCATCGTGGCGGTGATCGTCGTGATCGCGGTCATCGCCTTGGTGATGTCCCGCAGCCGAGGCCGGCACGTGGAGGCCAAGCGCGACAAGGCTGCCGAGATCCGGCAGGAGGCCGCCGAGCACGACCAGGAGCTGCGCGAGCGCGAGGTCAGCGCCACCGAGGCCAAGGCCCGTTCGGAGCTCGCCCGTGCGGAGGCGGAGAAGCGTCGGCTCGAGGCCGAGCGCCTCGAGGCCGAGGCCCGCGAGCACTCGGGCGACGCCGAGGCGGTCCGGCGCGAGCGTGACGAGCGGATCCGCCAGGCCGACCTGCACGACCCGGACGTGCGCACCGACAAGGAGGGCTACCGGGTCGACGAGGACGGCAACCGCCTCGAGGAGACCCGGGGGACCGACGGCCTCGGCACCGAGAACCACGTCAACGACCGTGACTACGGGACCGGCGCGCACGAGGAGACCGGCGGCACGACGCGCGACCGCTGAGGCGACCTCGCTGAGGCGACCACGCGGCATACGCGACCGGGCGGGTCCGAACCGCCCACTCGACGTAGCGACGTGCCCACCCGACTTCTGGCGAAGTCGGGTGGGCACGTCGCTACCGCCCGCCGGGACGGCGCGGGCGTTTGGCAGGATCGAGGCGACCGTACCGACGAGGCCGAAGGAGCCGTCATGCCCCAGACCGTCAAGGGCGTCATCAGCCGCAGCAAGGGGGCGCCCGTCGAGGTCGTCGACGTCGTGGTGCCCGACCCGGGCCCGGGCGAGGCCGTCGTGAAGATCGAGACGTGCGGTGTCTGCCACACCGACCTGCACTACCGCGAGGGCGGCATCAACGACGACTACCCGTTCCTGCTCGGGCACGAGGCGGCCGGCTACGTCGAGGCCGTCGGCGAGGGCGTCACCGAGGTCGCGCCCGGCGACTTCGTCATCCTCAACTGGCGCGCCGTGTGCGGCCAGTGCCGCGCCTGCGCCAAGGGCAAGCCGTGGTACTGCTTCAACACGCACAACGCGAAGCAGAAGATGACCCTGACCGACGGCACGGAGCTGACGCCGGCGCTGGGCATCGGGGCCTTCATCGAGAGGACTCTCGTCGCCGCGGGCCAGTGCACCAAGGTGCCCGAGGCCGACGCCGCCGCGGTGGGCCTGCTCGGCTGCGGGGTCATGGCCGGGTTCGGCGCGGCCGTCAACACCGGAGGGGTGACCCGTGGCGACTCGGTCGCGGTCATCGGCTGCGGCGGCGTCGGCAACGCCGCCATCGCCGGGGCCCGGCTGGCCGGTGCGACGACCATCGTGGCCGTCGACATCAGCGACGCGAAGCTCGAGCAGGCGAGGAAGTTCGGCGCCACCCACACGGTCAACAGCGCCGAGACCGATCCCGTGGAGGCGATCCGCGGCCTGACCGGCGGCAACGGCGCCGACGTCGTCGTCGAGGCGGTGGGACGCCCCGAGACGTACGAGCAGGCCTTCTACGCCCGTGACCTCGCCGGCACTGTGGTTCTCGTCGGCGTCCCGACGCCCGACCAGCAGGTCACCCTGCCGATGATCGAGATCTTCGGCCGCGGCGGCGCCCTGAAGTCCAGCTGGTACGGCGACTGCCTCCCGAGCCGGGACTTCCCCATGCTCGTCGAGCTCTACAGGCAGGGCCGCTTCGACCTCGACGCCTTCGTCAGCGAGCGCATCGGCCTCGGCGACATCGAGGCGGCGTTCGAGAAGATGCACGCCGGCACCGTGCTGCGCTCGGTGGTGGAGCTGTGAGCGCCGACGACGCAGGCTCAGGGCAGACCCCGGCGTCGCCGGCCGCGGTCCGGGTCGACCACACGACCACCGAGGGCACGTTCAGCCTCGACGGCGGCACGTGGGAGGTCGAGAACAACGTGTGGGTCGTCGGCGACGACACCGAGTGCGTCGTCATCGACGCCCCGCACGACGCTGCCCCGATCCTCGACCTCGTCGGCGACCGGCGCCTGACCCACGTCCTGCTGACCCACGCGCACGACGACCACGTCACCGTCGTCCCGGAGCTGCTCGAGGCCCACCCCGACGCCGTGGTCGCCCTCCACCCCGACGACCGGGTGCTCTGGGACCAGGCCCATCCCGACCTGGCGCCGACGCGCGACCTGGCCGACGGCGACGTGGTCCACGTGGGCGACGTCGAGCTCGCGGTGCTGCACACGCCGGGTCACGCGCCCGGCGCCTGCTGCTTCTACGCGGCCGACCTCGGCGTCGTCTTCACCGGCGACACGCTCTTCCAGGGCGGCCCGGGCGCCACGGGCCGGTCGTTCTCCGACTTCCCGACCATCGTCGAGTCGATCCGGGAGCAGCTGCTCTCCCTGCCGCCCGAGACCGTCGTGCTCACGGGACACGGCGACTCCACCACGATCGGCGCCGAGAAGGACGACGTGGAGGAGTGGGTGCGCCGGGGCCACTGAGCCCACGTCGGCCGCGCGAGCCGGCCACCCGGCATACGCCATCACCCCGCGGTGACGAAGCGCGAGGGCGTATGCCGCGTGGTCGGGCGCCGTGCGCCGCGCCGATAGACTGCGCCGGGTGAGCCTACGACTGTTCGACACCGCAACCCGGGAGCTGCGCGACTTCACGCCGCGCGAGGCGGGCAAGGTCGGCATCTACATCTGTGGCCTCACGACGCAGGGTGCGCCGCACATCGGGCACATCCGGTTCGCCGTCGCCTTCGACGTGCTGCGCCGCTGGCTCGAGATCGGCCACCGCTACGACGTCACGCTGGTGCGCAACGTCACCGACATCGACGACAAGGTGCTGCGCAAGGCCGCCGAGGCCGGTGAGCCGTGGTTCGCCCTCACCTACCGCAACGAGCGGCTCACGGCGCAGGCGATGGACGCGCTCGGCATCGAGCCGGCCACCTACGAGCCGCGCGCGACCGGGCACGTGCCCGACATGGTCACCCTCATGGAGACCCTGATCGAGAAGGGGCACGCCTACGTCGCCCCCGACGGCAGCGGCGACGTCTACTTCGACGTGCGCTCGTGGCCCGACTACGGCTCGCTCACCGGCCAGTCCCTCGACGACATGGCCAGCGCCGACGACGCCGACCCGCGTGGCAAGCGCGACCCCCGCGACTTCGCCCTCTGGAAGGGCCACAAGTCCGACGAGCCCGAGAGCGCCTCGTGGCCGACGCCGTTCGGCGCCGGCCGCCCGGGCTGGCACCTCGAGTGCTCGGCCATGGCGCGCCGCTGGCTCGGCGACGAGTTCGACATCCACGGCGGCGGGATCGACCTGCGCTTCCCGCACCACGAGAACGAGCAGGCCCAGTCACGGGCGGCGGGCCTCGGCTTCGCGCGCTACTGGCTCCACAACGCGTGGGTCACCGTGAAGGGCCAGAAGATGGGCAAGTCGCTCGGCAACGCCCTCGAGGTGCTCCACCTGCTCGAGGAGACGCGGCCGATCGTGCTGCGCTACTACCTCACGGCCGCGCACTACCGCTCGACGATCGAGTACCACCCCGGCTCCCTCGACGAGGCCGCCGCAGCCGTGGAGCGCATCGAGGGCTTCCTCGAGCGGGCCGGCCGGCGCGGTGCGATCGAGCCGGTCGCTCCCGCCGAGCTGCCCGCCGCGTTCGTCGAGTCGATGGACGACGACCTGGGCGTCAGCGGCGCGCTCGCCGTCGTCCACGACACCGTTCGGGCCGGCAACAGCGCGCTCGACGAGGACGACGACGAGGCGGCCCTGGCCGCGGCCGGCGCCGTCGTCGCGATGACCGAGGTGCTCGGCGTCAACCCGCTGGCGCCCCACTGGGGCTCGGGCACGAGCCGGGAGGACGCCGCCGCGGAGCACGCCCTCGAGGCGCTCGTGCGCGCCCAGCTCGACGCGCGCCAGGCCGCCCGCCAGGAGCGCGACTTCGACCGCGCCGACCAGATCCGCGACCAGCTGACCGCCGTTGGCATCGAGATCACCGACACCCCGTCCGGCGCGCAGTGGTCGCTCGCGCGTGCACCCCGCAGCGAAGCGGGCGCGGCCACGGACGCCGCATCATCCTCGACCCACCTCATCAGCGCGGCCCGCGGGGCCGAGAAGGCACAGGGCTGACATGCCAGGCAACTCCCAACGTCGCGGCGCCGTCCGCAAGAGCAGCAAGGGCGCGACCGTCGGGTCCGGCGGCCAGCGCCGTCGCGGGCTCGAGGGCAAGGGGCCCACGCCCAAGGCGGCCGACCGCGAGTACCACCCCGCGCACAAGCGGGCCAAGGCCGTGGCCAAGCGGTCGGGCTCCGGCTCGGCGTCCGGCCCCCGGGGCGCGTCCCGTCCCAAGAGCCGTTCCAAGGCCTCGAGCGAGATGGTCTACGGCCGCAACTCCGTCGTCGAGGCGCTGCGCGCCGAGGTGCCGGTGGCGACCATGTACATCGCCACCCGGATCGACACCGACGACCGCGTCCGCGAGGCCCTCAAGCTCGCGACCGAGCGCGGCCTCGCCATCCTCGAGACGCCGCGCGGCGAGCTCGACCGGCTCACCGACGGCGGGGTCCACCAGGGCCTGGCGCTGCAGGTGCCGCCCTACGACTACGCCCACCCGAGTGACCTGCTCGACCCCGAGATGCCCGGCATCCCGCTCGTCGTGGCCCTCGACGGCATCACCGACCCGCGCAACCTCGGCGCGATCGTGCGCTCGGTGGCGGCCTTCGGCGGCCACGGCGTCGTCGTGCCCGAGCGTCGCTCGGTCGGCATGACCGCCTCGGCGTGGAAGACCTCCGCCGGCGCTGCCGCCCGCATCCCGGTGGCGCGCGCGAGCAACCTCACGCGGGCCCTCGAGGAGTTCAAGAAGGCCGGCTTCTTCATCCTCGGCCTCGACATGGACGGCGACGTCGAGCTGCCCGACCTCGCGCTCGCGAGCGAGCCGCTGGTGATCGTCACCGGTTCCGAGGGCAAGGGCCTCTCCCGGCTGGTGCGCGAGACGTGCGACCAGATCGTCTCCATCCCGATGAGCTCGGCGGTCGAGTCGCTCAACGCCGGGCTGGCGACGGGCGTGACGCTCTACGAGATCGCCCGCCAGCGCCGCCGCTGACGTAGGCCGCGTGCGGTATGGGGCTGTGAACTCGGGAACTTCGGGCGTACCTCCCACGCTGTTCACGGTGGCGCTCGATAGAGTGCTGCCGAAGTCAACTACGCCCTGTAGTACAACTGGGGCGCACCGCTGAGCGCTGCCGTCGGGCAGCCGGAATCGAGGGACGTACTCGTGGCGAACACCAACCGCGCCGAGACGGCAGCCCGAGCAGCGCAGCTGCGCGCCGAGGCCGCCCGCCAGGACCGCCAGCGCAAGCAGGTGATCGCCGCCGTCGTGGCCGTGGTCATCGTGGTGCTCGCGGTGGTCGTCGGTGTCGTGGTCGCGAACCGGCCCAAGGACGCTCCGGCCGCAGCCGGCACCAGCAGCGGGGCGGCGGCGCTCGCGACGCTCGAGAAGCTGCCGGCGTCGGTCTTCGACAAGGCGCCGGCGCCCAACCCGTCGCAGGCGCCGGCCAAGCTGCAGGGCGGCACGCCGCTGACGCAGGACGGCAAGCCGAAGGTCCTCTACATCGGCGCGGAGTACTGCCCGTACTGCGCGATGGAGCGCTGGGCCCTGATCGGGGCCATGTCGCGCTTCGGCACCTTCAGCGGCATCACCGAGACCACGAGCTCGAGCTCCGACGTCCACCCGGACACCCCGACGTTCTCGTTCAAGGATGCGAAGTTCACCAGCGACGTCCTCGCGTTCGAGGCCGTCGAGACCCAGGACCGCAACGGCAAGCCGCTCCAGACCCTCGACGGTGAGAACGCGGCGCTCTTCCAGAAGTTCAACCCCGGCGGCGGTATCCCGTGGATCGACTACGCCGGCACGCACGCCACCTCCGGTGCGACGGTCGACGCCAACGCGATCGACGGCAAGACCTACGACCAGATCATCGCGGGCATCCAGGACCCGACCTCCGACATCGGCAAGACGATGACGCCCGCCATGAACATGATCACCGCGCAGCTCTGCGAGGCGACCAAGGGCAAGCCGGCCGACGTCTGCACGAGCGAGGGTGTGCAGTCCGCCTCCGTGCTGCTGAAGCGGTGACGTGGGATGAGCTCGCTGCGTGACGAGGTCGCCTCGGGGGAGGGCGTCGGCGCCGGGGCGCCGGCCGACGGACGGGCGCGCCCGGGCTGGCTGGCGCCCGTGTCGCTGGCACTCGCCGCGGTCGGTCTCGGCGTCTCGGCCTACCTGACCTTCGAGCACTTCACGGCGAACGCGACGCTCGCGTGCAGCATCGGCGGCCTCATCGACTGCGCCAAGGTCACGACGAGCGCCTGGAGCACCTTCATGGGGGTGCCGGTCGCCCTGCTCGGCCTCGTCTTCTTCCTGGTCACGCTGGTCCTCTGCCTGCCCCGGGTGTGGCGACGCCCCGAGGGCTGGCTCGACGCGGCCCGTCTCGGCTGGCTCACGGTCGGGCTCGGGATGGCGCTCTACCTGGTCTGGGCCGAGCTCTACCGCATCCACGCCATCTGCCTGTGGTGCACCGTCGTGCACGTGGTGACGTTCCTGCTGTGGATCACGGTCCTCTTCGGCCAGATCCTCTCCGGTCCGTCCGGCGAGCGGGCCCTTCCGGACGGAGGTATGCCGTCGCGCTGAGTCGCGACGGCCCTGATCGAGCCGGCACGGTCCACGCCTACCTCGACGACCGTCCGCGGAGCCGCCGGATGCGGTAGACCGACGTCGGCGCCAGCACGCCGGTGCCCACGACGGCCAGTCCCGCAAACGCCCAGTCCCCGAAGCCGGTCCCGGCCTGGTCGACGACGGACCCATCGGTCGCGAGCACGACGATCGAGAGCATCGCGAGCAGGGCCACGACGACGGTGGCTGCGACGGTGCCCATCGCGAAGAGCCCGTATACGAAGCGCAGTGACCGACGCACGGGCCGCGGGTGGCGGTACGCCTCGACCATCGCCTCGACCATCGCCTCGAGGAGTCCGCGAGGCAACGGCGCCGGCTCGAGGCGCTCCTCGCCGTCGAGCGGGACGTGGCTCTCCTGGGACAGCACCTGTGACGCGACCGGCGGCAGGCCGAGGAGCCGCGTGAGCTCCGCCAAGGGTTCGGGTCCGGGCCGGTGCAAGAGCGCCCGGAGGCGGGACGCGTCGTCGGGCGAGAGTGGATGTGGTGAGAGGGCTTGCACTGCCTCGGCCGCTGCGGTGGGGTCCTCGTCCGGAAGCCCGACGCTCTGCCATGGGTCGTTCCAGTCCCACGAGGCTGCCCGCCTCCCACGAGCGATACGGAAACCCTGGTGGAGACCACGTCTCCACAGCAGGATCGTCACATCCCGACTGCCGCCGGCATCGGCGAGGGCCCAGCCTGTGTCCGTGAGGTCGGCCACCTCGTCGGTGGGCGCGACTAGGATCCAGTCGTCCCGGCGGACGAGCCGCAACGGGCCCTGCGTTCGAGCCAGCAGCCGCACGAGCGACGGGTCGCACCTCGTGACGACGACGGATCGATCGGGCGGGGGAGGCTCGAGGGGCGGGAGCTCGAGAAGCCGTTCGAGGTCCCAGAGCAGTGCCTCGAGATCCAGGTCGCCGGCCAGGGTCTCGGCCACGTCTTCCGGTCGTGCGTCGCCGCGGAGGCCGAAGAGGAACGTCAGCGCGGCGGCCGCCTCATCGGACCGTGCCAGCGGCTCCGACCACCTGCGCGCGACGAGGGTGGGCTCGCCGTCGGCAGGGTGGATGCCGATGGTGAGCCCGTCGCCACCCTCGGACAGCACGACGTGGGACTCGGCCGGTCTCACGGGCAACGCATCGGCGCTCTCGTCGAGCCAGGCCGCGGTCCACCCGGTTGCGGATGAGGGGCCGACCCTGCCGGGGATCGCGGCATCGCGCAGGATGGCGACCGCCCGGGGCCGTGGGGCGTGGACGAGCAGGAGCACCACGGCATCCAACCAGAGAACGCCGGAGTGCTTAGGGTGCAGTCAGTCGAGCCGGCTGATGACCGGCATCTCCTCGGTGTCGACGCCCAGGATCGCCTTCTCCTCGGGCTTGGCCGGGAGCACCGTCGCGACGTAGTCGCGCAGCGCCTCGTCGATCGGGGTGTCGTGGCCCGCACGCTCGCTCATGTACCAGCGGTGCTCGAGCACCTCGTGGAAGATCTCGGCCGGCTCGAGGCGACCCCGCAGCTCGCGCGGCACGGCACGGGTGACCGGCTCGTAGACGTGCGTGAGCCAGTCGTGCGCGACGATCTCCTCGTCCTCGCCCTGGCGGTCGGTCGCGGCGGCGTACGCGTCGAGGTCGTTGAGGAGGCGGCGCGCCTGGTTCTCGCCGACGTCGAGTCCGGTCAGGCGCAGCAGGCGGCGCGAGTGGTGCCCGGCGTCGACGACCTTCGGCGTGATCGTGATCTCGGCGCCCCCGATGTCGGTGGCGATCGACAGCTCGTCGACGTCGAACCCGAGCTCGTTGAGGCGGCGGATGCGCTCATCGACGCGCCACCGGTCCCCGCCCTCGAAGCGCTCGCTGCCGGTGAGGGCCTCCCACAGCGTGTGGTAGCGCTCGATGATCGAGGCCGACACCTCGAACGGGTCGGCGTGCTCCTCGAGGAAGCCGCCGGCGGCGAGGTCCATCAGCTCGCCGGCGATGTTGACGCGGGCGATGTCGAGGTCGTGCTCCCGCTGCCCGTCGGAGAGCTTCGCGTGCAGCTCTCCGGTCTCGGCGTCCACGAGGTAGGCCGCGAAGGCACCCGCGTCGCGACGGAACAGGGTGTTGGACAGGGAGACATCGCCCCACCAGAAGCCCTCGAGGTGCAGGCGCACGAGGAGCAGCGCCAGGGCGTCCATCAGGCGTATGGCCGTGTCGGGCCGCAGGTTCTGGCTGTAGAGCGCGCGGTAGGGCAGGGAGAACTGCAGGTGGCGGGTGATCAGGCAGGCGTCGAGCGGCTCACCGTCAAGGCCCGTGCGGCCGTGCACCACGCCGAACGGCTCCACGCAGGGGACGTCGAGGCGACGCAGGTTGCGCAGCATGGCGTACTCGCGGTCGGCGATGTCGTCCTTGATCTCCTTGACCGCGAGGACCCGGGCGCCGCTCTTGACGAAGCGCACCACGTGGCGGGAGATGCCGCGGGGGAGGGCCGCGAGGTAGCTCTCGGGCCAGTCCTCGAGCGGTGTCGACCAGGGGAGGTCGAGCAGGGCTGCCTCGGGCCTCGCGGTCGTGATGTCCAGGCTCACGCGATCATCGTGGCACGCCGGCGCGACAGGCGTCGATCCGCCCAGAGCGCAAGGGAGCCGAGGCCGAGGAAGAGGACGGCGATGAGCGCGCAGTTGAGCAGCGTCCAGCCGTAGCCGATCTTCGCGACGTCGAGGAAGGGGTAGGGGTACCAGCCGACGAACGGGCCGAGCGCGAGCGCGGACGTCGACATCGTCACAGGCGGAGCCTAGGAGCCGTCTTCGCCGGAGCGCAGGATGTGTCGAACGTTGTGCGACAACGACGCCGGGCCGGCACCCACGAGGGGTGCCGGCCCGGCGGCATACGTTCTCTGCTCGCGTCTGGGACGCGTCAGCAGACGCGTCGGTCAGTCGCCGACGCGAAGACCCGACTCGGAGTTGAAGACGTGCACGTGGCCCGGCTTGGGCTTGAGGTAGATCTTCTCGCCCTTCTCCGGGGGGCGACGACCGTCGACGCGGGCGATGAACGGCACCGCGCCGGCGTTCTCGCCGGTGGCCTCGAGCAGCTTCTGCTCGGTGGAGCCGTAGATGTAGGCGTCGGCGCCGAGCTCCTCGACGACGTCGACCGTGACGGGGATGCCCGAGGCGTCGGACGACAGCTCGAGGTCCTCGGGACGCACGCCGATCGTGACGTCGCGGCCGATGCCGGAGAGGTCCTCGCGGGCGATCGGCACGGTGTGGCCGTGCAGGTCGACACCCGCCTCGTTGACCGGGACGTTCATCAGGTTCATGGCGGGGGAGCCGATGAAGCCGGCGACGAAGACGTTGGCCGGGTGGTCGTACATGCGACGCGGGCTGTCGCACTGCTGGAGGATGCCGTCCTTGAGGACCGCGACACGGTCACCCATCGTCATGGCCTCGACCTGGTCGTGCGTGACGTAGACCGTCGTGACGCCGAGGCGGCGCTGCAGCGAGGCGATCTGCGTGCGGGTCTGCACGCGCAGCTTCGCGTCGAGGTTGGACAGCGGCTCGTCCATGAGGAACACCTGGGGCGAGCGCACGATGGCGCGACCCATGGCGACGCGCTGGCGCTGACCACCGGAGAGGGCCTTCGGCTTGCGGTCGAGGTAGGGCGTGAGGTCGAGGATCTTGGAGGCCTCCTCGACGCGCTTGCGGATCTCCGCCTTGTCGACGCCGGCGATCTTGAGCGCGAAGCCCATGTTGTCGGCCACCGTCATGTGCGGGTAGAGCGCGTAGTTCTGGAAGACCATCGCGACGTCGCGGTCCTTGGGGGACAGGTTGGTCACGTCGCGGTCGCCGATCAGGATGCGCCCGGCGTTGACCTCCTCGAGGCCGGCCAGCATGCGCAGGGAGGTGGACTTGCCACATCCGGAGGGACCGACGAGGACGAGGAACTCGCCGTCCGCGATCTCGATGTTGAGCTTGTCGACCGAGGGGACGGGGTTGCCGGGGTACTGCCTCGTCGCGTTGTCGAACGTCACTGTTGCCATGGCTTCATTGCCTTCCTTCACCGGCAGGAACGTGCCGGACGATCCGTTGTAAAGGTGGTGCCGGCCCGGGTGGAACGGCACCTGCATCATGTCCCAGAAGCACCTGCTTCGCCAGCCCCGCGTCCGGTGCGCGGTTCGGGCGTCTTCGTGGTCCTTCGACGGTTGTGTCCAGAACGTTGCAAAAACTTGCTGCAAGCGGCTGGCACCCATCTGAAACTTCTTGCTACATTCCGGGCACCGGTGGCGGCGTGTGCCACCTGGCTTCAAAGGAGAATCCATGCACAAGCGTGCGCTCGGCGCTGCTGCCGTCACGGGTGTTGCCGCCCTGGCCCTCAGCGCCTGCGGTGGGTCCAGCCCCACCACCCCGTCCAACACGGCCGCCGGGACCGGCGCCGGCTCGAGCAAGTCCGCCACGACGACCGGCACCCCCGAGACGCCGAGCGGCACCGCCGCTCCCGTCCGTGACGCGAACGTCGACCTGGTCATCTGGACCGACGCCGACCGCTCGAAGGCCGTGCAGAAGTACGCGGACCAGTTCGCCGCCGAGAACGGCGTCACGGTCAAGGTCCAGATCTCGACCGACGTGCGCGCGCAGTTCAAGGACGCCACCAAGGTGGGCAAGGGCCCCGACGTCATCGTCGGTGCGCACGACTGGCTGGGTGAGCTCGTCCAGAACTCGACCGTCGCCCCCGTGAGCCTCAGCTCCGACGTCGCGGCCAAGTTCCTGCCGAGCGCCATCGCCGCCACGAAGTTCAACGGCCAGTCCTACGGCGTTCCCTACGCCGTCGAGAACATCGGCCTGATGTACAACAAGGACCTCGTCCCCAACGCGCCGAAGACCATGGACGAGCTCGTCGCCACGGGCCAGAAGCTCGTCAAGGAGGGCAAGGCCAAGCAGGTCATGTCCCAGTTCGTCTCCAAGGTCGGCAACGCGTACTTCGCCTACCCGTACCTCTCGGCGTTCCCCGACGGTGGCATCTTCGGCACCAAGCCCAACGGCGACTACGACCCGAACAAGCTGATCGTCAACAGCGCCGGCTCCGTCAAGGGTGGCGAGGAGCTCGCCAAGCTGGGCAAGGAGAAGGTGCTGTCGACCAACGTCGACGACACCAACCAGGACGCGCTCTTCGACACGAAGGCCGCCCCGTTCATGATCTCCGGCCCCTGGAGCGTCGCGAAGGCCAAGGAGGCGGGCATCAACTACGGCATCGCCCCGCTGCCGAGCATCGCCGGCGGCGGCACGATGAAGCCGTTCCTCGGTGTCCAGATGTTCTACGTGTCGAGCAAGGCCAAGAACGCCACCCTCGCGCAGGAGTTCGTCACGAACTACATCCCGCGCAAGGACGTCCAGCTCGCGCTCTTCGAGGTCGGCAAGCGTCCGCCGGCCCTCAAGGAGGCCTACGACCAGGTCGCCGCGAGCGACCCCGACGTCAAGGCGTGGTACGAGGCCGGCGTCGAGGGCAAGCCGATGCCGAACATCCCCGCGATGAACTCGGTGTGGGGCCCGTTCGGCCAGGCGACCGCCGACATCATCTCCGGCAAGGCCGGCGCCCAGGCTCGCCTGGACGCCGCTGCCAAGGAGATCGCGGCCAACATCGCGAAGGGCTGAGCCTCGTCGCTCTGCTCACGGGTTCCGGGGTCCGCCGCCACGGCGGGCCCCGGAGCCGGGCCCGAACGGGCCGTCAGGGGGCTCCTCAGGGGCTCCCTCTCGTGCATCTACGGCAACGGCGCCGGCTCGGCGCAAAAGGACGTGTGACATGACCAAGCCCATCGCGCTCGCGATCAAGTGGGTTCTCATCCTCGCGGTGATGGCCGGCATCCTCTGGATCGCCACCCAGCTCGCCGCCGCCGGCAACACGATGGCCGTCATCATCGCGGGACTGGTGGGGATGGGCATCCTCGCGGTCTACGCGACGAGGCGCGCCGTCCCGCTGAAGTACCTCGTGCCGGGCCTGCTCTTCATGGCCCTGTTCCAGCTGTGGCCGGTGCTCTACACCGCCAACCTCTCGCTGACGAACTACGGCGACGGGCACCTCTACAGCAAGGAGGCCTCGGTCAAGGACATCGTCGCGCAGTCGGTGCGCGAGGTGCCGAACACCCCCCGCTACAAGATGTCGATCGCGACCAAGGGTGGCGCCGACCCCGCCACCGGCGACCTCGTCCTGCTGCTGACCAAGCCCGACGGCTCGATGTACGTGGGCGACAAGTCGGGCCTGCAGCCGCTGCCCCCCACCGGTGTCGAGAAGACCTCCATCGGGAAGATCACCAAGGCGCCCGACTACACGGTCCTCACCGCCCGCCAGGCCAACCAGCGCAGCAAGGACCTCTCGACCATCGCCGTGCCGACGAGCGACGGGGGCGGCATCAAGCCGGTCGGCCTCTCCGAGGCGTACGAGGGCCGCTCCACCGTCACGTACGACGCCGCTGCCGACAAGCTGACCGACAGCTCGACCACGCCGCCGACGGTCTACGCGCCCAAGGACGCGCGGTGGGTCAACGTCGCCGACCCGAGCCAGTCCTACCCCCAGGGCTGGAAGGAGAGCGTCGGCCTGTCGAACTACACGCGCATCTTCACCGACTCGACGATCCGCGACGGCTTCCTCGGCATCTTCATCTGGAACGTCGTCTTCGCGGTCGTCTCGGTGCTGTCGACGTTCCTGCTCGGCATGCTGATAGCCCTGCTCTTCAACGACCCCCGGCTTCGGGGCAAGGGCATCTACCGGTCGCTGCTGATCCTTCCCTACGCGCTGCCCGGTTTCGTGACGGCGCTGGTGTGGAAGGGCATGTTCAACCAGGACTACGGCATCATCAACCAGACGCTGCACCTGGACGTCGACTGGCTCGGCACGCCGTTCGGGGCCAAGGCCGCCATCCTCATCACGAACCTCTGGCTGGGCTTCCCCTACATGTTCATCGTGTGCACCGGTGCCCTGCAGTCGATCCCGCAGGACGTGCGTGAGGCCGCCACCATCGACGGCGCCAACGCCTTCCGGACGCTGCGCTCGATCATCATGCCGCTGCTGCTCGTGGCCGTCGGGCCGCTGCTGCTCGCCTCGTTCGCCTTCAACTTCAACAACTTCGGGCTCATCTACCTGCTGACCAAGGGCGGCCCGTTCAACGGCCAGGACACGAGCATCGGCTCGAGCGACCTGCTCATCACGTACGCGTACCGCCTGGCCTTCTCGGGCAGCGCGCCCAACTACGGCTTCGCGGCCGCCGTGTCGGTCGTCATCTTCCTGCTCGTGGCGCTGATGAGCATCCCGGGCTTCCGTCGCACCAAGGCCCTCGAGGAGGTCAACTGATGTCGACCCTGAACGCTCCGATGCCGGCGGGCGCCACCGTCGAGACCGTCGAGGAGACCCGGACGGGGACCCCCACCCCCGCCTCGCCCAAGCGCAAGGGCCTCGGCGGCTCGGTGTGGTGGCGGCACGCCCTCGGGATCGTCGCCCTCATGTGGGCCCTCTTCCCGATCCTCTTCATCTACTCCGCGGCCACCAACCCGAGCGGCACGCTCAACACGGCGAGCCTTCTCCCGTCGGGCTTCTCGACGAAGAACTTCACCGACCTGTTCAACGACAGCTCGCGCCCGTTCTGGACCTGGTACAAGAACTCGATGGTCATCTCGCTCACGGGCGCGTTGGCCGCCGTCTTCCTCGGCGCCCTGGCGGCGTTCGCCTTCTCGCGCCTGCGGTTCAATGGCCGCCGCCCCGGCATGATGGCGCTGCTGCTGACGACGTTCTTCCCGGCGCTGCTGGCCATCGTCGCGACCTACATCATCTTCGCGGCCATCGGTGACGCGCTCCCGGCCTTCGGCCTCAACACGACGACCGGCCTCGTCCTCGCCTACCTCGGCGGCGCGCTCGGCGCCAACGTGTGGCTGCTCAAGGGCTACTTCGACACCGTGCCGCGCGAGCTCGACGAGGCGGCCATCGTCGACGGCGCCAGCCACGTGCGCATCTTCTTCACGATGACGCTGCGCCTCGTCATGCCGATCCTCGTCACGGTGTTCATGCTCGTCTTCGTCGGCCTCTACGGCGAGTTCATGCTGGCCAGCGTCTTCCTCACCGACGTGGACAACCAGACCCTCGGCGTGGGCCTCTACGGGATGACCCTCGGAAACAACGCCAACGAGCTCTTCGGGCGGTTCACGGCCGGCGCGCTGCTCGGCTCGATCCCCGTGATGCTGCTCTACCTGGCCTTCCAGAGGCAGCTCGTCGGGGGCCTGACGACGGGCTCCGTGAAGTGACCCCTGCCCCGGCCCGCCAGCAGAGCTGGCTCGGCGAGCCGCACCACGACGGGTCGGGGCGCTACGTCTCCAACCTGACGCCGCGCCTCGGCGACCGCGTCGACGTGCTCGTCCGGGTCCCGCTCGAGGCGCACGTCGACGCCGTGCACGTGCGCACGGCCCCCGACGGCGAGGCGACCTTCGCGCCGGCCCGGAAGGTCCGCACCACGGCCGCCGACGACTGGTGGCGCGCGACGCTGACCTGCCACAACCCGGTCACGAGCTACCGCTTCCTGCTGACCGGTGGCCCGACGAAGTACGCGTGGCTCAACGGCACCGGCGTGCACCACCGCGACGTGCCCGACGCGAGCGACTTCCGGCTCGTGGCCCACGACGCCCCACCGCCCGCCTGGGCCCAGGGCGCCGTCGTCTACCAGATCTTCCCCGACCGCTTCGCCCGCTCCGCCGGTGCCGACCAGCGCGAGGCGCCCGACTGGGCCATCCCGGCCGACTGGTCCGACCCGGTGGACACGAGCCCGAAGGCGGTCGCCCACCAGCTCTACGGCGGCGACCTCGACGGCGTCACCGAGCACCTCGACCACCTCGTCGACCTCGGCGTCGACGTCGTCTACCTCACGCCGTTCTTCCCGGCCCGCTCCAACCACCGCTACGACGCCTCCTCGTTCGAGGAGATCGACCCGCTCCTCGGCGGAGCCCCGGCGCTGCGCCGGCTGACCAAGGCGGCCCACGAACGCGGCCTCAAGGTCATGGGCGACTTCACGACGAACCACACCGGCGACGCGCACGAGTGGTTCCTCGCGGCCACCGGGCCGGGCGGCCGACGCAGGCCCGAGCGCGACTACTACATCTGGGAGGACGGCACCTACGTCGCCTGGCTCGGGGTGCCCTCCCTGCCCAAGCTCAACCACCTCAACGCCGCGCTGCGCCGCCGCATCTTCGAGGACCCCAAGGGGGTCGTACGCAAGTGGCTGGGTCGCTCAGGCGGCCTCGACGGGTGGCGGGTGGACGTCGCCAACATGACGGGCCGCTGGCGGGCCACCGACGTCAACCACGACGTGGCCCGTCAGATGCGCGACGTGATGGGACGTGTCGCGCCGGAGGCCCTGCTCGTCGGCGAGCACTTCCACGACTACACGCCCGACATGCCCGGCGACGGGTGGCACGGCGTGATGAACTACGCCGGCTTCTGCAAGCCGGCCTGGACGTGGCTGCGCCAGGAGCCGAAGAACCCGCGCTTCCTCGGCGCGCCGGTGCCGCTGCCGCTGCTCGACGCCGGAGCGGTCGTCGACACGATGCGCGACTTCACCTCCCGCATCGCGTGGCAGTCGCTCGTCCACTCGTTCAACCTCGTGGGGTCACACGACGTGCCCCGGATCCGCACGCTGGTCGGTGCGGAGTCGGTGGAGGTCGCCGCAGGACTGCTCTTCACCTTCCCCTCGATGCCGATGCTGACGTACGGCGACGAGATCGGTATGGAAGGCACGTTCGGCGAGGACGGGCGTCGGCCGATGCCGTGGGACGAGACCGCTTGGGACACCGAGACGCTCGCGACCTACCGCGGGCTCATCAGCGCGCGGAAGCAGTCGGTGGCCCTGCGCCACGGCGGCCTCCGCTGGGTGCACGCCGAGGGCGACGTCATGGTCTACCTCCGGGAGACGCTCGACGAGGTGGCCCTGGTCCACGTCGCGCGGGACGCCCACGAACCGGTGGTCCTGGACGCTCGCCACCTCGCCGGTGTCGAGAACGGCTCTCCGCTCTACGGGCCCGCGCCCAAGGTGGGCGCCAGTGCTGTCACACTGAGCGCTTCCGGGCCCGGGGTCAGCATCTGGACGTGGCGTCCGGCCGACGACGGCCCGCGGCACGTCCGACGAAGGGGGAGGTGACGTGAAGGCACGTCTGCGTGACATCGCCGATCAGGCGAACGTGTCCGAGGCGACGGTCTCGAGAGTGCTCAACGGCAAGCCAGGCGTTGCGGAGTCGACCCGGCAGGCGGTGCTGACGGCGCTCGACGTCCTGGGCTACGACCGCCCGAGTCGCCTGCGCCGCAAGAGCGCCGGGCTCGTCGGGCTGATCGTGCCCGAGCTGACCAACCCGATCTTCCCCGCCTTCGCGCAGATCATCGAGAACTCCCTGGCGCAGAACGGCTACACGCCCGTCCTGTGCACGCAGGTCGCCGGGGGAGTGCACGAGGACGACTACGTCCAGATGCTCCTCGAGCGCGGTGTCGCGGGCATCATCTTCATCTCGGGGCTGCACGCCGACACGACGACCAAGCCGGACCGCTACGTCGCCCTGCGCGAGCGCAACCTGCCGCTGGTGCTCGTCAACGGCTACATCGAGGGCGTCGACGCGCCGTTCATCAGCAACGACGACGTCGCCTCGATGGGCCTGGCCCTCGAGCACCTCGTGAGCCTCGGCCACCGCGAGATCGGCCTGGCGGTCGGCCCCGACCGCTACGTCCCGGTCATCCGCAAGATCGCGGGCTTCCGCCACTCCATGCAGGAGCTGACCGGCCGCTCCGACGTCGACGACCTCATCGAGCGGTCCCTCTTCTCCGTCGAGGGTGGGGCGTCCGCGGCGGGCCGTCTGCTCGACCGCGGTGCCACCGCGGTCGTCTGCGGCTCGGACCTCATGGCGCTCGGTGCCATCCGCGAGGCGCGCAAGCGTGGCCTCAACGTGCCGCGGGACTTCTCGGTCGTGGGCTACGACGACTCGACCCTCATCGCCTTCACCGACCCGCCGCTCACGACCGTGCGCCAGGCCGTCAACGCGATGAGCGCGGCCACCGTTCGGGCGCTGCTCGACGAGATCGCCGGGCAGCCTTCTCCGCGAGCGGAATACGTCTTCCGCCCCGAGCTCGTCGTGCGAGGCTCGACGGGCGCCGTGCGGCGCCACTGACGGCTCGGGCCGGCAGGGCGGCATACGCACTGAGGCTCCGGTCGTCCGGGCGCGCGTATGCCGCCGGGTCGAGCCCGCGGGTCAGCCCGCCCGGTGGGCAGCGGCGCAGGCGTCGTGCAGCTGCGTCAGCAGCCGCGCCACGGCCGGCTCGTCGTCGACGCGGTAGCGGGCGGCGGTCGAGCCGGTGCCGACCTTGACGGTGACGTCGTCGGGGCGGCGCATCCGGGTGAAGGCGTCCTCGTCGGTGACGTCGTCGCCGAGGTAGAGGCGCGCGACGGCGTCGACGTGGCGGCCGAGCGCCGTCACGGCGGAGCCCTTGTCGGCGTGGGACACGGACAGCTCGAGGACCGACTTGCCCTTGAGCACCTTGACCCCGGGGTGGTCCAGCGCGACGCGGCGTGCGTCGGCGATCGCCGCGTCACCGGTCTCCCGTGGGAGTCCGCGCACGTGCACGACCACGGCCGCGGACTTGTGCTCGACGTTCGCGAGCGGGTGGTGCTCCTTGACGAGCGCCTCGATGTCGGACCGCAGCTCGGTGAGGGTCACCTCGTCGTCGGGCGTCACGGCTGCGGCCTCCATGGCCTCGCGCACCGCCTCGCTGGAGGACTCCGCGCCATGGCTGCCGATGAGGACGATCGGCTCGTCCTCGCCGATCCCGGTGAGGGTGCGCAGCGTCCCGAGGTCGCGGCCGGACACGACGGCCACGTGCACGTCTGGAAGGGCGGCCAGCGCCCGCAGCGTCTCGATGGTTCCGGGCAGCGGCGTGGCCTGCATCGGGTCCGCGACCAGGGGCGCGAGCACCCCGTCGTAGTCGGTGGCGACCAGCACCCTGGCCGTCGCCGCCGCCCGGGCGAGGGCCTGCTCGAGCGGCTCCTGGTCCTTCACGAGCGGACCCGCGTGCGGTTGTCGGGCTCGGGCATCCGCGGTGTCTCCTCGGCGTGGGGCACGGGACGCTCACGCGGCTCGGGCACCGGCAGCTCGGGCGCCGCGGCGAGGGCCGCGAGGTAGCGGGCCGCCCAGCGCTGCACGTCGTGGTCGGAGACCCGGCGGCGCAACGCCTTCATGATGCGCTGCTTGTCCTTGGCTGGGGTGTTGATCGCCCGCAGGATGGTCTGCTTGAGGCCCTCGATGTCGTGCGGGTTGCACGCGAAGGCCTGGTGGAGCTCGTGCCAGGCACCGGTGAACTCCGAGAGCACGAGCGCGCCACCGAGGTCGTGCCGGCAGGTGACGTACTCCTTGGCGACGAGGTTCATCCCGTCGCGCAGCGGGGTGACGAGCATGACGTCGGCTGCGAGGAAGAGGGCCGCCATCTCCTCGCGCGGGTAGGAGTGGTGCAGGTAGTGCACGGCCGGGGCCCCGATCTTGCCGAGCTCGCCGTTGATGCGGCCGACGGTCTGCTCGATCTCGGCGCGCAGGAGGCGGTAGGCGTCGACGCGCTCGCGGCTGGGCGTCGCCACCTGGACGAGGGTGACCTCGGGTGGCCCGACGCGGCGCTCGCCCAGGAGCTCCTCGTAGGCCTTGAGCCGGTGCCGGATGCCCTTGGTGTAGTCGAGCCGGTCGACGCCGAGCATGAGGACCTCGGGGTCGCCGAGGCTGGCGCGGATCTCCTTGGCGCGCGCCATGACCTCGGGTCGCCTGGCCAGCTCCTCGAGGCCTTTGAAGTCGACCGAGATCGGGATCGCCGCCGCGCGGACCTGGCGGTTCTGGCCCTCGACGGTGACCCGGTCGCGCCTGGTCTGGGCCCCGAGGAGCTGGCGGCAGGCGCGGATGAAGTTACGGGCGTCGGCCTGGCGCTGGAAGCCGAGGAAGTCGGCCCCGAGCAGGCCGGTGAGCAGCTGGGTGCGCCACGGCAGCTGGGCGAAGAGCTCGACGGGCGGGAACGGGATGTGGTTGAACCACCCGATGCGCACGTCGGGGCGGAGCTCACGCACCAGCGCCGGGACGAGCTGGAGCTGGTAGTCCTGCACCCAGACCGTGGCGCCCTCGGCGGCCACTTCGGCGACCGCCTCGGCGAAGCGCTGGTTGACCCGCTGGTAGCTCGACCACCACTCACGGTGGAAGCTCGCGGGCACGATGACGTCGTGGTAGATCGGCCACAGGGTGTCGTTGGAGAAGCCCTCGTAGTAGTCGCGGACGTCCTCGGCCGACAGCGGCACCGGGTGCAGGTAGATGCCGTCCTCCTCGAACGGCTCGGGGGCGTCGCCGGCGTCGCCGGCCCACCCCACCCAGGCGCCGGGCTGCGTGCGCATGACCGACTCCATGGCGGTGACGAGGCCGCCGGGGCTCCGCCGCCACTCCACTTCGCCGTCATCGGTGACGATCTTGTCGACGGGCAAGCGGTTCGCCGCGATGACGAGGTCGTAGGTCGGCCGGTCGGGCGACACGCAA
This sequence comes from Terrabacter lapilli, assembly GCF_039531305.1. Taxonomy (NCBI): domain Bacteria; kingdom Bacillati; phylum Actinomycetota; class Actinomycetes; order Micrococcales; family Intrasporangiaceae; genus Terrabacter; species Terrabacter lapilli. The sequence goes on from NZ_BAAAPU010000007.1 coordinate 1,125,590, forward strand.
TCAACTCCTGCACTCGAGGGCGTTTGCCGCGTCCGGCGACCCGCGGGCACCGGCCCGCGACCCGAGTGACGCGATCGCGTCTCACTCTAACGACGTAACGGTGGCGGCCGGGTGCCTTGCGGCCCTAGGGTCGAGTCAGGGCATCTCCGGCGCATCTCGGCGTGGTGGGGTGGGCCGCCGGAGGCGCATCGCACAAGGTGAAGGAGTCGCCGTGAAGATTTCGGACGTGCTGCGCCACAAGGGCAGCGAGGTCATCACCATCAAGCCGGGTGAGACGGTCTCGACACTGCTCGCCCTGCTGGCTGAGCACCGCATCGGAGCCGTCGTGGTGAGCGCCGACGGGACGACCGTGGACGGGATCGTGAGCGAGCGCGACGTCGTGCTCCACCTCCACTCGACGGGGACCAGCGTGCTGGACGGCCCCGTCTCGCGGATCATGACGAGTGACGTGACCACCGGGTCCGCCGACGACGACGTGGCCGACCTGGCCGGCACCATGACCGAGGAGCGCGTGCGGCACGTGCCCATCGTCGACGCCGACGGCAGGCTCACCGCCATCGTGTCGATCGGTGACATCGTCAAGCACCGCCTCTCGGAGCTGCAGTCCGAGCGCGACCAGCTGAGGGACTACATCAGCCACTGAGGGGTCGGCGCCCGACCCGGCGACCATGGCTTCCGCGACGCGGGCAAAGCGGGAGACTTCGGGGCGCGCTGTGGGTGTGTCCCGGCCACGGCGCCGCGGTCGCATACCGTAGGGACATGACTGCGTACGACCGGACCGCGCGGGTGCCGAGCCCCCGGCCCGGCACCCGCACCGGCGCGCTGCCCACGGCAGGGGGCGCAGCGGTCCAGCGGCCGGCGGCAGCGCAGCGCATCGGGCCCTACCGCCTCATCGAGGAGATCGGCGAGGGCGGGATGGGCGTGGTCCACCTGGCCCTCGACCCGAGGGGACGTGCCGTCGCGATCAAGGTGCTGCGCTCGCACGTGGCCCACGACGCCGATGCCCGCCAGCGCCTGGCCCGCGAGGTCGACACGCTCTCTCGCATCCGCGACGCCCGGGTCGCGACCGTCATCGACGCCGACGTCATGGCGCCGCGCCCCTACATCGTGACCCGCTACGTCCCGGGGCCCGCCCTCGACGAGGTGGTCGAGGAGCACGGCGCCCTCGCGCCCGCCGACCTGCTGCGTCTGGCGTGCGGCGTGGCCGAGGCCATTCGCTCCATCCACGCCTGCGGGGTCGTGCACCGCGACATCAAGCCGGGCAACGTCCTGCTCGAGGACGGCGACCCGGTGCTCATCGACTTCGGCATCGCCCACCTGCAGGACGACGTGCGCCACACCGTGGGGGGCCTTGTCATGGGGACCCCCGGCTACCTCTCGCCCGAGCTCGTCGAGGGCGCGGCCATCACCGACGCCACCGACTGGTGGGGCTGGGCGGCGACGATCACGTATGCCGCGTCCGGCCGCCCGCCGTTCGGGCGCGGCCGCATGGACGCCGTCCTGGCCCGGGTCCGTGCCGGGGCGGTCGACCTCGACGGCGTCGACCCGCGCCTGGTGCCGCTGCTGCGAGCCTCCCTCTCGCCGGACCCGCGCCGGCGCCCGCACGCCGACGAGGTCATCGCCGCCCTCGAGCTCTATGCCGCTGGACAGGCCGCCACCGTCCCCACGCCCCGGGGCGGGCTGTGGGACGACGGCCGCGGCGCCGCCACGCCGGGGGAGACCCAGGTCGTCGAAGGGGTCGGCACCGCCGTCCTGCCACCGGTGGCTCGCACCGCCGTCCAGCCGGCCATCGACCGGGTCGCCCCGTCGCTGCCGCCCGAGTCGGCGCGGTGGGCGCCGCCCACCTCGCGGCCGCGGGTGCCCCCGCCCGCGCCACCGGCCCGCGACCGGGGCTGGGACGACCTCCCCGACGAGCCGGGGCAGTGGGACGACGAGGAGGACTGGGAGGACCACGAGCCCGTCCAGCGCGAGGGCGACCCGCGGATCGGGATGCCCATGCGCACCGGCCTGCTCGCAGCCGCAGCGGTCGCCTGGGTCGGTGCCCTCATGGCGTGGCCCGGCATGGCCCTCGTGACGATCGCGGTCCTGTCCGCCGTGGCGCGAGCGACCGACCGTTCGGTGACCGCGCTGGTGCTCCGGCGCTACGACTTCGGGCGTCGGCGCAGCGACGTGCCCTTCGCCGTGGTCTCCAGCCCCTGGCACCTCGTCGTCGGAGCCGTCGCCACCGTGGTGGGGCTGCTCCTACCGGTCGCGGTCGCGCTCGCCGGCGTCTTCGCAACGGCCTTGATGCTGGCCGGAACCCAGGGGACCGACCTCGGGCCCGGCTCTCCCGCAACGCTGGCCGTCGGGGGCGCCATCGGCCTGCTCATGCTGTGGTGGGGCCCCGGCGGTGCCTCGCTGCGTCGTGGCTCGCGCTCCATGGCCCGCCGACTGGTGCCGGCCGGCCTTGCGGTGCAGGTGGTTTCGGGCGTCCTCATCGTCTTCGGTGCCGTCGCGGCGCTGGTCGCGCTCAGGCACGGCGCCAGCTTCTCGTGGAACCCGTTCGGCGCCAGCCCGTTCGGCCGCTGACCGGCTCGCGCAGCTGAGCCTGCAAGGGCGCACGGTGGGTCCGACGCGACCGCGTGGGACCGCGCCCGACGCATACGGCGTCTGTGTGCCCGCCGTGGGGACACCATGCGGTTCGTGTGCGCGTGTAGCGCACGGCTGCCCAACTGTGGGCCACGAACAGATCACGAAATTGTCTCGACGTGGGTTGTGCGGCGTTGAAACGTCACGTACCGTCAGTGCTCGGCGGCACCCCGGCCTTCGGGCCGGATGGGGGAATCGACATGTGTCCCTGCTCCGCTTCGTCGCGTCCGGCTCCACCCGTGCGCTCTCCACAACTTCACATGGACACCCAAAGAATCCGATCCCTGAGCGCGCCGAGCCTCGCCAGCCAGGGATGTAGCCCACACCGGTGGGCCGGGCGAGGACGGGGGACCCAGTGTGGCCAGAGAGTTCCCGTGCAACGACGCACGAGCACGACATCTGGCCTGGGGGTGAAGTCGCTTCCGCGACAGGGCACCTGACGCCCCAACCCGACAGCTAACCCCGCAGGCGCACGTCAGGAAGGAACACCACCAATGCAGTACCTGTCCAAACATGCTGCGGCGAAGAAGATCTCTGTGAAGCAGCGCCTTGCGGGAGTCGGCATCGCCGGAGCGGCCACCATCGTCGGCGGCCTCGCCACGGCGGGTTCGGCCAAGGCATCCTCGGTCTGGGACGCGGTCGCCGCGTGCGAGTCCGGCGGCAACTGGGCCATCAACACCGGCAACGGCTTCTACGGCGGCCTGCAGTTCACGAAGAGCACCTGGCTCGGCTTCGGCGGCGGCGCCTACGCATCGCGCGCCGACTACGCCTCGCGTGAGGCGCAGATCGCCGTCGCGCAGCGCGTCCTCGCCGTGCAGGGCCCCGGCGCCTGGCCCGTCTGCTCGGTGCGTGCCGGCCTGAGCCGCTCCAACGGGGGCGCCACCTCCAGCAACATCACCGCTTCGCGTTCCACGCAGCGTGCCCCGCTGACCACGAAGTCGACGGTCACGAAGAAGTCGGTCAGCAAGAAGAAGTCGTACGCCGGCACCTCCACGGTGAGGAACACGGCCCGGAACACGGCGACCGGCCCGTCGATCACCGTTCGCAGCGGCGACACCCTGGGCGAGCTCGCCCAGCGCTACCACGTGGCCGGTGGGTGGAAGGCCCTCTGGAAGGCGAACGGGGCCCGGGTCACCAACCCGAACCTCATCTTCGTCGGCCAGGTTCTGCGCCTGCCCTGAGTTACTGGTAGAACTGAGCCGGACGGCCTCGCGCGACCAACCCCTGGGTTGCGCGGGGCCGTCCTTCTGCGTCCGGCCCTCCCTCGGCCCCACGCTCGGGTGGGGCGATCGTTTGGGCGTATGCCGCCGCGCTCGGTTACGCTTTCGCCCGTCCCGGGGCTGTGCCGCGGGCCCGCTGGCGTGGCGCAATCGGTAGCGCACCTGTCTTGTAAACAGGTGGTTAGGGGTTCGAGTCCCCTCGCCAGCTCTCTGACCGGCACAAACATGCCTGAAGCTCCCCTTCCCGCCCGGCTGGGGCGAACCCGTCCACTGTCCTGGGTCCGTCGAGCCTGATGAGGGCGAGCCGCTGACCTACTTCCGCGACGCTCCTTGGCTGAGGGAGAGGGCACCGACCGACGAGGCCCTCAGCGGCGGACGACTACTCGTCCGCCGCTCTGAGGTGGGTCTCAGCCGAAGTACGGCGACGAAGGCGCCCAGAGGACATGCGTCTGGCCGTTCTGTGAGGTGCCGCCGCTGACGGGCACCCAGCTCTCGAGATCGCCGGCGTATCTGAAGAGATCAGATACGGCGGGGTCCGTCGGTGACTGCGGGTCAACTCCGTGGGCAGCGGTCCACGAGCCCCACTGGCCCGAGAAGGCGGCGGTCTCGAGGGCACCCATGACGGCCGAGGAGGAGCCACGCGACACGACCATGACCCGGCCGGATTTCGTGATGGCCACTGATGGCGCTCCGACCGTGCCCGCGGGCAGCTCGCGCCACGGACCGCTCCTGCCGTCGGCGGTGAGCGGGAGCGTCCGGATCCGAACCACCCCGTCGGTGCCGCGATAGGCCAGGACCCCGTCCAGGCCTCCTGGGTACGCCACCAGCGACGGCGTCGTCGCAACTCCGGTTGCCTCGGTCGTCCAACCGTGCAGCGTGCTGCCCTCGAAGCGGCCGAGGCGCAGGTCGCCGCCGCCTGTGACCACGCCGACCACGAGCTGCGCCCCGCCCGCGCGCGCGACCATGACCTGGACCGGGGCGAGCCCATCGATCCCGGTGTAGAGCCAAGGCAGGAACTCCCCTGTGTCGAGGAGCTGCCGCTTGACCCACAGCCGGCCCTGTGCGTCGACAGCGAAGTGGTACGCCGTCGTGCCGATCGATCCCGACGACGGCGAGGTGACCATGCGGCCGCCTTCGTCCGTGCTGGGGAGCAGGCTGAAGGTCGAAGGGCGCTGGAGCGCTGCGTGCATGGTGCCACCGGGACCGGTTGCCAGGACCGAAGCACGGCCATCGGTCAGCCGGGTCACCGAGGGAGTGCCGGCCGCACCGGGGAAGTCTGCGGTGACCTGTCCCAGGCCGCCGCTCTCGCCGTCGAACCGGCCCCAACGGAGCCCAGACCCGCTTTCGGGGATCATCACATCGACGGTGGGCGACGTGTTGACCGACGTCAGGCCCGGTCGGTCGGTGGGCGCGGTCCGCGGCGTGACCGTTGCCGGGACGAACGACGTGGTGTTGCGGCAGGCGTTGCTGCCCGCGGTCACCTGGCGCATGTTCTGCCAGCCCATGCCGATGCGACGGCCCGACACAACCCAGCTGGCGGTGTCCTCGCGGTAGCGGTACTGGCGCAGGTCACCACCGGAGGTGACCGCGAGCAGCACGTCCCCGCCGGGCGAGGTGAGCTTGGTGTAGATGTTCCACCCGGCGCCGACCGAACGCCGCTCGGAGAGGATGCGATCGCTCGTGGTCTCGTAACGGACCCGGTCGAGGGCGCCGTTGGTCCGGCGGACGAAGAGCACTCCGTCGCCGGCTCCCACGAGGGCCGCCCGGCTCGGGTCCGCCTGCAGCACCAGATCCTTGAGGGCAACGAGGCCCGTGTGGTCAGCGTCGAACCGGTAGGAGCGCAGGGCTCCGGCGTCGTCGAGGACGAAGATCGTGCCGCGCTCGTCCGCGGCTATCCGCTGGGCCCGCGACGCCGCAGCGAACTCGCCGAGGAACCCGAACTTGCGGCGCTGGACGTCCCATGTGCCGGCGGTCGTGCGGTGGTAGACGTACAGTCCGTCGGATCTCAGCGCGTAGACCCACCCGGACGGCCCGGCGAGGACGCGGCCGTAGACCTGCCAACCGCTCCCGATCGCCGATCGTGTCCCGAAGGCCGCCGAGCCGCTGGCCGCGTTGCCAAGGGGGTACTGGAAGAGCGTGCCGGCCGTGTCCACGGCGAGCACCGGTGCGGTCGACGCGCACGTGACGGTGTCGGCGGCGGCCGCCGCGCTGGTGGCGGTGAACGCCGCGGCCAGGGCCAGCGCGATGGTGGCGGCGCGGGCGCGCGTCATCGACTTCGGTGACATGTGTGTGTTCCTTCTCGACAAGCCGGGGCTGGGCCTCAACGGTTCGGTGCACACCCTAGGCTGGCGTGGGCCCCATCGGGGGCTTGGCTGCCGTCACCCTTTTCGGCGCGACCTGGAAGGCAGGTGGGGGCCTCCGTCGCAGGGCAGCCACACCCCACCGGCGTGGTCCCACGGGTGGCGTGAGGAAGTCCCGACCCGAGGGGGCACCGCCGCGGCGGTTGCACGATCGGCGGCCCGTGCACGCCACGCTGCCGGAGATGCGTCGAACCCAGCTCTCCGGCGTCACGGCCCTGCTGATGGTCGCGGTCACAGGTCGACCTCCAGCGCATCGGCACCCCTGTGTCGCCGATGGACAGGACCTTGGCCTCTGGGGCCTGATGCTCCAGGCGCGCAACATCGAGATCGGGAGACATGGGCACACGCTCTCCCAGCGCGAGCGAAGCCACCAGATGTGAAGGAGACGCCGATGCGCAAGGTCTCGAGGTCCGAAGCTGCATCCCACACGGCCATCCCGGGGTACGCCGACGCATACGAGCAGGAGATCGGCGACTGGACCGTCACCCTGGAGAGCGACCTCAGCGACATGGACCTCGCCCCGTTCTTCAAGGGGGCGCCGAACGACCAGTGCCAAGCCCACCACATGGGCTACGTCGTCAAGGGGCGGTTCGGCTACCGGATCGGCGACGGCGTAGAGGAGATCTTCGAAGCAGGCGAGGCGTTCGTGATCGAGCCGGGGCACACGCCGATCATGTTCGCGGGAGGAGAGTTCGTCGCCTTCACCCCCACGGACGAGGCCAAGCAGGAGGCCGCGGTGATGAGGCCCAACATCATGAAGTACGCGAAAGAACACGGGATCGAGCTGTAGACGAAGGGCTCGGCGCCGGGAACCTCGACGCCGTACTCCGCTGCTGCCTCCGGCTCCCGTCACGGGTCACCCTCGCTCAGTGCGCCTGAGAGGGGAGCCACGCGTAGCGTCGCTCCAGGGCGGCGCTTCGACCTCACTCTTGAACGACGCCGGAGCGGCCGCCGCGTCCTTGTCCGAGTGGACGAAGAGCGCGTCGAGGACCGTCATCAGCCTCCTCGGTGGGTCTGTCAGCTCTCGGTGCCGTTGGGCCGGTCCTGCTCGATCTCTTCGTCATGGGAGATCGGCCCCTTCTCGGCCTCTCTCGGTCGCTCGAAGAGGTTGGTGAGCCAACGGCGCTTGGGCGCTCGATGGCGTCCAGGCTGCAACTGATCGTCATCCTCGTCGGCAGGGGTGGCGTCCCCGTCCGAGGGCATGTCCGGTCGATCGGTCATCGAGGTCATCGAGGTCAGTGAGGTCGGTGAGGTCGTCGGGGTGGCAGAGGAGGCCGTGACGGCGTCGTCCGTGGCCACCCGAGCGGCATCGACCAGCTCCTCGGGGCGAGTGCCGAGGGGGAGCTGCAGCGCGTCCGCGAAGGCTGCTGCGCTGGCCGGCCGGTCCTCCGGCTTCTTCGCCAGTCCGGCCATCACCGTGGTGCGGAGCGGCTCGGGAACCGAGTCGGGCAGCGGCGGCGCGGGCCGGATGACGTGGGCCAACGCCGTGGTGATGACCGAGTCCCCGTCGAAGGGCGGCTGCCCCGTGAGCAGCTCGTGACCGATGACCGCCAGCGAGTAGAGGTCGCTGGCCGGCGTGGCGGGTTGGTTCTGCGCCTGCTCGGGCGACACGTAGTGGGCGGTCCCGAGGAACTCGCCGGCCTGCGTCAGCTGCGAGCCCTCGAGCGCCCGCGCGATGCCGAAGTCGGTGAGCCGCGCGTAGCCGTCGGCGTCCACGACGATGTTTGCGGGCTTCACGTCCCGGTGCACGACGCCGGCCTCGTGCGCGGCCTTCAGTGCGATCGCCATCTGGTAGAGGATGTCCCTCACCTCGGCAGGTGGCAGCTGCTTGCGCTCGCGGATGATGGCCGACAGCGGCTTGCCCTCGACGAGCTCCATGACGAGGTACGCGCTGTGCTGGCCCTCCCCGAAGTCGTGCACCGTGACGATGTTCGGGTGCTGCAGCGAGGCGCTGTGCAGGGCCTCGGCCCGGAAGCGCTCCAGGAAGCTCTCGGCTTCCTGGGCGTGCGGGCGCAGGACCTTGACGGCAACCGGCCGGTGCAGCGTCTCGTCCGTCGCCCGCCAGACCTGACCCATGCCACCGGTGCCGATCACCGTCTCGAGCCGGTAGCGCCCGGCGATGAGGAGTCCGGGTTCGTAGTTCACCGCGACCCACCGGGGCCGGCCGCAGGCGGCGCGGCGCCCATGCCGGGGACGGCGATGGTGACCCGCCGGCCCTCGTGGCGCAGACGCATCTACTTCCTGCTTCCTGGTTCGGCGCCGAGCCGTCCAGCCTCCATCGGCTGCAGCCCGGCCGGGTGGGCTGCTCATGGACCCTGGGCCACGGCGTGGTGGTGTTCTCACCGCCTATTCTCGCAGGATCTCAGGGGCCGCCTGCACGCCCCTGCGTCGAGCCCCAGGGCGCGGGCCCGGCCACGCTGTGCCGGCCCGGTGGCGCCGCGCGGGGGTCTCGTCCCTTCTGTGACCGCAAGTTCGCGGTTCGGCTGCGTCGTCACCGTGAGGGGTGTACCCCGGGATGAGGGCCATCGCCCGATCGGCCCTCAACCCACCCCAGGGAGGGGCTCATGCTCACCAAAGCCTCCGTCACCGCCAACATCCCCGCGGCCGACCTCGCACGGGCACGGTCGTTCTACGCCGAAGCGCTCGACCTGAAGCCGGTCACCGAGCTGGAGGAGGCCGGGATGCTCGTCTACCGCACCGACGGCGGGACCGAGTTCAGCGTCTACCAGACCGAGTACGCGGGTCAGGCCGGCCACACCGTCGCCCAGTTCCACGTCGAGGACGTCGTAGCCGAGGCTCGCGCCCTGCAGGCCAAGGGCGTCGCGCTGGAGACCTACGAGATGCCCGGCGTCCAGTGGGACGACGGCATCGCCGACCTGGGCGACATGGGCAAGGCCGCCTGGTTCAAGGACAGCGAGGGCAACATCCTCTGCCTGGACTCCGGCTTCCCGGAGGCCTGAGCCGGTCAGCCGCTGGCGAGTGAGGTGAACAGCTCGCCGTACTGCAGGAGGTGCCGGTCGCCGAGGAACTGACGGAGCACCCGGTCGTGGGCGGCCGCCCCCAGCTGCTGGCGCCGCCCGGGGTCCGCGAACAGGCCCGCGGCCAGGGTGGCGAAGCGCTCCAGGTCGGTCGGGTCGTCGAGCAGCACGCCGCTGACGCCGTCGACGATCTGGTCGACGATGCCGCCGACGGCCGAGGCGACGAGGGGCCGCTGCTTCCACATCGGCTCGGTGACGGTGAGCCCGAAGCCCTCCATCAGGCTCTTCTGCGCCACGACGGTCGCGTGCCGTTGCAGGGCGTTGACGAGGTGGGCGTTCTCGTCGACGTCGTCCATGGGCAGGCAGCACAGGTGCGCCCGCTCGCGCTTCGAGGGCGGGAGCCCGGCGCGCAGCTCCCGGCACTCCTCGAGCACCTGGGCGCCCTCGGGGTCATCGGTCACCCCGCGCACGTCCGGACCCACGAGCAGCAGGTGCACGTTCTGCGGGAACAGGTCCAGGTGGTCGGTGAACGCAGTGAGCACGCCGGCCATGTCCTTGAGGTGGTCCCACCGGCTGACCTGCAGCAGCACCTCCGCGTCCGGAGGGAGAGGCCGGTCCTCGTCCACGAGCAGCCCGCGGTGCGCGCGGACCGTGCCCGCCGTGCCGTCGCGGCGGACGAAGGCGAGGTTGCCGTCCCCGTCGGACCGCCGGACGATGCCGGCCCGGTCCAGGGCCCCGCGGATGCTGTGGGTCGCCATCGGGGCGTTCTTCGCGCTGAACGGGTCGAGCGACGGCGGGACGACGGTGACCTGGGGCGTCAGCCAGGGCGGCGCGTACTCCTTACGGGAGAAGACGCAGGCCTCCGCGCTCTCGATGAACGGTCGCAGGAACGTCCACCCCCGGTCGGTGTAGGCGTTGGACCGGTCCGACCCGATGTGGGAGCGCCAGATGACGTGGGCGCCGTGCTCGCGGAGCGCCTGCGCCATGCCCGCGGTCTGCGGGTCGTGCAGCAGCACGATGTCGCCCGGGCTCACCTGGCCCTGCCACCCCTCGAGGTTGCGGGCGAGCACCTCGCGGTAGTGGTCCTGGTCGGCCGGGTCGAGGTGGTCCAGGTCGCCGCGGAACCCGTGCAGCAGGTTGTGCAGACGCTTGGTGACGGCGAAGAACCTGTCGTCGCCCGTGATGACGAACCATCGGGTGTCGATCCCCGCGCCTCGCCCGTAGCCGACCAGCGTCTGCAGCATCTCGGCCACCCCGCCACCGCGCTCGGTGGAGCTGACGTTCCACACGGTGCGCCCCGCCAACGCCTCGGCCGTGCGTCGACCCGCCTCGCTCAGGAGGGCCACCCGCTCGGGCGGGAGGACCTGGGCGAAGCGGTCGAGCGCTACGGCACCTACCGAAACCTCACGCATACCCTCATCGTGAACCCGACGGGCGCCCTGTGTGGGCGTTCTGCCCTCAACTCGTCCCGGGCGCGGCCCCGTCGACGCGGGCCCCCTCGTCGGAGGTGAGGAGGACGACGTTGCCGTCGGGGTCGTCGACCATGGCGGCGTAGGGGCCGGCGGTCTGCGTGGGCGGCATACGGCCGGGGTGACCTGCCGCGACGAGGTCGGCCCACCGTCGATCGACGGAGGCGTCGTCGCCGACGTAGAACTCGAGCAGCTGCTGGTAGCCCCCGGCCGGGCGCGTCCACGCCGGGTCGTAGGTGGCTGCGAAGGAGGTCGTCAGCAGCAGGCTCACGCCGCTGCCCATCCGGTGGATGACGAGCGGTCGGCCGGGCTGTGGATCGGGGACCTCGAGGCCCAGGTCGCGGTAGAACGCGACGGACGCCTCGAGGTCACGGACCTCGAGGACGAGCATGCTCAGCTGGGTCTCCACCGGTCACCACCGTCCCCGGTGCACGACCTCGTCGAAGGGGCGCCGGTCCAGCCGCTCGATGACGCGCAGCGGCTTGTCCGACGGGTAGCCCACCGAGAGGAGGTAGGCCAGGAAGTGGCCCTCGGGGAAGCCGAGGACGGCCCGGGCCTGGTCCTGGTCGAGCGCGGCGGCATGGCCCGTGCCGACGCCCTGGTCGGCCGCGGCGACCATCATGGCGTAGGTGGCCTGGCCGAGGTCGTAGTGGAGGATGGCGGAGCGCCGGTCGTCCTCCGGCACCGGCGCCACGATCGCGATGGCGGCCGCCGCTCGGGCGACGTGCTGCGCACCCTGCCAGACCTTCGCCAGCTCGACGAGCTGCGCTCGGTCTGTGACGAGGACGAAGTCCCACGGCTGCCAGTTGCTCGCCGAGGGGGTGCGCCGGCCGGCCTCCAGGATGCGGTCGAGCGCCTCCTCGGGAACGGGCTGGTCGGTGAACTGCCGGACATTGCGTCGCGCCCGCATGGCGTCCCAGGTCTCCATGGAGCCATCGTGCGCCGAGAGCGCGGGGCGTGGCGGCGGTTTGCCGGCCAGCGGGTCAGGGGGTCTTGCGCGTGAAGGTGAGGTGGGTGACGCCGCTCGGGGCCGAGACCGCCTCGACGTCGAAGCCCTCCTCGACGGCCTCCAGGCCGTCCCAGAGACGGACGCCGCGGCCGAGCACGATCGGGACCACGACCAGGTGCATGTGGTCGACGAGGCCGGCGAGGAGGAAGTCGCGCACGACGGTGACCCCACCGCCGATCCGTACGTCCTGTCCGCCGGCGGCGGCGCGAGCCGTCTCGAGCGCCTCGGCGGGGGAGGCCTCGAGGAAGTGGAACGTGGTGCCGCCCTCCATCTCGATCGAGGGCCGGGGACGGTGGGTGAGCACGAAGGTGGGCGTGTGGAAGGGCGGGTTCGGTCCCCACCAGCCGTCCCATCCCGGGTCGTCCTGCCAGCCGGGCGGCCCGAACTTGTTGGCACCCATGATCTCCGCGCCGATGCCAGGGTCGTGGCGCTCGGCGAAGGCGTCGTCGACTCCGGCGGTGCCGGTCGGGTCCCAGGAGCGGGTGGCCATCATCCACTGGTGCAGCCGCTGGCCCGCGTGCCCGAAGGGCGCCTCGGCGCTCTGCGGCTCACCGGTGCCGAAGCCGTCGAGTGAGACGGAGAAGTTGTGGATCCGGGTGAGTGACATCGGTGTCCTCCTGGGGTCGGTGCGCGTCGACTGCCCTCAGCCGGTCCTCGGGCGGTGACACGATGATGCTCCTTCGACGGCGCGGCCGCGCCGTCGTATGCCGTCCGCTCGCGTATGCCGTCCGCTCGCCCTGCGTCGGATCGTCCCCCTCCCGACGAGGGGTCGACAGCCGACTGGCAGCCTTGTGCGACATGAGGGCTGTCGACGTGGAGACGCTGCGCCTGTTCCTGCACGTCCTGGCTGCCACGGTCTGGGTCGGCGGCCAGATCACCCTCGCAGCCCTGGTCCCGGCGCTCCGGGCGGCCGGGGCGGACGTGCCGAAGGCGGCGGCGAACGCCTTCAACCGCATCGCCTGGCCGGCGTTCGGGGTCCTGCTGCTCACCGGCATCTGGAACGTCGTGGCCGAGGGGGACAAGGGACCGGCCTACCAGCGCACCCTGATGCTGAAGTACACGCTCGTGGTCGCCTCCGGGGTGACCGCCTTCGTGCACGCCCGAGCCCGTTCGCGCCGGGCGATGGCGGTCTTCGGCGCGCTGACCGGACTCACGGCCGTGGCCGCGCTGCTCGTCGGGATCCTGCTCGCGGCGTGACTCGTCCGCGACGATCGGGAGGGGGCTGGTCGCGTCTAGGCTGGAACCGTGGGCAACGGCGGCGACGGGCCGCCCGGACGCCGCACGACGCTGCGGCTGGGCGGAATCCTCCGCGCGTCCGCAGGCGCCAGGCGCGCAGCCTCGGCCGGCACGGCAGCCCGGGCCGGGCTCGCCGTGGCCGCCGTGACGCTGTCGGCCTGCACCGCGGCGATGCCACCGGGAGTCGACCGCACGCCACTGCTCGCCAGCCCCGCCCCGGTGCTGACCACCATCGACGGGATGACCGCCGCTCCCGAGGCGGTCGAGTGCGTGAACGAGCGGCTGGACAGCCGTCGCAGTGCCCTGCCCGGCCCGCAGCTGTTCCCCCAGGCGTTCCCCGGGACCGTGAGCGTGCGCGTGATCCGACCCGGGCGCGACGCGTCGGACCCCGCCTGCGGCGCCACCCTCCCGGAGAGGTTCAGCTGCCGCGACGCGACGACCTGGGCCGATCCCGACCCGACGGAGTTCCTCCTCACGTTCGGCGCACGCCAGGTCAAGGTCGTGGAGGGGGCGTCCGCGGCCCGGACGCAGTCCTCGGAAGGCGGCCCTGGCCTCGGGCCGTCGAAGCGCTCGTTCACCTACGCCGAGTACGCCTTGCCGGAGGGCGACCCGCGCGGCGCGGTCGCGTTCGAGCGGCGGGTCTTCGACATCTGCGCGCCGGCCGGCGCCCGGGTCGTCTCCGGCCTGGAGGGGCACACCGCGACGATCGGGACGCAGACGGGCCCCGCCGACGTCGCGTTCCTCGCCGTGGGTGGTCGGCTCGCACAGGTGGCCCTCTCCGGCAGTCGGTGGGCGGCCGGCGAGCGGGACCACGCCTGGGAGGTCGTGGCACAGCACCTCTTGCAGGAGCGTTGAAGCGGTGGCGCTACCTCGGTCCGGCAGCCCGCCCGCACCCACCCGGTGCCGGTGCCGCGGACGCCCACCTCCAGTGAGGTCGGTGGTGCTCATGGAGTCATCCTCCGCGTCTCGGGCGGTTGTTACAGTGCGGTCGTGGGGCAGGCCATCGGCGCGGTCCGTCTTGCCGGCGGGACGCGGGTCGCCTACGCGACGAGCGGAGGCGGTCCGCCGCTGCTCTTCGTCCCGGGATGGGTCTCCCACCTGGAGCTCGGGTGGGCGCTGGCGCCGGAACGCCGCTTCTACGAAGGCCTTTCGCAGGGCCGCACTCTCGTCCGCTACGACCGCCCGGGCTGTGGCCTCTCCGACCCGGCGCCGGACCGTGACCTCGTCGGGCTCGAGCTCGAGGTGATCGCCGCGGTCACCGCCCGGTTGGGACTCGAACGCTTCGACGTTCTGGGAACGTCGATGTCGGTCCCGCTCGCCGTCACCTGGGCCCGATCGAGACCCGAGACTGTCGATCGCCTTGTGCTGTACGGCGGTTGGGTGGACGGCGACCGCATCGCGGACCCTGTCGTGCGAGCCCACATGCTGGGCCTGGTGCGCGAGCACTGGGGCCTGGGCTCGGAGCTGCTCACAGGGTTCTTCGCCCCCGACGCAGACGCCGCCTTCCGCGCGTCGCTGGCCGCGCACCAGCGGCATTCGGCGTCGGCCAGCGACGCCGAGCGCCTCCTCGGTGCGTGCTACTCGATGAGTGTCGCCGACGACCTGGCGGGGATCGGTGCCCGGACGTACGTGATCCACCGCGAGGGGGACCGGGCCGCACCCGTCCGAGAGGCACGCCGGCTGGCGGACGGCATACCGGGGGCGCAGCTCACCCTGCTTCCGGGTCGCGCGCACATGCCCTTCGACGGCGACGTCGACGGCCTGCTCGCCGTCATCCGCGAGTGCCTGGACCTCCCGGCGCTCCCGCCCGCGCCGCCGTCCGCGGCCGCCGTCCTGACCGCCCGGCAGCTGCAGGTCGCGCGCCTGGTGGCTGACGGTCTGAGCAACCGCGCCATCGCCCGGGAGCTCGTCCTGAGTGAGCGGTCGGTGGAGTCGCACGTGGACCGCATCCGAGCCCGACTGGGCTTCCGCTCCCGCGCGCAGGTCGCCGCCTGGTATGCCACCACCTACCCCTGAGTGCCCAGCACGGGCCGCGGGGGGCGGGTGGGCCGCCCACGTGCCGTGTTTCCACGGCTGACGGCGGCCGCCGAAAGGACGACGCTCGGAGCATGAAACGCACTCTCCTGCTTGGGTATGCCGCCCTCGCGTACGTCTTGTTCGTGGCCGTGCTCGCGTGGGCGGTCGCCTTCGTCGCCGACGTCGGCGTCGTCGTCGGCATCGATCACGGGCCGAGGGTCGCGACCGGCGCGGCGATCGCGGTCGACCTCGCGCTGCTCGGCGCGTTCGCGGTGCACCACTCCGTCATGGCGCGCCCCTCGGCGAAACGCGTCCTGACCCGGTTCGTGCCCGCCGCGGCAGAGCGCAGCACCTACGTCCTGTCGGCCGACCTGCTGCTCGCGCTGGTGTTCTGGCAGTGGCGTCCCGTCGGCGGCACGCTGTGGGACGTGAGCGCGCAGCCGTGGCGTGGCCTGCTGTGGACGCTCTACCTGGCCGGCTGGGCGCTCGCCGTCGCGTCGACGTTCCTCGTCGACCACCTCGACCTCGTCGGCCTGAGGCAGGCCGGGGCCCGCGACTACGTGCCGCCGGGCTTCACGACGCGCGGGCTCTACGCGCTCGTGCGACACCCGCTCATGCTCGGGCTGCTCGTCGCGTTCTGGGCGACACCCACCATGAGCGGCGGTCACCTGCTGTTCGCCGCGGCGGCGACGGCATACATCCTCGTGGGGATCCGCTTCGAGGAGGCCGACCTGCGGCGTTCCATCGGCGCGCCGTACGTCGACTACGCCCGTCGCACCCCGGCGCTCCTCCCGGTGCGCCGACGTGCCGTTCCGGGCGCCCGGGTGAACGAGCTCTGACCGAGGAGGGGTCATGGGTACGAGCGTGGTCCGGTTCGAGTCGCGGACGGTGGTCCGTCGGCCCGCGTCCGAGGTGTTCGAGTGCCTCACCGACCTGCCCGGCTACAGCCGGTGGATGCATCGCGACGGGGTGTTCGGGAGGGTCGAGCTGACGTCACCGCCGCCCGTCCGCTCCGGCACGACGTATGTCGACCACACCCGGATGGGCGCCTTCGTCGGGGAGGTGATCGTGCACGACCCGGCCTCGCGGCTCGCGTTCCGCGAGACGCTCTGCTGGTTCGGCCGACCAGTGGTGCAGGCGCGGCCGAGCTACGCCCTCGAGCCCTTCGCCGACGGCGCCACCGACCGCGCCACCGACCGCGCCACCGACCGCGCCTTCGACTGCGGTTGGACGGTGGTGCACCACACGGCCGAGGCCGAGCTGTACGGACCGATGCGGTTGTTCAGGCGCGCCGTCGCCTGGATGGTGAGCCGGGAGCGGACCCACACCCTGGTCTCCCTCGAGCGTGCGCTCGCGGCCGAGAACCCGCAACGGACCGGCTCACGCCAGCCGGGCGGCGGCCGCGTGCAGCCCGTCAGCCGCCGCGGGCGCGCTGCAGGCCGGCGCGCATGGTCTCGAGCGTGAGCCGGAAGTGCGCCTGCGCGCACCGGTTCGCCGCGTCGGCCTCACCGCGCACCACATGGCCCACCAGCTCGACGTGCTGGGCGAGCGCCTCGTCGTAGAACTCGCGAGTGTATGGCTCGAGGCCGAAGCCGAGCGTGGCCGCTGCCGTGAGGTGGGCGCTGAGCGAGGTCAGGTGCGGGTTGCGCGCCGCGGCCGTGATGAGCCCGTGCAGCCGCCGGTCGGCGTTGCGGGCCTGTGTCATCGACGTCGCGGCCCGGAACTCCTCGAGGGCCTTCTCCAGCGCTGCGACGTCGTCGGCCGTGCGCCGCTCCGCCGCGGCGCGGGCGATCATGCCCTCCGCCATGCACCGGTAGTCGTAGAGGTCGAGCAGCCGCGGGATCTCGGTCTCGAGCGTGCGCCGGGCGACGTCCGGTGCGACGTCCTCCCACGACGCCGAGGCGACGAAGGCCCCGCCGGCGCGCCCGCGTCGGGTCTCGATGAGCCCCAGCTCGGTAACGTGCTGCAGGGCCTGGCGCACCGTCGCCCGGCTGACCCCGAGCGAGGCGGCCAGGTCGCGCTCCGGCGGCAGGCGCTCGCCGGGGGAGTACTCGCCGACGGCGATGGCCGTGATGAGCCGGTCGGTCAAGGACGTGGCCTTGGTCCGCGGGCCGCCGCCGAGCAGGGCGACGGCATCCCCGTCGTCCCGCTCCGGATCGCTCTGCACGAGCGCAAGTCTAGGCATCCCGCTGTCAAAGGTCTTGTCACCAGACCATTTATCTGGTCCACTTTGGCCTGGTTCACCCGAGGAGGACCCATGGCAACGACGCGCGACGCGCGCTTCCCCGACCCCACCACCGAGGGCGAGGTCGACTTCCGCAGCCACCGGACGTGGTACCGCATCACCGGCGAGCTCGACCCGGACGCCGAGCAGGCGCCCCTCGTCGTGCTCCACGGCGGTCCCGGCGCCGCCCACAACTACACCCTGATGATGGCCAACCTCGCCGGGCGCGGCCGGGCGGTCGTGCACTACGACCAGCTCGGCTGCGGCGGGAGCACCCACCTGCCCGACGCCCCCGTCGACTTCTGGACCCCGCAGCTCTTCGTCGACGAGCTGCGCAACCTCGTCGAGGCCCTCGGCATCGACCGACGCTTCCACCTGCTCGGCCAGTCGTGGGGCGGGATGCTCGGTCCCGAGGTCGTCCTCGCCGACGACGCCGGCATCCGCAGCCTCACCATCTGCGACTCGCCGGCCTCCATGGAGCTGTGGCTCGAGGCAGCCAACACCCTGCGCGGGGAGCTGCCCGCCGACGTGCAGCAGACCCTGCTGGAGCACGAGGAGGCGGGCACCACCGACTCGCCGCAGTACGCAGCCGCCGAGAAGGTCTTCTACGACCGCCACGTGTGTCGGGTCGTGCCCAACCCGCCCGAGGTGACCGACTCCTTCGCCCAGATCGAGGCCGAGCCCACCGTCTACCACACGATGAACGGGCCCTCGGAGTTCCACGTGGTCGGGTCGCTCAAGGACTGGTCGGTCGTCGACCGGCTCGACGGCATACGCGTCCCGACGCTCGTCGTCGCCGGCGCGCACGACGAGGCCATGCCCCTGGTGTGGGAGCCGTTCGTGGAGCGCATCCCCGACGTGCGCTCGCACGTCTTCCCCGAGTCCAGCCACATGCCGCACGTCGAGGAGCCCGACGCCTTCCTCGACGTCGTCGAGTCCTTCCTCGCCCAGCACGACTGACCCTGCGCCCACCCGACGTCCCAGCCCACCCGACCCGGAGGTCACGCATGTCCAACGTCGACAGTCACACGCTCGGTGAGGGGGACCTCACCGAGTTCGGCTACAAGCAGGAGCTGAGCCGTGGGCTCTCCACGACCGACCTGCTCATCTACGGCCTCGTGTTCATGGTGCCGATCGCGCCGTGGGCCATCTACGGCACCGTCTACAACGAGGCGAAGGGCATGGTGCCCCTCGTCTACCTCATCGGCCTCGTCGCGATGATCTTCACCGCGCTGTCCTACGCCCAGATGAGCCGGGCCTTCCCCATCGCCGGCTCGGTCTACGCGTACGTCGGCCGCGGGATGCACCCCAAGCTCGGCTTCATCGCCGGCTGGACGATCCTGCTCGACTACCTGCTCGTGCCGACGCTGCTCTACGTCTTCGCCGCCGAGTCGATGTCCGGCATCTTCCCGGCCGTGCCGAAGTGGGCGTGGATCCTGATCTTCCTGGCGCTCAACACCGCCATCAACTACGTCGGCATCTCCTTCACCGCCCTCGTGAACAGGCTCTTCCTCACCGCCGAGGTGCTCTTCCTCGTCATCTTCGCCGTGATGGCCGTCGTCGCCATCGCCCACGGGACCGACGGCGCGCACGTCACGGCCAAGCCGATCTTCGACTCCGCCAACTTCTCGGCACCCCTCGTCGGCACGGCGCTGTCGATCGCCGTGCTGTCGTTCCTCGGCTTCGACGGCATCGCCACCCTGGCCGAGGAGAGCAAGGGCGGCCACCGCTCCGCCGGGAAGGCCATGATCGGCGGCCTCTTCCTCGTCGCCTTCTTCTTCATCAGCCAGACCTGGCTCGCGGGCATGCTCATCCCGAACACCACCTCGTTCCCGGACGACCAGGCAGGCAACGCGTTCTTCGACATCGTCGGCCGGATCAGCAGCAACGGGTGGCAGATCGCGTTCCTGGCCATGAACGCCCTGGCCGTCGGCATCGCCAACGCCGTGGCGGCCCAGAGCGCCACCTCGCGCCTGCTGTTCTCGATGAGCCGCGACGGCCAGCTGCCCCGCTTCCTGGCGCACATCAACACCCGGAGCAAGGTGCCCGAGCGCGCCATCCTGCTCGTCGCCGGCATCACCCTCGTGCTCGGCCTCTTCTTCGTCGGCCAGATCGGGCTCATCACCTCGCTGGTGAACTTCGGTGCCCTCACCTCGTTCCTGCTGCTGCACCTGTCCGTCATGACCTACTACGGCGTCCGCCGCAAGTCGCGCAACGTCGTCCTGCACTGGGTCGGCCCGGTCATCGGCTTCCTCATCATCGGCTTCGTGCTCTGGAACGCCGAGCCTGCCGCCAAGATCGGCGGCCTGGCCTGGCTCGTGATCGGTGTCGTCGTGCTGGCGTACTACAGCCGCAAGGGAATCGGCATCCTGCCCGAGCACCGCGCCGACGCCGCGGGCACCTCGCCGGACACCCTCGCCGAGCTCCACCCCGCCGCCGAGCAGAAGGGCTGACCATGAGCACCCACCTGATCACCAAGGACCACGCGCACGCCGGCTACTCGGCCGAGCACGAGCCGGTGCTCACCATCGAGCCGGGCACGGGGGAGCGCATCAGCTTCGAGACCGACGACGCGGCATACGCCCAGATGGAGCAGCTGCGCGACCTCGCGAAGGTCACGGCGACGATCAACCCCGTCACCGGCCCCGTCCACGTGACCGGGGCCGAGCCCGGCGATGCCCTGGCGGTGACGATCCACGACATCGAGATGGCCGAGCACGGCTGGTCCGTCTACATCCCCGGGGCGGGCGCGCTCGCCCGCCCGATGGGCGAGGAGTGGTACGTACGCCGCGTGCCCGTCCACGACGGGAGCGCGCAGCTCACCGACCGGGTGACCTGTGCCGTCGCCCCGATGATCGGGTGCATCGGCGTGGCGCCCGCCGAGGGTGAGATGTCCACCGTCATGCCGTCCTACCCGACCGGCGGCAACATGGACCTCACCGACGCGAGGCCCGGCTCCACCGTCTACCTGCCGGTCAAGGTCGAGGGCGCCCGGCTCGCCATCGGCGACCTGCACGCCGTCATGAGCCGCGGCGAGAGCTCCTTCGTCGCGATCGAGATCGCCGGGCGGGCCACCGTCAGCGTCGACCTCGTCAAGGGCATGGGGCTGCGCGCACCGCGGATCGACACCGGTGACGAGCTCGTCTGCGTCGGCCTGGGTGACCCGGTCCAGGACTCCATCGACCGCGCGTACGAGGACCTCTTCGCCGTGCTCACCGAGGAGCACGGCTACAGCAAGGGCGACGCGTACACGGTCATGAGCGCCCTCGCCCACACCGAGCTCGGTGGGCCCACGGGATCCGAGACCCCCGACCCGCTGCACCCCTTCCGGGCCATCGGGCAGGTCACGCTGGCGCGCATCGCGAAGCGCTACCTCGACCTCGCCTGAGGTGCATCCGGCTCACGGGTCCCGGCGCTCGCCGTCGTGCTGGGACCCGTGGGGGCGGAAGGTCACGTCGACCTCCTCGAACCCCTTGGTCCGCTCGGCCTGCGCCTGCTCCGTGTAGGCCCGCCGGTCGGCAGGCGTCAGCGTCACGTCGTCGGTGAACGGCGTCAGCAGGGCTCGCGGGTGCAGGCCGTCGGCCCGGACGACGTTGACCTCCACGCAGAGGACCACCATCGCCGCCGCCAGGTAGAGGAAGGCGAGCAGGCCCAGGACCACCGCGAAGACGCTGTTGGTGGCGCTCGCGTTCCTCACGACGTGCGAGACGAACACGACGCCGAAGGACTGGAGCAGCTGCCAGCCGACAGCCGCCCCCAGCGCACCCGGCAACACGTCCCCCACCGACAGCGGGCGGGTGGTGGCGAAGCGGAAGGCGAAGACGAACAGGGCGGCGTTGAGCAGCACGCCGGCAGCGAGAGTCAGCACCTTGACGACCACCTGCGAGGACCCCGACCCCGGGGTGCCCACCGCCGACAGCACCATGGTGCCGAGGATCGCGACGCCCACCGTGGCGAGGAGGACGAGGCTGCGGCCGCGCGCCTTGAAGGGGTTGGGTCGGTCGTTGCGCGGCACCCGCCAGGCGGTGTTCATGGCGTACTGCGCGGCCTGCGCGACGCCGAGGCCGCCGTAGAGCGAGACGAGGATGCCGACGACGAGGCCTGTCGCGCCACCGCCGAGCCGCCGGGGCTCGCCCAGCTGTGCGCCGACCACCGGGAACTCGGCCACCGCCGAGTGGATCACCCGCTGCTGCAGGTCCGGGTTGCCGGCGAGGACCAGACCGAGCACGGTGGCGAGCACCAGCAGCAGCGGGAACAGCGACACGAACCCGTAGTAGGCGATGAGCGCGGCAAGGTAGGGCCCCGAGTCGTCGAAGTACTTGTAGAGCACCGCGATCGGGAAGTTCGCTGCGCGATGTCTGCGCTGGAACCGATCCAGCCGCTCGAGGGCCACACCGGTCTCGTACCCTGCACGGGGTCCTGGCGCTCAGTCAGGACCTTCGCCAACGCCGTGAACGCCGTGGTCGTGCTCCTCGTCGCCTCCATGGTGTTCGACGAGATCCGCACGGCCCACTTCCCGGGCTTCACGTTCCCCTTCCCCGCCTGACGGACCCGAGGCGCGCAGGCGCTCGAGCCGGACCGCTACCGGTCCATGAGCGGGTCAGCCGTAGCCGGCTGACCCGGGCCAGCCGTTGGCAGCGACGTACCAGACGGCGGACGTCAGCACGACGGCCACGACGACCGTGAAGAGCAGGCCCCCCGCCACCGGCAGGAACCACCCTGGCGCCCGCCTGGCCCGCACCGCCACCACCTTGACCACCAGGGCACCGATGGCGACGCAGCCGAGCACGCCGTGCACGACCGTGCGCGTCGGCACGGACCCGCCGGACGCGAAGCTCCCGGTCTCCAGGCCGATCGCCCACAGGCAGTGGTACGCGACGACCACGATGAGCAGGAACGCGACGGCACCGGAGATGCGGTGGGCGGTGCCGAGCCAGGCGGGGGCCCTGACGCCGAGCCGGTCGTAGAGCCACAGCGCCCCGACGAGCTGGAGCACGGCGAGAACTCCGACCACGATGGACAGCGCGATCTTCATGGCGATGACGGATCCGAAGCCGAAGGCCGTCGTGCCGGCGAGCGTGGGGTCGTGCACCTTGCCGAAGACGCCGACGAGCAGGGCCACGACGGCCCCGGCGGCGAACCCGACCAGGGGGACGGTCATGTTCCTCGGCGCTGCACTGTCTGCCATTCAGTCAGGATGCTCCGGCGGTCGTCCCACCGGCAGGCGAATGGCCAAGCGCCCTGCCGGCCCGCTGCGCGAAGCGTCCGCGTCGATCCTCAAGAGGCGGGCAGGCTCTCGAGCCGGCTCGCGAGGTCGGTGAGGGACGTCGCGACGATGTCGGCGGCATACATCGGCTCCGGGTACGGCGCGCCCACGCGGTCGACCCACGCGGCGAGGAGCCCGGCCGCCTTGGCGCCGTGGACGTCCCACGGGTGGACGGCGACCAGCATGGCGTCCTCGGGTGCGACGCCGCACTCGCGGAGGGCGTACGCGTACGCGGAGGCAGCCGGCTTCCACGCCGGTGCGTCCTCGACCGAGAGCACGCGTTCGAAGTGGTCCCGGATGCCGCCGCGCGCGAGGAGGCCCTCCGCGACGTCGGCCGACCCGTTGCTGAGGGTGACCAGGCGCAGCCCCATGCCGGCCAGGGCGCGTATGCCGTCCCGCACGTCGTCGTGCAGCGGCAGCTCGAGGAAGCCCGCCATGACGTGGCGGCTCGCCGCCTCGACGTTGGCCTTGTCATGGAGGACGGTGCGCAGGGACGCGTGGGCGACGTCGGCGAACGACGGGTTGTGCCCGGTGACGGTCAGCGCGAAGCCGTCTCGCAGCAGTCCCGCGAACCAGGGAGCCGCGAGGTAGGGCGGCACCCCGACCTCGACGAAGCGGTCACCGAGGTGCGTCATGTCGGACAGCGTCTCGTTGACGTCGAAGATCAGGAGGCGCGGGCGGCGCTCGAGGGTCGGAGGTGGGGTGGAGGTCATGTCCCTCATCCTGTGCCCGCTGCCTCCGGCCTGCCACGCGACCCGCCCGGCTCGCCGGCTGGGTCGCACAGACGAGTGGGCGGCCGGGTGCGCCCGGAGCCGGGCGAGGGCTGGGTGAAGGGTCAGCGTCGCCGGAGGTGGACCAGGCACGCTCCCTCTCGCGCGAACGGCACGAGGCTCACCTGGACGTCCTCCGCCGCTGCACCGCCCTCGTCCGCCAGCGCCGCGCGGAGCATCTCCTCGTGCATCGTGCACACGACGCCCGGGTGTGCCCGCGCCGACGCGAGAACCGGACAGGTGCGCAGGGCGAGGTCGCCGGACGGCTCGGGCTGCGGGGAGAAGCCCGCGGTCCTCAGCATCGCGACCACGCGGTCGGCAGGGGCCACGTCGCCGGCACCGGTCTCCTGCGCCAGCTGCGCGGCCCACCGTCGACCGATCGCCCGGGCGTGGGCCTCGGCGTCCGGGGTGGTCGCCAGGTGCTCGGCCATCGCCGTCACCAGCTCGTCCGTGGCCACCGGCTCCGCCGCGCTCGAGGACTCGAGGACCAGGCGTCCCCGCTCGGTGAGCCGGTAGGCGTTCGCGGGTCGCCCACGCGTACCGCCGGTCAGGGCGACCCGGTCGAGCAGCCCATCGGCGACGAGGGCACCGAGATGGGCCCGGGTCGTGTTCGGGTGGCCGCCCAGCTGGTCGGCGAGCTCGCCGACCGTGGCGCCCTGGCCCGTGTCCCCGCGGGACGACGCGGCTTGCAGCACCCGCAGCCGGGCGGCCGACAGCTCCGGCAGCGCTATCGGCCCCGACGTGGCGGAGCGCACACCCGACCGGTTTGCCGCCGAATCGGCTGAGGGGTTATTTTTCACATGGCTAGTGTAATAAATGCCCGACGAGCCCGCATCCCCGAGGAGCCCCCCCGTGACCGCGTCCAACCCTCTGCCCGTCTCCGACGTCAGCAAGCCCGCGTGCGGCTGCGGTTGCACCGACGACGGCGAGCCCGAGCTCGACGTGCGCGCCATCCCGCACGCCATCCGACACGCCACCGTCTTCGGCGCGCTGACGGCCGTGCCGGTCGGGGGGTCGCTCCGCCTCGTCGCCCCGCACGACCCCAAGCCGCTCCTCGCCCAGATCGCCGAGCGCGAGCACGGCGCCTTCGAGGTCACCTACCTCGTGAGCGGGCCGGACGCCTGGACGCTGCGCCTCAGCCGCCGCGCCTGACTGACGACCTGGAGCTGACCGCCAGTGCCACTGTCCGACCGCCTGACCCGCCGCGGCGAGGAGCCGCCGGCCGCGCTCCCCACCGCGCGGCCGGCTGGTGCGCCCACCGGGCGATCAAGTGCCGCAACGCTTTCCGGCCGCGGCAGCTGGCCGCTACGTGACCACCCCACGACGCTGTGGCTCACCGCGGCGCTGGTGGTGGTGGGCGTCGGGCGCGGGCTGCCGGCCTCGGACTGGCTCGTCGTGCACCTCGTCCTGCTCGGAGCCGTCACCCACGCCGTCATGGTGTGGAGCACCCACTTCACGCAGGCGCTCCTCAAGACCCCACCGACGCTCGACGGGCGGCGCCAGCAGGGACGCCGGCTGGCGCTGCTGGTGCTCGGTACGGCTCTCGTGCTGGTCGGGGTCCCTGCCGGGTGGTGGCCGGTGACGCTGGGCGGAGCGACCTGCGCCGCCACCGCCGTCACGTGGCACGGCGTGCAGCTGTGGCGACGGCTGCGGGCCGCGCTGCCCGGACGGTTTCGCATCACCATCCGCTACTACCTCGCGGCGGCTGCGTGCATGCCGCTCGGGGCCACCTTCGGGGTGCTCCTCGCCCGACAGCCGGCAGACCCCTGGCACGGGCGACTGCTCGTCGCCCACACCGTCACCATGGGCCTGGGCTGGCTCGGCCTCACCGTCACCGGCACCCTCGTCACCCTCTGGCCGACCATGCTGCGCTCCAGGATGGACGACCGAGCGGAAAGGCTTGCCCGCCAAGCGCTTCCGATCCTCGGCGCGAGTCTCACCCTGACCGTCGTCGCCGCCCTCGTCGACGTCCGGTCACTCGCCTCGGCCGCCCTGCTGGGGTATGCCGCCGGGCTCGCCTGGTGGGGCCGTGCCCTCCTCGCGCCGGCCCGCCGCAGCGCCCCTCGGCGCTTCGCCACGGTCTCCGCCGCGGCCGCGCTCGGCTGGTTCGTCGCCACCGTCGTCGGGGTCGCCGTCCTCGTGCTGCGAGCGCCGGACTGGGCCGGCGTCGGTGAGCAGTACGACCGGGTGGCGGCGGCGCTCGCCGTCGGCTTCGCGCTGCAGCTCGTGCTCGCGGCCCTGAGCCACCTCGTGCCGGGCGTGCTCGGCGGCGGGCCGTCGGCGGTGCGCGCCGGTCTCGAGCCGTTCGAGCGGGCCGCGCCGTTCCGCGTCGTCGTCCTCAACGCCTCGGTGCTGCTGTGGGTCCTGCCGCTGCCGGCTCCGGCGCGGGTCGCCGTCGCGGTCGCGGCCTGCCTCACGGTCGCCTCGTTCCTGCCCCTCGTCGGGCTCTCGGTGCGCGAGTCGGTGCGCGCCCGCAAGGTCTCGGATCCCGTTCCCGCAGGTCCTGTCGCACGAGTTCCTCTGCCCGAGAAGCCGTTCTGGTCGTCGAACCAGATCCCCGCCGGCCTGTCCCTGCTCGCTCTCGCGGTCGCCGCGAGCCTCGGCCTGCCCGGCGCCTCGCCGGACTCGATCGCCACCGACGTCGCCCCGACCGGGCACACCACCACCGTTCGCGTCGTCGCCGAAGACCTGCAGTTCATCCCGTCGACGGTCACCGTCCCACACGGCGACCGGCTCGTCGTCGAGCTGACGAACCGTGACAGCACCACCACCCACGACCTCGTCGTCGACGCCGGAGTCCGCACGCCGCGCCTCGCCCCCGGCGCCTCCACACGGCTCGACGTCGGCGTGGTGAGCCGCTCGCTCGTGGGGTGGTGCTCGGTGGTCGGGCACCGGCAGATGGGGATGGTCCTGCACATCCAGGTCTCGGGTGCACGGGCGGACGCGGACGGTGCCTCCCCGACCGGCAGCCCGGCCATGGGGACCGCCGGTGGCCACTCGAGCCCGATGGCCGGAGCCCAGGGGCAGCCGGGGCACCTGGCCATGGACCCGGGCTTCACGGCATACGACCCCGTCCTGCCCGGGCTCACGACCGAGCGCACCCACCGGGTGACGCTCACCGTCGAGGAGCGCGAGCAGCAGGTCGCGCCCGGGCGGTGGCAGCGCCGGTGGACCTACAACGGCACCTCACCGGGTCCCACCCTGCACGGCCGCGTCGGGGACGTCTTCGTCGTGACCCTGGTCAACCACGCCTCGATGGGCCACTCGATCGACTCCCACGCCGGGTCGCGCGCACCTGATGCCGTCATGCGCACGGTGCCGCCGGGCGGGAGCCTCACCTACCGGTTCACGGCCACGCGCGCCGGTATCTGGATGTACCACTGCGCGACGATGCCGATGTCGGCCCACATCTCGGCAGGCCTGTTCGGGGCCGTCGTCATCGAGCCGCCGGGCCTGCCGACGGTCGACCGGTCCTACCTGCTCGTGCAGTCCGAGGCCCACCTCGGCGCCGGCACGGCGAAGGGGTGCCGCGAGCGAGGTCGACGCCGCCAAGGCGCAGTCCGACACCCCCGACGTCGTCAGCTTCAACGGCACCGCCGACCAGTACGACGCCCAGCCGCTGACCGCGCGGGTGGGGGACCGGGTCCGCTTCTGGGTGCTCGACGCCGGGCCCAACCGCGGAACGAGCTTCCATGTCGTCGGCGCGCAGCTCGACGCCGTCTACGCCGAGGGCGCCTGGCTGCTGCGGCCGGGAACCGTGGGCGGCAGCCAGAGCCTGTCGCTCGCTGCCGCACAGGGCGGGTTCGCGGAGACCGTCTTCGCCGAGCCCGGCCGCTACGCGTTCGTCGACCACGTCATGGCCGACGCCGAGCGCGGCGCCCACGGCACCGTGGTCGTGAAGCCGTGACAACACGGACACCCCGCCGGAAAGGAACCAGCTGATGTGCAGCTACTGCGGATGCGCGGACCTCGAGGTCGTCGGTCGGTTCATGGCCGAGCACGAGCACATCGTCAACCACCTCACCGCCCTCCGCGGTGCGCTCCACGACCCGGCCCTGCGGCGAGCCGCGGCTGACGACCTGGCCGCCCACCTGCTGCCGCACGTCGAGGCCGAGGAGGCGGGGCTCTTCACCGTCATGGCCCGCGACGAGCTCTTCACCGACCACGTCGCCCGGCTCTGCGGCGAGCACCACGAGCTCGACGACCTGCTCGCCCGCGTGAAGGACGGAGAGGTCGACCTCTACGCCCGGTTCGAGGACGCGCTGCGGGAGCACGTCAACCGCGAGGACAACGGGCTCTTCCCGGCCGCGGCGATCCACCTCGGCGGTCCCGAGTGGGACGAGGTCGAGCGTCTGACCCCCGGACCCTCGACGGCTGCGGGGCGCGCCGCGGCGGGCCGGCCCTAGTCGCCGGCGCGGCGTGAGGCCGTGCTGTCCACGGCGGACTCCTGGTCCGACCCAGGTCCGGCCACAGGCTCGGCGACAGGCTCGGCGACAGGCGCCCGGACCGGCTCGGCGTCGGGCTGGGCGTCGGGCTGGGCGTCCGGCTCGCCCTCCGGCGGGGCCTTGCTCGCGGTGGGCCGCTCATGACGGCCGCGGGCGCGCAGCGGGATGGGCCACCAGATGCGGTCGCCGAGGTCGTAGGAGACGGCGGGCACGAGCAGGCTGCGCACGACGAGGGTGTCGAGCAGCACGCCGAAGGCGACGATGAACGCGATCTGCACGAGGAAGAGGATCGGCAGCACCGCGAGCGCCGAGAACGTCGACGCGAGGACGATGCCCGCGCTCGTGATGACCCCGCCGGTGACGGCGAGCCCGACGAGGATGCCCGGTCGGGTGCCCCGGGAACGGGACTCCTCGCGTACGCGGGTCATGAGGAAGATCGAGTAGTCGATGCCGAGCGCGACGAGGAAGACGAAGCCGTAGAGGGGTGTCGAGGGGTCGGAGCCCGGGAAGCCGAAGACGTGGTTGAAGGCGACCGCCGCCACGCCCATCGTCGCGGCGAACGACAGGACGTTGGCGGCGACGAGGACCAGCGGCGCGATGATCGAGCGCAGCAGGAGCATGAGCACGACGAAGATGACGGCGAGGATCGTCGGGATGATGACCTTGAGGTCGCGCTCGCTCGCCAGGCGCACGTCGAGGTTGGTCGCGGTCTGGCCACCGACGAGCACGTCGGCGCCGACGCGGTCGAGGGACGAGCGGAGCGTCTCCACCGTGTTCTCCGCAGCGACGCTGTCGGCTGGAGCGTCGAGCGTCGCCTCGACGACGACCTGGCCGTCGACGACCTTGGGCGGCTGGCCGGGGACGAGGCCCACCTGCGGGTTGCTGACGCCCGGGGTCGAGCCGAGCACCTGCACGACGGCGTCCGCCTTGTCCTGCGGGGTGGCGACCTGGACGGGCGAGCCGGACCCGGCGGGGAAGTGCCGCGCGAGGACCTCCTGGCCGGTGACCGAGTCGACCTTCGTGAGGAACAGGTCGGACTGGGCGACGCCGCGCGCGTTGAGCGTCGGCAGGAAGGCGGCACAGGCCACGAGCGCGAGCAGCGTGACCACCCAGGTGCGCCGGGGGCGCCGACCCACCATGCCGGCCACGCGGCCCCAGATCCCGCGGGTGCCCACGGCGTCGGCGCTGTGCACGTGGTCGACGCGGGGGATCTGTGGCCAGAAGATCCGGCGTCCGATGAGCAGCAGCACCGCCGGCAGGAACGTCAGCGAGGCCACGAAGGCGCCGACGATGCCGAGCGCGCCCACCGGACCGAGGCCCTTGGTGCTGCCGAGGTCGGACAGGCGCAGGCACAGCAGGCCGAGGACCACCGTGGCGGCGCTGGCCGCGATGGGCTCGATGGCCGCACGCCATGCGATCTTCATCGCCGCCCACGTCGAGTCCTGGTCGTGCAGCTCCTCCTTGAACCGTGCGACGAGCAGCAGCGCGTAGTCGGTGGCCGCACCGACGACGAGGATCGACAGGATGCCCTGGCTCTGCCCGCTCAGGCTGATCGCGCCGTTCTTGGCCAGCGGGTAGACGACGAGGGCCGCGAGCGAGAGCCCGAACATCGCCGTGATGAGCACCGCGAAGGGCAGGATCGGGCTGCGGTAGACGATGAGCAGGATGACGAAGACGACGCCGAGCGCGACGAGCAGCAGGATGCCGTCGATGCCGCTGAAGGCGATGATGAAGTCGGCGAAGAACCCGCCTGCGCCGGTGACGTGCGTGCCCAGGCCGGACGCGCCCAACGTGGAGGTCGCGGAGTCACGCAGCGCCTGCGCGACGGCATACAGCGCGGTGTTGCCGGCCACCGTGTCCTCGGCCTTGTTCGCGAGGAACGACACGGGGACGAGCGCGGCCTTGCCGTCCTGGCTCGGGATGGCCGCCCGCGGCGGCGACTGCAGGAACTCCCCGACGGTCCGTGACGGGTCGGCGAGACGGAGCCCGGGTATGCCGGCGACGTACTTCTGCACGGCCGCGAGGTCCGCGGGGGTCAGCCCGCTCGGGCGCTCGACGACGACGAGGTAGGGCAGCGTCTGCGTGTCGCTCGTGCGCTGCACCAGCTTGCTCACCGACGTCGACTCGGCCGACGGGGGAAGGAAGTTCGCGTTGTCGTTGGTCGCGACCTCCGACAGCTGCCCCACCAGCGGGCCCCCGATGCCGCCGATCGCGAGCCACACCAGCACCGCGAGCGCGGCGACCCATCTCACGGCAGAGCGCCCCTTGGACCTGCTCGACCGTCGGCTGCCCCCGGGTGTGTCGCTCATGGACTCATCATGGGGCAGCAGTGCCCGTCCCGAACCAACACTGGACAAGCACCGGGCCGGCGCGGGCTGGGCAGCCGGGGCCCGGCCGTGCTCATGCCGGGACGTCGGCGCCGGTCGGGTCGACCTCCGAGGCCGCGGTGCGGGTCTCGAAGAACGGCGCCGCCAGGGCCGCGAGGGCTCCACCGATGAGGGGAGCGACGATGAACATCCAGACGTGGGTGAGTGACTCGCCGCCGTTGAAGAGGGCCGGCCCGATCGAGCGGGCGGGGTTGACCGAGGTCCCGTCGAGGGGGATGCCGACGAGGTGGATCACCGTCAGCACCAGGCCGATCGCGAGTCCGGCGAAGCCCGGTGCGGCGGCGCGGTTGGTGACGAGCAGGATGACGAAGACGAGCAGGAAGGTGAGCACGATCTCCAGCACGAACGTGCCGCCGGCCGAGATGGTCGGCCCCCAGTTGTTCGTGCCCAGGGCGCCGGTCTTGTCCTTGGCCCCGCCGAAGTCGGAGACCATGAGCTTGAGCAGGGCCGCGCCGACGATGGCGCCGACGAGCTGGGCGCCCCAGTAGGAGGCCGCCTCACCGAGGGTGAGACCCCTGCGCAGGAGGACGCCGAGGGTCACGGCAGGGTTGACGTGGCATCCCGACACCGGGCCGATGGCGTAGGCGAGGGCGAGCAGGACGAAGCCGAAGGCCAGCGCGACCCCGGCGAAGCCGATGGTGTCGATGCCGAACACGGCGGAGCCGACGGCGAAGAAGACGAGGATGAAGGTTCCGATGCCCTCGGCGACGGCCTTGCGGGCGAGGTCGGGCTTCGGACCGGACACGGAGCGGGTCTCAGGCATGGGTGTCCTTTCGTGGAGGGGCGAGCCCCCGAGCCCCCGGGACGCTCGTTGGCAGCGTAGGTCCGCGGAACAGCGGGAACCAGAGCCGTCGAACGTTGTTCGCCCACCCCGGGTGAGCGACGATCGGTCAGTGGTGGAGGAACTCCTCCAAAGCACTCGCGAACCGGTCCGGCTGGTCGAGGTGCGGGAAGTGCCCGGCGTCCTCGAAGAGCACCACCTGGGCGTTGGGGAACACCTCGTGGGCGCGCCGGGCGTGCCCGACCGGGATCATCCGGTCACGGGTGCCCCAGATGACCAGGGTGCGCAGCCGCTCGGCGCTCACCAGCTGTCCGCGGGCGCTGACGGTCTGGCCGCCCGGGTCGATGACGCCTCTTGTCGTGGCGAGGAAGGCGCGACGGCTCTCTCCGTCCGAGAGCGAGGTGAAGCCCTTCCACGCCGCCGAGACGTCGGTGCTCGGGCGCCACCCGAGCCCGCGGACGGCCTTGCCGACCGTCTCGACCCGCTCGCGGACCCAGGACGAGGCGATGACCGGCAGCACCAGCTCGGCCCCGGGCAGCGTGGCCGAGCGCAGCAGCGGGCTCACGGTGCGCCCGAGGCCGCCGCTCGCGACGAGGACGAGGGCCTCGACCCGCTCGGGGAAGAGGTAGCAGAACTGCATGGCGATGCCGCCGCCGAGGGAGTGGCCGACGAGGACGACCTTGGCGATCCCGAGGTGGTCGATCAGGTCACGCAGGATCGCGGCGTGCGACCCGAGCGAGTAGTCCCCGACCGGCTTGGCCGAGGCGCCGTGCCCGAACAGGTCGGGGATGACGACCCGGTGGGTGTTGTCGAGCCGGTCGACGAGGTGCGTCCAGTTGTCGTGCGAGCCGAGCAGCCCGTGGATGAAGAGCAGGGTCGAGCCGGACCCCGTGTCGACGTAGGACAGGTCGTGACCGCGCAGCCTCGCCACCTGGGCCGGAAAACCCGGGGCCGGGCTCGCTTCCGATCCCTGTGTGCTCACCATGCTGTGTCCTCCCCCCGGGGCGCGCCACCGCCGCTGCGGTCGGCAGCGCTCCCACCCCCAGCGTGCCCCCGTTCGCGTTGCGCCGCAGGGAGTCTGAGACAGACGTCACCGCACGCTGGGGACTTCCGGGGTGGGGTTGGTAGCGTCGCGGGCCATGATCTACCACCTGGCCGAGCAGGCCGACTGGGAGCAGGCGCAGCGCGAGGGCACCTACACGCGCTCGACGCGGGGCCGCTCGCTCGAGGAGGAGGGTTTCATCCACGCCTC
Source organism: Terrabacter lapilli (assembly GCF_039531305.1). Classification (NCBI taxonomy): domain Bacteria; kingdom Bacillati; phylum Actinomycetota; class Actinomycetes; order Micrococcales; family Intrasporangiaceae; genus Terrabacter; species Terrabacter lapilli. The sequence continues at coordinate 1,157,631 of NZ_BAAAPU010000007.1, forward strand.
GTCGGCGGAGCAGTGGCCGGTCGTCCGCTCGCGCTTCTACGCCGATGTCGCGGAGCCGCTGGTGCTGCTGCACATCGACGAGGCGCTCCTGGGGTCGCCCGTCGTGCGCGAGGTGGGCGACCCCGCCACCGGGGAGACGTTCCCCCACGTCTACGGGCCGATCGAGGTGTCCGCGGTCGTCGACACGACGCTCGTCGAGCCCCCTCACGCCTGACCGTCGAGGGGCCACGAACGGCCTCCTCCCGACCGTCGAGAGGCCACGAACGGCCTCCTCCCGACCGTCGAGAGGCCACGAACGGCCCTCTCCAACAGACCCGGGAACCCGTCGAGAGGTCGTGGGCGACAGTTCACTCCGGGCGGATGCGTCCCCGGCCCGACTTCACCTGGGCGCGCCGCTTCTTGCCCTCGATGCGGCGCTGCTGGGACCCGCGGGTCGGCTTGGTCGCCCGGCGAGCCGCGGGCGGGGGAGCGAGGCCTTCGCGCAGCAGGGTAGCGAGCCGCTCCCGCGCCGCTGCGCGGTTGCGCAGCTGCGAGCGGAACTCGGACGCCACGACGGTGACCCGGCCGCCGACCAGGCGGTGGGCCAGCGCTGTCGCGAGGCGATCCCGCTGAGCCGGCGTCAGCGCGGTCGACGTGTCGGGCTCGAAGACGAGCTCGACCCTGCTGTCGGTGGTGTTGACGCCCTGCCCGCCCGGTCCTGAGGAGCGGCTGAAGCGCTCGACCAGCTCGGTGGCAGGGATGACGAGCCCGTGTCGCAGCCCCGGACCGGGCGCGATAACGAGGTCACCGCCAGGCTCGTTCACCCCTCCATTGTGGCGCGCCGGCCCGCCCGCAGGTCCGGACCGGGCGCGCCACGAGGCGACGGGCCTCAGCGAGGCGGCATACGCAGGGCGCCGTCGAGGCGGATGACCTCACCGTTGAGCATCGGGTTGTCGACGATGTGGCGCACGAGGCTGGCGTACTCGTCCGGCCGGCCCAGGCGCGAGGGGTGCGGCACCTGCTTCTCGAGGGCCTCCTTGACCTCGCCCGGCAGGCCGGCGAGCATGGGCGTCTCGAAGGTGCCCGGTGCGATGGTCATGACGCGGATCGCCTTGTCCGCCAGGTCCCGCGCGGCCGAGAGGGTGAGCCCGACGATGCCGCCCTTGCTCGCGGCGTAGGCCGCCTGGCCGATCTGCCCGTCGAACGCCGCGATGCTCGCCGTGTTGACGATGACGCCGCGGTCGCCGTCGACGGGCTCGTTGGCGAGCATGGCGGCCGCGGCGAGGCGCAGCACGTTGAACGAGCCGACGAGGTTGATGTCGATGACGGTCTTGAAGGTGTCGAGCGCGAGCGGGCCACCACGGCCGATGACGCGCCCCGGCGTCGCGACGCCGGCGCAGTTGACGGCGATGCGCAGCTCGCCCAGCCCCGTGGCCCGGTCGATCGCAGCCTGCACCTGAGTCTCGTCGCGCACGTCGGCGGCGACGAAGACGGCACTCCCGTCACGCTCGGCGTTCAGCTCGTCGACCAGGGCGGGGGCCGTCGACCCTTCGAGGTCGAGGACGACGACGGTGGCGCCGTCGGCGACGAGGCGACGGGCGGTCGCACCGCCGAGGCCGGAGCCGCCTCCGGTGACGACGGCGACGGTGGACGAGTTCAGCTGCATGACAAGCCTTTCGGGCGTATGCGGTGTGGTCGGGTCAGCGGTTCGGGGCAGGCGGGCGGAGGGTCGAGGCCTCGTCGGCCCTGTGTCAGCGGGCGAGGAGGTGGCGCGAGATCACGAGCCGCTGGATCTGGTTGGTGCCCTCGAAGATCTGGGTCACCTTGGCCTCGCGCATGTAGCGCTCGAGCGGGAAGTCCTCGGTGTAGCCGGCGCCGCCGAGCACCTGGACCGCGTCGGTCGTCACCTTCATCGCGGTGTCGGTGGCCACGAGCTTGGCGACGGCGGCCTCCTTGCCGAAGGCCCGGCCGGCGTCCTTGAGCCGTGCGGCGTGGAGGTAGGTGGCGCGGGCCGAGGTGACCGCGGCCTCCATGTCGGCCAGCAGGAACGCCAGGCCCTGGAACTCGGCGATCGGCCGGCCGAACTGCTCGCGCTCGCTCGCATAGGCGGCCGCCGCGTCGAGCGCAGCCTGGGCGAGTCCGGTTGCGGCAGCGGCGATCCCGAGGCGCCCAGAGTCGAGGGCCGACAGGGCGATCTTCATGCCGTCGCCCTCGCGCCCGATGAGGCGGGCGCCGTCGACCGGGACGCCGTCGAACATGACCTGCGACACCGGGTCGCAGTGCAGCCCCATCTTGCGCTCGGGGGCCGCGAAGGACAGCCCGGCCGCGTCGCCCGGGACGATGAACGTCGACAGGCCCTTGCCGCCGTCGTCGGACGTGCGGGCGAAGGTCGTGTAGTAGTCGGCGTGGCTCGCGTGGGAGATCCAGGCCTTGGTGCCCTTGAGCGACCAGCCGCCGTCGGTGCGGGTGGCCCGGGTCGTCATCGACGCGATGTCGGATCCGGCCAGGGGCTCGGAGAGGCAGTAGGCGCCGAGCTGGTCGCCGGACAGCATGCCGGGCAGGAGCGCTTCCTGCTGCTCCGCCGTGCCGTAGGTCGCGACCGGGTAGGCCGTGAGGCTGTGCACGCTCACACCGACGGCGACGCTCATCCAGACCGAGGCGATCTCCTCGACGACCTGCAGGTAGACCTCGTAGGGCTGGGCGGCGCCGCCGAACTCCTCGGGGTAGGGCAGGGAGAGCAGCCCCGCACGGCCGAGGGTGCGGAAGACGTCCTCCGGGAAGGTGTGCGCACGCTCGGCGGCGTCGACCGCGGGAGCGAGGTCCTTGCGGCAGATCTCGCGGGTGAGCTCGATGAGGTCCGCGGCTTCGTCGGTCGGCATCAGCCTCGTCGCTGGCATGGCCAGATAGTAGGACGTCCGAGCATTGTGTCCAAAATGTGGGACGTCCCGACCCGCGACGGGCTCGACATAAAGGCGGTGCGGCGTTGCCGGCGCCGGCTCTAGCCTCGGAGCGTGCCGAACGTGCTGCTGCGCCCGCTGCGGGAGGCGGACGCGACCCGTACGTACTACGGGCTGACGGCCGTCTCGGCGTTCGCCTTCGCACTGTGCTTCACCCTCAACCTCGTCTTCCAGTACCGGGTCATCGGCCTGGACCCGTTCCAGATGGTGCTCGTCGGCACGGTCCTCGAGGCCACGACCTTCCTGTTCGAGGTCCCGACTGGCGTCGTCGCGGACCTTGTCAGCCGTCGACTGTCGGTCATCATCGGCTTCCTGCTCACGGGGCTCGCCTTCGTCGTGGAGGGCGGCATCGCGACGTTCGCCGCCGCGCTCCTCGGCAACGTCGTCTGGGGGATCGGCTACACCTTCGTCTCGGGCGCGCTGCAGGCCTGGATCACCGACGAGGTCGGGCCCGAGCACGTCTCACCGGTCTTCACGCGCGGGGTGCAGGTCGACCTCGTCGCGAGCCTCGTGGGCATCCTGGGCGCGGGTGCCCTCGGCCTGGTCGCGCTGCGGGTGCCGGTCATCGTCTCGGGGGTGGCGTTCGTCGCGCTGGCCGTCGCCCTCCTGCTCGTCATGCCGGAACGGAGCTTCGAGCCGACGCCTCGGGGGGACCGGGAGACCTTCGCCCACCTGCGGGCCCAGTTCCTCGCCGGGCTGCGAGTGGCTCGCCGCCGACCCGTCGTGCGCGCCCTTCTGGTCGTCAGCCTCCTCGCCGGGCTGGCCAGCGAGGTCTTCGACCGGCTGTGGCGGGTGAGGCTGATCGAGTCCTTCTCGCTGCCTGATCTCGCCGGCGGTGACGAGGCGCTCGCGTTCACCGCCATCGCCCTCGTCGGGACGGTCGTGTCGCTCGGCGCCTCGCTGGCCAGCAGTCGGTGGCTGCCGCGTCGGATCGTCGAGCAGCACCCAGCGATCCCGGTGGCCGCCGGGACCGCGCTCGAGGTGATGGCCGTGGCCGGCGTGGCTGTGCTCGGCAGCCTCTGGCTCGTCCTCGGCTGCGTGTGGCTGCGCGGCGCGAGCCAGGCGTTCACGGGGCCCATCGAGGACGCCTGGCTCAACCGCCACCTCGATCCCGCGACCCGTGCCACGGTCCTGTCGATGAACGGCCAGGCCGACGCCATCGGCCAGGTGGCGGGCGGGCCACCTCTCGGCGCGCTCGCCTCGCGCACCTCGATCCCGGTCGCGCTGCTCGTGGCCTCCGTCGTGCAGGCCCCCGCCGTGGCCGCCCTCCTCAGCGTCCGCAACGTGCCGCCCCGTCCGTCGGACGAGCCGCTGGAGGCGGTGCGCCAGGAGTGACGCGACGTCGTCACCGCGGGTAGGTGTGCACCTCGGTGGCCTTGACGGCCGCCCACACCTGCTGCCCGACCTGCAGTCCGAGCGCGGTCACCGACTCGAGCGTCACCTCGGCCGTGAGCGGGAGCTCGCCGACGAGCCCGACCCGGGCCGACTGGCCCTGCAACGTCAGCGAGGCGATCTGCAGGCTCCACGTGTTGCGCGCCGAGCCCTCCGGCTCGTGGCGGTGCAGCGAGACGGCGCTCGGGGCGATGGTCGCCCACACCGAGCCCTCGGTCGGGGCCGTCGTCACGAGCAGCCCGCCGTCGCCGGTGTGCACGTGCCCGTGCGAGTCCCCCTGGGCGGCATACAGGTTCAGCCCGACGACGGTCCCGACGTAGGCGCTCCGCGGTTCCCGCAGCACCTCGGCCGGGGTGCCGGTCTGGGTGACGCGGCCGTCCTCGACGAAGACGAGGTGGTCGGCGAGCGTCAGGGCGTCGAGGGGGTCGTGCGTCACGAGGACGGTGACCCCGTCGTATGCCGTCAGGCGGGCCGCGAGGTCGCTGCGGGTCCTCGCGCGCGTGTCGGGGTCGAGAGCGGAGAGGGGCTCGTCGAGGAGCAGCAGCGCGGGGTCGGTGGCGAGGGCGCGCGCCAGGGCGACCCGCGCCTGCTGGCCCGAGGACAGCTCGCCGGGCCTGGCCGTGGCCCGGTCGGCGAGGCCGACCCGGTCGAGCTCCTCTCGGGCACGGGCCCGGGCGCGCCGGCGGTCGACGCCGCGGCTGCGGGGGCCGTAGGCGATGTTGTCGAGCGCGCGCAGGTGGGGGAAGAGCAGGCTGTCGGCGAGCATCAGCCCGACCGCGCGCTGCTCCGGCGCGAGCCGTCGCCGGCCGTCGTCCCAGAGGTCGCCTCCCACGCGGATGTGGCCGTCGACGATGGGGAGCACACCCGCGAGGGCGAGGACGCTCGTCGTCTTGCCGCCTCCGTTGGGCCCCAGCACGCCGATGACCTGGCCGGGGGCAGCCGTGAGCGAGATGTCGAGCCGGACTGCCCCACGCTGCAAGGCGATCCGCGCGTCGAGGCCCTCGCCCCCGCGACCGCCGGTGCTCAGCGCAACCACCGCCCGCGCAGCACGCCGAGCACCAGGACGCTGACGGCCAGCAGCAGGATGCTGATCGAGACGGCCACCTGCGGGTCGCGCTCGAGCTCGACGTAGACGAGGAGGGGGAGTGTCTGGGTGCGGCCCGGGAAGTTGCCGGCGAAGGTGATCGTCGCGCCGAACTCGCCGAGCGCCCGGGCCCAGGCGAGGGCCAGGCCGCCGGCGATGCCGGGCAGCACGAGGGGCAGGCCGACCGTCCGCAGGTAGCGCAGGTCTCCGGCCCCGAGCGTGCGGGCCACCTGCTCGAGGCGCGGGTCGAGGCCGCGCATCGCCCCTTCGACGGCCAGCACGTAGTAGGGCATGGCCACGAACGTCTCGGCGAGCACGACGGCAACGGTCGTGAAGGGGATCTGGATGCCGAGGGGCGTGAGGTACTGGCCGAGCACCCCGTTGCGTCCCCAGGCCAGGAGCAGCGCGACGCCTCCGACGACCGGCGGCAGGACGAGCGGCACCGTCAACAGTGCCCGCACCCAGCTCGTGGCCCGGCTGTCCGAGCGGGCGAGGAACCAGGCCAGGGGAGTGCCGAGCAGCAGGCACAGCGCCGCGGTGGTCGAGGTGGTGGTCAGCGAGAGCCGCAGTGCCGGGAGGACGCTCGGCGTGGCGAGGTCGGACGGTATGCGTGCCCAGTCTGCCCGCAGCAGCAGCGCCGCGAGCGGGACGACGAGCAGCAGGAGGGCCAGCGCGGCAGGCGCGCCCAGGGTGACCCGTGAACGCCACGTGGCGGCATACCTCATGTCACGTCACCCTTCCGCGTAGCCCGGCGCGCGGCGCTCAGGGCGCGCCGAAGCCGAAGGACTGCAGGGTCGCTCGCCCCTCGGCGCTCAGGACGTAGGCCACGAACGCCTTGACCGCGGCGTCGTCGGACAGGGTGATGACGGGGTAGTCGAGGCGGGTGTTGAGCCGGGACGGGATCTCTACGCCCTTGACGCTCCCCTTCGCCGCCACCACGTCCGAGCGGTAGACGACGGCGGCGTCGGCCTCGGCGAGCTTGACCTTGGCGAGGGTCGCCTTGACGTCGACCTCCTTGCTGACGACGTCGGGCACGACGTGCGCCTTGGCGAAGGTGGCCTGCGCCGCCTTGCCGCACGGGACGGTGTCGGCGCAGAGCACGACCTTGACGTCTGGCTTGGCAAGATCGGCGATCGAGGTGACGCCCGCCGGGTTCGACGGCGGGACCGCGATCTCGAGCACGTTGGACGCGAACGTCGTCGAGTCCTTGGCCAGGCTCTTGTCCAGCGGCTTGGCCGCGGCGGTGCCGGCGAGCGCCAGCACCGAAGCGGGCGCGCCGTTGTCGACCTGCTGCACGAGCGTGGCGCTCGACCCGTAGGAGGTCTGGACGGTGACGCCGGGGTGGACGGCTTCGAAGTCCCTGGCCAGCTGGTCGAACGACTCGGTGAGCGACGCGGCGGCGAGGACGGTCACCGTGCCGTTGAGCGTGCCGGACGACGCGCCGCCCGACCCGGACTGCGTGTCGCCGGCGGAGGTGGCGGTCCCGCAGGCAGAGAGGAGCAGGGCGGCGAGGGCTGCGACGGCGCTGCGACTCACGTGCGAGGGGCGGCGGGTCGTCATGCCGGGATCTCCACGACGACGTGCGTCGACTTCACGCTCGCGACGGCCACCGAGCCGACCTCGAGCGCCAGGTCGTCGACCGACTCGCTCGAGAGCAGCGACACGATGCGGAACGGGCCGCACTGCAGCTCCACCTTCGCCATGACCGTGTCGCGCGTGATGGCGGTGACGATGCCGCGCATCCGGTTGCGGGCGGACGCGCCCCCGGTTGCGCCCACGGCCGCCGGGTGCGCGAGCTCCTGGGCGACGGCGGCGAGCTGGGCGCCGTCGACGGTGCGGCGGCCGGCGTCGTCGGTGGCGCCGTCGAGCCGACCGGAGTCGACCATGCGGCGGACGGTGTCGTCGGATACTCCGAGCAGGGCGGCGGCCTCGGTGATGCGCAGATGCGGCATGGGGGCCACGTTATACCCGCAGATGCGGCCACGGCGGGGCTAGCCGGGCGCCGAAGGTGGGGGGGTTGACACCGAGGCGCCGTGAGGCGTGTAATCAACTCATCAGTTGATCAAGGAGTTGGTTGACCATGACGCATCCGATGCCCGACGTCGACCTCGACCGCGCGTTCGCGGCCCTGGCCGACCCGGTGCGTCGCGCCATCGTGGCCCGCCTCAGCCGGGGCGCCGCCACCGTCAACGAGCTCGCCGAACCGTTCGAGATCAGCAAGCAGGCCGTCAGCAAGCACATCCAGGTGCTCGAGACGGCGGGGCTCGTGAGCCGCACCCGGGACGCCCAACGCCGGCCGGTCCACCTCGAGGCCGCCCGACTGGAGGCCCTCACCGCCTGGATCGACCGCTACCGGCTCGTCGCCGAGCAGCGCTTCCGGTCCCTGGATGCCGTCCTCGAACACACCGCCACGCCGGCCGCCCAGGCGCCACCGGCGTCCGCCACCGTCACCACACGCATACGTCCTCACGACACGACCGAGGACAGCACTCACGACAGCACGACAGCTCACGACACGACGCATGACAAGGAGCAGCAGCCATGACCAACGCACTCACCCTCGACATCCCGGCCGGTGTGCCCTGGATCGACTTCACCCGCGAGTTCGACGCGCCGGTGGAAGCGCTCTTCAACGCCCACCGCGACCCCGACCTCGTGCGCCAGTGGCTCGGCCCCCACGGCTACGAGATGCAGATCCAGCGGTGGGACTTCACCTCCGGGGGCGGCTACCACTACACCCACCGGGACGGCGAGAACGTCTACGGCTTCCGGGGGACCTTCCACACCGTGCGCGACAACGAGATCGCCATCCAGACCTTCGAGTTCGAGGGCGCTCCTGACGAGGTCGCCATCGAGTTCCTGCGGTTCGTCGACCTCGGCGACGGCCGCTGCCGCCTCGAGGGCCGCAGCGTCGGTCGCACCGTGGAGGGGCGCGACATGATGGTGGCCAGCGGCATGGAGAAGGGGATGGCCGAGGGATACGACCGCCTCGACGAGCTCGCCGGCCGGCCCGCCACCACCTCCGCCACGTCCTCCGACGTCCCGGCGCGAGGCTGAGCGCCGTGGACTGGACCCTCGAGGTCGTCATCGTTCCCGTCAGCGACCTGGGCCGTGCCATCTCCTTCTACCGCGACCAGGTGGGGTTCCACCTCGACCACGACACGGAGAACGAGCACATGCACGTCGCCCAGCTCACGCCGCCCGGCTCCGGCTGCTCGATCGTCGTCGGCAGTCTGCCGGCGCAGAACGCGATGGCACCCGGGTCCCTCCACGGGGTCCAGCTCGTCGTCGCCGACGCCGCGGCGGCCCGTGAGGAGCTCGTCACGCGAGGGGTGGAGTGCTCCGAGATCCAGGTGATCGACCCGCGCGACGGCGGCACCTTCTTCGGCTTCTCCGACCCCGACGGCAACTCGTGGGCGGTCCAGCAGATCGCAGCCCGCGCCGACAAGCCGCTCATCCCGCACGAGGCGCGCGGTCGCTTCGGCGCGGACCTCGAGCCCTGAAGCGCCACACAGCTCGCCGAACGACGCGTTCGGTCGTGAAGGCAGTGCTCCACCGCTGACTTCGCGACCGATCGCGGCGTTCGGGTTCGGAATGCGAACGTATGCCGTCACCGGGCCCGGGTTCCCGCGGGAGGCGGGCGGACGGCATACTTCAGGGCATGAGCAACGTCCCCCAGCAGCGGCTCCTGCAGACCGCGATCCCCGGCCCCAAGTCGGCCGCGCTCCAGGCCCGCAAGACGGCGGCCGTGTCCGCCGGCGTCTCCACCGGCCTGCCGGTCTACGTCGAGCGCGCCGGCGGCGGCATCCTCGTCGACGTCGACGGCAACCAGCTCATCGACTTCGGCTCCGGCATCGCGGTGACGACCGTCGGCAACGCCGCCCCGCGCGTCGTCGAGCGCGTCACCGCCCAGGTGCAGGACTTCACGCACACCTGCTTCATGGTCACGCCTTACGAGGAGTACCTCGAGGTCGCCGAGGCGCTCAACGACCTGACGCCCGGTGACCACGAGAAGCGCACCGCCCTCTTCAACTCCGGCGCGGAGGCCGTCGAGAACGCCGTCAAGGTGGCGCGCCACTTCACCGGCCGCAACGCCGTCGTCGCCTTCGACCACGCCTACCACGGCCGCACCAACCTGACGATGGCGCTCACGGCCAAGAACATGCCCTACAAGCACAAGTTCGGCCCGTTCGCCGGCGAGGTCTACCGCGCGCCGATGAGCTACCCGTTCCGCTGGCCGGGTGGACCCGCCGACTGCGCCAAGGAGAGCTTCGACGTCTTCGTGCAGCAGGTGCACGCCCAGGTCGGCGAGGACAACGTCGCCGCCGTCGTGCTCGAGCCGATCCAGGGCGAGGGCGGCTTCATCGTCCCGGCTCCCGGGTTCGTCAAGCAGGTGGCGCAGTGGTGCGCCGACAACGGCATCCTCTTCATCGCCGACGAGGTGCAGTCCGGCTTCTGCCGCACCGGCGACTGGTTCGCCAGCGAGCACGAGGACGTCGTGCCCGACCTCATCACCACGGCCAAGGGCATCGCCGGTGGCCTGCCGCTCGCCGGCGTCACCGGCCGCGCCGACGTCATGGACTCGGTCCACGGCGGCGGCCTCGGCGGCACCTACGGCGGCAACCCGATCGCCTGCGCCGCTGCACTCGGTGCCATCGAGACGATGAAGGAGGAGGACCTGTGCGGCCGCGCCAAGCAGGTCGAGGCCCTCTTCGTGCCGCGCCTCAAGGCGCTCGCCGAGAAGTACCCGCAGATCGGCGACATCCGCGGCCGCGGCGCCATGCTCGCGGTCGAGCTCGTCAACGGCCCGGGCGACCTCACGCCCAACGCCGCGCTGACCGGCGCCGTCAACAAGGCCTGCCACGCTGAGGGCCTGGTGACCCTCACCTGCGGCACCTACGGCAACGTCTTCCGGTTCCTGCCGCCGCTCGCTGCGAGCGACGAGCTGCTCAGCGAGGGCCTCGACATCTTCGAGAAGGCGTTCGCCGCCTCCGTCTGAGCCGCCACCCACCCGAGAACGTATGCCCTCCCGCTGACCCAGCGGGACGGCATACGTCGTCTGTGGGCTGAGGCGGGACCGATGACGGGAGGTTCCGTGGGTCTCCCGCCCAGGAGGGCCGCTTCAACGCCCCGCGTCCCGTCATCCGTCCCGCTGCCTCGAGGGCTGTGGACGGAGAGGCAGGCGTGGCCCGGGGACGGGCGAGTCTGGGGCGGTGCGCGAGGAACGTTCGGTGGCGGTTGCCGTGCAGAGGCTGGGTGGCACCTGCTCGTGGCGCGAGCTGCGCCGGGCGGTCCCGTGGCGCGCCATCGGACCGGCCGTGGCGGCCGGCCAGGTGGTGCGTCACGGCCATGGCGTCTACACGCTTCCCGGCGCCGAGGCCGCAGGCGTGGTTGCGCGGCGGCTGCACGGCGTGGTGTCGCACCGCAGCGCCGCCCTGCACTGGGGGTGGAAGGTCAAGTCGGTGCCCGCCCGTCCGGACGTCACGATCCCGGCCAACCGCAAGCTGCGGGAGAGCCAGCGTGGGCTGGCGATCCTGCACTGGCGGTCGCTACCGGCGTCCGAGCTGGCCGGCGGTGTGACGTCGCGGTCGCGCACCGTCGTCGACTGCTGCCTCGACCTGCCGTTCGACGAGGCACTGTCCGTCTTCGACTCGGCCTTGCGTTCGGGCGTGCGGAGGCGCGAGGTCACCGAGCTCGCGATGATGTTGGGCCCGCGGCAGCGGGCGCGCGTGCACAGGGTCGCCCGACACGCCGACGCCCGCGCTGCCAACCCCTTCGAGTCGGTGCTGCGCGCCATCGCCCTGGACGTGCCCGGCCTGTCGGTCGACCTGCAGGTGCGGCTGCGGTACGACGGCGTCTACGCGCGGGTCGACCTGGCGGACGAGTCGCTGCAGATCGTGGCCGAAGCCGACAGCCACGAGTTCCACACCGAGCGGAGTGCCTTCGCCCGCGACTGCCGGCGCTACGACGAGCTGACCGTCCGGGACTGGATCGTGCTGCGCTTCACGTGGGAGCAGGTCATGTTCGAGCCTGACTGGGTGCGAGGCGTGCTGGCGGCCGCGGTCGGGCTCCGGCGCCGTAGCCGTGCCCGGGACGGGGGACCGATGACGGGACGCAGCCTTGCTGCCGAGGCAGTATGAACGCGCGGGCTCTCGAACCTCCCGTCATCCGTCCCGCCACAGCGGGCGTATGCCGTCCCGCGGGGTCGGGCGGACGGCATACGTCGGCGCGTGGCGGGGGCTACGACCGGTCGAGCGGGGTCACGTCGGGGCGCTTGGCCTGGCGGTGGTCGCCGGAGGAGCGGCCGGTCAGGCGGCGGTGGACCCAGGGCCCGACGTACTCCTTGGCCCACTGGGCGTTGGCCTGCAGCGCTTCCCGGCGGCCGATCGGCGGGGCCGGCTCGAGGGGCGTGGCCCAGTCGGTCTCGGCCGGCGTGTGGCCGAGCGCCTCGAGCGCGGCGAGCGCGACACGGCGGTGGCCCTCGGTGGTCATGTGGATGCGGTCCTCGGACCACATCCGCCAGTCGCGCAGCGCGTGCAGGCCCCACTGGTCGATGACGTGGGCGCCGTTGCGGCGGGCGATGCTCCAGATGTTGGCCGAGTGGATCGCAGCGCGACCTCGCGTGGCCTTGACCAGAGGCGCATCGGCCGGGTCCACGGGCGTCGCCATGAGCACGTCCGCGCCGGTCGCCCGGATGCGGGCCACGGCGGCCTCGAGCCGGGCGGCCAGCCCGTCGAGGTCGGCCTTGGGGCGCAGGATGTCGTTGCCGCCGCCGACGATGCTGACGAGGTCGGGCTGCAGCGCGAGGGCGTCCTCGAGCTGAGGGCCGACGACGTCGTCGAGCTTGCGGCCCCGGACGGCGAGGTTGGCGTAGCCGAAGTCGAGGCCCTGCGCCCGCGCGATCTCGGACAGGTGCGAGGCGAGCCGGTCGGCCCAGCCGGCGTACTCGCCGTCGTGGCCGAAGGTCGGGTCGTCGTCGCACATGCCCTCGGTGAACGAGTCGCCGATCGCGACGAAGCGGGTCCAGACGGTGGGGCCCGAACCGTCGGGCGCTGGCTGGGTCATGTCAGGCTCCAGTCGATAGGTGGGGCGCCCTGCTGGGCGAGGAGGTCGTTGGTGCGGCTGAAGGGCCGCGAGCCGAAGAAGCCGGAGCGCGCCGAGAGCGGCGAGGGGTGGGCCGACTCGATGCGCGGCACGTCGCCGAGCATCGGGGCGAGCGACTGCGCCTGCCGGCCCCAGAGGATCGCCACGAGCGGACCGCCGCGCTCCACGAGCGCCGAGATCGCCTGTGCCGTCACGGTTTCCCAGCCCTTCCCCTGGTGGCTCGCCGACGAACCCGGGCGCACCGTCAGCACGCGGTTGAGCAGCATGACGCCGCGCTCGAACCACGGGGTCAGGTCCCCGTTGCCGGGCGTCGGCAGCCCGAGGTCGGTGCCCAGCTCCTGGTAGATGTTCTGCAGCGAGCGGGGGACCGGCCGCACGTCCGGTGCCACGCTGAAGCTCAGCCCCACAGGGTGCCCGGGCGTCGGGTAGGGGTCCTGCCCCACGACGAGCACGCGCACGTCGGGCAGCGGCAGCGAGAAGGCCCGCAGCACCCGGTCGCCGGCCGGCAGGTAGCCCCGGCCGGCCACGACCTCGGCGCGCAGGAAGGCCCCCATCGCGGCGATCGTGTCGGCGACCGGCTCGAGCGCCGGGACCCATGTCGGGTGGACGAGGTCGGACAGGGGGCGGGCAGGCACGGCCACACGCTACCCGCGCCGGCCGGGCACCGGTCGAGGTGATCCCGCCAGCCCCCGGCGCGCGCGATCACCTCGAACCGGGCAGGAGGCGACAGCACGCTGCGTTGGGTCGAGGTGATCCCGCCACGCCCAGGCGCGCGCGATCACCTCGAAGCGCGGGGCTGGGACAGAATCGACCCCGATGAACCCCACACTGCGCGGACCAGCCCTCGTCGACGACGCCGTGCTGCCCGACGTGCTCGTGCAGGTCGACGGCGAGCGCATCACGGCGGTCCAGCCCATCGAGCCCGGTGCCCCGCCCCCTCCCGGCGGCGACGCGGCCGAGCGGGTGAGCGGCACGATCGTGCCGGCATACGTCGACCTGCACTGCCACGGCGGCGGCGGCACCGCCTTCACCGACCTGCGCGACGACGCGGCGGCCGCGGCCGCCGCGCACCACCACGCCCACGGGTCCACGAGCCTGCTCGCGAGCCTCGTGACGATGAGCCCGCGCGACCTCGAGCGGGGCGTCGCGATGCTCGCCGAGCTCGCCGACGACGGCCTCGTCGACGGCATCCACCTCGAGGGCCCGTGGCTCGCCGAAGCGCGCTGCGGCGCCCACGACCCGACGCTGCTGCGCGACCCCTCGCTGACCGAGGTGGAGCGGCTCATCGAGCTCGGCCGCGGCCACCTCCGCCAGGTGACGCTCGCGCCGGAGCGCACCAACGGGCTCGACCTCGTGCGCTGGCTCACGTCCGCAGGGATCCATGCCGCGATCGGCCACACGGCCGCGACCTTCGGGCAGGTCGAGGAGGCCGTCGCCGCGGGTGCCGACCTCGGCACGCACCTGTTCAACGGCATGGACCCGATGCACCACCGCAAGCCGGGCGCCGTTGCGGCACTGATGCGCTCGGCTGCGCGGGGGCGCGTGACCGTCGAGCTCATCGCCGACGGCGTCCACGTCGCCGATGACACGATGCGCACCGTCCTCGACCTCGTCGGCGTCGACCACGTCGCGTTCGTCTCCGACGCCATGGCAGCGGCCGGCGTCGGCGACGGCGCCTACGTCCTCGGCGGGCTCTCCGTCGTCGTCGACCACGGCGTCGCCCGACTCACCCACCCCGACGGCAGTCCCGGCTCCATCGCCGGGGGCACCAGCCACGTCGCCGACATCGTCGCGCGCGCTGTTGCTGTCGGCACGCCCCTGCCGTATGCCGTCCGGCCCGGCACGCGCACCCCCGCCCGCGCGCTCGGGCTGGCCGACCGCGGGGTGCTGGCGCCAGGATCGCGCGCCGACCTGCTGGTCCTCGACGGTGCGGCGCGGCCGACCCGGGTCATGAGACGGGGCCGGTGGCTCGAGCCCGTGCTGCCCTAGGCTCGGCCGGTGACTTCTCCCCGCTGGTCCACCGCCGTCTTCGACCTCGACGGCACGCTCGCCGACACGATCCACCTCATCGTCGAGTCCTACCAGTACGCGTTCCGGACGATCCTCGGCCACGAGGAGGACCCCACCGTCATCCGCTCGTGGATCGGCCGGCCCCTCATCAACGCCTTCCGCGACCACTCACCGGAGCACGCGGACGAGCTCTACGAGACGTACCTGAAGTGGAACGCCGACAACACCGAGCGCCTCATCCGCGGCTACGACGGCGTGCGCGAGGTCTTGGGCGACCTGCACGCCGGAGGCGTCCACGTCGGCGTGGCCACGTCGAAGCGCCGGGAGTCGGCGCAGCAGGCGATGGACATCCTCGGCCTCAGCGAGCACGTCGAGGTGCTCGTCGCCATGGAGGACACGGAGCGGCACAAGCCCGACCCGACGCCGCTGCTGCTGGCGCTGGAGCGGATGGGGTGCGGCACCAACCACGCCGTCTACGTCGGTGACGCCGTCGTCGACGTGCTCGCCGGCAAGGCCGCGGGCATGGACACCGTCGCGGTCACCTGGGGCGCCGGTCGCGAGGAGGCGCTGCACGAGGTGCGGCCGACGGCCGTCGTCAACACCGCAGCCGAGCTGCGCGCCGCCCTCCTCGGCTGACCTGCTCGGCTGACCTGCTCGGCTGACCTGCGCCGATCCCCGGGCCCGTACGCGGCCCCTGGCGCAGGGCCTAGCATCTGTGCGTGCACAGCTTCGACAAGGACACGGACCACGTCGCCGTCGACAAGGTCCTCGACTACGCCCGTGAGCGGCTGCTCATGGACCCGATCCCGCTGGACGGGGCGCAGACGCAGGAGTACCTGCGCGCGGTGGCCGGCGAGACGATCACCCCGCACGGGCTGGGGTCGACCCGCGCCATGGAGCTCTTCGAGCACACCCTCGCGCCGGCGTGCCTGTCGACCGACCATCCGCGCTACCTCTCCTTCATCCCGTGCGCCCCGACGCGTGAGGCCGCGGCCTTCGACGTCGTCGTCGGCGCATCGTCGATCTACGGCGGGTCGTGGATGGAGGGTGCCGGCGCCGTCTACGCCGAGAACCAGGCGCTGCGCTGGATCAGCGACCTCGCCGGCCTGCCGGACTCCGCCGGGGGCGTCTTCGTGCCCGGCGGCACGGTGGGCAACCTGTCCGCGCTCGTGGTGGCACGGCATACGGCCCGCGCCCGCGCGACGGAGGCCGGCACCGGAGCCCGCCCCTGGCGCGTCGCCGCCACCGACAACGCGCACTCCTCGGTCGTGTCGATGGCTGCGGTCATGGACGCCGAGGTCTGCGGCGTGCACGTCGACGAGAAGCTGCGCCTCACCGGCTCGGAGCTGCGCAAGACGCTCGAGGAGCACGGGCCCGAGACCTTCTTCGCCGTCGTCGCGACGGCCGGCACGACGAACTTCGGCGTCGTCGACGACCTCGCCTCGGTCGCCGAGGTCTGCCGCGAGTACGGCCTGTGGCTGCACGTCGACGGTGCCTACGGCGGGGCCGGGCTCGCCGCACCCTCGGTGCGCCGGCTCTTCGACGGCATCGAGCACGCCGACTCGTTCATCGTCGACCCGCACAAGTGGCTCTTCGCCCCGTTCGACTGCTGCGCGCTCATCTACCGCGAGCCCGAGCTCGCCCGCATCGCGCACACCCAGGAGGCGGGCTACCTCGACGTCATCACCAAGTCCGCCGAGTGGAACCCGACCGACTACTCCATCGGCCTGACCCGCCGGGCCCGTGGCCTGCCGCTCTGGTACTCCCTCGCCGTGCACGGCACCGACGCCTATGTCGAGGCCATCGAGAGCACGCTCGAGGTCGCGCGGTTCGCCGCCGAGGAGATCGGGCGGCGGGACTACCTCGAGGCCGTCCGGGAGCCCGACCTGTCCGTCGTCGTCTTCCGCCGCCTCGGCTGGGGGCCGCAGGACTACCAGGCCTGGACCGACCGGCTGCTCGCCGAAGAGTTCGCCTTCGTCGTGCCGACGACCTTCCGCGGGGAGACGCTGACGCGCTTCGCGATCGTCAACCCGCACACGACGAAGGAGGACGTCAACGCCATCCTCGACACGATGTGCTGACGTCCGGGCAAGGCCCGGGAGCAGTACCACAGGGCTTGCGATCTCGCGACGCCACGCCACGCCGAAGCGAATGACACACCTGTCATTTCGGCTAAGGTATGAGCGGAGCCAACGCCATACGCAGCATCACGCCAGTGAGACGGGGACATGAGCACAGAACACGCCACGGCGCAGCCGCACCCCCACGAGTCCGAGGACGGCCTGAGCCCGCGCGACCTCGAGATCCTGGCGTTCGAGCGCCAGTGGTGGAAGTACGCCGGCTCCAAGGAGCAGGCCATCAAGGAGCTGTTCGACATGAGCTCCACGCGCTACTACCAGGTGCTCAACGCCCTCCTCGACAACCCGGCCGCCCTCGAGGCAGACCCGATGCTCATCAAGCGCCTGCGCCGGATGCGCGCCAGCCGCCAGCGGGCACGCACGAGCCGCCGCCTCGGCATCAACGTCTGACCAGCGCCTGACCAGCACCGGATCGAGGCCTGACCAGCGCCTGGTCGGTGCGTGACCCCTCCCGAGGGATGCGCCTGCGCCCCAGCCTGGTCGTGGTTGCGCTCGAGGTTGCGGTCGTGGCTGCGGTCCCTGACCGGGTCCGCGTGGTTCACTTCCCTCATGGCCGAGGTGACCATCCGTCGTGCATCGGCCGACGACGCCCTCGTGGTCGCGGCCCTGCACCTGCAGTTCGCCCGCGAGCTCGGTATGCCGTCCGAGCCGGGCTACCTCGACCGCTTCGTCGACGCGTGGCTGGCCGAGCGGCCCGACCGCCCGACGTGGATCGCCGAGAGCCGGGGCGAGCACGCCGGCATCCTCGAGACCCGCCGCATCCGGGCGCTGCCGTGGCCCGGCCGCAAGGACGTCTCGTGGCTGCACGTGGGCGGCCTCTTCGTGACGCCGACCTGCCGCGACCGGGGCGTCGGCCGGGCCCTCACCGAGGCGATGATCGAGTGGGCGCGCACCACCGACGTGAAGTGGATCCGCCTCAACGCCCCCGACGAGAGGGCCCAGGAGTTCTACGAGCGGCTGGGCTTCACCTCGCCGGGGCGGCTCATGGAGTTCGACCTGGGTGAGCCCCGGTGACCGCGCTGCGGCCCGGCCCGACCAACTCGCTCGTCGACGTCGCCGGCCTTCGCGTCGGTCACTGCACCCGCGACGAGCCGGGCTGGCTCACGGGCGTGACCGTGGTGCTCGCGCCCGAGGGTGGGGTGGTGGCGGGCGTCGACGTGCGCGGTGGTGGTCCCGGCACGCGCGAGACGGACCTGCTCGACCCCCGCAACCTCGTCGACCGGGTGCACGCCGTGGTCCTCGGCGGCGGGTCCGCCCTGGGTCTGGCTGCGGTCGACGGCGTCATGGCGGCCCTGCTCGACGACGGGATCGGCTGGCCGATGGGGGAGCCCGGGCACGTGGTGCCGATCGTGCCGTCCGCGATCCTCTTCGACCTCGGACGAGGCGGCACGTGGGGCCACCATCCCCGCGCGGAGGACGGGAGGGCGGCATACGCCAGGGCCTCCTCCTCGGCCGTGGGGCAGGGGTGCGTCGGTGCCGGCACGGGTGCCAAGGTCGGCGGCTTCAAGGGCGGGATCGGCTCGGCGAGCGTCGTGCTCGAGTCGGGCGCCACGGTCGCCGCGCTCGTGGCCCTCAACGCGGTCGGCTCGGCCGTCGAGCCCACCACCGGGCTGCCGTATGCCGTGGGCCTGGGTCTCGGGGACGAGCTGACCCACGTGGGTCGGCCGGGTGCGGCGGAGCTCGACGCGGCGAAGGCCCGGGCCGAGGCGGAGCCGGGCGGCGCCGGACGGCCCGGACTGGCCACGACGATCGGGGTGATCGCGACCGATGCGACGCTGACCAAGGCGCAGTGCCAGAAGATGTCGGGCATCGGACACGACGGCTACGCCCGCGCGCTCAAGCCGGTGCACACGCTCTTCGACGGCGACACCCTCTTCACGCTCGCGACCGGCGACCGGCCGGCTCCCGACCCGGTCGAGCAGACCCTGCTGATGGAGGCGGGCGCCGACTGCGTCGCCCGAGCGATCGTGCACGCCCTGCTCGCGGCGACGTCCGTCGACCGCTCCGCTGATGGAGGCGTGGCTCTGCGGTCGTGGTCAGACGCGTTCCCCTCCGCATTGAGCCGCTGAGCCGCCCAGCCCTTGAGCCGTTGAGCCGTTGAGGGCCCCACGTCACATCCAGGAGTCGAGCAGCTCGTCTCGCAGCGGTCGCTCGAGCATGGGACGGAGACCGGCGAGCTCGGCGTCGGCGCGCTGCACGAGGGACCGACGTGACTCCAGCGCGGCGGCATCGGGCTCGGTCGGTCGCGCCTCGAGGGCGCTGAGCCGCAGGTCCCCGCGCGGGTGGGTCGCCCGACCGCGGGGCCCTTCTGCACGCGCCCGGGTCCGCGCTCGGGCAACGTCACCGGCGGTGGGCGACGGGCGCTCGCGAACTGCTGCGAGGGCCTCGAAGGCGTTCTCCCGGCGGCGCACGGCCGCTCCCGCCATGGTGTGCAGTCCGGAGATGCCCATCGTCGTGAGGAGCAGCCGGACGACCGCCGTGGTGCCGGCCACGCGCGCGGCGCCGAGGTCCGCCGCGTGCGCGCGCGCCCGGCTGTCGCGGGAGGCGGTGCGCTCGAACGCGCGGAGCAGCAGCACGGCGGGGAACGACACCGCCCGCAGCACGCCCCGGCCCATGCCGTTCACGATGGCGTTGGAGTACGCGACGTCCAGGCGCGTGTCCTCGAAGTCCGTGACGGCTCCGCGTTCGAGGGGGACCAGCAGGGTGGCCAGGCGCTCGAGCACCCCGTGGGCGTGGGCGACCAGAGCCGAGCCTGCGCCCGCGGGGCCGCCCAGATGGGCCAGCTGGTGCCCGAGGAGTGCGATCCGCTCGTCGTCGGTGAGGCAGGTCCACAGCGGGAGCCCCACGACCAGGACGGGACGTCGCGTCGAGCTGCTCCCGACCAGGTGAGCACCGAAGCCGATGTCGACGCGGAGGCCGGTCGGGGGCCGCACTCCGAGCTCGGTGGCGACCGCAGCGACGAGTGCGTGGGTGTCGGGGAAGTCGCCCGGGTCGAGCTGCACGGCGTCACCCGCACGGGAGGGGCGGGGCGCCAGGGCGGCGACGAAGACCCAGCCGAGGACGACCGCGACCCACTGGACGGCGTTCTTCGGCGCAACGGTCGCCCACACGAGCAGGGCCACGGCCAGGGCGGCGACAGCCAGGACGACGACCGAGAAGGCCGTCACGGCGGTCGAGCGTGGACCCACGGGAGTGGGAGCCTCGGCGACGCGGCTCGACGGAGACGATGAGATGGGCACGGTCAGGGTCCTTCGGCGGCGGGTCGGTGCCCCCGGATGCTACGGGCGCCGTGCCTGCTGCGTGAGGTTTCGTCCGGTTTGGCCGTCTCGTCTCAGGGCGGCGGCGCGGCGAGCTGCGCCCAGACGCGGCGGACTGCGGCCTCGAGGTGGGCCGGCGGGTAGGGCAGGCGGGTGTCGGGCTCGTGCAGCGCCTCCTCGAGCGCGACCCCAGCGAGCCGCCGCTCGCGCAGCACCGCTGCCACCGCCGCCACCTCGTCGCGCTGCCGCTCGACGAAGGCCGCGTCGACCGGCCGGCCGTGCCCGGGCACGACGACGGTCGCGTCGCCCGCCGCGACGAGGTGCGCGGTCAGCGTGTCTGCCCAGTCCAGGGGCCAGGAGTCGTCACCGAAGGACGGGTGGTCGCTCTCCTCGACCAGGTCGCCGAGGAAGAGGGCACCCGCGTCAGGGACGAGGACGGCCACGTCTCCGTCGGTGTGGCCGCGGCCGGCATACGCCATCGTGACGACGCGGTCGCCGAGGTCGACGGTCGCGTTCGACGCGAAGGTGCGGTCCGGGCCACGCACGGGCGTGACCAGGACCTGGAGGAGGTCGGCCTCGGTGTAGCCGTACTCGGGCGCGGCGCTCGGGTCCTCGCGCACCGCTGCCCGGATGTGCTCGGCGTGCGCCTCGAGGCCGAGCGCCACGTTGTGGTGCGCGTGGACCGTGGCGGCGTCGAAGGCGACGTTGCCGAAGGTGTGGTCGAAGTGGACGTGGGTGTTGACGACGTGCCGGACGTCGATGTCGCGTCCGAGGCGCTGCCCCAGGCGGTGGATGTCGTCGAGCACCTCGCGGCCCTGCACGTCGCTCGCGCGGGTGTCGACGACGACCGCCCCGTCCCGGCCGAGCACCAGGCCCACGCCGACGTCCCACTGCGGGTAGCGGGCGAGGAAGACGCGGTCGGCGACCTCCACGAAACCGCGCGTGACCTGGTGCATCACCGCGGTCCTCCGCCGTGATCCACCTCTCGCACCGCTGCGTCGCCGGGCACCCGACCACCGTAGCGACATGCCGCCGAATGGGCCTTTCGGCACTCTTCCTCTACGGTGTGATGCCATGTCCAGCGATACCCGCAGCTCCATACGTGCCACCGAGCGTCGACGGCAGCGCGTCGTCGTCGCCGGCGTCGCAGGCGTTGCCGTCCTGACAGCAGGGGCGATCGCCTACTGGCCGGGTGGCGGTGGCCTCGGGGGCGCGATGACAGCCGGCTCCTCGGGGGCGCTTTCCGGCGACGCGACCGGCACCCTGAAGGACCAGGCCTGGGACCCCACCTCCGCGACCACGACCCCCGACGCCACTCGCGCCAGCCGGGGTGAGGCCCGCACCTCGCTGTCCCCGTCCGCCCAGCCGACGACGAGCGCGACCGCGCAGGCGCAGGCGAGCCAGGCGCAATCCGGTCAGACGCCCTCGGGTCAGGCGCAGGCGGGTCAGGCGCCAGCGGGTCAGGCGCCCGCGGGTCAGGCGCCAGCGGGTCAGGCGCCGTCGAGCCCGGCTCCGTCGAGCCAGGCTCCGCAGGCAGCCGCAGGCCCGTCGCCGACGAGCACGCCGGTGCTGCCCTCGACCTCCCAGCCCGGGTCGACCCCGTGGGCCACGCCGACTCTGATCCCGTCGACCACACTCCCGTTGACCTCGCTCCCGTCGACCTCGCTCCCGTCGACCTCGCTCCCGTCGACCTCGCTCCCGTCGACCTCGTCGTCGAGCTCCGCCACCCCGGTGCCGACCACGACGAGCACGACGGGGACGCCCACGGCCAGCCCGACGCCCGTGCCGACCAGGCCCAAGCACCACTGCGTCGTCCTCGTCCTCTGCTGAACCCCGTAGGCCCGGCCGACCGGTGAGGGCGCCTGACGGAGCGGCCGTGGCAGCCTGTCACCCATGGATTGCGTCTTCTGCTCGATCGTCGCCGGCGACCTGCCCGCCGACGTGGTGCTCGACGAGGGGGAGTTCCTCGGCTTCCTCGACCGCCGGCCGGTCTTCAAGGGGCACGTGCTGCTCGTGCCGAGGACGCACGTCGACACGCTGCTCGACCTTCCGGCCGACCTCCACGCCGGGCTGCTCGGTGCTGCCCAGCGCCTGGCGGCGGCGGCCGTCGAGGGCCTCGGCGCGCAGGGCTCGTTCGTGGCCGTGAACAACGTGGTGAGCCAGTCGGTGCCGCACCTGCACGTCCACGTCGTGCCCCGCACCAAGGGTGACGGGCTCCGCGGCTTCTTCTGGCCCCGGACCAAGTACGCGTCCGAGCAGGAGTCCGCCGAGTACGCCGCCCGGATCGCCGGTGCGCTCGCCCCGGCCGTGGGCGCCTGAGCCGAGCGGACGGCATACGCCCCGTCCGGGAGCGCCGAACGTTTGCACTCTCACTGGGAGAGTGCCAATAATGGCGTTAGCACTCTCCCAGTGGGAGTGACAGAAATGGGCCGTATGCCGAGGGGCTGGGTTCGCAGCGACATGAAGCTGGGAAGACCGGTCCCGTCCGTCGCGGGCGTCATGCGGGCCACCACCAACGTTTCGTGTGGGAGGAACCACCCGAATGGCCAAGACCATTGCTTTTGACGAAGAGGCACGCCGCGGTCTCGAGCGGGGCATGAACATCCTCGCCGACGCCGTCCGCGTGACCCTCGGCCCGAAGGGCCGCAACGTCGTCCTGGAGAAGAAGTGGGGCGCCCCCACCATCACCAACGACGGCGTCTCGATCGCCAAGGAGATCGAGCTCGACGACCCGTACGAGAAGATCGGTGCGGAGCTCGTCAAGGAGGTCGCCAAGAAGACCGACGACGTCGCCGGTGACGGCACGACGACGGCGACCGTGCTCGCCCAGGCGATGGTGAAGGAAGGCCTGCGCAACGTGGCCGCCGGCGCCAACCCGATGGCCCTCAAGCGCGGCATCGAGAAGGCCGTCGAGGCCGTCTCCGCCCGCCTGCTCGAGCAGGCCAAGGAGATCGAGACCAAGGAGCAGATCGCCTCGACCGCCAGCATCTCGGCGGCCGACGAGGAGATCGGCGGCCTCATCGCCGAGGCGATGGACAAGGTCGGCAAGGAAGGTGTCATCACCGTCGAGGACTCCAACACCATGGGCCTCGAGCTGGAGATGACGGAGGGTATGCGCTTCGACAAGGGCTACATCTCCGCCTACTTCGTCACCGACACCGAGCGCATGGAGGCCGTCCTCGACGACGCCTACGTGCTCGTGGCCAACAGCAAGATCGGCAGCATCAAGGACCTCATCCCGCTGCTCGAGAAGGTCATGCAGTCGGGCAAGCCGCTGCTGATCATCGCCGAGGACATCGAGGGTGAGGCCCTCGCGACCCTGGTCGTCAACAAGATCAAGGGCACGTTCAAGTCCGTCGCCGTCAAGGCCCCGGGCTTCGGCGACCGCCGTAAGGCCATGCTGACCGACATCGCCATCCTCACCGGTGGCCAGGTCATCTCCGAGGAGGTCGGTCTCAAGCTCGAGAACGCCACCCTCGACCTGCTCGGCAAGGCTCGCAAGGTCGTCGTCACCAAGGACGAGACGACCATCGTCGAGGACGCCGAGGACCGCTCGCAGATCGAGGGCCGCATCGCCCAGATCAAGGCCGAGATCGAGAAGTCGGACTCCGACTACGACCGTGAGAAGCTCCAGGAGCGCCTCGCCAAGCTCGCCGGCGGCGTCGCCGTCATCAAGGCGGGCGCGGCCACCGAGGTCGAGCTCAAGGAGCGCAAGCACCGCATCGAGGATGCCGTCCGCAACGCGAAGGCCGCCGTCGAGGAGGGCATCGTCGCCGGTGGTGGCGTGGCCCTCATCCAGGCCGCCAAGGCGCTCGACGAGCTCAAGCTCGAGGGTGACGAGGCGACCGGCGCCAACATCGTGCGCGTTGCGACCGAGGCCCCGCTCAAGCAGATCGCGATCAACGCCGGTCTCGAGGGTGGCGTCGTCGCGGAGAAGGTGCGCGGTCTCGACGCCGGCCACGGCCTCAACGCCGCGACCGGTGAGTACGGCGACCTGCTGGCCGCCGGCATCATCGACCCGGTCAAGGTGACGCGCTCGGCGCTGCAGAACGCGGCCTCGATCGCGGCGCTCTTCCTCACGACCGAGGCCGTCATCGCCGACAAGCCCGAGAAGGCCGCTCCGGCCATGCCCGGTGGCGACGACATGGGCGGCATGGGCGGCATGGGCTTCTGAGCCCACCGGTCCACCTGCCTCACGCAGCACGTCCGAAGGGCGGTTCCTCCTTACGGGGGAGCCGCCCTTCGGCGCGTCTCGGGCTCGGCGACGGAGGCGCGGGTCAGCGGGCGAAGAGGGCGCGCGTCGCGTTCTCGTGCTCCGCGTAGGCCGTCGATGCCCTGAGCGTCAGGCGGCCGACGTCGGCGAGGGCCTCGGTCATCTGGGCCTGGATGCGCTGGTAGTCGTGCATGACGCGCTCGAACTCGACCTTGGCGGGACCCTGCCAGTCAGCGCCCATGCCGGCCAGACGGCCGCGCAGCTCGGCGGTGCTCGACGTGATGGTGTCGGCGAGCCGGTGGATGTCGCCGGCCGCAGCCGCGATGCGTTCGGTGTCAACGACGGAACGGGACATGGGTTCACTCCTCGATCGGTGGGCCGACCGGACGGTGGCCGCGTGCTGTCGAGGCTAGGTCGGGCCGACGAGCCCGCGGGCGCGTCGTCCACAGGGCCGGGACGGGCACACGAGACCCCGCTGGCCTAGGCTGCCGTGCATGACGGTGTGGATCGACCAGCCCATCTGGCCGGCCCACGGTCGGCTCTTCGCCCACCTCGTCAGCGACGTCTCCTACGACGAGCTGCACGCCGTGGCACGTGCGGCCCGGCTGCACCCGCGGTCGTTCGACGGGGACCACTACGACGTCCCCGAGGCACGCTGGCAGGACGCCGTGGACGCCGGGGCGACACCGACCAGCGGGCTCGACCTCGCGCGCCGCCTCAACGCCTCGGGCCTGCGGCTGCGCAAGCGCAAGCGGGACCGTGGCGTGCGGCGGATCCTCGACGTGGCCTTCCCCAACGGTGCCAGCGACGTCGACCTCGTGGCGTCCGACGAGCCGCTCGACCCCTCGCGGGTGCTCGCCGCCATGGTCTTCGTCCGCGACCGCCGGGGCGACTTCGTCGTCGTGCACAGCGTCCGACGGGGGGAGTGGGGCTCGCCCGGAGGGTGGCGTGAGGACGACGAGACGCCCGTCGAGAACGCCGTGCGCGAGACGTTCGAGGAGACCGGGCTCACGCTTCGGCACTCGGACGTGCTGTCCTGTGGCTACGAGCGGTTCACCCCTCGCACCGACGACAACCTCTTCACGCGCGAGAGGCCCTACCTCCAGGTCTTCCGCAGCCGGCTCGACGACGCCCGACCGCCGATCAACGACGGCGACGACGGCATCCACGAGACCCGGTGGGTGACACCGGACGAGTACGCGCAGCTCTGCGGGCACCTGTTCTGGTGGCCGCTCGCGGTCGAGGTCTTCCCCGACCTGCGCGACCTCGCCCGCCCCCTCTGAGACGTACGTATGCCGCCCACCGGGGTGGACGGCATACGTACGCTGTCGTGGTGGGCGGGCCTGTCGGGCAGGCGCGCCCGCGGGCTCAGCGCTGGTTGGTGAAGCTCAGCGCGACGTCGAGGTCGGCCTCGCGCAGCATCCGCTGGACGGCCTGCAGGTCGTCACGGGACTTGCTCGACACGCGCAGCTCGTCGCCCTGGATCTGGCTCTTGACGCCCTTGGGGCCCTCGTCGCGGATGAGCTTGTTGATCTTCTTCGCGTTCTCCTGCGAGATGCCCTCCTTGAGCGGCACGTCGAGGTGGTACTCCTTGCCGGAGAGGCGGGGTCCGGCCTCCGGCACGTCGAGGTGCTTGAGGCTGACCTTGCGCTTGACGAGGTGGGTCTGCACGACGTCGAGGACTGCGAGACAACGCTCCTCGGTGTTCGCCTTCATCTTGATGACGTCACCGGCGAGGTCGACCGAGGCGCCGACGTTCTTGAAGTCGTAGCGCGTCGCGATCTCCTTGCTCGCGCTGTTGACCGCGTTCGCGATCTCCTGCTTGTCGAACTTGCTGACGATGTCGAAGGAGGAGTCGGCCATCGGTGGGTCCTTCCAGATGCGTGTGGCTGGGCTGTCGGACGGGTGGCCGTGGGCACGCGGACATGCCGGACACGTCGCCGTGGTCCCGATTACTGACCCCGCCCGATCTCTTGCTATCCTTCCAGACGCACCAAGGCAGGTTGTCCGAGCGGCCAATGGAAGCGGACTGTAAATCCGTCGCGAAAGCTACGAAGGTTCGAATCCTTCACCTGCCACCCAGTGCGCCGAGAGGCCCTGACCAGCGCAAACGCGGGTCGG
Source organism: Terrabacter lapilli (assembly GCF_039531305.1). NCBI lineage: Bacteria > Bacillati > Actinomycetota > Actinomycetes > Micrococcales > Intrasporangiaceae > Terrabacter > Terrabacter lapilli. The sequence goes on from NZ_BAAAPU010000007.1 coordinate 1,183,886, forward strand.
GGCCTCTTGCATGTACCCCGGGAGGGTACGTGGCGCCACGGATTCCGAAGGCTATTCTGCAAGCCTCTGACCTGCGGAAACGTGAGAGCCGAATGGCTCCGCGGGGAATATGTGGGGAAATCGGGCCCGGGACGGGGCGTCTCCTACGGGCCTCCCGCCCGTGACCTGCGGCGATGCGGGGGAGGGGGGTATGCAATCGCGACGGACTTCTGCGCCGTGGCGATTCGAGGCCCTTGCCTTGCCGGCACGGCGGCTGCGCTGCTGCCCCCACAGGACTGACTCGTAGTGCCGCAGGACCACGTCCACGGTTGAGGCGTTCGCCCGAGCGTCACAAGTTGGGGACCAGCTGTCGTCTCGATCCCGGGACCATCTCGACATGCGAAACGCGGCAGGATCTTTTCCTACTGTTTTAGTGGGGTATTGGGCGCGGTCTCAGTGAGTTTGCCCGACCGGATCACATTGTGCCGCAACATGTTTGGTGTCTACCGAGTCTCTCTGTCGATGTGTGTGAACGGTCTTGCGCTCCGCATCCATGCGGTTGCCCGCTTCGTACCGGTGTGCGTACGCTCACCGCAGGTCACGAGTTCCAGTGCACAGCCCCGGCTTGCTGGACAGCAACCCTCCTCCGCGGCGGGGTGCTCCGGGTGAAGACCTGGCCGGTCGCTGATGGCGCCGGCAAGCGCGGACTCGTTGATCGGGTCCCGGAGACCCGAGGAGCAGAGATGACCGCACGGACGACCACCCTGGTGGCCCGTCGGCACGTCGACCTGCTCCGCGTCTCCAGCGCGCTCTGTCGTCGGTGACGCACCGCCTCGCCGACGTCGACTGACGTAGCCCCGGCGGTACGCGACCTGGCCGCCCGGCGACCCCGTGCGCCGGGCGGCAACGACGCAGACCTCTATCCACGCCACCCGTCCCCGACGGGCGTGCCCGTGTCCCCAGGAGACCCTCAGTGTCCACCACCTCCGTCCCGAGAACCGCTCAGGCGGCACCTTCCCCATCCGCTCCTGCTCCACCGCCCGCGACGGCCGTCCTCACCGCCGTGCCCGACACGTCGCCCGTCCTCACCGTGGTCCCTCGGCGCACGCCGTGGACCTGGGTAGGTGTGGCGGGCGTGCTCGTCCTCGTCGCGATGTTCGTCAACGGGCTGGCCACCAACCCCGGCTGGGAGTGGTCCACTTTCGCCGCGTACTTCGCCAGCGAGACGATCGTGCGCGCTCTCGGCACCACCATCCAGCTCACCGTGCTCGGGACCGTGACCGGTTTTGCCCTCGGCGTCGTCCTCGCGGCAATGCGCCTGTCCCACAATGGCTTCCTGCGCTCGGTCGCGTGGACCTACATCTGGGCCTTCCGCTCGATCCCGCTCATCGTGCAGCTGCTCTTCTGGTTCAACATCGCCTACCTCTACCAGACCATCTCCTTCGGGCTGCCCTTCGGCCCCTCGTTCGGCAGCGTCTCCACCAACGACCTGTTCGGGGCCCTCGGCGCCGCCGTCCTCGGTCTGGCACTGCACCAGGCGGCCTACGCCGCCGAGATCATCCGCGGCGGCATCCTCGCGGTCGACGAAGGACAGCGCGAGGCAGCCGCAGCCCTGGGCATCCCGCGTCTGCGCCAGTTCACCAAGGTGGTCCTGCCCCAGGCGATGCGCTCGATCCTGCCGAACGCCGCCAACGAGGTGATCAGCCTCTTCAAGGGCACCTCGATCGTGTCGGTGCTCGCGATCCCGGAGCTCTTCTACCAGGTGCAGGTCATCTACGGACGCAACTCCCGGGTCGTGCCACTGCTGCTGGTGGCCACCGTCTGGTACATCGTGCTGACGACGCTGCTGTCGGTGGGCCAGTTCTACGTCGAGCGGCACTTCGCCAAGGGCAGCTCCCGCACGCTGCCACCGACCCCGCTCCAACGGCTGCGCTCGCGCCTGACCGCGTACACCGTAAGGCCCGCCGGCGCCCACAGCGGGCATGGCCGGACGCGCCACCCCGAGACGGCGGAGGTGACCCGGTGAGCACCACGAGCACAGCCGCTCCCGTCATCGACCTGCGCGGCGTCACGAAGTCCTTCTCCGGACAGGTGGTCCTGCACGACATCGACCTGCGGCTCGAGGAGGGGACCGTCACCGTCGTGCTCGGCCCCTCCGGTTCGGGCAAGTCGACGCTGCTGCGCACGATCAACCACCTGGAGAAGGTCGACCGCGGCCAGGTCCGCATCAAGGACACCCTCATCGGCTACCGCCAGTCCGGCGACCGGCTGCACGAGCTGTCCGAACGGGAGGTCCTGCGCCAGCGCAGCCGCATCGGGTTCGTCTTCCAGCAGTTCAACCTCTTCCCGCACCTGACGGTCCTGGAGAACGTCGTGGAGGCTCCCGTCTCCGCCCAACGCCGCCGCCGTACCGAGGTGGAGGCCGAGGCGCGGCAGCTGCTGGCCCGGGTCGGTCTGGCCGACAAGGCCGCCGCCTACCCGCGCCAGCTCTCCGGCGGCCAGCAGCAGCGGGTCGCCATCGCCCGAGCACTGGCCCTGCAGCCCGACGTCATCCTCTTCGACGAGCCGACCTCGGCGCTGGACCCCGAGCTCGTCGGCGAGGTCCTCGACGTCATCAAGGAGCTGGCCCGCGACGGCGCGACCCTGGTCGTGGTGACGCACGAGATCGGCTTCGCCCGAGAGGTGGCCGACACCGTGGTCTTCCTCGACGGCGGCCGCCTCATCGAGCAAGGGCCACCGGCACAGGTCCTCGACAACCCACGCCACGAACGGACCCGCGCCTTCCTCGAACGCGTCCTCTGACCACGCCGCACCCGCGGCACTGACCCACCCCTTCACCACGACTCGCACCCCTCGGGTGCCGAGAGGAGCTCCACCATGCCCAACCACGCCTCCCGTCCGGTGCACGCCGACCCGGTCACGACCACCCTCACCACCTCCCGCACCAGCCGGACCTCGACCCTGCGACTCACGCTCACCGGCTTGGCCGCCCTCGCAGCGCTGACCGTGAGCGCCTGCTCCGGCCCCGCCGAAGCCAGCTCGGCCGGCTCGGCTCCGTCCGCCCGGCCCGGCGCCGCCGCGGCCGGCATCAACACCTCGCCGAACCAGCAGCGCATCACCGCCGCCAAGGACGAGAAAGCAGCCGCCCTGCTGCCCGCAGCGATCCGTGCGCGCGGCACCATCACCGCCGCCAACGCCGGCGCCGGCGGCGGCACCCCGCCGCTCGTCTTCACCGCAGACGACGACAAGACCGTCATCGGCGTCGAGGTCGACCTCGCCCACCTCTTCGCCGACAAGCTCGGACTCAAGGTCGAGACCCCGGCCACGAGCTGGGAGAACGTCTTCCTCGGCATCGACTCCGGCCGCTACGACGTCGCCCTGACCAACGTCACCGTCACCGAGGAACGCAAGCAGAAGTACGACTTCGCCACCTACCGCAAGGACGACCTCGCGTTCGAGGCACCCAAGGGCGGAACCTGGAGAGTCACCAGCGGCAAGGACATCGCCGGCAAGACCATCGCCGTCGGCTCCGGCACCAACCAAGAGAAGATCCTGCTCGACTGGAACAAGGCCAACGTCGCCGCCGGCCTGGCCCCGGCGAACATCAAGTACTTCCAGTCGCAGACCGACTACTACCTCGCCCTGGCCTCCCACCGCATCGACGCCTACTTCGGCCCCAACCCGAGCGTCGCCTACCACGTCGCCACGGCCGGCCAGACCGAGGCGATCGGGCACTTCTCCGGCGCGGGCGAGTCCCTGCAGGGGCTCATCGCCGTCCTGACGAAGAAGGGCTCGGGCCTGGCCGCGCCGTACGCCGCCGCCATCAACTCGGCCATCGCCGACGGCAGCTACGCCAAGGTCCTGGCCCGCTGGAACCTCTCGAGCGAGGCGGTGGCCAAGTCCGAGGTCAACCCTCCCGGGCTGCCCAAGACCAGCTGAGCCGGTCGACCACCCACAGCCCTCACCGAACCAGGAGACGGAAGCCCATGCGAACCACCCCGATCCACCCGCCGGCCCGGCGATTCCTCGTCCTCGCCGCCGCGCTGCTGACCACCGCCGCCTCGCTGGCGGCCTGCGCCGACCCCGTTGCCCCAGGAGCCCAGAAGGTCGATCCCAAGGACCTCGGCGGGTCCAAGGTCCTGCCCGTCGCCTTCGACACGTCCGCGAACCAGAAACGCCCCGCCGCCGCCCTCCGGCCCGACATCGCTGCCGAGCTGCCGGCCGACGTCCGCGCCAGCGGCCGACTCGTCATCGGCAGCGGCGGCGCCGGGGGAGGCATCCCGCCACTGGCCTTCACCGCCGACGACAACCGCACCCCGATCGGCGTAGAGGTCGACATCGCCCACCTCGTGGCCGACGTTCTCGGGCTCAAGCCCGAGGTCGAGACCACGAGCTGGGAGAACCTCTTCATCGGCGTCGACTCCGGCAAGTACCAGGTCGCCATCTCCAACGTCGGCGTCTCCGAGGAGCGCAAGGAGAAGTACGACTTCGCCGCCTACCGCCTGGGCCTGCACGCCTTCGAAGCCAAGAAGGGCTCCGGTCTGACCGTCCGGGGACCCGCCGACATCTCCGGCAAGAAGGTCGCCGTCGGCTCGGGCACCCTGCAGGAGGCGATCCTGCTGCGCTGGAACGCCGAGAACCAGAAGGCCGGCCGCGCCCCGGCCCAGCTCGTCTACTACCAGGGCGCCACCGAGTACTACCTCGCCCTCGACTCCGGACGCATCGACCTCTACCTCGGGCCCAACCCCACCGCCACCTACCACGTCGTCACGGCCGGCAAGACCCAGATCGTCGGCACTGTCTCGTCCAGCTACCCCATCCCCGGGAAGGTCGGCGTGCTGACGAAGAAGGGCAACGGTCTCGTCAAGCCCATCTCCGACGCCATCAACGCCGCCATCGCCGACGGGAGCTACGCCAAGGTCCTCCAGCGCTGGGGCCTGACGGCCGAAGCCGTCCCGGCATCCGAGGTCAACCCCGCCGGGCTGCCCAAGCCCGCCGCAACGAAGTGAGGACCAGCCATGGCATCGATCGTCACCCTGTCCGGTAGCCCGTCCGCACCCTCACGCACCGAGGCGGTCCTGGGCCACGTGGAGCGGCGGCTGCGCGCCCGCGGCCACGACGTCACCCGCATCGTCGTGCGGGACCTGCCCGCCGGCGCGCTCCTGCGAGCCGACGCTTCGGACCCACAGCTCGCAGGCGTCGTCGCCGCCATCGCCGCCGCCGACGGCGTCGTCGTCACGACTCCCGTCTACAAGGCCGCCTACACCGGCGTCCTCAAGGCCCTGCTCGACCTGCTGCCGCAGTACGCGCTGCGGGGTAAGACCGTCCTGCCCGTGGCGACGGGAGGAAGCCCGGCGCACGTGCTGGCCCTCGACTACGCCCTGCGACCCGTCCTGGTGTCCCTCGGTGCGGAGCACGTCACCCAGGGCTGGTTCGTGCTCGCCTCCGAGGTCACCGTCTATCCGCAGGACTCGGGCGTCCTCCTCGCCGAGTCTGCCGCCCGCAACCTGCACCTGGTCACCGAGTCGTTCCTGACCCACCTGGCACGGCAGCGCAGCCAGCTCGTCACGGAGACCGACGACGACGTGGTCCTGCGCGTCTCACCCCGCGACGACGCCGCCGCGCCCCTGCTGGAGGACCTCGTCGTCGAGTACGGGACCCGCTACGGTCTGTCGACACCGAACACGCAGCTGACCGAGGTCCCGATCAGCGACTTCGAGGCACCGGACGGCGCGTTCCTGGTGATCTCCCGCGCGGGCCAGACCATCGCCGGTGGCGCGATCCGCCGCTACGACCACGAGACGGCCGAGGTCAAGCGGGTCTGGACCCATGCCCAGTTCCGCCGGCAGGGCCTGGCCAAGCGGGTTTTGCACGAGCTCGAGCTTGCCGCAGCCTCCCTGGGGTACAGGCGGATCCACCTCACCACCGGGCCCCGCCAGCCCGAAGCCCGCGCGCTCTACCTCGCCGCCGGCTACCTGCCGGCCTTCGACCTGCACGCCGACCCGGAGTCGATCGGCCCGCACGCCTTCGACAAGGAGCTGCCCCCCGGCACCCGGCGCGTCGCCCTGCCCTCCGGAAGCCGGACGCCAAGCCACCCCGCCGATGCAGTGTCCGGGACGCCCCTCGACTCCGCCGAGCCCACGGCGCAGGTCCCCTGCTACCGGGACTGGGGCGCGGCGTGAGCCTGCGGCGGATCGTCGTCGTCGGTGCCGGCCCACGAGCCTTGGGCCTGCTGGAACGCGTCAGCGCCAACGCCGCCTTGCTCGTCCCGCCCGGGGAACGAGTCGAGGTGCACGTCGTCGACCCGCACCCGCCGGGTGGTGGGCGCATCTGGCGCGCCGCACAGTCGCCCCTGCTGTGGATGAACTCCGAGGCGCAGGACGTCACCGTCTTCACCGACACCTCTGTGACGTGCGAGGGACCCGTCGTCGACGGTCCATCGCTCGCTCAGTGGGCAGCCGGGGACGAGGCCAGTGAGGATGCGGCACAGCTTGGACCCCGGTCCTTCGCACCGCGTGTCGTACAGGCGGAGTACCTGGAGTGGGCCTGGCGCCGCACCGTGCAGACGCTGCCGGCCAGCGTCACCGTGCATGTGCACGCCGACCGGGCCGTGGCGCTCGAGGACGACGGGCCGACCCAGACCGTGACGCTCGCCACCGGGGCAACGCTCGCGGCTGATCTCGTGGTCCTGGCCCAGGGCTACCTCCAGCAGGCGCCGGGCTCTGACGAGCAGCGGCTGCTGGCTCAGGCGGAGCAGCACCAGCTCACGTACGTGCCCCCGGGGCACACGGCCGACCTGGACCTGGAGCACCTGCGCCCCGACGAACCGGTCCTCGTGCGCGGCATGGGTCTGGCGTTCGTGGACCTGTTCGTCCTACTCGCCGAGGGGCGAGGCGGCCGCTTCAGCGAAGACGGGGACCAGCTCACCTACCACCCCAGCGGCCGCGAACCGGTGCTCCACGTCGGGTCACGTCGCGGTGTGCCCTACCACGCCAAGCTCGGCTACGAGATCCGGTCACCCGCCGACGGGCCTGCCCCGCTGCGACACCTCACGCGTGAGCGCCTCGCCGGCATCGGGGACGGTGCGACGGCCCTTGACTACCGCACCCAGGTCTGGCCGCTGGTCGTGCTGGAGCTCGCGGTGGCCCACTACCGCCGGCTCTTCCAAGCGCACCCCGAACGGACCCGGGGCACCTTCGAGACCCTCGAGCGGGCTCTGGCCGCCACCGACGTGACAGGTGACGGCCTCACGGGCGTGGCTCGCGCCCACCTCACCGACCCTGAGGACGTCTTCGACATCGACCGCATCGACCGCCCGCTGCGGTCTTACGTCCACCCGCACACGGCCGCCTCGGAGGTGGAGCGGCTCGTCGCCGAGCACATCACCGGTGACCTGACGCGTCGAGCCGACCCGCTGCGCTCGTGCGACCGGGCCGTCTTCGACGCGCTGCTTGGCGTGTATGCCGTCCTCGCCGAGCTCGTCGTCACGGACCGGCTGCTCGACGAGGACCGGGTGCGCCACGTGGAGAGTCACTTCCACGGCCTGTTCTCCTTCCTCGCCAGCGGCCCCCCGCCGCGCCGGCTCGCGGAGCTGCTCGCGCTGCACCGCGCCGGGGTCGTCCGCTTCCTCGGGCCCGACCTCGAGCTGTCCGTGGAGGACGGCAGGTTCGTGGCCCGGTCGGGCGAGCGGGTGGTACGGGCCCGGGCTGCCGTCGACGCACGGCTGCCGCGCCCGGACAGCTCGCTCGTCACCGACCCGCTGGTGGCCGACCTGCTCCGTTCCGGCGAGCTTCGATCGCGCCCTGTGACTGCCGCCGACGGCACCAGCCTGGGGGCGGGGCAGCTCGTCGCGGACCCGCGCGCCCGCGGCGTCCGTGCCGACGGATCGATTCACCCTCGGCGCTTCCTCCTCGGACCAGCCGTCTCCGGCTCCGCCGGCGCCGGCGGATTCTCCCGGCCAGGCTTCAACGGCCCCGGCTTCCGCCAGAACGACGCGGTCGCCCGCGACCTGCTCACGGTCCCGATCAGCCGTCCAGTCGTCGCTGCGCCGCCCCTGCACACCGCGCCCCCGGCGAGCGTCACGAGACACCACCACCCCACAAGAGACAAGGACCACCGCCATGCCAGTTGAGTTCCTGGGCATCGCCGCCAACCACGACGGCACCGAGACCACCGCCCGCAGCGGCGGCGCGCTCGACCTGCCGTATGCCGTCAAGCTCGCCCGCGCCCACGAGGACAACGGCTGGGACCGCATCCTCTTCGCCTACCACTCGGGCTCACCGGACCCCGCCCAGGTCGCCGCGCACGTCGCTGCGAACACCGAGAGCCTCAACCTCGTCGTCGCCCACCGGCCGAACACCGCCTACCCCACCCTGACCGCCAAGACGTTCGCGACCCTCGACCACATCAGCGGGGGCCGGTTCGAGGTGCACGTGATCACCGGTGGCAGCACCGCCGACCAGGCCGCGGAGGGCGACCACCTGGACAAGGACGCGCGCTACGCCCGGACCCGGGAGTTCATCCAGATCCTCAAGCAGGCCTGGACGAATGACGAGCCGTTCGACTTCGCCGGCGAGCACTACCGGTTCGAGAACTTCCTCGCTGACATCAAGCCGCTCCAGACCCCGCGCCCACGCATCTCGTTCGGCGGGTCGAGCCCCGCGGCATACGCCGTCGGTGCCGCGGAAGCGGACGTCTTCGCCCTGTGGGGAGAGCCGCTCGCCGGCACCGCCGAGCAGATCGCGACGATCCGCGAGGCTGCGGCCGCCGCGGGCAAACCGCTGCCCACGATCCAGGTCGCCTTCCGCCCGATCCTTGCCGCGACCGACGAGCTCGCGTGGGACAAGGCCGAGCGCACGCTCGGCGCCATCCACGCCCGCAGCGCATACGGGAGGGACGCGCGAGGACGCCTGCGACGCAACGGCGCTCAGCCCGAGAACTCCGGTTCCCAGCGCCTCCTCGCCGCCGCGGGCGCCGGCGAGCGCCACGACCGGGCGCTGTGGACCGCCACCGCCGCCGCGACCGGTGGAGGCGGAAACTCGACCGCCCTCGTCGGCACTCCGGAAACCGTCGCCGCCGCGCTGCTGGACTACTACGACCTGGGCGTGCGCATCTTCTCTGCGCGTGGCTACCACCTCTACGACGACGCCGTCGACTTCGGGCGCCACGTCATCCCCCTCGTGCGCACCGAGGTTGCCCGTCGCGACGCCGAAACGGCGCGTGCGGCCCGTGAGGAGGCCGTCGCGTGACCGCCCGTCAGGAGTGGGACCAGTGGCGCGCCGCCCGGGAGGCTTCGCTGGGTGAGGAGCACGGGTGGCTCTCGCTGACCGGGTTCGCGTGGCTGCCCGACGAGCCGTCCGCCCTCCCCGGCCTGCCCGGGCTGTGGTGGGCCGGCGAGGACGGTGCGCACGTCCGGGCCGAGGAGCAGGACCGGCTCGTGACCGACGTCGGCCCGGTGCTCGGCAGGGCGTCCGCCGACGTCGCCGAGAGCGGTTCGCTCCACTGGGTGCGCCACGACGACCGGGTCGTCGAGCTGCTCCGGCGGGGAGGGCGTCTCGCGGTGCGCACGCGCGACCCGCAGGCCCCCGCTCGACTCGCTTTCAAGGGCGTCCCCACCTGGGAGCATGACCCGGAGTGGGTGCGGCCGGCCACCTTCACCCCGGCGCAGGAGCCCGTGACGGTGGAGGTGGCCACCGCACGGGAGGACCTCGTGCAGCAGGCGCGCGTCGTCGGAACGGTCGACGTCGACATCGCCGGCGTACGCCACCGGCTCAGTGCCGTGCCCGCCGGCGACGGGCTCGCTCTGCTCTTCCACGACGCCACCAACGAGGTCACGTCTGCGCCGTGGCGCAGTGTCGCGACCGAGGCGCCCGACCCAGGGGGCAACCTCGTCGTGGACTTCAACCGCGCGGTCAACCTGCCGTTCGCCTTCAGCGACCACGGCACCTGCCCGGCGCCGGTCAGTGGCAACCGGATCGCGGTGGCCGTGACGGCAGGGGAGAAGCGGCCGGCATGAGGTTCTGCACCTACACGCTGTTGGACACCAGCCCCGACCCCGTCACGGGGGTCGCCCGCACCCAGACGCAGGCGTTCGAGCATGTGGGCCTCCAGGCGGAGTGGGCCGAGGAGCTCGGCTTCGACGCGTTCGGGGTGGGGGAGCGGCACGCCCAGCGGTTCGTGTCCTCCTCGCCGCCGGTGGTGCTCGCCCACGTCGCCGCGCGCACGACACGCATACGGCTCATGACGACCGTCACCGTGCTGTCTCTGCTCGACCCGGTGCGCGTCGCAGAGGACTACGCGACGCTGGACCACCTCAGCGGCGGACGCCTCGACGTCGTCATCGGCAAGGGCAACGACCCGGACCAGAACGCGCTCTACGGCTACGACCTCGAGGGTCAGTGGGAGCGCAACGCCGAGAAGTACGAGCTGCTCCGTCGGCTCTGGCGAGAGGAGCGCGTGACGTGGTCCGGGCGCTTCCGCCCGCCGCTTGTCGAGGCCACCACGCAGCCGCGTCCTCTGCAGCAGCCGATCCCGGTCTGGCACGGCTCGGCGAGCTCGACCGAGTCGACCGAGCTGGCGGCGCGGTGGGGTGACCCATTGTTCTCCGCCAACGGCTTCCACCCGATGGAGAAGTACGCGGCCCTGGTGCGGCACTACCGCGAGCGGTGGGAGGCTCACGGCCACGACCCGGCCGGCGCCCTCGTCGGGGCTGGGTTCCTGGGGCTGCTGGTGGCCGACACGACCCAGGAGGCACTGCGGCTCTACGAGCCCGCGTTCGAGGCCTTCCGGCGCTCACCCGGTGCGGTGCACAACAGGCTGCCGTTCACCACCGTCGAGGAGTACACCCGGGACAGCTCCGCGCTGATCGGCTCGCCGGACGAGGTCGTCGACAAGATCGGGCGCTACCACGACGCGTTCGGCCACGAGCTCTCCGGCATCTCGCTCGACGTCCCCGGGCTGCCGGAGGCCGTCGCCCGCCGCAGCGTCGAACGGTTCTTCAGCGACGTCGCGCCCGTCGTCCGCCGCGAGCACCCGTCGCGGCAGGGAGCCGGACAGCAGACGGCCCGCGAGCCGGGTGGTCTGGGCAGCAACCCTCCCCGTGCTGGCGCCCCGGACGCGTGGGCCACGGCGACCACTCCGCCGTCTCCGGCGCAGGTCGGGTGAGCCGCACGTCGTCGCCCTGACCCCAGTTCCGCACACCGTCACGACCTCGAGGAGCCCAGCAATGCCTCTCAGAACACGAACCTCCCCCATCCGCCCAGATGGGCTCACCGGCTCGCCAGCCCACGCGCAAGGTCCGCGTCAGCCGGGCACCGCCGCCGACCTCGCGGCCACCGCCAGAGGCCTCGCCGGTGAGCGCACCCTGTGGGCCGGTCTGGTGGACTTCGACCCGATCAGCCGCTACTACGCGCGCATCGCCGCCGAGAGCGACCACGAGGCGTGGCTGCTCACCTGGCTACCCGGCCAAGGGACGGACTGGCACGACCACGGCCAGAGCGCCGGTTCTTTCATCGTCCTGCAGGGACAGCTGACCGAACGGGTCGCCACACCCAGCCGCCTGGGCGTAGCACCGCAGGTCGAGAAGGAGGCCCGCCGGCTGCGGACCGGACAGCAGCGGACCTTCGGCCCCTCCTACGTGCACCACGTCAGCAACGTCGGCCCGGACCCTGCGATCAGCCTGCACGTCTACGCCCCACGCCTGACGGTCATGACGACGTACGCGGTGAGTAGCGGGAACCTGCATCCGGTGGAGGTCCAGCAGAAGGGAGTCGACTGGTGAACGCCACTGCCTCGGCCGGTGGCACCCATCGCCCGCTGCACCTCGCAGTCGCGCTGGACGGAGCCGGCTGGCACCCCGCCGCCTGGCGCGAGCCCGGCGCCCGCGCAGGCGAGATCTTCACCGCCCGCCACTGGACCGACATCATCGCCACTGCCGAACGTGGCCTCATCGACTTCGTCACCATCGAGGACAGCCTGACCCTGCAGTCGGAGGACCCGTTCTCACGTAGCAGTGACTCGCGCACCGACCGGGTCCGCGGACGGCTCGACGCCCTGCTCATCGCAGCGTCCGTCGCGCCGGCCACGGAGCGGATCGGCCTCGTGCCGACGGTCACGACCACCCACACCGAGGCGTTCCACGTCTCCAAGTCGGTCGCCACCCTCGACCACGCGAGCCACGGCCGGGCCGGCTGGCAGGTCAAGGTGGGCGGGACGCCTGGCGAGGCCGGTCACTTCGGTCGCCGGACGCTCCCTGGCATCAGGCGTGACTTGGCCTCCGACCCGGTGGCCCTCGCGGCACTGCGAGAGCGGTTCGCGGAGGCGGCCGACCACATCGAGGTCGTCCGCCGACTGTGGGACAGCTGGGAGGACGACGCTGAGATCCGTGACGTCCCGACCGGGCGCTTCATCGACCGGGAGAAGCTCCACTACATCGACTTCGCGGGGCCCCACTTCAGCGTGCGCGGCCCCTCGATCACGCCACGTCCCCCACAGGGGCAGCCCGTGGTCACGGCCCTGGCCCACCACGCCATCCCCTACGAGCTGGCCGCAACGTCGGCGGACATCGTCTTCGTCACTCCACACGACGACGACCAGGCCACGGGCATCCTCGCCGAGGTCCGACAGGCCGAGCGGCGCGTCGGCCGGACCGGCCGACCGCTCAAGGTCTTCGCCGACGTGGTGGTGATCCTCGACCGGACGACCGACGCGGCGCTACGACGTCGACGGCGCCTCGACGAGGCAGCCGGGGCGCCCCTGTTCTCGGACGCCCACATCTTCACGGGAACCAGCCGCGAGCTCGCGTCGCTGCTCCTGCGCTGGCGGTCGCTCGGCTACGCCGGTTTCCGGCTGCGGCCGGCCGTCATCGCGGACGACCTTGTCTCGGTCGTCGACGGGCTGGTCCCCGAGCTGCAGGGGGCCGGCGCGTTCCGGACGGCCTACGGGCAGCGCACCCTCCGGGAGCGGCTGGGCCTGCCCGTCGCCGCCAACCGATACGCCAGCACCCCCGCGTGAGAAGGGAACTCTCATGACCGACCCCCGCAAGCAGGTCGTCCTCGGCGCGCACTTCCCGGGCGTCAACAACACGACCGTGTGGAGCGACCCCGCCTCCGGCAGCCACATCGACCTGGCGTCCTTCACGCACTTCGCGCAGACCGCCGAACGTGGCCGCCTCGACTTCCTCTTCCTCGCCGAGGGACTGCGCCTGCGTGAGCAACGCGGCCGCATCCACGACCTCGACGTCGTCGGCCGACCCGACACCTTCACCATCCTGGCCGCCCTCGCGGCTGTCACCGAGCATCTGGGCCTCGCCGGGACGATCAACACGACCTTCAACGAGCCCTACGAGGTCGCCCGACAGTTCGCCACCCTGGACCACCTCTCGGCGGGTCGGGCGGCCTGGAACGTGGTCACGAGCTCGGACGCCTTCACCGGGGAGAACTTCCGCCGTGGCGGCTTCCTGCCGCATGCCGAGCGCTATGAGCGGGCCGAGGAGTTCATCGCCACCGCCCGGGAGCTGTGGGACTCGTGGCCGGTGGACGCGGTCCGAGCCGACGACGACCAGTTCCTCACCGACCCCGCGGCGGGCTCGTTCGAGCACCGGGGCAAGCACTTCGACGTGGCAGGACGCTTCACCGTGCCCCGCAGCCCGCAGGGACACCCGGTGATCTTCCAGGCCGGCGACTCGAGCGACGGTCGGGAGTTCGCCGCGCGCAGCGCGGACGCCATCTTCAGCCGTCACTCCACCGCCGAGGCCGGGCGTGCCTTCTACCGCGACGTCAAGGGCAGGCTCGCGCGCTACGGTCGACAGGAACGCGACCTGCTCATCCTCCCGGCCGCGACCTTCGTGCTCGGAGACACCGACGCCGACGCCGCCCAGCGCGCCGCCGAGGTGCGTCGTCAGCAGGTCAGCCCGCAGACGGCGATCCTGCTGCTCGAGCAGGTGTGGAACCGTGACCTGTCCGGTTACGACCCGGACGGCCCCCTGCCGACGGTCGACCCTCTCGTGTCCGAGGAGACGTCGATCGTGCGAGGGCGGGCGCGCCAGGTCAGTGACCCGTTCGCCGAGGCAGCCAGGTACCGCGCTGTGGCCGAGGCCAGGGGCCTGAGCATCCGCGAGACCGTCATCGAGCTCACGGGTCGTCAGACCTTCGTCGGTTCGCCCGAGTCGGTCGCCGCCGCAATCGTCGACGCCGTGGCCACGGACGTCAGCGACGGCTTCATCCTCGTGCCCCACATCACCCCCGGTGGCCTCGACGGGTTCGTCGACGAGGTGGTGCCGCTGCTCCAGGAGCGCGGCGTGCTCCGGCACGACTACACAGCCGGGGCCACCCTCCGCGACCACCTCGGCCTGCCCCCGGCCCGACCGGCAACCGACTGGGCCGCGTGGGCGTCCTCTCGAGAGACGGTCACGGCCGGGGCCGCCGGGCCCGCCGTCAGGGAGACAGCATGACGAGACGAGACGCCCCCGTGGTGGAGCTCATCGACAACCCGCGGGCCCGGTCGCACACCCGGGCTCTGGCGGACGCCGTCGTGAATGCCATGGGGCAGACGCTGCCCATCGTCGGGGCCTCACCCACGGACGGCATACCGCCCGATGAGCCATTCGTCATCGAGCTCGGCGCCGACGTGCCGGCGCCAGCCGTGGTGCTCCTCGACGCCGGGATGGCCGACCAGGAGCACCACATCAGGCGGTGGGTGAGGACGTATGCCGCCGACCTGGGCGCGTCTCTTAGGGGCCCCTCCCAGCCGATCGGTGTCCAGACGTGAGCAGCGCTGGCGTCACCCTGCACTGGTTCCTGCCCACGGCCGGCGACAGCCGCCACCTGTTGAACCACTTCCACGCTGCACCGAGCCGCGGCACCGGCACCGCCAACTTCCGGGCGCCTACCTTGGACCATCTCGGCCAGATCGCCCGCGCCGCGGACCAGCTCGGGTTCACCGGGGTCCTGACCCCGACCGGGACCTGGTGCGAGGACGCGTGGCTGACCAGCGCCGCCCTGGCTGGGCAGACTCGCCGGCTACGGTTCCTCGTGGCCTTCCGGCCCGGTCTCATCTCGCCGACCCTCGCCGCGCAGATGGCGGCGGCGTTCCAGCGGCAGAGCGGCGGCAGGCTCCTGCTCAATATCGTCACCGGCGGCGACGACCTGGAGATGCAGCGCTTCGGCGACTGGCTCGACCACGACGAGAGGTATGCCCGCACCGATGAGTTCATCCGGGTGCTCCGCGGCGCCTGGGGTGCGACCCCACTCGATTTCGAGGGCGACCATTACCGGGTCGCTGGAGCCACGACCGCCGGTAGGCCCGACCCGTTGCCTGACATCTACTTCGGCGGATCCTCCGCGCCCGCTATCGAGGTCGCGGGACGGGTGGCCGACGTCTACCTCACATGGGGTGAGCCGCCGCACCTGGCCCGCGAGAAGATCGAGAAAGTCGGTGCCGTCGCGGCCACCGTCGGACGCACCCTGCGTTACGGCATACGGCTTCATGCCATTACCCGGGACACCGCGCAGGAGGCGTGGGCGGTGGCCGACCGGCTGCTTGCCCGCCTCAGCCCCGATGCCATCGCCAAGGCGCAGGCGCGGCTCTCGGCCAGCGGCTCGGTGGGCCAGCAGCGCATGGTCGCGCTGCACGAGGGCCGCACCGACCGGTTGGAGATCTCCCCGAACCTCTGGGCCGGGGTGGGGCTCGTGCGTGGGGGAGCCGGTACCGCGCTCGTCGGCAGCCACGAGGAGGTCGCCGACCGCATCGCGGAGTACCACGGGGAGGGGTTCGATGAGTTCATCCTCTCCGGCTATCCGCACCTCGAGGAGGCCTACCACGTCGCCGAGGGGCTCATGCCCGTGCTGCGCCGGCGCGGCCTGCTCGGGGATACTTGAGGCCGCGTTCCGGTCGTCGCCGTGGGAAAGGGACGGTGTCGCCGGGAGTGCACACGTACCTGTCGTTGCGCCGACGATCCCCTCGAGGTGGACATGACTGATCTGACCCTGTCGCATCCGTCGCCGGAGGTCACCTTCGCGCCCTCGGCGGGGCGCACGTTGGGCGTGGAGTGGGAGCTGGGGCTCCTGGATCCCGTCACCCTCGACCTGACCTCACGCGCTGACGAGCTGCTGGCCCAGGCCAACGCGGCCGACGACGACACCCACGCGCGACCGACGAAGTCGCGCTCCACCGTCACCAAGGAGCTGCTTCGCAACACGGTGGAGATCGTCACCGGGGTCTGCGAGAACGCCCAGGAGGCGTCGGCCGACCTCACCGGCGGGCTGCACATGGTGCAGGCGGCGGCAGCGGAGCTCGGGATCCTGCTCTACGGCGGGGGAGCACACCCGTTCGCCCGCTGGGAGGACCAGCAGGTCACCGAGGGCCAGCGGTACGCCACCCTCATCGACCGCACGCAGTGGTGGGGGCGCCAGATGGTGATCTTCGGGGTGCACGTCCACGTGGGCGTCACCTCGGCCGCCAAGGTGTGGCCGCTGATCAACGCCCTGCTCACCTACCACCCGCACCTGACGGCCCTGTCGGCGTCCTCGCCGTACGGGTCCGGGGCCGACACCGGCTACGCGAGCAACCGCACGATGCTCTTCCAGCAGCTGCCGACGGCCGGGCTGCCGTTCCAGTTCGAGACGTGGGCGCAGTACCGCCGGTACCTCCACGACGTGCACACCACCGGTGTCATCACCGACGCCAGCGAGCTGCGCTGGGACATCCGCCCGTCCCTGCGTCTGGGCACCATCGAGGTCCGCGCCTGCGACGGCCTCTCGCGCCTGGCAGACGTGGCGGCCGTCTCCGCTTTCGTGCACTGCCTCGTCGCGTACCTGGAGGACCAGCTCGACGGGGGTGTGCTCGACCGCCCGTTGCCGCCGTGGCACGTGCAGGAGAACAAGTGGCGAGCCGCCCGCTACGGGCTCGACGCGATCGTCATCCGAGACGCCGACAACACCGAGGTCCACGTCGTCGACGACATCCACGAGCTGCTCGAACAGCTGCAGCCGACCGCCAGCCGGCTCGGCTGCACCCGCGAGCTCGCCGGCATCGAGGACATCCTGCGCGACGGCGCCGGCTACCAGCGAATGCGCGACGCGGTCGCCACAGAGGGCGCCGGGGACCTCCGCGCAGCGGTGAAGGCGATGCTGGTGACTCCAGGTGGGTCAGTCTCGGACAGGTGAGGGCGCCCCGGAAGGGTGATCAGGGGTTCACGCGCCGACGCGCGCCAATCTCGGGGGGCAACGGCTGACTGGTCGTGCTGGGCGAGAGAGGCCGCTCAGTACGCGACGCTCATGTGCGCGCGGTGTCGCGTGGGACGTTCGATCTCGTCCACGATCGCCGCGGCGAAGTCGGCGCCCGAGATGGTGGAGCCGCCTTCCTCGTCGAAGAGCGCGACATCGTCGCCAACCCTGAAGCGGCTGCTTCGCTCGCCGGGCGCCCACGCGCCGTAGCTGGCCGCGGGGCTGACGAAGACCCAGTCCAGATCCTCGGGGGACTCCTCGGCGAGCAGGACCCGGGTCGCCTCTCCCTCCATGGCCTCGTCGCGGAACTCCTCGGGGATCTCGCCCTCGACGAAACGCGGTGCCCCCGGCGCGGGACGCAGCGAGCTGAAGCCGCCCACCTGGATGTACCGCGCCCCGGCCGCCGCCGACTCGCGGGCCAGGCCGCGGTAGACCTCTACGAGCCGGCCGGACATGTCCCCGCGCGGCGACAGCGCCGCCACCACCGCGTCGGCGCCCGGGATGACCCGCGCGGCAAGCTCTTCGGCGGCGCCGGTCTCGTACCGAACGCCTTCGATGGGTTCCTGTGGCTCGGACCGGCTCACCGACACGACGTGGTGGCCGCGCGCGGATGCCTCCCGTGCGATGTTGCTGCCGGTGAAGCCCGTACCCCCGAAAACGACGATCGTAGCCATCAGGATCTCCTCGCGCGCGAGACTGGTTGAGGTTTCAAGTTACATCCAGCGCGGGAAGTGGTCGACATGCGCTGGCGCTCGGTCCACAGCAGCTGAGGAATCCACGTCCTCATCCTCTCGGGCATCGTCAGTCACGCTGAAGGGGAGGCCGTCGTTGGCGCTGTCACCCACGGCCTGACCGCTGGCAGGCGGTGGGTGAGGAGGCGACGCACCCGGGCGGCGTGTCAGGTCTGCGTCCGACGGGCCTGCACTGCGGCGGTGAGGAAGTGCCGCACGGCCGGGATGACCTGGTTCGGGAACTCGTCCTGGGGGCTGTGGCCCGCCTCGTCGACCAGCAGGAGCTCTGCATGGCGGAGCCCGGAGACCAGCTCCTGCTGGCACTCGGGTGGGAAGACGAAGTCCTCACGTCCGGCAATGACGAGGGTCGGCGCCGTGATCTCGCCGAGTCGGTCCGTGACCGACCAGCCGGGCAGGAGAGTGCGTCCCGCGAACTGCAGCGGCTCGGGCCGCATCCGGGAGCGCCAGCCGCCGGTTGCCAGCTCTCGAAGCAGGCCCCGCCAGCCATGGTGAGGCATGTAGGCGCTGCTGATGCGCAGGAAGATGGGCAGGTACTCGGGCCGCTCGAACTCGCCGGTGAACCACCGTCGGACCAGCTCGGCCTTCGCCGCCCCGTAGCCGCGCTGTGCGAGCAGGCGCGGGGCGTTCTCGCGGGCCCAGTGGGCGTCGGCGCCGGTGTCGAGGAGCACCAGTCCGGAGACGCGGTCCGGGTATCTGAGGGCGTACTCCAGGGCGACGTGTCCGCCGAACGAGTGGCCCAGGACGGTCCACTCATCAAAGCCGAGATGCTCGCGCAGGGCATCGGCGTCGGCGGTCAGGTTCTCCCACGTCATGGACGAGACGGGCGGGCCAATCGAGCGCCCGTTGCAGCGGTGGTCGTACAAGATGAGGGTGTGCTCGTCGGCGAGCCGGCGGAACGCGCCCATGGTCCACAGGTCAGCACTGGGCCCGCCGTGCATCAGGACGAGTGGGTCACCGTGACCCACCACGTCGACGTAGAGGTCGACGTCGCGTAGCCGGACGTAACGGGGCCAGGTCTTGCGGTGCAGGAGTAGCGACATGACCGAGTTCCCTTCGAGATCAGTGTGTTTGGTCGGCGCTCGACCTGCGGGTCAGTCGCGCGACCCCTCCCGCGACGGTGGCGGCAGCGAGCCCTGCACCGAGCAGCCGGCGCGGGTTGCGTGTGTCACGCCGCTTGTCGAAGCCCATGAGGTCAAGCCAGAGCCGGCCCACTCTGCCCCCGTCGTCCGTCGTCGCGAAGACCACCGGCAGGGTGCCCATGCCGAGCGAGGAGAAGTCCACCCGGAACGCATACGGGTCCTTCGGGTCGTCCGGGTGCAGCACCATGCCTCGGCGCAGGGCGGGGACCGGGGTGAGGGGTTTGAGGACGAGACGACGATCCTCCACGACGACCTCCGCGCCGGCGCCCATGAGGGTTCTGGTGAAGAGGTTCGTCACCATGCCCGGTGTGGGGGCGTACCAGCCGCAGAGTTCGGCCCAGACGTCTGGCCGCGGCGTGATGTCGTGGCGTATCGGGTCCTCGGGCAGGTCGAGGAGCTCGCGCAGCACCGCGCCGACGACCTCGACGGGCGCTCCCCGGCCGCTCAGCCCGCCGGTGTTGGCGAGGGCCAGGACTCCTGTCCCGGCGCTGGGGGCGAGCGCCATCGCGGACAGGAAGCCGGAGACCACGCCGTCCTTGGCGGCGACGCGACGCCCGTCCTCCGCGGCGAGGTCGAACCCCAGCCCCATCCCCGGCAGGCGCGGGTCCGGCTGGTAGTGCGGGGTGAACAGCTGGGCCACGGTCTCCGGGTCCAGGATCCGCCCGCGCGGACCGGAGCCACCCTCCAGGAGGCAGCGCAGGTAGCACGCCAGGTCGGCCGCGGTGGAGTAGAGGCCACCGCCCCCGGGCGTGGGCACCTCCCTCACCCGAGCCGGCACAAGTCCGCGTCGTCGCAGGACGTAGCCGGTGGCCAGCCCGGGGCTCACTCGATCCGAGCGGGTCAGGTCGGTGTGCTGCATCCCGAGCGGGTCGAGGACCCGGTCCCGCAGGTACTCGCGCAGGGCCTGCCCCGAGACGTCCTCCACGAGCTGGCCTAGGTGTACCCGGCCACCACGTTGGTAGCGGCGTGCCTGGTTGAACGAACGAGAACCTCCGAATGGGA
>NZ_BAAAPU010000008.1:0-55039 GCF_039531305.1 Terrabacter lapilli
AACGCCGCCACAGCGCCCTGCGAGGTCACCCACCCGTCAGCCGACTGCAACCAACCTGATGGCTGGGTACACCTAGGGCGGCGAAGCCGTGGTTGCTGTAGACCCATTTCGTCCCCGGCTGGACCTCCCGGGGGATCCCCCTGCGGTAGTAGACCCCCAGCGGCTGCACCCGCCGTGCCTCGACGCCGGCTCCCGCCACCGGTCGGAGCAGGTCCGACAGTCGCAGCCAGTAGCCGACGCCTGAGGTGTGGGTGAGCAGGTTGCGCACGGTGGCCGGACCCAGGCCGGGCCGTACCGGCCGCAGTCGTATCGTCGAGAGGTAGTCGTCGGCGGGGGCGTCGAGGTCGATCCGGCCCTCCTCCCAGAGCTGCATGACGGCGACCGCCGTGAACGTCTTGGTGAGCGAGCCGACGCGGAAGACGGTGTCCGCCGTGACCGGCGAGCCGGTCGTCATGTCCGAGACACCGTGGCAGTGGAACCAGGTGGGCTCACCGGGGCGCACGACGGCAACTGCCAGCCCCGCGGTCGGCCAGCGGTCGAGAGCCCGCCCGACGGCGCGTTCCAAGGCCACTTCACCGGTGCCCATGGGCCCAGCCTCGGGACGGCGGTGGCGGCGGGACAGGGCCGTTGGTCCCTGTTCGCCGGTGGTCGGGCGGTCGGATGCTGGAGGTCAGGCCGCTGGGAGGTGGTGTGGTGTCGGTCGAGAGGTTGAGCGCGGACGACCGTCTCCTGCTGCTTTCGGACGCACGGTGGCCGCAGGACGTCGGCGTCGTCGCCGTGGTCGACGGCGGGGCGCTGCTCGACGGGTCGGGACGCCCTCGTGTGGAGGCCGCCCAGAAGGCGGTTTGGCACGGGCTGGACGCTGTCCCGCGCCTACGGCAGGTGCTTCGCGTGCCGCCGTCTGGTCTCGGCGGCCCCTACTGGGTCGACGACCCCTCCTTCGACCTCGCCCACCACGTACGCGTCGGGCCAGAACTGGCGTCCGGAGACGACGCCGACCTGCTGTCAGCCATCGAGCGGATCAGGAGCCGTCGGCTCGACATGCGCCGCCCGCTGTGGGAGCTCTGGCTGCTCCCCGGCTTCCGCGACGGGCGCCTGGCGCTGTTCGTGCGGATGCACCACGTCATGGCCGACGGAGTGGCGGGCGTTGCCACTCTGGCGACGCTGCTCAGCGACGAAGCCGGGGAGCGGCCCGCTCGCGCGGGGGAGTGGTCACCACGGCCGGCGCCATCCCGCGGCGAGCTCCTCCATGACAGTCTGCGATCGCGCGGCGGAGCCCTGCACGGCGCCATTCGGGCTGCGGCGCACCCCCGCGGCAGCTACGCGTCGGCTGCGCAGCTGTGGCACGGCATACGTGGGCTTGTCACGGGGGCACCCGGGCCAGTGACGAGTCTCGGCGGGCTCGTGGGCCCGCACCGTCGGCTGGCCGTCGTGCGCGCCCAGCTCGAGGACGTCGAGGCTGTCGCTCACAACGCGCACGTCACCGTCAACGACGTGCTTCTCGCGATGAGCGCCGGTGGGGTGTCCGCGCTGCTGCGGAGCCGCGGCGAGTCCGTCGACGGGCTGGTGGTGCCGGTCCTCGTGCCCGTCTCGCTGCGGCAGCCGGACCACCAGGCGGGGCTCGGCAATCGGATCTCGCAGATGGCCGTCGGGTTGCCGGTAGGAGAGGCCGACCCCGTCGCGCGCCTGCGCCGGATCAGCGCGGGCACGACGAGCGGGAAGGCTCTGCCGCACCCGTCGATGGGGGCGGTCTTCAGCAACCGAGTGCTCGGCGCGCTCGTGCTCCGGCTGATCATCCGCAAGAGGATCAACCTACTCAGCGCCGACATCGTCGGGCCCAGTCAGCCGCTGTCCTTCGCCGGTGCCACCGTCCGCGATGTGTTCCCGCTGATCAACCTGCTGGGCAACGTCACCCTCGGCGTGGGAGCCCTCTCGTACGCCGGCCGTTTCGAGCTCCTCGTCGTGGCGGATGCCGACCTCCATCCCGACGTCGAGGTCCTCGCCTCGGGTGCTGCTGCGGAGCTTGCCTCGCTCGTCGCGCGCGTCATACCCCAACGTCGGGGACGCGGCGGCCAGGGGAGCGGGACCCGTCGCGGTCCCGCACTTGCAACCAACTTCCAAGCGGCTGAGTGACCGGCCGCAAGGCCTGCCGCGTCCGACGTGCGGTCATCGGTACGAACCACGCCGGCGGCCTGCTGCTGCGGCCGGACGGAAAGTTGACCCGTCGCTGGGACGACCTGCCCGCGTTAGTCGACCCCTGGCGGGAGCTGGCGACGGCTG
Organism: Terrabacter lapilli; assembly: GCF_039531305.1. Lineage (NCBI taxonomy): Bacteria > Bacillati > Actinomycetota > Actinomycetes > Micrococcales > Intrasporangiaceae > Terrabacter > Terrabacter lapilli. The sequence goes on from NZ_BAAAPU010000008.1 coordinate 2,281, forward strand.
CCGAGTGAAGGTTGCGGTGGCCAGCGTGGTTCAGCCCAATGCGGCAATAGCGAGGTACGGCCAACTCTTGACGTCACCTGACTACGGCGCCTGTGGCCCTCCTCGTTGCTGCCAACGATGAGGGTCAGTCGCGATCTGAGGCGACGTAGTCGGTCAGCTTGCGCTTGTCCTGCCCGAGCTGTTTGACGTTGAAGCCGAGTGTCTTGCTGGCCTGCTTGGCCGTGAGGGTGAATACGGGCGTGTCGTTGCTGGTCACGGTGACCGAGTCGAGGTTGCCGATGGTGCCGAGTAGCTTCGTGGCGGCGGGAGTGAAGTCGATCGCGTCGAGGGGCTTGCCGTCCACCTCCGTGGTGGGAAAGGTGACCGTGAGGTCGTAGGGGGCGTTCACGGTCTGCAGCTTGATGCTGTACGAACGGGGTGGGCCGAAGTTGGTGTCGGCGATGAGCGCGAGGGCCTTGTTGCTGTCCCCGACGTATGGGGTGCGGTGCGCCCAGAGGGCGTCGGACTCGGCGTCGACCCCGGCCCCGGCGGAGGCATTCACCGAGCACCCGGTCAGCGGGACAGCGACGAGCGAGGCAGCGATGATGAGTCCGGCGGCTCGGGAGCGAGTGGCGCGACGGTTCATGGATGTTCTCCTGGGGGTGGCGCCGGTGGGTGGCCAGTTGGGGGGCCAGTTGGGGGCCCTGGATGACCCCTCGGTCTCCAGACGGCTCCGCGGCCGGGCCCGTTCCGCAACAGAGGTGTCGTGCATTTCGTCAGGGGCCGTTCGCCTTCGACCAAGCGCGGCGAATGAGAACGTCTTCGTGCGGGTCGTCTCAGCATCGGATGCACCTCAGTCGCGGTTCGTTTGTGTGGATCCGCGGCGCGACCGCGTGCCCGGTGGCAGATTGGATGGGGACAGGACGCGGCCGGGGCGGCGCGTCAGGTTCTCAGGGGATCGAGGCGCAAGATGGCCTCTTCGACGTGGCGCAGGACAGCAAGTTCACACGACCGACGCCGCATGGTTGTGGTGCTCGCGTTCAGTGCGTCGGCGCTGCTGCTGGCGGGCTGCGCTGCCGCGGCGAATCCGGCGGCCGGGAGCAGCGACTCGGCAGGGTTCTGGCTGGGTCTGTGGCAGGGGTTCATCGCCCCATCGCGTTCCTGGTGTCGCTGTTCAACCACAGCGTCGGCATCTACGAGGTCCACAACAACGGCGCCTGGTACGACTTCGGCTACATCGTGGGCTTGACCATCTTCTTCTCCGGTGGCACCGCCGGTGGTGCCCGCACGCGGCCCCGAAAGAAGAGAGCCCAGCCGTGACCAGGCGCCCGCACACCACTCCTGCCCACGCTCACCCACCCCGGGGACCTGCTCGCTCGGACCCGTCCTGGGCGAGCCTGTACCGGCTCGGCGCCTTCTCGGCACTGCTCTACGTGGTCCTCGTCCTGGTCCCTGTCGTCTTGGTGTTCGCCGCTCCGGTACCGCCGACCGACGGCAGGGCGCTTCTGCTCTACATCGCCGCCCACAAGGGGCATCTACCTGACCGAGCTGCTCTGCTTCGTTGGGCTGAGCGTGCCGGCGTTGGTGGTGTTCGCGGCGGTCACCGCAGCCTTGAAGGACGTGGACAGGAGCATCGCGCTCGTTGGCGGGCTCTTCGGTGTGGTCTCCGAAACCATCGCCCTCGCGCTCAGTAGCAGCCCGCAATCGCTGCACGGCGGCTCGTCGTCCTCAGCAACTCGTACACCGCCGCCCCGACCGAGGCGCAGCGCGCCAGCCTGGCCCGCGCCGCCGATGCGCTTATCGCCGCGACCAACGCCGTGTCCTGGGCCGGGATCCTGACCGCAGCCGCCATGGTCATCCTGTCCACCCTGATGGGCCGCAGCGGCTTCGGGCGCGTCATCGCAGTGGTCGGCGTCATCACGGGCGCGGTCGGGATCATCACCGAGACACTCCGGCCCGTCATCGGCGCCGACTACCTCGTCTACGGGGTGCTACTGCCGGTGTGGTTCGCCCTCGTCGGGTGGAAGCTGCTGGGGCTTCGACGCAAACTCGCCTGACCGAAAGGCTGGACTCAGCGCCCATGTTCGCGGCCGCATGTCACAACAGAAGCGCCGCCAGGCAGGCAAACCAAACGACCAGCAGGGCGTAGCCGAGCGCGAGGGCGAGGGCGAGGATGCGCGAGGGTCGTGCCGTCGTGCCGAAGTCCCCGACGAGCAGAAGGACACTGACCGCCACGCCCACCCACGCCACCACGGGCGCTTTGCCGTCGACCAGCATGAGGATCGACAGCACCAACCCGCCGCCCATCAAGCCCGAGCGCCCGGCCAGCCTGGTGGCCACCAGCACCAGGATCCCGAGCAGAGGCTGCGCCACCGCGAGTGCCATCCACGGGACATGACTGGTGCCGGGCCCGGGCCAGAATCCGGCATAGGCGGCGCCGGCCAGCACCAGCAACGCCACGTCGATCGCGTTGATGCCGCGCAGCTCGTCTCGAGACGCGACCCGGTACCGGGCGTTGAAGCCGAACAGCACGGCCAGCCACGGCCACCACCTCCGGACGGCACCAAGCACCATGCCGGCGGCACCGGCAAGTAACGCGACGGCGACCGCAGCCGCGGCCACGCCACCGATCAGAGTGATCACTTCAGCCTCCCCATCCGCCGGCCCCTTCGAGGCGGTTCTTCAACAGGAGGCGCTCACGCGTAGCCCGATTCGATGTACCGCTTGAGCGTCACCCAGTTGCGACGCTCCCAACGCGGAGCCACCAGTGCCAGCACAGGAGAGAGCAACTTCATCGGCCCGATCAGGCCCATCTCCCAGTCCCACCTCAGCAACGTGACCCCACCCTGGTCCGTGAAGCTCACGGTGCCGTCGACCTGCATATACGAGGACCGGACGAGGTTGCGGAACCGACGCGGCCTCTCATACTCCGTGACCTCCACCGTCATAACGCCGCCGGCGCCCATCCCCGTGGGCTGAGCCACGAATCGAGAACCTTTCTCCACCGGGCCCTCCCCCAGCTTCTCCGCGCGGACGATGCGACGGTTGTATTTGGGCTCGTTGCGCTCATCGGCGACGAAATCGAAGACCTCCTCCACCGGCGCATCGATCACGACCTCACCGCGGATGTGTGCCATCGCCGACTCTTCCCCCACCCCTGGTACGCGTTCCCCCTCGCAAGCGTAGAGTTCATGCCCGCCGACTAGGGTACGAATGGCAGTGCACACCCAGCGACGTCCGCTCGCGGAGCGGCATGATCGGACGTCGCCTTGCGAGCTGCAAACGAGTGCTGCGTGGGTGAGATGATTGCCTGGCCCTGCGCCAGCCCCACAGGACTCACGAACCTGCTGGCCCTAATCGGGAGGACTCCTGTGTTTTCGAGCACGCCCAAGTGGGGCCGTGCCTACGCCATATCCGCCCTTAGCATCGGTCTGCTGTTCATGACCCTAGGCCTGCTCAGCACGTGGGCGGTCTTCGCTGGCACCTCCGGAACTACGCGGCTGCCGGGAGTCGTCCAGACCGTCCAGGCGCAGGCAAACTCATCAGACTCCGTTCATCTGCTGGTCAAGACCGACGACGGTCACGTCGTTCGCCACGCTGCTTCAACGGAAGTTGCTAGCGACTACTCGCCGGGTGAGCGCGTCGCAGTCCTCGTCAAGAGCGGCCAAGAGCCCATCCTGGATGACGGATCTGGCCGATACACGGGCAGCTTGATCACCTTGGCTGCTGGCATCGTCCCGCTAATGGTGGGCATCATCCTTCGCCGGTCTCGCGACCGGTTGGGTCGAGAGTCAGCAAATCCGCAGTCTGTCCATCCGGCGGCCTGACGTCCGACGATCGGCACGACCGCTCGGCGGCATGACCGGAAGCCCCCATGCCATGATGCGCATGACGGGATTCCGGTCCGGCCGCGGCGTAGCGACGAAACGATTGATCTCCAGACGGAGTGTGGAAGTGGAGCCGGTTCTTCGTGCGAGCCTCTGGCCCGGCCAGGCGGGCCTGTTTACCAGGGACGCCCATGAGTGAAGAGGTGCGGCGCAGCAGTGCTCACTAGGATAATCAGGGGTTTCCGACGGCTCCCCTTTCATTTTCAGATATCGAACGTTTTAGGTGTCGCTGCCGCCTTCGTAATGATGGTGGTCTCGCTTATCCACGGAGACGTCAAGTCATTTGGCGCGGCGTCTGCTTGGCTCTTCCTAGTGCTTGCCCTGACAGCCCTTGCGTCGCTGTTCTTTGGTGGCCAGTCAAAGGGCTGAAAGAGTGGCCGGTGCGCCATCGGGCCAGACGGCCGCTTCGGGACCGCCGCGGCGCGCGAGCTCGGAGGCATCGCGTGTGGATCACGAATGCTGACGCCGCCAGCGGCACATCAGGACGAGCTCGGAACTCGGCTCAGCGACCTAGAAATCGGCGCACCGAAACTAAGTTGTCATGGATGTATCGGTCATCAGCGCGGCCATGGCCTTCTAGCGCCGTGACGAAGTCGTCGAGAAATGCCTTCGAGGAGTCCCTTAGGTAGATGGGCCCAACTGCCTTTGTTCGTGCATAGATGATCTCGAGTAGGGGCGGATCGATCCTGACCCCCTGGATCGACAACGAATCAATGTCGGCGAGCCGCACTGTTCGTCGCTGTCTCCATCCCTCAACGACGAGGCTGTCCTCGCTCAGCCAGACCTGTTGCGGTGGGGCGAACCGGACGCTCGCTCCTAGAGCGATCCCAGCCAACGCCAGCACCAGCCCACTCGGAAGCCCGACAGCAGAGGCGATGACTGCGGTGACCAAGGCTGCCAGGAGCGCCTGAAAGAGGGCTCGCCTACGGCTTCGGACGACCAAGCGCGCGGCACTCATTGCCACAGGGTGCCACTGTCCCGAGACAACGTCCTCTTCTCGGCATGACAGGTAAAGAACTGCCGTCCAGGGAGGGGGGAGAGGTCGGCGAAGAGTCGTGGCCGCTGTCCGGTTGAGGTCGAATGTCCACGGTGGACGGCGAGTGTCTGTGGGGAATTCGTGGGGAAGTTTCGGTAGCGGCCGCGTGAGTGCTGGTTAGCGAATCGCATTGTCTGGACTGTAAATCCGTCGCGAAAGCTACGAAGGTTCGAATCCTTCACCTGCCACCCAGTGCGCCGAGAGGCCCTGACCAGCGGAAACGCGGGTCGGGGCCTCTCGCGCATACCCCATAGGGGTACCTGCACCCCTCGATGGCGAAGGCGTTCCCCTCGCATCCGACCTGCGGGAACGCGGCGGTCGGGCCGTTCAGCGCGCCCGGCCTGACTCGACTGCTCGGACGCTGTCGGGCCTACGACGCCGGCGTGATGAAGAAGGTGGATGTCCCGAAGGCGTGGAACGTGCCCGTGGGCGTGACCCGCGTGAGGTTGAAGTTGCACCTCACGAGGTCGCCGACCACGTGGGGCTTGTCGACGTTGAAGTAGGTGACCTGGGTGGCCCCACCGTTCGGCGTGAACTCCCGGGTGGCGTGGATGGACTGCGTGACGTAGATCGCAGTGCCGCCCACGAAGTGACCGGGGGTGAAGTTGCCGCCCCCGTTGAAGACCAGCTCGATCACCTGCCCGTCGTCGCAGACGGAACCGATCGTGGTTGCTCCCGAAGCTGAGGCGGCGGGGGCGAGGGCCAACGCCGCGACAGCTCCGAAGGCCAGGGATACGGATAGACGCTTGATCATGGGGTCGTTCCTTTCGGCTCCGTGGCGTCCCTTGAGACGTCCCGTCGGGCCGCCTTCGGCGACAGGCCCTCGTCCCGGCATACGCCTGATCGGGCGGCCCTGCTGGACAACCCCTGACATTGCCGGGGCCGGCGTCGGTAATGCCCGCGATGGCGGGAAGGTCATCCATCCCCGAGCCTCGAACCGGCGCGTGGAGGCCCCCCCGAGGTCCTCCGGGTCGTCGGGTGGGTCAGACCGGCGGATCCTCCCGGCCGGTCGCCTGTCAGCCCCCGACGTGGATGTGGGGTCGGCGCTGCTCGTCGGGCTCTGCTCGGCGCAGGATCTCGTGGACCAGCGGGGGGACGTCCCCTTCGCCGGCGATCAGGAACCGCAACACGTTCTGGCCGGGGGCCTTCTGGCTCCACTCGAAGTACGCGTGCGGCGGCTTGCTCATCCGGTCACGCACGTCGAGCAGCACGGCCGCGAGCACGTTCGGCACCGAGGGCCCGGTGGCGCGCAGCACGTAGTGGCCGCCGACCACGGCGGAGGTCACGTGCACGGTCGTCTCGAAGTCGCTGGCGTCGCTGATCTCGACCTCGAGGAAGATCGCCCCCTGGCGGGCATTGAGGTGGTTGAACATCCGCACGTCCAGCGACTTCTCGCGGTACTCCTCCCGGTCCCCGGCCTGTCGCTTGTTCGCGATGAACCGCAGCGGCTGCGGTCCGGCCGCGGCGTCCTCGAGCATCCGGGTGGCATCCTCGTCGTAGACGACCTGCAGCACCCGCAGCTCGGTGGACCGGGCGACGCGGGACCAGACGCTGATCACGATGATCAGCGTGATGAACAGACCGGCAATCAGCAGGCCCTCAGGCCGGTCCAGGATCGTGACCGCGAAGGTGTACACGAACACCGTGCTCACGGCGGCGAAGAAGGCAGCCGTGCCGCGGTGTCGTCGGCGCAGCTCGGTCAGGAACACCGCGATCGCGGCAGAGGTCATCAGGGCCAGCACGCCAGTGGCGTAGGCCCCCGCCTGCTCGTCGACGCTCGCCCGGAACGCGAGAGTCACAACCGCGGCGATGAAGGACAGCACCAGCACCAGCGGCCGGGTCGAGCGAGCCCAGTCCGGGGCCATGCCGTACCGCGGCAGGTAGCGAGGGACGATGTTGAGCAGCCCAGCCATCGCCGAGGCGCCCGCGAACCACAGGATGCCGATGGTCGCCGCGTCGTACGCGGTGCCGAACCCGTCCCCGAACAGGTGGTGCGCGAGGTACGCCAGGGCGCGCCCGTTGGCCTGCCCGCCGGGCTGGAACTCCGGGGCCGGGATGAGCAGGGTCGTCACGAGCGAGCTGCCGAGCAGCATCACGCTCATGATCAGCGCTGCCGTGGTGAGCAGCTTCTTCGCGTTGCGGATCCGCCCCACCGGGCGTTCTTCGGTGTCGGACGCATCGCCCTTGACCAGTGGCATCACCACGACACCGGTCTCGAAACCGGACAGCCCCAGTGCCAGGGCGGGGAACACCAGCAGCGAGGCGCCGATGATCCCGAACGGGGCCGAGTGCGCGGAGGTCATCGCGGTGACCCAGTCGCCGACCGCCGTGGGGTGGCTCTGGAGCTCGATGACGGCCCGGATGATCACGACCAGGCTCAGCCCCAGGTAGGCGGCCACGAGGACCACCGCGATGCCGATCGCCTCCTTGAACCCCTTGAGGAACACGGCCGCCAGCGCAGCCAGCAGGACCAGGGTCACCACCACGTTGCGCCCCTGGAGCGCGTCGTGCAGGAACGGGTTCTCGATGAGGTGGGCGCTCGCGTCGGCCGCCGAGAGGGTGATCGTGATGATGAACCCGGTGGCGACGAAGCCGATGAGGCACAGCACCAGGACCTTGCTGGGCCAGTACGACAGGAGACGTTCGAGCATCGAGAGGCTTCCGTCGCCGTGCGGGCTCTCCACGGCGACCCGCCGGTACATCGGCAACGCGGCAAAGACGGTGATCAGCACGAGCACCAACGTCGCGACCGGCGCGAGTGCCCCCGCCGCCAGGGCGGCGATCCCGGGCTGGTAGCCGAGCGTCGAGAAGTAGTCCACACCGGTCAGGCACATGACCCGCCACCACGGCTGCACGTGCGCCTTCTCGGTCGCCTCCCGCTCGTTCTCGTAGTAGCCGCCGGGCTCGACCTCGTCTGACTCGAGCAGCCACCGCTTGAGTGCCGAGCGCTCGTCCTGTTCCGTGATCACGGGTCGGGAGTCTATGTGTCCGGTGCGGACGCCTTGGTTGCTCGGGCCGGAGAAGGGCGCGCTGTCCCCAGTCCGCTCTCAGCTCGTACGAAATCGTGCGCCTGGCCGTCGGCGTCCTGGTGTGGCACGTCCAGCGATGTCGGACGTCACGTCACGGCATCGGAGTTGAAGGCGCGAGGCGTCATGACGGCGGCCGGGGTGAACTCGTCCGGCTCGGGCTGCGGCGCGTCCGCCGGCAGACCCGCTCGTGACATGGCCTTGGGCAACACGTCACGGTTGAAGGTGTCCAGGTTCTCCTTGGACTCCCACACCTCCGTGAGGTCAAAGCCTCGGTCGGTGGGATAGGCCACGTGGAGGAGCAGTCCGTCGCCGCCGCCTTCCTCGGCGACCACCTCCAGAACCGCCTTGTGCATGGCCCGGTATGCCTCGATCGGCGCAGGGAAGTGCAGCGTGTATCCGTACATGGTCAGCCTCCATCTCGATCCTTCGATGGGAGTGCAGCGGCCGGACGCTTGTCAAGGGACGCGTAGTCGTGCCTTCCGGAGTGCGCCCCCGCGGCGACGAGGCCCGCCTTCGCGCTGCCCGCCCACCTCGAGAAGTCCCCGAGCGCCGGAGTCGGGAGGCTGGCCCGCTTGCCGGCATCCTGCCGCGCGACGGCCTCCTCGGTGGCACATTGGGTCTCAGGACGCAGCCGGTGGGACACATCGGGCGCGGGGATCGAGGCGCGGCATGGCCTCTTCGGTGGGGCGCAGGACAGGCGGTACCCACGGCGGGAGCCGCGTGCTCGCCGTGTTCGCGCCGGCCTGTACGACGCTGCTGCTGGCGGGTTGCGCTGCCGGGGCGGATCCCGCCGCTGGAGGCAGCGACTCGGCCGGATTCTCCTCGGGTGGCACCGCCGGTGCGCGCACCCGGCCGCGATCGAAGTCGGGTGGCCAACCATGACCGCCCGCCCACCCGCGACTCCCGTACGCGCTCACGCACCAAGGGCACCGGTGCCAGCAGACCCGTCGTGGGCCACCCTGTACCGGCTCGGGGGAATCTCGGCGGTGCTCTACGTGGTCCTGGTCCTGGTGCCCGTCGTCCTGGTGTTCGCTGCGCCGGTGCCGCCGACCGACGGCAGGGAGCTCCTGCTCTACATCGCCGCACACAAGGGCGTCTACCTGACCGAGCTGATCTGCTTCGTCGGGCTGAGCGTGCCAGCACTCGTCGTGTTCGCAGCGGTCACCGCCGCGCTCAAGGACGTCAACAAGAGCATCGCGCTGATCGGTGGGCTGTTCGGGATCGCCTCCGAGACCATCGCGCTCGCCCTCGGCAGCAGCCCCCAGTCGCTGCACGGTGGCCTCGTGGTCCTGAGCAGCTCATTCTCCGCCGCCACGACCGAGGCGCAGCGCACCAGCCTGGCGAGCGCCGCTGACGCGCTGATCGCAGCGACGAATGCCGTGTCGTGGGCCGGCATCTTGACCGCCGCTGCGATCCTCATCCTGTCGGCCGTCATGGGCAGGAGCGACTTCGGTCGGATGGTTGCCGCGTTCGGGGTCGTCACGGGTGCGGTCGGCATCGCCTCCGAGGCCTTCCGCCCCGTCGTCGGCGCGGCCTACCTCGTCTACGGGCTGCTGTTGCCGGCGTGGTTCGCGCTCGTGGGCTGGAAGCTGCTGGTCATCCGACGGAAGGCGGCCTGAGGTCGACATCGACCAGCAGGCCGGGGTGGTCAGTGGTGCCGTGCATGTCCAGGACCCAGTGCCCGCGCACCCGGAGATCAGGGCCGACCATCACGTCCTGAAGGCCGCCGTCGTCGGTGCGCTGGTAGCCGCTGGGCACGCACGACTGCGGGCTGGGTGAGCCGCGGGCCGCGAGGTTGAGATCGGCGCCGATGATGATCGGGCCGACACCGCCTCGGCGGCTGATCATCGGCACGACCGAGTCCAGCAGGTATCGGCACTGGTTCAGCGCGACCGCGGCGTCGGTGCTGCTGGTGTGTGTGGTGCAGGCAGACAACCCGGCGGCCAGATGGATGCAGACCCAGACCCGTTCCTCCGTGTCTTGCAGGTCCTGTGCCGGGTAGAGGCCGCTGTCGGTGCGGGCGCCACCCTCCGGACGCGCGACCACGAGCAGCACGCCGTCGCCGAACTCCTGGCCGTTCTGACAACGCACCGGTGCCTGCGTCTGGCGGTCCTTCGCGGGCGCGAATGCCGTAGCAACCGCCGCCTTCGGGAAGCCGGCCGACAGAGCCTGCTCGAGCGGGCGCAGGTCACTGCGGCAGACCTCGTTCAGACTGACCATCTCCGGTTGGTGCTCGTGGACCAGGGCAGCGGCCAAGGTGATGGCCCTTCCGTGGGAGTAGCACCCAGCGCGCCCGCTGTTGCACAGATTCATCTGCAACACCCGCACCGTGGTGCCGGGGGCGCCGAGTGTCGGCCGGCTGACGTCGGTCGGCTCCCTCGCCGCGCCACCGACGTCGCAGCCGGCAAGACAGCCAGCGGAGACCGCCGCGAAGCACGCTGCAGCGGCAGCCCACCGCGGGCTGCGGAGCGGGCGAGCGCGCATACCCATCATGGAACGCCGACCGTTGGGCGCCGCGCCATCGATGCGAGCATGTCCGTGGGCGCCCGTCGGCACGTGCGCGCCGAACGCCCCACGCGGCTTCCCGGCTCAGTCACCTGGCCATCCGGGCAGCCGGAGGTTGTGGGCTCCGCTGCGAGCCTTGGCCGTCAGGTAGCGCACGTTGGCGGGTGACGCGTGGACGGCCGTCGGCTCGACACGGGTGACCTCGATGCCCAACCGCTCGAGCTGGGAGGGTTTGTCCGGGTTGTTGGTGAGGATCCGGACCCGAGGTGCATCGAGCGCCAGGAGCATCTGCACGGCCACCGTGTAGTCCCGCTCGTCGGCGCCGAAGCCCAGGGCCAGGTTCGCCTCGTAGGTGTCCAGGCCGCGATCCTGGAGGACGTAGGCCTCGAGCTTCGGGTACAGCCCGATCCCGCGGCCCTCCTGGCGCAGGTAGAGCAGGTATCCGCCGGCTGCGCTGATCCGCCGGACGGCTTCGTTGAGCTGGGGCCCGCAGTCGCAGCGCCGGCTGCCGAACACGTCTCCGGTGAGGCACTCGCTGTGCAATCGCACCAGCGGCGTCGTGTCCTCCCCGCACGGTAGCGATGGCTGTGGCTCCACCCGGCCGCCGAGCGCGAGGGCCACATGTTCGAGGCCGTCGACGAGTCCCGTGAAGGTGTGGGCCACGGCGGTCGTCGTGAAGCCGTCGGCAAGTTCGAGTGGCACCCGAACGGCGGTGCGGATCGTCGCCCGCGGCAGGCTGCTCCCGGGCGGTTCAGGGCTCGTCGCGGGCTGCATCATCTGTCTGGCTCCGTGTCGTGGGTCGTGTGCGCGTCGTCGCCGAGGCGCGTCGGCTCGACGCAGCGCTCGGACAGGGCGTAGCGCAGGAGCGCGACGTCGCCGATCTGCCGAAGCCCGATGAGCGTGGCGCGACGTTCGGGGTTGAACGGGAACGCGCCGTCGCCGACGAACCGTGTCGCGCGGGAGCTCCCGACGAAGAACGGTGCGACGACGAGCTGCAGCTCGTCGGCGAGGTCGCCGGCGAGCATCTGCGTGTGCAGGGTGCCGCCACCTTCCACCATGAGGCGTCCGACCCCACGCGCCGCGAGGTCGGCCAGGACGCCGGGCAGAGGGCACTCGTCGCCGGCATCGACGACGGTGGCGCGGCTCCCGACTCGGAGGCGGGCGACGGCGTATGCCGCTGGGGGACAGTAGACGAGCTTCTCGGCGCCGTCGTCGGCGAAGAACCGGGCTGCCGGGTCCAGGTCGGCCGTCCTGGTCACAGTCACCTTGGTCGGGGAGGGCGACAGCCCACGGGCGACGCGGTGGCCTCGCCTGGCGGTGGAGCGCACGAGCAGGCGGGGGTCGTCGTGGCGGATGGTGGCGGCCCCGACGAGGATCGCGTCCGACGCGGCCCGTTCGGCGTCGACCCGGTCGAAGTCGGCCTCGTTGGACAGCAGCAGCCGCTGCGGGGACGGGGTATCGAGGTACCCGTCGATGGACATGCCGCAGCTGAGCACGACATACGGCCGCTCGTGGGTTCGTTCGGAACTGCCGGGGGCAGTGGCGGCGTGGGGCTCAGGCATACGTCCTCCCAGCGCTGGTCGGTTCCAGTGTGCGGTCCCGGCGGGTCGCCGCGTAGAGGATGACCACCGCTCCAGGCAGGCTCGCGACGGTCACGAGCGTTCCGTAGAGGGCCGCGACGACGAGGCCGTGGTCGGTGCCGAGTCCTGTTGCGCCGAACGCCCAGGCCGCGGCGCCCTCGCGCGGACCCCACCCGCCGAGGTTCAGGGGCACGGCGGCGGCAAGGAGCACGAGCAAGGCCAGGGGAACCAGGTGCGAGGGCGTCTCGGTCACTCCGGCGGCCCGGACGGCGAGCAGGAACGTACCGACGTGGCCGGACATGGCGAGAACCGACATGGCGACCGCTGCCGACCAGGCGCGCGGCGAGAACACGGGCGGGCTCAGCCGGGAACGTGCATCACGGGGCGGAGGGTCGGCAGGTGGCTCTCTGCGACCCGGTCGACGGCGCACACCGAGACCGACGATCACGACCAGCCCGACGCCGGCGAACATCCACGCGCCGACTCCGCGCCACGGAGGGCCTGCCGCCCACTGCAGCGGCGACGGCACGATCGTCAACGCTGCGACGGCCAGAGCGATCTGCACCACCTGGCCGATGGCCCGCTCGCACACGACGGCATACGCCCCACGTGCCACGTCGCCCGCCGACCGGCCGTGCGCGACTGCGCGGTGCACGTCGCCCGCCACCCCGGCCGGGAGCGTCACGTTGAGGAACTGGGCCCGGTACGAGGCGGCAACGGCGTGGGGGAGCGCCAGGGAGAGCCCGAACCCGCGGGCAACGAGGACCCAGCGCCAGGCCACGCACACAGTCGTGACCCCGGCCACGGCCACCGCGGCGGCAACGGCGAGCCCGAGCGACCCGGGGTCCACCTGCTGCGCAGCCTGCGCGATCGCGCCGGGTCCCACCCGCCAGGCGAGCACTCCGGCAACGGCCGACACGGCGAGCGGACGCAGCCACCTGCGAAGCCGTCCCATCCTGCCTCCCGTGCGCTTCCCGTGCCGCTTCCCGCCTGCAACCGCTCCCGCCACTGCGTTCTGGGCCCACCTCCGAGGACGTCAGCGCACACGAGACGGTTCACCGGAGAGAGCCGCCAGCAGGGCCGCGAGGGATCGGGCCGCCTCCGACCACGGCGCGAGCGCGGTCCTGCGGACGGCCGCCGCGTGCCGCAGCCGGCCACGAAGGTGCGCGTCGGTGAGCCACGCGCGTAGCGCCTCGGCGAGGGCGGGCCCGTTGCCGGCAGGCACGAGCATGCCGGGTAGTTCTGCGGTCGCGGCGCCGGTCCCTTCGCGCCCTGCCCGAGCACCCGGCCCGCGCAGTGTCTGTGGTAGGCCGCCGGCGTCGCTCGCGATGACCGGCAGCCCACGGGCCAGCGCCTCGGTGACGACCATCCCGTACGTCTCGACCCGGGAGGGCTGGACGAGCAGGTCGGCCGACGCGTACGCGTGGGCGAGCTCGTCGTGCCCGAGCGGGCCGGCGAGCGTGAGCCGGCCGACGAGGTCGGTGCCACGCGCCCGCCGGTCGATATCGGCGCCGAAGGGGGCATCGATCTCGAGGGACCCGGCGCACACGCAGTGCCACGGCAGGTCGGTGAGCGAGCCGAGCGCGTCCACGAGCACGTCTTGGCCCTTGAACGCAGTGACGGCGCCGACGCACAGGAGCGAGCCTCCGCTGCGAGTCCCGGTCTCCAGGGGCGCGGCGTCGACGCCGGGCTCGACGACGTGGACACGCGGCCGGGCCAGGTCATGCAGCTCCACGACGCGTTCTCGGGACCATGAACTGGTGGTGATGACCGCCGACGCCGCGTCCAGCACGGCTCCCTCCCGTGGACCGCCGAGGGGCAGGTGGACGAGGGCCAGGAGACTGGCCCGGCGTGCCAGCGGCACCAGCAGCTCGGGGGAGTCCGAGGCCAGCAGACCGTCGACGAGCACCAGGCCGCCGTCGCGGAGGCGATCGACCGCCTCGGCGAGGGACCGACGTCCCGCCGCGTCGGGGACCGGCCACCTTCCCGCGACCAGGTGCTCCTCGACGCTCCACCCGAACGCCTTGAGCTCCATGAGGATCCGGCGGTCGTAGGTGTTGCCGCCGCTGGGACGGGCCGGGTCACGGACCGCCTCCGGCAGCAGGGCGTGCAGTCTCCGCACCCGGCCGCCTCTCAGAGGGTCCGCTCGTACGACGCCCAGGCGACGTGGGACTCGTGGAGGGTGACGAGGATGGCGCTCAGCCGGCCCGGTTCGGTGTCGAGGGCGCCCGACTGCACCCGTTCGGCGAGCCGGTCGGCGATGTGCCGGGCCAGCACCTCGGTGGAGGTGTTGCGCGCCAGGCCGGCGACCTCGTCGAGGTTGCGGTAGCTGAGCGCGCCGACCACCTCGTGGACCTGTTCGGTGGCCAGGCCGATGTCGAGCAGGATCCCGTCCGGGTCCAGCTCCGCGCCGCGGAAGGTCGCGTCGACCACGAAGGTGGCGCCGTGCAGCCGCTGGGCAGGGCCGAACCGCTCACCCTCGAAGCTGTGGGCCACCATCATGTGGTCGCGGACCGTCACGCTGAACATCGGTCACCTCGGCTCGTCGCTGGGCGGATACGTGATCGCGTGGCAGATCGCGGGGAGGCGGCCGTCCGAGAGCCGCGCGAGCACCTCGGGCAGGTCCTCGAACGGGGAGCTGCCGGTGATCAGGGCGTCAAAGGAGTCGTCGTGCAGCAGGTCGAGGGCAAGGGCCAGTCGTTCGGAGTTCGTGTAGCGCGAGCGACGAGCCGGGGACACGACCCCCACCTGGCTCGCCCGGATCCGCAGGCGCCCGAAGTGGAAGGCGCCGCCGAGGGCCACCTCGACCGGACTGTCGCCGTACCAGCTCAGCTCGAGGACGGTGCCCTCCGGCCGCAGCAGGTCCAGGGCGGTCTGCAGGCCGGCTGAGGTCGCACTCGCATGCACGACGAGATCGCAGGTGCCGACCGGCAAGCCCTCGTCGGGCCGGGCGAAGGCGACCCCCAGCCGCGCGGCTGTCGCGGCACGAGAGGGGTCGAGGTCCACGAGGGTCACCTCGACCCCGGGTATGCGGCCGAGCAGCCGGGCGACGGAGCACCCGATCATGCCCGCGCCGACCACAGCCACCCGGTCGCCGATCAGCGGCGGGACGTCCCACAACGCGTTGACCGCCGTCTCCACGGCGCCGGCGAGGACCGCCCGAGCCGGGGGCACCCCGTCGGGCACGACGACGACCGCCGATGCCGGCACGACGTATGCCGTCTGGTGCGGGTGCAGGCAGAAGACGCTCCTGCCACGCAGCGTCGCCCGACCCTCCTCGACCACTCCGACTGAGAGGTAGCCGTACTCGACCGGGGCGGGGAACTGGCCCTGCTGGAAGGGGGCTCGCATGGCGTCCCACTGGCCGCGTGGCACTTCGCCGCGGAACACAAGCGTCTCGGTGCCGCGGCTCACGGCCGAGTGCAGCGTGCGCACGAGCACCTCGTCCGGGCCCGGGGCGGGCACGGTGAGGGGCCGGATCTCGCCCCGTCCGGGTTCGGCCAGCCAGAACGCGCGTGCGTCCGTCACCACGGCGTCAGCGTAGCCACGGCCGGGGACCTCGGAGTGCGGAGCGCGTGAACCGAGTCGGGTGAACCCATCTGCGGATGGGGGCGTCCTTGGGTGCGTTGCGAGCCTCGCTCGCCCGGGACTCGCAGGAGGGTGGCGTGAGACAGACGATTCACCGGGAGCTCGTGGTCGCGCTCGTGGGCGCCGTGGCGCTGGTGCAGGCGCTGGCCGTCCAGGCCGATGTCGGACGGTTCGGAGAGCTCGTCGGGTTGTCCTGTGCCGTGGGCCTGTCGGCCTTGGTGGCCGCCGGCCTGGGTGCATCGGGACGGGGCAAGCTGGCGCCGGCCGACCGCGTCACCCTGACCAGGGCCGTGCTCACGTGCGGGGTCGCGGCCATGGTCGCCGACGCCGTCAGGAACGACACCGGCCTGGAGAGCAGCACCACGCTCCTCGTCGTCCTCGCTGCGGCGGCACTGCTGCTCGACGCGGTCGACGGTCCGATCGCCCGGCGCACCGGAACGGCAAGCCCGTTCGGCGCGCGGTTCGACATGGAGTGCGACGCCTTCCTCATCCTCGTCCTCGCCGTCCACGTCTCACGCACCGTGGGCTGGTGGGTGCTCCTGATCGGCGCGGCGCGCTACCTGCTCATCCTCGCGCAGCGCCTGATGCCCTGGCTGGCCGGCGTGGTGCCGGCGAGGCGGTGGCGCAAGGCGGTGGCCGCCTACACGGGGGCGGGGCTGACGGTGGCCGCGTCGAGGTCGTTGCCACCCGGGCTGGCCGTGCTGGTCGTCGGGGTGGCCCTGGTCGCGATCGCCCTCTCCTTCGGGACCCAGGCGCTGGAGCTGTGGCCCCACCGCCGACCGCGTATCGGCCGAGACTCCCCGGCCCACGTGCCTGTCACTGTCGCGACTTCCCGGACGGCGTCGACGGCGTCGACTGCAGCGACCGCGGGAGTCGGCCCGGATGCCTCACCTGCATCCGTGTGTGCTGTCCCGGGCATCGTTCGCCTCGGGGGGCCGCGATGAGAAATCAGCTCGCCCTCTCACGTGCGCCCCGCGTCGTCGCCGACAAGGACCGGGGGCACGGTGGGGCACGAGCACGGCTGATCGGCGCCGCACACGCGCTGTTGACGGGAACCGCGGGTCTGCTCGTGTGGGTCGCGCTTGCCGCGCCCGAGTCGGGCAGCCTGACGGAACCCGTGCTGCTGCTGCGGGTGCCGGTCGAGGCTCTCGTGCTCGGTGCGTTGCTGCTGTGCCTGCCCAGTGCCGGCCGGCGGTGGGTGCGCCGCTGGGTGCTGCCGCCGGTGGGCGTCGTCCTCGCGGTGCTCCTGCTGGTCCGCGTCCTCGACCACGTGTTCCGCCTGGTCTTCTTCTACCGCCCCTTCAACCTCCTCAGCGACTGGCGGTATGCGCCCTCGGGGCTCGAGCTGGTGCGGGACGCCTCAGGGCAGACAGCGGCCGTGCTCGCCGCCGTGGCGGCAGGGCTCGTTCTCGTCGTCCTCCTGGTCGCGTTTCCGCTTGCCCTGCGGCGAGTCGCCGGCCTGGTCGAGCGGCACCGGCCCCTGTCCGCTCGAGTGCTCGTCGCGCTCGCGGCCGTCTGGGTTGTCGCCGCGGCGACCGGCGCGGCGGTAGCGCCCGGCGTGCCGGTCGCGGCCTCGAGCGCCTTCGCCACCGGCGCCGAGCAGGCCGGCAAGGCGGTTCACGACATCCGGGACCACAGCGTCTTCGGCTCCGCCATCAGCGTTGACGCGTTCTCCGGCGTGGACCCCTCCATGCTGGTCGGGGCGCTCCGGGGCAAGGACGTCGTCGTCGTGTTCGTCGAAAGCTACGGCAAGGTTGCCCTCGACTCGCCGGTCGTCCAGCAGGCACTGGGGAGTGGGGTCACAACGCTTGCGGCACAGGGCTACTCGACGCGCACTGCGTGGCTCGTCTCACCCACCTTCGGCGGTTTCAGCTGGCTGGCCCACTCGAGCGTGCAGTCCGGTCTCTGGGTCGACAGCCAGCAACGCTACGACCAGCTCGTCACCACCGACCGGCTCACGCTCAGCCGCGTCCTGTCGCGGGCCGGGTGGCGCACCGTCGATGTCGTGCCCGCCAACATGCACGACTGGCCTGAGGGACACGACTTCTACGGCTACGACCGGGTCTGGGACGAACGCACCCTCGGCTACCACGGACCTGCTTTCGGCTACGCGCCGATGCCCGACGAGTACACCCTCGCGGCCTTCGACCGTCTGGAGCTGCAGCCCTCGCCCCGGCGCCCGGTGATGGCGGAGATCGACCTCGTGTCGAGCCACTTCCCGTGGGCTCCGCTTCCGCGCCTGGTCGACTGGTCGGTAGTCGGCGACGGGACCGTCTTCGCGCCGCAACCCGCCCAGGCCACGCCACAGTCCGTCGTCTGGCGCACGACCTCTGGCATCCGCACCGCGTACGCCCAGACCATCGCCTACTCGCTCGGCAGTGTCGTGGCGTGGCTCTCGCACACCCGAGACGACAATCTGGTGGTCCTCATGCTCGGCGACCACCAGCCGGCCGCCCAAGTGTCCGGCGAAGGGGCATCCCACGACGTCCCGGTGACACTGCTGACCCGGGATCCCTCGGTGACCAGGCGAATCGCCAACTGGGGGTGGCAGGACGGTCTCGCCCCGGGAGCTGACGCACCGGTGTGGCCGATGAATGCTCTCCGAGACCGCATCCTCACCTCCTTCCGCTGACCAGCCCTGAACCGGAACGGCCCGCGTGGCGTCGTCAGAGATGTGGTCAACGAACAGCAGGCCGCGGACGCGGACCCGCTGTCGAGGCAGAAAGGAGAGCCACCATGACCCTGCGACTCGTGGGTGCGGCAGCACTGCTCGTCTCCGCCGGAGTGCACCTCTACCTGTGGTTCGACGGCGTGCGCAACCAGACCGTCGGCCCGATGTTCCTGGTCAACGTCGTCTCGGGCGTCATCATCGCGGGGCTGCTCCTGGCGTGGCGCCACTGGCTGTCGGCGTTCCTCACGCTCGGCTTCGGCGTGGCGACTCTCGGAGCCTTCACCATCGCCTCGACCGTCGGCCTGCTCGGAGTGCACACCGAGTGGCGCGGCGGGTCCGTCTGGCTTGCCGCGGTCGCCGAGGTCGTGTGCATCGTCACCGGCGCAGCTCTGCTCCTGCACCAGACTCCTGTGGTCCTGCACCTGCCGACCCGCCACGGCAAGCACGCCTGATTCCCTCGGCCCGCAGGTGCCCGGGCGGGAGCGACGCCCCGCACGATGCCACGCGGAGGGTGACGGCGCTTCTCGAGCGACTGGCCACGTCGGGCAGGTCTCGCCGAGGCGCTGAAGCACTGCGCCACGTCGTGCTGGGTGATGCGGAGGGTATCTGTGGATCGGGATCCGGCAGCACCCGCCGGCCAGGCGCCCCTGCGCTCGTCAGGCCGGTCCAGTCCACCACCCCGCGTTCACGCTCTGGGGCCGGCCCTCGCTCAGTACGCCACACTCATGTGCGCGCGGTGTCGGGTCGGGCGCTCGATCTCGTCGACGATCGCGGCGGCGAAATCTGCACCAGAGATGTTGGAGCCGCCCTCCTCGTCGAAGAGCGCGACATCGTCGCCGACCCTGAAGCTGCCTGTTCGCTCGCCGGCCGCCCATGCGCCATACCCGCCGGCGGGACTCACGAAGACCCAGTCCAGGCCCTGCGGCGCCTCTTCAGCGAGCATGACGCGGGTCGCCTCCCCCTCGAGCGCCTCGTCGCGGAACTGCTCCGGGATGTCCCCTTCCACGAAGCGAGGCGCCCCGGGCGCGGGGCGGAGCGAGCTGAACCCGCCGACCTGGATGTAGCGCGCGCCGGCCACGGCCGAGCGCTGGGCAAGGTCGCGATAGACCTCCACCAGCCGTCCCGACAAGTCCCCGCGCGGCGACAGGGCCGCCACGACCGCGTCGGCCCCCGGGATCACCCGCCCCGCGACCTGCTCGACGGTGCCGCTGACGTACCTCACGCCCTCGACCGGGTCCTGCGGCTCGGACCGGCTCACGGACACGACCTGGTGCCCGCGCGCAGACGCCTCGCGGACGACGTTGCCGCCGGTGTAGCCCGTACCCCCGAAAACGACGATCGTGGCCATCAGGGCCTCCTCCTGGCAGAGGGTTGGTTGACTCGTCAACTTACCTCGCTCTCGGGCCGGACGGCTAGGCCGCAGTGGACTTCGAGGTGACCGAAGACGGCGAGGGGTCTCTCCAGGCGGGCGCCGATTCGGGACCTTCGTCCCTAGGCCCTCCTCGTGTCGCTCGGAAGGCTAGAGCACCAGCCGGATCGGCCGAGTCAGGGGTTCGGCCATGCACCTGCACAGCGCTCCGACAGCCGCTTGCCGCTCGTGGACTGGTCGGCTGTCCAGCCGCGTGGCCTGGTGCTCGGTCACTACACCAGAACCAACCGACGTCCCACCAAGCGGGGAACCAGATGTCTCACGAATCCGACCGCCATGCCTTTCTCGACTGGCTCGACCAGCCCGATTCGTTCCCAACCAGGCTCGCCAAGGACGAGTCGTCCACGATCGAGGAGCTGCTCGAGTGCGACGACACCCTGCCTGGGCTCTACTGCTCACAGCTCGGCCTGCCTCAGGGCTCGAGCTACGCCGAAGCAGCGCGTGGCTTCGCCCGACAGTATCGGCTCCGCAACGCGGCGGCCGCTCCATGGGAGGCCAGCACCTTCTGAGGCTGTCGGCGCGGTGACGTGGCGTCGCCCTCGCGACCACATCGCATACGGGCCTCGCCCGGCGGGACCACAAAGCCGGCACGTTCACAGTTGGGGCCCCCGGCGCCCGGCCTGAGGCCGGGAGGGGCGAGCGACTCATCCCGCTGGAGCCTGCTCTGACGAAGGCTGCCACTCCCGTCGGAGCAGCCCGAAGACCCACGAGTCCGAGACGTCGCCGTTGACGACGCAGTCTTCCCGCAATGTCCCTTCACGCACGAATCCGAGCTTCTCCAGCACGCGGGCGGACGCCACATTGCGGGTGTCGGTCTCGGCTTGGACCCTGTTGAGGTCGAGCGTCTGGAAAGCCCACCGCAGCACCGCGCGTGCGGCCTCGGTGGCGTAGCCGTGTCCCCACGCTGCCTCTGCGAAGCAGTAGCCCAAGGATGCACTGCGGTAGTCCGGGTTCCACTTGGTCAGGGTGCACCAGCCGATGAACGCGCCGTCGGCGGCTCGTTCCACTGCCAGCCGCGCCCCGGTGCCGTCTTGTTCCATCTGCCGGCAGACGTCGAGGAACCGGTCGGCGCGTCCGCGGTCGGTCCACGGCGGGGCATCCCAGTAGCGCAGCACGAACGCATTGCTCTGCAGCGCGAAGACGTCGTCCGCGTCCGCGTTCTCGAACGGACGTAGTCGCAGTCGCGGGGTGAGCAAGGTGGGCGTGGGCAACGACATGTGCGCAACTTTCCGTGGCATTGGACGGGCTGTCAGCCAGCCACCCTGTGCCCGCCACTCGCAAGGGGTTTTCCGCTGGGGGTGAGCAAGGCGGGCTGCGCGAAGGCGGGATCTCGTCCGCAGTAGCCCCGAGAGAGCGCTGGTGGGGCCCTCGTTGCCGACCTTGGAACCGCCAGGTGACGGAAGCTGAGGCGACGTCCTGCTGCCTCGCCTGACGGGTCGGGAGGGCACCGCAGTGTGAGGCCGGACCCTAGGATCGCGCCCATGGAGGTCATCGACTGGCTCATGGACGGCGATCCTGCCATTCGGTGGCAGGTGCTGCGCGACCTACTCCGTGCCCCAGCGGACCAGGTCGCAACCGAGCGCGCCCGCGTGGAGACCGAGGGCTGGGGAGCACGCCTCCTGGCGCTCCGGGACCTCGACGGCCAGTGGGACGGTGGGGCGTGCTTCCCGCGGCGCATCGTCGATGCCTGGCAAGCCGGGATCCACCCGGACTTCTCCCATGGTCAGCCGTGGACCGCGACGCTGCCCACCCTGGTCCTGCTTCGCGATCTCGGTCTCGACCCGCAGAGCCCGGCAGCGCGCGACACGATCTCGCGGGTCGCGGCGAACTGCCGGTGGGAACACGACGACGAGGCGTTCTTCGACGGCGAGGTCGAGCCGTGCATCAACGGCCGGACGCTGACCATCGGCGCCTACTTCGGTGCCGACGTCGACACGTTGGCCTCGGGGCTGCTCGACGAGCAGCTCACAGATGGAGGCTGGAACTGCGAGCGCGAGAACGGTGCCACCGTCTCGTCGTTCGACTCGACGATCTGCGTGCTCGAGGGCCTGCGCGAGTACGAGTCATCGGGAGGAAAGGTCCCCGTGGCTGACTCGCGTCGGCGCGGCGAGGAGTACCTGCTCGAGCGGCACCTGCTACGCCGCAAGTCCACGGGTGAGGTGCCGGTCGAGGGCTGGCTGCAGTTCTCCTGGCCGCCGCGCTGGCACTACGACGTCCTGCGTGCCCTCGACTACTTCAGGTCCGGCGGTGAAGAGCCCGACGGTCGGGTCGCCGAGGGCGTGCAACTGGTCCTGGACAAGCGTCGACCGGACGGCACGTGGCTGCTGGAGAACACGCACCCGGGGGAGACGCACTTCGAGCTCGAGGATGGCGACGGGCGACCGAGCCGGTGGAACACCCTGCGGGCCCTACGCGTCCTCGACTGGTTCGAAGCCCGCCCTCGGCCCTGAAGTCCGGTGGGACGTCGCCCGCCACGGCACCGTAGCCGAGCATGACGCGTACGTACTCCAGGACTTCGGTCGTGAGGGTACGCCGCTCCGACCCACCGAGTCCGACGCAGTGTCCTCGCTGTCAGGCGGCGACGAGGCCGTCGATCTGGTTGATCGCCGAGGACGCGCCCTCCACCACTCCCATGTCGAGGACCTTCTGCAGAGCCTCGGCGGTCGCGTAGGTGCTGACGAAGATGGCCCGGGTGCCCCCATCGTGCTCTGCGAAGGAGAAGACGTTCTTGCCCACGGGCAGGTCGGGGTTCTTGGTGAACTGCTCGTCGAGCGCGAAGCCGTCGTCGAAGGTGAATCCGCTGGGCTCGTCGACGGTCTCGACCTCCCAGTAGCCGTAGAACTTCTCGCCCTCGGGGCTCGTCATGTAGTAGTTCATCCGGCCGCCGGGGACCAGGTCGTGGTCGACGAAGGTGGCGGGGTAGGTCGGCGGTCCCCAGATCTGCTCGAGCTGTCGCGGGTCGGCGTAGATCTCCCAGATCCGCTTCGGTGGGCAGTGGAAGTCCGCGACGATGGTGAGGGTCCGGGTGTCGAGGTCGTGGGAGACGTCGGTGACGGGCATGGTCATCAGTCCTTCTGTGTATGGGTTCGGGTGGGCGCCTGCTCGGTGGTCGGCGCGTGCTCGGTGTGGGTCTGCGGCGAGGCGATGAGCTCGTCGATCCGGGAGATGCGGCCGCGCCAGATGGACTCGAGCTCGGTGAGCATCGCTGCCACCGACCGCACCGCGGCCACGTCGCCGCTGGCCAACGCCTCGCGCCCCTGTCGGCGCTTGGTCAGCAGTCCTGCCTTCTCCAGCACGGCGACGTGCTTCTGCACCGCGGCGAAGCTCATGTCGTAGGACGCCGCGAGCGTCGAGACGGAGTGCTCCCCGGCCAGAACCCGGCGCAGGATGTCGCGTCGGGTGCGGTCGGACAGGGCGTGGAACCAGGCATCCGCCCGGTCCTCTTCGGTTCCGTCCATGAGACCAACATACAACCATCTGGTTGTATGTTGTCAAGCCCTCGAGGATGTGGTTCCCCCGGCGTAGCGTGAGTGGGGACCGTCATAGGGGGCCGCCGTGCCGAACCTCGTCGTGCACTTCGAGATCCATGCGTCTGAGCCGCAGGCGCTCATCGACTTCTACGGGCAGTTGCTGGGCTGGACCTTCACGCAGTTCGGCGACATGCCGTACTGGTCCATCGACACCGGCGAAGGGTCGATCGGCGTGAACGCTCCCGGGAACGGCATCAACGGCGGGCTCACGCAGCGTCAGGGGCCGCCGCCCGAGCGCGGCGCGCCAGTGAACGGCTGCAACGTCGTGGTCGGAGTCGACGGCAGCATCGACGAGCTCTTCCAGAAAGGCCTCGACCTCGGTGCCGCGGAGGCGCTGCCCCTGGCCGACATGCAGGGGGTCGGCCGGATCGGGTACCTGCTCGACCCGGACGGGAACGTCTTCGGGCTCATCTCGCCGGTCCTCTCCGATGGCAGCGTCGCAATGGGCGGGGCTGAGCGGTAGGGCCCTCCGTGCATGCGCGGCACACGCCGCGGGTCGAGGGGCTCGACGACTGCCTGGCCGCGGGCGGAGCGGACCGCCGCACGTGGCTTGGGCTGAATGGTGGGTGTCGTATCGGCCGACTGCTGTTCGTAGCGTAGACAGTGGCGGACATCAGGTCCGCCCGACGAAGGGGAGCACCGATGCCTCAGTACCTCATCTACTTCAACCAGCAGTGGGTCGGCCACCACGACGAGGCGTGGTTCGAGAGCCGCGTCGAACCGTCGACCGCCGTCGTTCGAGACATGCAGGACCAAGGCGTCCTCGTCTACGCCGGCGGACTGGTCGAGGAGCTCGAGGAGGCGGCAAGCGCGGACGCCACGAGCGGCGAGCTGGTCGTCACCGACGGGCCCTATGTCGAGACGAAGGAGTGGCTCGGCGGGCTCACCATCGTGGACGTGCCTGACGACGAGTCCGCTCGCATGTGGGCAGGCAGGGTGGCCGAGGGGTGCGGCTGGCCGCAGGAGGTGCGCCGCTTCAAGGCCGGCTCGTTGCAGGCACTCGCGCTGGGTGGGTGAGGCACGGTCCTGCGTCGAGCGCTGAAGTCGCGACGACCAGCGAATTGCACTGTGTGGACTGCACATCCGCCGCCGCGGCCACGAAGGGTCGAATCCTCCACCTGCCACTCAGTCCCCGAGTCGCCGACGAGTTGGCTGACGTCAGGTCGAGGCCACGAGCAGCTCGAGCAGCTCGCCGATCGTCGCCTCTCTGCCGAGGGGCCGCCTGAGCGGCAGGTGGTGCTGGATCCGATAGCGGTTGCGTCGCCCGTCCTTCTCCTTGACGACGTACCCCGCGGTGGTCAGGTCCGCGACGATCCCGAACACCGTTCGCTCGGTGAGCCCGAGTGCCTCGGCGACGTCTCGTAGCCGCAAGCCCGGGTCGTGGGCGATGCAGACCAGGACCCGGGCATGGTTCGTCAGGAAGCTCCACTCTGCACCCATACGCGCAGTATAGCAACCGAATTCTAGCAATACATTGCGCGTTTAGAAGTGCATGCGTAGCGTCGAGACCACCAGTGCGGCGCCCAGCCCGAAGGCCGGCGGATGACGCTCGAGCGTGAAGCTCGTCGAGTCCAGGAGTCACGGACATCTGCAAGGGGCCCGTTCAGCATCAGTCGCGACCGCGCGACAGAGAGGGCCAGTCATGGACACCCAGGCACGCCCCTATCCCCTTCGCCTGACCGGTGAGCTCGCCCCGACACTGAGCCGGGGCCTCTGGCTCGTCAAGTGGCTACTCGCGATCCCGCACTACTTCGTCCTGGTCTTCCTCTGGCTGGCCTTCTCCCTCGTGAGCGTGATCGCGTTCTTCGCGATCCTCTTCACCGGCCGGTATCCCGTCGGGTTGTTCACCTTCAACGTCGGCGTCCTGCGCTGGACCTGGCGCGTCGGCTTCTACTCCTACAGCGCCCTGGGCACCGACCAGTACCCACCGTTCACGCTCAAGGACGTGTCCGACTACCCGGCCCGGCTCGAGGTCGACTACCCGACGTCCCTCTCGCGCGGGCTCGTGCTCGTCAAGTGGTGGCTGCTCGCGCTGCCCCACTACCTGATCATCGGCGTCTTCACCGGTGCCGCGTTCGGCGGCTACGACCAGGTCAGCCACGGCGAGGCGTGGCTGTACGGCTCCGGGCTGATCGGCCTGCTCGTCCTCATCGCGGGGATCGTCCTGCTGTTCGCCGACCGCTACCCGCGCGGCCTGTTCGACTTCGCGCTGGGGATGAACCGCTGGGTCTTCCGCGTCGCCGCCTACGCCGGGCTGATGACGGATGTCTACCCGCCGTTCCGGCTCGACCTGGGCGGCACCGAACCCGCCCTCGTCCCCGAGCCCGACGAGAGCCCGTCGACCCCGACGCCGGTCGTCTCATGAGCGCCGTGCCCGGCGCGGCAACGACACCCGGCGCCACCGACCACCCGAACCCTCAGGAGCACCCCATGACCGCTGCCACGCACAGCCCAGGCACGACAACCACCCCGGGTCCCACCACGCCGCGCCGACGGATGGACCCGATGCGGAGGATCTCCCTGACCGCCGGGGTGCTGTACGTCATCACGTTCGTGTCGATCCCAACCCTTGCCCTGTACAAGCCGGTGAAGGACGACGTCGGCGCCTTCGTTCTGGGGGCCGGCAGCGACACCGGCGTGCTGTGGGGCGCGCTCTCCGAGGTGATCGTCGGCATCGCCGGCATCGGCACCGCTGTCGTGCTCTACCCGGTCGCCAAACGGGTCAGCCAGACGGCCGCCCTCGGCTTCGTCACCGCCCGGGTCGTGGAGACGAGCCTCGTCTTCGCCAGCGTCGTCAGCCTGCTCACGATCCTCACCTTGCGCACCGACGTCGCCGGAACCGCTGGCGCGAGCCCCTCGGCGCTCGTCACGACCGGCCACAGCCTGCTCGCCTCCTACACGTGGACGTTCCTGCTCTCCCAGAGCCTCATGCCCGTCTTCTGCGACCTGCTCCTGGGCTATGTGCTGTACCGCTCCGCCCTGGTGCCGCGCTTCCTGCCGATCATCGCCTTCATCGGCGCCCCGCTACTCCTGATCTCCGACATCGCGATCTTCTTCGGCGCCTACAGCAACGTCTCGCCGGTGGCCGTCCTCGCTGCGGTACCCGTCGCCGCCTTCGAGCTCACCCTCGGCATCTGGCTCATCGTCAAGGGGTTCAGGCCGAGCAAGTACTGGACCGACCTGGGCGCTGACCTCCCCGTCCGAGGCAGCTGATGACCCCGCGCCGCGGCGTGCGGGACGAGCTGCCCGGTGCCTCGGCGACCACGGCCGAGCCCGTCGACCGCGACAGCGACCGGGCGCCATCCATGGACGCGATCGTGCAGGACGGCTACGGCACCTCCGACATCCTGCGCCTGGCGCAGATGCCTCGACCTCGGGTCGGCCCCCACGAGGTGCTGCTCGCCGTGGAAGCCGCCGGTCTCGACCGGGGGACGTGGCATCTCATGGCCGGCAAGCCACGACTGCTTCGCCTCGCCTTCGGGCTGCGGACGCCCAAGCAGCCGATCATCGGCCGTGACATCGCCGGAACGGTCGTCGAGGTGGGCGCGCAGGTGACGACGCTGTGCGTCGGCGACGAGGTCTTCGGTGTCGCCCCGGGATCGGTCGCCGACTACGCGGCAGCCCGCGCCGACAAGCTCGCCCGACGCCCGCCGAACCTGAGCTGGGAGCAGGCCGCCGTCGTGCCCGTCTCCGGTGGCACCGCGCTGCAGGCTGTCCTCGACGCCGGGGGCGTCACCGCAGGCCAGCAGGTGCTCGTCATCGGCGCCTCCGGCGGAGTCGGATCGTATGCCGTCCAGCTCGCCAAGTCCGTCGGCGCTGAGGTCACCGGGACGGCCAGCGCCGCCAAGCAGGACCTGCTCCGGTCGTTGTGCGCCGACCACGTCCTGGACTACGACCGTGACGACTTCGCCGACGGGTCCCGGCACTACGACGTCATCATCGACATCGCGGGGCTGTCCGACCTCACCCGGCTGCGCCGGGCGCTCAAGCCGACCGGCACGCTGGTCCTCGTCGGCGGCGAAGGAGGCGGCGACTGGACGGGCGGCACCATCGGCCGGCAGCTGCGAGCCCGACTCCGCTCACTGTTCGGTCGGCATCGCCTCACCAGCGTGCTCGCCAAGGAGCGGGGCTCGGACTACGAGCGGCTCGCCGTCCTGCTCGAGGCTGGAGAACTGGTCCCGAGCGTCGACCGGGCCTTCGAGATGGCCGACACGGCCGACGCGATGCGTCTTCTCGAATCCGGCGCGGTCCGCGGCAAGGTCGCCATCAGCGTCGGCCCGGCGCGGTGACCGGCACATTAGTCGGGACCATCTGTAATGGGCGTTGTGCCCTCGCCCGCCTCGCCCGCCTCGCCCGACCCCCGAGAGTGGCACGGCTATGAAGACCATCCGCGGCACACCGCGCTGATCGTGGTCGGAGGAGTCCTGTGCGGCGTGTTCGCGATCGCTGGCTTCCTCAGCCTGTTCATCGCGAGCAGCCCCTCGGAACCGTGTCCGCCGGGAGCTGGGCCGGGTGCCTGCGGCCCGGAACCTGTGACGTTCGCCGCGGTCGGGCTGGGGTTCCTCATCAGCGCAGCGGTCTGTGCGGGGTGGTCGGCGTGGTGGTCATGGCGCGATGGGCGCTACCGGTTTCAGGCTCCGCCAGATTGGCCTACGCCCCCACAGGGATGACCCGAACCGCTGACTAGCTGTTCGACGTGGACGGTTCGTGGAGGTACGTCACGCGCTTACCCGACGAGCCGGCATACGCAATCTCGCGTCGGGTGGCCTCTCCGACGTAACCACCGGGGTTCACGACTCGCACCTCATCGGCGAGGTCGATCCGGCGAAGGTGCAGCTCTCCCAATGAGCGGACGAGGGTTGGGTCCGGCACGGGCACCTCGGTGGCCTCCGGAGCCAGGACGATCGCCAACTCGAGCGTCAGGCGGGCGCGCTCAGCCGCGAACTCTCTGCCGAAGCGCAGGGAACCGCACAGACACACGACCCTTGGCCGAACAACCGGCACGTCGGACATGGATCCCTTTCAAGAGCCGAGGAGCCGGCAGTGTCTCACGATGGGTTGTGGGCTGCGCTGACCTGTGGGCGCCCAGCAGGTTCACCGGGCAGCACTCTGCTCGATCAACGGGAGGGCTTTGCTGTCCCAGAGGGCGACTTGAGCCACGGAGACGCAGAGCCAGACCGCGGTCGGAACGACTGCGCGTGGCCACCACGGACCCCTCCGGGCGCCGACCCCCAGGGCAACGAGGACCACGCCGGTGATGACCGCGGGCGCGATGAGCAGCCACGTCTGCACCGTGAGCGGGACGCAGCCGGGATGGGCGCATCCGTCTGCCTGGCTGGTGAAGTAGAAGGCGTTCGCGAGCCACCGCAGGAGCCCGGATCCGCCCGCGAGGACCAGGCCGCCCAGCACAGGCAAAGCGGGTGATGAGGTGCCGTCACCGACGGCAGCTCGGCCCCACGGGGCGCCAGCCGTTGCCGCGACGGCCAGCGCGACGGCGAGCACCGCGATCCACGTTCCGGCGTCCACCGACGGCAGGGTCACCACACCCGCGCCGTCGACGGAGGGGTCGAGCCGCGACAACGCGTCACCGATCCCCAAGACGAGCAATGGCGACACCAGCAACAGGAGGCTGGCCGCGACGAGCCAGATCACCTGCACGGCCCGCACGGCGCGAGGCTTCGGCCAGGCGTCCGCGTGTTCAGGCGTCAGGTCGTCAGCGGCTCTCACGGAATGCATGCTGCCAGCATGGAGCTGGGAGCGGGCGATGCCGCTCTGGTCGTGCCGCACTCGGACCAGGTGCGTCATCCGAGCGGAGTCACCGGGCACTCAGGTGTCCACGTTCAGTGTCGCCGGATCCGTGTTCGCGCCGCAGACCACGACCGCCACCCGCTCACCGGGTGCCGGTACGTACCGGCCTGACGTGAGGGCGGCGTACGCCGTCGCTGCCCCGTACTCCGATGCTGCGCGGTACTCGGACCACAACCGCGTCCGAGCCTCGACGATGTCCTCGTCCCTGACCAGGACCGATACCGGCGGCTCGAGGGCCTGCGCGGCGAACGCATACGCTCCGACTCGGCGAGCACCGAGCGCGTCCGCTGCTACACCCGAGACCGCGACGTCGACGGGCTCACCGGCGTGCATCGCCTGGTTCAGAGTGGCGCATCGTTCCGGCTCCACGGCGACGATGCGGGCGCGACCCAACGCCGCGGCGGCGATGCCCGCGTAGAGGCCGCCGCCGCCGACCGCCACGACGATCGTGTCGATGGCCGGCTCGTCTTCGAGGATCTCTTCCCCGACGGTGCCGGCCCCAGCCACGACCTCCAGCTGGTCGTAGGCGTGGGCGAAGACAGCTCCGCTCTCTTCGGCGAAGTCGATGGCGGCCTGATACGCCTCGGCGTACTCGGTCCCGGTGCGCAGGACGTCAGCGCCGTAGCGACGGATGCGAGCCACCTTCACCTCTGGCGCGGTCTGCGGCACGAAGACCGTGGCCCGGATCCCCAGCTCCTGTGCGGCGAAGGCCTGGGCCAGGCCGGCGTTCCCACCCGAGGCCACCACGATTCCGGCGTCGCCGATCTCGCCCGTCTCGAGCGCCGCGAGCTGCCGGTTGAAGGCGCCTCGAGTCTTGAAGACTCCGCAGTGCTGGAGGAACTCGCACTTCAGCCATACGGCGTCGCGACCGCTCGGGCGCAGCAGAGGCGTCCGTCGAACGCGGCCCTCGACGCGCCGAGCTGCAGCCAGCACGTCCTGCCTCGTCACTTCCACGCGGCCAGTATGAGGCCGAGAGCAGCGATCGCGTCCTCGGCGGTTTGCGCGTACCGCAGCGACGGCCGCCCGGGCGTCGGACGCGAGATCGCCGCGCCGACCGCTACCGTCCCCGCATGAGCTACCGCACGAGGCAACTTCTGCGCGGGCTGAGCGGCATCTCGCTTCTCGTGTCCGTGGGGGCGATCATTGCAGCGATGAACTGGCACAGCATCTGGCGCTCCATCACTGTCGATGGTGCTCGGCAGAGCCCGGCGACGCCGGGCCTGCTCGAGACGCAGTCCACGTTCCAGCAGTGGGTCATCGTCGCGCTCATCGGCATGGTTCTCCCGCTCGCCTCCTGCGTCTTCCCCGACGCCCGCGCCAGCAGATAACGGCTCGGCCCGCGATGCAGGCTCTGCGGCTGAGGGGGACGTCGACCTCGGCCGAACGGGCCGTGCCAGTCGCGCATTCCGGCGGGGAGGGCAGCGGTCGGCAACGGCCCGATGGGCTGGTTCCACGGCGCCTGACGCCCTCGTGTCGACACCACCACCCATCGAGTCGACAGCCCGGCCATCGAGGCGCCTTCCCGTCTCCCCGCCAGTGAGGATCCCTGCGCGCCAGGCGGAAGTGTCGGTGAGCGGTGCGAGCATGGCCTCATGTCGGATGGGGAGAAGCCCGAGGAGCTGGCCGGCCAGCCGGTGATCCTGTTCGCCACCGTGCTGGACTGCGAGGCGTGGTTCGCCGAGCACCACACCGACCATGGCGGCTTCTGGCTCAAGATCGGGAAGAGGGGCGCTGCCGACACGGTCGGCTACGCCGAAGCGCTCGACATCGCCCTGTGCCACGGCTGGATCGACGGCCAGAAGCGGGGATACGACGACACCTACTGGCTGCAGCGCTTCACCCCGCGCGGGCCGCGGAGCAAGTGGTCGCAGCTCAACCGGGACAAGGCCGAGGCGCTGATCAGGGCGGGCCGTATGCGCCCGGCCGGGCAGGCGCAGGTCGACGCCGCGAAGGCCGACGGCCGGTGGGCGGCGGCCTATGCCGGTCAGAGGAGCGCGACCGTCCCCGACGACCTGGCTGCCGCGCTCGCGGCCGACCCGCAGGCCGAGGCCTTCTTCGAGACGCTCACCGGCGCCAACCGGTACGCGATCCTCTACCGCGTCCAGGATGCGAAGAAGCCCGAGACGCGAGCCGCGCGCATCGCGAAGTTCGTCGAGATGTGCCACCACCAGCAGACCGTCCACTGACGGGAAGTGGGGGTCGTCGCCCCGGCTCGTGCCCCGGCCTGCTCCGCCGGCGCTCCTAAGCCGTCCACCACGAAGGCCGTTCGTGCGGGCGGGTGGAGGGACGCACATCGTGGCTTTGGACGTGCCGTCGACGTCGAGCGACTCCTGCTTCTCGGCCCAGGTGGACGCCCTGTTGGCGACCGACGCGACAGGCGTCCTGCCCGTCACGACCGTGCTCGTCGACCCGGAGTCCAGCGCGAACACGATCCTCGACTCCGGGACCGACGCCCAGGTCGTCGCCGACCGGGCGGTCAACGCCGTACGAGCGACCCCTACGGTTGGTTCACCGGTGTCACGAGCAACGCCCTTGGGCGCCGGTGGGGTACGCGCCGACGGAGAGGGGCAGGGATGAGACCCGCATTCCACTTCACCGCCGAGCGGGGCTGGATCAACGACCCGCACGGCATCACGGTCCGCGACGGGACCTATCACGCCTTCTACCAGTACGTGCCGGACAGCACGGTGTGGGCGCCCGGTTGCCACTGGGGCCACGCCACCGGCCCGGACCTGCTCTCCCTGGCACCACTGCCCGTCGCGATCGCCCCCGGCGACGGCGACGACGGGATCTGGACCGGGTCCCTCGTCACCGGTGACGACGGCGAGGCGCGGATCTTCTACACGTCGACGACGCTGCCGGACCTGGGCATCGGCCGCATCCGCGTCGCGACGCCGAGGGACGACGACTGGGTCTCGTGGGAGAAGGGCGCGGTGGTCGTCGACGCCCCGGCCGACCTCGACC
The DNA here is from genome assembly GCF_039531305.1 of Terrabacter lapilli. Lineage (NCBI taxonomy): Bacteria > Bacillati > Actinomycetota > Actinomycetes > Micrococcales > Intrasporangiaceae > Terrabacter > Terrabacter lapilli. Next base: position 34,287 of record NZ_BAAAPU010000008.1, read on the forward strand.
TCGTCGCCTTCCGCGACCCCTTCGTCGTGCGCGATCCCGACGCGTGGCGCATGTTCGTCGGTGCAGGCGCCGCCGACGGGACCGCCATGGCCCTGAGCTACCGCTCCGACGACCTGGACACGTGGAGCTACGAGGGAGTGGCGCTGCAGCGGTCCAAGGGCGTGCGGGACCTCGTGTGGCTCGGCGCCCTGTGGGAGTGCCCGCAGGTCATCGCGATCGAGGGTGTGCACGCGATGGTGTCCTCGGTCTGGGACGCCGACGTGCTGCACTACGCCGGGTACGCCCTGGGCAGCTACGCGACCGGCCGGTTCGACGCGAGGACGTGGGGACGACTGACGTACGGCCCCAGCTACTACGCCCCGTCCTTCTTCCGCGACACCGACGGCCGGCCCTGCGTCCTGTTCTGGATGCGTGGGGTCGAGGACATCGGTGCCGGGTGGGCCGGCGCCCACAGCGTGCCGTACGTCCTCGGCGTGGACGGCGACCGCCTCACCGCCGCGCCCCACCCGGACCTGGAGCGCTACCGCGCGGATCCCGTCGTGGACGGTGTCGTGCCCGGCCTCGCGGCTGACGTCGAGTGGTCAGCCTCCGAGGGCGCCACGTTGGTCGTGACGAGTGCGGGCCAGCCGGTCGTGGAGCTGCGGGCAGGCGAGGGCCTGCTCGAGGCGCGAGCGGGCGCACAGGCCTGGCAGATGCCGTTCGACGGCGGCGACGTCCGAGTCGTCCTCGATGCCCAGGTCGTCGAGATCTCCTGCGCGAGTGGTGTCCTGGGTCTGACGGGTGCGCCTGCCGGCGACTCGCTGCACGTCCTCGCCGCTGACGCGACCGTCCACCCGCTCGCTCGCTGACCGCGGCCCGTGGGCCGGCTCCCGGTCCAGCAACGCCCTCGACCGGGAGCCGGTCGAGGGCCTTCCGGGCCCGCCTGGTCGCGAGGTCAGCCTCGCGGGCCCCCCGCGTTGGTCGTGATGGTCTTGAGGTCCTTGCTGACCTCGAGCATGACGTCGGCGCCGGACCTGGTGCCGAGGACGTCGTAGGAGCCGTCGGGGTCCTTGCGCACCGACGTGACGGTGACGCTGGCGTCCTTGGCCTTGACGGCCGCCGTCACGCCGGCGAGCTCCGTGCCGGTCACCGGGGTGTCGTTGTTCGGGTTCATCGACCTGTCCGGGCCGGCCTCCGAGCCTGCATCCGAGCCGGTGCCGGCCGTGCTCGTGCTGGTGCTCGACGGCGACGGCGTGGACGCTGCGTTGGACAGCGCCGCACCGGTTCCGATCAGTCCGGCGGCGGCCACGACGGCAGCGACGCCGCTGACGATCCTGTTGGTCCTCATGCTGACTCCTTGCGAGAATCGGTCGCCGCGGGTCGGCAACCGTCGCTCGAAGAGTCGTTTCCGGGCCAAGCAGTGCGCTGCGCACGACGTCGGAGTCGAATGTGGCTTTTGCGGGGTGCCTTCGGGTACCAGTGGCCGGCCGCTCTTGCGCGCGTCCGCGTCGACGCGCTCAGGCCGGACCTCCTCGGTCAGGCCTCGTCCGTGGGCCGTGCCGGTACGGCAGCGGCGCCTCCTTCGCTATGCCGGGGATCGCCCGGTGCAGCCGCAGCTCGTCGCGAAGGCCGGGTGGCGTGGGCAGCCCACACCGGCTCAGCTCCGCTGCGTAGTCCTCCATGGCTCCCAGGAGCTGCGCGCGTGCTGCCAGGAGCAGTGCCGGGTCGACCCTGCCGGCGCGGAGGAGATGGACCTTTCGCCGTGCCGTCTGGACCACCGACATCAGCTCGCGCAGGTGTGAGCCGGGTGGCAGGCTCGGTGAGCCGCTCTCCATGACGGACTCCCATCTGCCGCCGCCTGACGCGTCGACCTCCTGCCGACCCTACGCCGCGCTACGGTTCCTGAGGTCCCACAGTGACCGAGATGTGCGGCGCGGCTCTTTGGCTTGGCGCCCAGCGACTTTCGTACCGAGGCGTATGCTCGTGAGGAGACGTCGTGATCCGGCCAGGGCCTTGGCGTCGGCAGTGAGCAGAGGTCCCGATCCTGACGCGGTGTCGGCCTCGCACCTGGGAGTGACGGCAGAGCCGCGGACCATCCGTCACCACCATGCTCCTGAGGAGCCCGCTGTGAGCGCCATACCACGTATTCCGTCAGATCCAGATCCCGGCCACGAGCCCTCGGCCGCCACCGCGGCCACCCGCGAGGCGTCCGGTCCCGCCGTCGAGGCGGCCCATCCGGGCAGCCGGGTCAGGTTGTCGGCACATCCGGGCGAGCACGCCTCTGACGGCGTCTGGTGGCCCCGCACGAGCGACCTGATGGTCGAGGTGCCGCTGCTCGACGTCGCCGTCCAAGGGCTGACGCGCGCCAGGATCGGCCGGGTCGCCTACGAACGCAGTCGCTGGCCCGACGCGCCGAACAGGGTTCGCACCCCTATGGGTGTCACCCACCTCGGCTGGTTCGAGCACAGCCGCTACCCCGACCACATCCTGCTCTCCCTGGCCAACTACCAGCGCCTGGTGCTCACGGTGCTGCCGGCGGGGCACGGGGACGTCTCTCGGAGCACGTTCGAGTCGGCCGACGGCTGAGACGCGAAGGTCTGGGGAGAGATGCCTGACGAGGACAAAGGTCGTCCTCCGGACTGGGCCACGGCGCAGGCCATGCACGACCGTGACGACGACGACACCGCCGGCCGTGACAAGAGGGCGCGGAAGCTCGTGCGGGAGTTCGAGAACGAACGGCACGACGAGGACGACGACCCGGACTCCGGCGGCGAGGCCTGACGGCACATGGCTGGACGCTCCGCTCCGCACAGCTCGTACGACCTCGTGTGCCGGGCCGTCGGCGTCTTGATGGAGCACGGCGGCGCGGACTTCGACGGGGCCTTCGACGAGCTCCTCGAGCTCACGATCCGGCGAGGAGAACTGCTCGAGGTCACCGCCGGCCTCGTGGTGACGCTGGCCGAGATCGTCGGCACGCTGGGCATCGACGAGTAGGGATGGGCACGCCACCGACCGTCCTACGCTGCTGAACACGGTTGGTGACGGCACCACTCGTGTACCCCCCGCCTCTCGCGCCACGCGGGAAACCTCCGAGTTCCGGCAGGCGGATCCGCGGCTGCGCCGCCGGGACGCCGTCGGACCAGTCGCGGGAGACGTCGTGGGTCGGGCCCTCTGGATGCGTCGGAGATGACGTCCGTGGATCCACGGGTGACGGACCATTCCGGCGTAGGGTGAGGGACGCGGAGGTGAGACGTGTGGGTACTTTCGACTTCCTCAGGGAGCGGCCGCTCCAACCGGGCGACGACGAGCAGGTGCGGCTAGCGCTGCGGCCCCTGACGGGGGACAACCGCTACGTGCTGCACCGGTGGCTCAACGAGGACGGGTCCCTCCGTGGTGTCCGCCTCATCGACACGAGAGACCGGCGCTCGGGCGACCAGGCCTCCCGATGGGCCCACACCGAGGCGGTCGTGCGCCTGCTGCGCGAGGCCGGCTTCGAGGCGCGAGAGGTCCCCGCGTCCCAGTCCGCCTGGGGTGACATCGAGATCGACCAGCGGCTGTGACCTGACGCGGTTGGCGAGTCGCCCTGGTCACCCGCCGCCTGCAGCGGCTCGGGGAGGGCGGTAGCCTCGATTCGGCATACCCCCGGGGGTACCTGTTATGGTGTTCGGGAATTCCCGCCCACCGGAGGAGAAGCCGTGATCTTCACGCAGTACTACCTCGACTGCCTCTCGCAGGCGTCGTACCTGGTCGCCGACGAAAGCACCGGCAAGGCCGTCGTCGTCGACCCGCGTCGCGACGTCGCGGAGTACCTCGCCGACGCGCAGGCCCGCGGGCTGAGCATCGTCGGCATCGTCAACACCCACTTCCACGCCGACTTCGTCTCCGGGCACCTCGAGCTCGCCCGGGCCACGGGCGCGTGGATCGGCTACGGCGAGGCCGCGGTCACCGACTTCCCGGTCCGCTCTCTCGCCGACGGGGAGCGGATCCCCCTGGGCGACGTGACCCTCGAGGTCATGGCGACGCCCGGCCACACCCCCGAGTCCATCTCGGTGCTGGTCTTCGAGCACCCCGACGACGAGGTCGCCTACGGCGTCCTCACCGGTGACGCCCTCTTCATCGGCGACGTCGGTCGGCCGGACCTGCTCGCCTCCGTCGGCGTCACCGCCACCGAGCTCGGCCGCATGCTCTACGACTCGGTGCAGCACAAGCTCATGGGCCTGCCCGACGACGTACGCATCTTCCCGGCCCACGGCGCCGGCTCGGCCTGCGGCAAGAACCTCTCGACCGAGCGGCAGTCGACGGTCGGGGAGCAGCGTCGCCTCAACTACGCGTGCCAGCCGATGACCGAGGAGCAGTTCCTCGAGGTCGTCACCGCCGGGCAGCCCACTGCGCCTGCGTATTTCGTCTACAACGCGACGCTCAACAAGCAGGCCCGCGACCTGCGCGACCTCGACGCGGCGGTGCCCGCCCTCAGCGGCGCCGAGGTCGAGGCCGCCGTGGCCCGCGGCGCGCGCGTCCATGACGCCCGGGACGTGCAAGAGTTCGCCGCCGCGCACCTGCGCGGCTCGGTCAACGTCCCGGTCGACGGCCGGATGGCTGAGACCGTCGGCATGGTCTTCGCCCCGGACGACGAGATCGTCGTCATCGCCCCCGAGGGCCAGGAGCAGGAGGTCGCCACCCGCTTCGCGCGGATCGGCTACGACCACGTCGTCGGCTACGTCGCGAACCTCGAGGAGTACTTCCTGACCCACCAGGACCAGGTGACCCGGGCCAGCCGCCTGCCGGTCGCCGAGGTGGACGAGGCGGCGGCCCGCGCCGACGTGCAGGTCGTCGACATCCGCAACGCCGGCGAGCTCGAGGCCGGGATGCTCCCAGGGGCGCGGCACATCCCGCTGGCCGAGCTCGGTCGCCGCGCCGGTGAGCTCGACCGGCACCGACCCGTGGTCGTCTACTGCGCCGGCGGGTGGCGCAGCTCGGTCGGGGCCAGCTTGCTGCGCGCCCGCGGCTTCACCGACGTCTCCGACATCCTCGGCGGCTACGGCGCCTGGGACCTGGCCCACGCCAAGGCCTCCTGACGCCGGCGCGAGGCGTCGACCACAACCAGGTGCCGTGTGCCGTATGCCGTATGCCGTATGCCGTGTGCCGGACGTCGCCGACCAGGGCGGCGGGCCTCCCGTCCTGCACCATCGACCGACCGCCATCCACCGCTCGGGCCGGCGCGTCGTCGACGGTGCCCGGGCTGACGCCGCCTGACGCGGGCGGCCACGACACGGCATACGCCCTCCCCGTACTTCCCACCCAGACACCCGCGCTCACCTGCGCGGGCCCCACTCCCGGCACGTGCCGGACACCCTGAAGGAGAACCACCATGTGTCGACCCGCCACCTGCCGGACCTGCGGCAAGACGACCTGGGCCGGCTGCGGCCAGCACGTCGACCAGGTCATGCGCAACGTCCCGGCTGCGCAGCGCTGCGCAGGCCACGACAAGGGCGAGTCCGCCTCGGGCGGCTTCCTGTCGCGTCTCTTCAACCGCTGACCAGCCCGCCCCACTGACACCCTGACGCCCCGCCGGTCCGTGGCTCCCTCCGCCGACCGGCGGTGCGTCGGGGGACACCCGGTGTCCCGACGACCATGACGTCCCGACGACCATCACGACCACGACGAGAGGAGGACCTCCCATGCTGATCGCCATCCCGCTCGGGATCGCCATCGGGCTCTCCCTCGGCGCGCTCGGCGGCGGCGGCTCGATCCTCACCGTCCCGGCCCTGGTCTACGTCCTCGGTCAGGACCCGCGGACGGCCACGACCAGCTCGCTCGTCATCGTCGGCGTCACGTCCCTGCTCGCGCTCGTCCCGCACGCGCGGGCCAAGCGCGTGCGCTTCACCCAGGGGCTGCTCTTCGGCCTCCTGGGCACCGCCGGGTCCGTGGCGGGGTCCGCCCTGTCGACCTCGGTGCGCCCGACCACCCTGCTGACCGCGTTCGCGGCGCTCATGCTGCTCGTCGCGGCCCTGATGATCCGCCGCGCTCGCAGCGCACCGCGCGAGCTCGGCCACACCATCGACCCCACCGTCGAGCCGATGCTCAGCCTGCACCCCTTCGCCTGCGCCTGCCCGCGGGTGGCCAAGGTCGTCGTGACCGCGACGGCCGTCGGGCTGCTCACCGGCTTCTTCGGCGTCGGCGGCGGCTTCGCCCTCGTCCCAGCGCTCGTGCTCGCCCTCGGCTTCCCGATGCCGGTGGCCGTCGGGACCTCGCTGCTGGTCATCGCCGTCAACAGCGCCACCGCCCTCGCCGCCCGGCTCGGCTCAGGCGCCGCCCACCTCGACTGGACCCTCATCGGCGTCTTCACCGCCGCCGCCGTGGCGGGCAGCCTCGTCGGCGGACGGCTGGCCGGCCGAGCCAACCCCCGACACCTCACCATCGCCTTCGCGACCCTCCTGGTCTTCGTCGCGCTCTACACCGGTCTCCGTTCGCTGGGTCTGGCCGGCTGATGACACAGCAGCTTCGACAGAACGGGCGCGAGCAGGGTCGCCCCCTCCTGGGGCTGGGTGGTCGCCGACGTCCTCGGCCTGCGCGCCTCCGTCTGGGTCGTCGCCGCCCTGACCGCACTCTCCGAGGCGCTCGTCGCTGGGCGCATGGACGAGACGCACTCCCGACCCGTCGGGTCCTGACGGCACCAGTCCCATCATCATTTCGAGGACGTGCGCGCACGCGTGCGCGAGGCTGGACCCACAGGGACGAGGCAGGCCGCAGGCCCGTCGGGCCTGCTGCGCGTTGGTGAGAGGTGTCGTTGGTCCCCGTATCGAACAACCGTCCCGGAGTCGGGCTGGAGCTGATGCGCGAGCTGCTGTCCGAGCTGCCGACCGCGGTGGCCTACCTCAGCGGCCCCGACCACCGGTTCGAGTTCGCCAACGAGGCCTACCGGCAGCTCGTCGGCGGGCGGCACGTCGAGGGCAGGCCCATCCGTGGAGCTCTGCCCGAGGTGCAGGGCCAGGGCTACTTCGAGCTGCTGGACCAGGTGCTGCGGACCGGCGAGCCGTACCGCGGCAGTGAGGCACGAGTCGTGGTCGTCGACAGCGCCGGGACGCCGAACGAGCTGTTCGTCGACTTCGTCTACCAGCCCGTGCGCGGTGCCGGAGGGACGCCGGTCGGCGTGCTCGTCCAGGCCGCCGACGTCACCGACCACGTGCGTGGCAAGCAGCGGCTCGAGCAGCTCACCGTCCAGCTGCGGGAGACCCAGGAGCGCTACCAGAGCCTGTTCCGGACGATGCTGCAGGGCGTGGTCTACCACGGCCCGGAGGGTGTGATCACCGCCGCGAACCCGGCCGCAGGGCAGATGCTCGGTGTCGATCCCGAGCAGCTCGTCGGTCTCAGCCCGAGCGGCGAGAGCTGGAACGCCGTGCGCGAGGACGGCCGTCCCTTCCCCGGCGCGGAGCACCCGGCCATGGTGGCGTTGCGCACCGGGACCACGGTGCGCGCCCGGGTGATGGGTGTCAGGCACGGCCGGACCGGGGAGCGGCGATGGCTGTCGGTCACTGCGGTCCCGGACAGCTTCGGCCCGGACGGGCTGCCTCGCCGGGTCTACGCGATGTTCGACGACGTGACGCGGGAGAAGCGGACGGCCGCGGCGCTGAGGGAACGGGACCAGCTCATCGGGCGCCTGCGCGACGCCGACGTGCTGGGCATCGTGACGGCGGACGAGACCCGGATCTTCGACGCCAACTCGGCCTTCCTGCGCATGGTGGGCTACACGCCCGAGGACCTCGCGGCCGGTCACATCCGCTGGCCCGAGATGACGCCGGCCGAGTGGGTGCCGGCCGACGCCGACGCCATCGAGCAGCTGCGCGCGACCGGCTCGTGCCGCCCGTTCGAGAAGGAGCTCCTGCACGCGGACGGGCACCGGGTGCCGATCCTCCTCGGCGCCGCCGTCATCGGCCACGAGCCGCTCCAGTGGATCACCTTCGTGCTCGACCAGTCGGAACGGCGCGCGGCCGAGGCCGAGCGGACGCGGCTGCACGCGGCCGCCGAGGCGGCCCGGGCACAGGCGGAGCGCGTCGAGGAGCGGCTGAGCCTGCTGCTCCGTGCCGGTGCCGTGGTGGCGGCGACCCATGACCGGCGCCAGATGCTGCAGCACGCGACCGGCCTCGTCGTGCCGGCGCTGGGCGACTTCTCGGCGGTCGTCCTCGCTGATCCGGGCGGAGGGCTCGCGGTCGTCGCCGCCGAGCTCGTGCAGCCCGAGTGCCGGCCGCTGCTCGAGGGGCTCGGGGTGCGGGACGAGTGCGTCGTGGGTCCGGGAGTCACCCTCGAGACAGCCTTCGCGGCCCCGACCGGGCAGCTGCTCCGCCCTCAGGAGGCCCCCCTCGGGGCATGGGTCTCCCCGGGTACCCGCCTCGCCGGGGTGCTGGAGGGGCTGTCGGCCAACAGCCTGATCACCGTGCCCCTCACCAGCCACGCCAAGCGCGTGGGTCTGCTGCTCGTGGGCCGCAGCGGCGACCGCACCCCGTTCGCCGGCAACGACCTCGAGGTCGTCGAGGAGCTCGGTCGCCGGCTCAGCGCGGGCCTCGCGAACGTCGAGGGTTTCGCCCGGGACCACAGCGTCGCCGAGACGCTCCAGCGGGCCGTGCTGCCCGGGGCCCTGCCGAGACTGCCCGGGCTGGACCTCGCGGTCCGCTACCTGCCGGCCACCGAAGGAGCGAAGGTCGGCGGCGACTGGTACGACGCGTTCCCCGTCGACGAGAACCGCCTCGCCCTCGTCATCGGCGACGTCGTCGGCCACGACATCGGCTCGGCCTCGGCGATGGGGCAGGTCCGCAACGCCCTCCGCGCATACGCCGTCGACGACTCGGACCCCAGCACCGTCCTCGCCCGGACGAACAGCGCCGTACGGCGCCTGCTGCCGGACACGCTGGCGACCGTCTTCTACGCCCGGCTCGACCTCAGGACGGGGCAGCTGACGTACGCGAACGCCGGCCATCCACCGCCGCTGGCGATAGGTGCCGGCGTCCCGACGCTGCTGGACTCCGCGGGAGGTCTCGTGCTCGGCGCTGTCCCCTCGACGGAGTACGCGTGGGCGGAGCGCACGTTGACGCGCCCGGGCGGCCTGCTGCTCTACAGCGACGGGCTCATCGAGAACCGGTCGCAGTCGCTCGACGAGGGGCTCTCCGCCCTGGTGAGCGCCATGACCGACAGCACCGCAGACACCGCCGACGACCTCTGCCGCATCGCCGAGCAGGAGCTCCTCGACGAGTCGACCCGGGCCGACGACGTCTGCATGCTCGCCGTCCGGCTCACCTGACCGTCCGGGCACCCGTCGGCTCAGACCTGGAAGACGTGCTCCTGCCGGTAACCGGTGGTCAGGTCCGTCAGCGACAGCTCGATGATGCCGGCCGGGTCGACGGTGTAGCGCTCCTCGAGCAGCGGGCCGGCGTCCATGCGGACGATGCGGGCGTCCTGCAGGAGCGACGGTCCAGACGCCGTGCCGGCCGTGGCTGCCGTGCCGGCCGTGCTCCCGTCGACCGCCTGCTGCAGCTGTGGGTCGAAGGGGAAGACGATCTCGGCCACCGGCGCGATGTCGCCGCGGGGCTCGCCCTGGTCGTCGACCGACGAGTACTCGACGAAGCGGAACCAGCCGATGTTGTGGGCGGCCTGGTAGCGACGCGTCACCACCACCGGCTCGGGCGACGCCGTCTCGCCGAGCGCCTCGGCGGTGCGGAGGGAGCGGTCCAGCACGGGGTCGAACGACACGGCGGCCCCGGCCTCGCGCTCCCGGAAGACACCGAACCCGCGCGAGAGCCGGTCGCGCAGCGAGAACCCGCCGTCGGGGTCGGCGGCGATGGCCAGGCCGACCGCCGTCGACGCGCTCGGCATCGGGGAGCGGTGCACGCGGCGGCCGAACCGTGAGCGCAGCATCCGGGGGACCAGCGGCAGGCCGCTCGCGCCGCCGACGATGTAGATGCCGGCCACGCCCTGGAGCTCCTCGCCGTCCTTGTCGGGGGACCCCAGCGACTGCACGAGCGGCTCCATCGCCTCGGTCGTCGCCTCGACCAGGGGGGTGACCGCCGCGTAGAACTCGTCGACGGGCACGGTCGCGGAGGTCGACGCCGCGGCACCGGCCGCCGGCACCTCCACGACGACCCGCCGGGACTGCGGGCCGATGCGCTCCTTGGCCTCCCGGCAGTCCTCGAGCAGGGCCCCCCACGAGGCCTCCGGCAGCTCCGTGCGCGAGCGGCCCGCCACCTGCAGGGCGGCCTCGGCGAGGGCCTCGTCGAAGTCGTCGCCACCGAGCCGGTTGACGCCGAAGGAGTCGAGCACCTCGTGCCGGGTCCCGGAGAGGCGCAGCAACGACGCGTCGAAGGTGCCGCCGCCGAGGTCGTAGACGATGACGAGGTCGCGCCGGGAGGTGATGGAGCGCGCCTGCCGGTGGGCGAACTCGAAGCTCGCGGCCGACGGCTCGTTGACCAGCCCGGCCACCTCGAAGCCGGCGTGCCGGCAGGCCTCCAGCGTGAGGAACCGCTGCGCGCTCCCCGCCTGCGCCGGCACGCCGAGCATGGCGCGTGGCCGCGTGCTCCCGTCCAGCCGGCCCTCGATGCTCGAGGACGTCCGGAGGGCCTCGAGCACCGCCGAGAAGAGCCCGGTCAGCACGCCGAAGAGCGGCACCTCGCGCTCCCCGATGAGCATCAGCGTGTCGGCGGTCACGCGTGGCTCGGCGAGCAGACGCTTGAAGGAGCGGGACGACGGCATACCGCGTCGGGCAGCCTCGAGCGCCGCGAAGCCGTAGACCAGCGTGCCCCCGTCGTCCGCGACGACGGAGGGGAAGTGGTCGCGCGCGTCGCCGTCCTCGTCGAGGAACGCCACCACCGGGTAGTTCCCCCGGTCGGCGTGGGCGACCACGGTGTGCGTCGTGCCGAAGTCCAGGCCGAGATCCATGACCCAAGGCTAGGTGGCCCACGTCACGCCGCGGACTCTGGCCCGGATGCCGGATCGGCCGGGTCCAGCCCAGCCGAACCCCAGACAGCGCCCAGTGACCGTGCCTACCGTCGAAGGCGTGGTGAGTGCTCCTCCCAGGCGGGGACTGCACCGGATCGTGCCGCTCCTCGCCGCCTTCGTGGTGGCTGCCGTCGTGCTCGGCGTGCTGGGCGCCGGCCTCTCCGTGCCGTCGGTGATCGCCGTGGGCCGGCTGACGGCCGTGGGGGACGACACGTTCATGTCGCTGCCGAGCACCTTCACGGTGCAGCAGCTGCAGCAGGGCTCACAGATCCTGGCCGCCGACGGCTCGGTCATCGCCACGCCGCAGGACCAGGACCGTCGTGTCGTCCCGCTGAGCCGGGTCGCGCCGGTCATGCGAGAGGCGCAGGTCGCCATCGAGGACAGCCGCTTCTACACCCACGGCGCGATCGACCTGACCGGCCTGACCCGGGCGGTGATCGACGACGTGCGCACCGGGACGGCGAGCGAGGGCGCCTCGACGCTGACGCAGCAGTTCGTCAAGCTGACGCTGCAGGACCAGGCCCTGCGCGAGGGCAGGAACGCCGCGGCCGACGCCGCAGTCGCCAAGACCCTCCCACGCAAGCTGACCGAGCTGCGGTACGCCGCGGGGCTCGAGCGCACGTGGAGCAAGGACCAGATCCTAGAGGGCTACCTCAACCTCGCCTACTACGGCGACGGAGCCTACGGCGTGGAGGCCGCCGCCCTGCACTACTTCGGCGTGCACGCCAGCGAGCTCACCCTGCCCGAGGCGGCGACCCTCGCGGGCCTCGTGCAGAGCCCGAGCACCACCGACCCGGTCCGCCACCCCGAGGAGGCGCTCGCCCGGCGCGACGTCGTGCTCGGACGCATGCACGAGCTGGGTCTCGTCACCACCGCCGCGTGGCGGGCGGCCCTGCGCAGGCCACTCACGGCCGACCTGCACGTCACCTATGCACCCGCCACGTGCGCGTCCTCGCGCTACCCCTACTTCTGCTCCTTCGTGATCGGCTGGCTCGAGCAGCAGCCCGAGCTCGGTCCCACCCGTCAGGCCCGGCACGACCTGCTCTTCCGCGGCGGCCTCACGGTCCACACGACCCTCGACCCGTCCGTCGAGAAGGACGCCAACGACGCGCTGCGCGCCGTCGCGCCGACGAACAACGCGCTGGGAGTCGCGGCAGCGGCCTACGTGACCCAGCCCGGCACCGGCAACGTGCTCGCGATCGGCCAGGACACGGCATACGGCACCTCGGCGAGCTCGGGGCAGACGGAGGTCGACTACTCGGTCGACACCGCCTACGGCGGGTCGCGCGGGTTCCAGTTCGGCTCGACGGCCAAGGCGTTCTCGCTCGTCACCGCGATGGAGCAGGGGCTCGGCACGAACGCGTCCGTCGACGCCCCCGCGGCGGGCCCCCACCAGGCGGCGACCTTCAGCCGCAGCCAGTTCCCCCAGCCGTGCGGCCTCTACAGCAGCTGGAAGGTCTACAACGACGAGGCCTGGGGCGGCGGGACCATGCCCCTGATGACCGCCACGGCCAAGTCGACCAACACCGCCTTCGTGGCGCTCGCGATCAGGATCGGGGTCTGCGCGATCCACCAGACGATGACGGCGTTCGGCATGCACGACGCGAGCGGCGCTCCCATCGGCACCTACCCGCCGCAGGTCGTCCTCGGCGCGCAGCAGGTGTCCCCGCAGACGCTCGCGAACGCGTATGCCGCGATCGCCGCGGGGGGCGTGCTGTGCCGCACCCGGCCCGTCACGAGCATCACGCAGGGCGGCACGGTGCTCTTCGCGCCGCCCCCGTCGTGCGCACGGGTCGCCGACGCCGGCGCCGTGAGCCAGGCGACGCAGTACCTGATGTACAACATGACCCACGGCTCCGGCATCCTCAACCAGCTCGCCGGCCGGCCGTCGGCGGGCAAGACCGGCACCGCCGACGGCAACGCGCAGTCGTGGTTCGTCGGCTACACCCCGCAGCTGGCGACCGCGGTGTGGGTCGGCAACCCGGTGGACCAGACGCGGCGGATGTTCGACGTCTCGATGGCCGGCAAGAGCTGCACCGCGATGACCGGCGCCTGCTTCGCTGCGCCGATCTGGCGTCGGATCATGGATGCCGCCCTCGCCGGCCAGCCGGCCCTGCCCATGCCGTGACCCGCTGACGGCTCCCGCTGGTCAGGTGGACGTGTCGGGCCGGTCTGTCGCTGACGACCTCACAGGGGCCGTTCTTGAGCGAGGATCAGGTCATGGGCGCTTCACACCACGACGAGACCGAGCGCAAGTACGACATCGACGCGGCGACGGTCTTCCCGAACCTCGCCGAGGCGGAAGGCGTCGACGCCGTCGGCCAGCCCGTCGAGCACCGCCTGGAGGCCGTCTACTTCGACACGTCCGGCCTCGACCTCGCCCGCCGGGGAGTGACCCTGCGGCGTCGGACCGGCGGCGCTGACGAGGGGTGGCACCTCAAGCTCCCGGCCCACGGGGACACCCGAACGGAGCTGCACGAGCCGCTCGGCGATGAGCGCGAGGTCCCGGAAAGCCTTGGCACGAGAGTCCGCTCGGTCACGCGAGGCCGGACCCTCGAGCCCGTCGCCACCGTGCGGACGAACCGGCGCGAGTACCCGCTCCACGACCCGGCCGGCTCGGTCCTGGCGCTTGCCACGGACGACAGCGTGCAGGCCCAGCGCCTGGGCGACGACCGCGAGGAGCTGGTGTGGCGCGAGTGGGAGGTCGAGCTCGTCGACGGCTCCACGGAGCTGCTCGATGCCGTCGAGCGACGGCTGCTGGACGCCGGCGCCACAACGGCTGCCGTCCGCTCGAAGCTCGCGCGCGTCCTGGGCGAACCGGCGGCCGTGACGTCGCCGCTCGAGTCCACGGACGCCGACGACCTGACCGTCCGGCAGCTGCTGAGCGCACAGCTGGGGCAGCACCTGGAGCGCCTGCTGGACCAGGATGCCGGGGTTCGGGCCGGGCGCCGGGAGGCCGTGCACCGCGTGCGCATCGCCGCGCGGCGGCTGCGCTCGGCGCTGACGACCTTCAGGCCGCTGCTGGACACGACGGTGACGGACCCGGTGCGTGAGGAGCTGCGCTGGCTGGGGGAGGAGTTCGCACAGGCCCGTGACGCCCAGGTCCTGCGCGAGCACCTGCACGAGGTGCTCGCCGCCGAGCCGGCGGAGCTCGTGGTGGGATCGGTGCAGACGCGCCTCGACGAGGAGCTCGGCGCCGCCTACGCCAGTGGCCGCGAGGCGGCCGAGCGCGCCCTGGACAGCGACCGCTACGTCCGGCTGCTCGACTGCCTGGAGGAGCTGGTCGCCTCCCCGCCGCTCGTCGCCGACGACGACCGCGTGGCCGCCGACGTCATGCCCGGCCTGCTTGCGCGGGACGTGAAGCGTCTCCGTCGCGCCGTCGAGGCCGTCGAGGCCGCCGTCGACGGGGCAGATCGCGACGTCGCGTTCCACGAGGCCCGCAAGAAGGCCAAGCGGCTGAGGTATGCCGCCGAGTCGGCCGTGCCGGTGCTGCGCAAGCGCGCCCGGTCGCTCGCCTCCGACACCAAGAAGGTGCAGGAGACCCTCGGGATCCACCAGGACACCGTCGTCGCGCGGGAGCGGCTGCGCGAGCTGGGCATGCAGGCCCACCTCGCCGGGGAGAACGCCTTCACCTTCGGACGCCTGCACGCCTTGGAGCAAGCGCGGGCCGACCGGGCCGAGGCCGACTTCGCCGCGCTCTGGAGGAAGTTCGCCAAGAAGCAGGTGCGTCGCTGGGAGCGGTAGCAGGGCGCCGCCACGGCGAGGCCCGTGCGGCATATCCGGGACGGCGCGCGGGCATGCCGCCGGCGCGCCGTCGGTCACTCGGGGCGGCCGTACCACGCCTCGAGGTGAACGGCCTCCGCGACGTGGCGCAGCGACTCGAGCGTCTCGGGCGCCAGGGGCACGTCGGTGTCGGTCACGACGTAGCCGTGCTCACCCCGCGTGGCGAGCGACTGGCCGACGATGTTGGCCCCCGCCGACGCGAGCGTGTTGTTGATGGCGGCCAGCACGCCGGGGACGTTGCGGTGCAGCAGAGCCATCCGGAAGCCGCCCTCGGGGGGCGCCGGCGCCACGTCGGGGAGGTTGACCGACAGGGCCGTCGCCCCCGTCGCGATGTATGCCGTCAGCTTCGTCGCGACGAACGTGCCGATCTCCTCCTGGGCCTCCTCGGTCGACCCGCCGACGTGCGGCGTGAGGATGACGTTGTCCAGGCCGCGCAGCGGCGACTCGAAGAGGTCGCCCTGCGCCTTGGGCTCGACGGGGAAGACGTCGATCGCGGCACCCGAGAGGTGGCCGCTGAGGATGTGCTCGCGCAGGGCCAGGTCGTCGACCACCATGCCGCGCGAGGCGTTGATGAACACCGAGCCGCGCTTCATCCGGGCGAACTGCTCGGGACCGAAGAGGCCGGCGTTCCCGGGGCGCCCGTCGACGTGGAGGCTGACGACGTCGGACTCCTCGAGCAGCTCCTCGAGCGAGCCCATGCGGCGGGCGTTGCCGTGCGCCAGGCGGTCTGCGGTGTCGTAGAAGACGACGCGCATGCCGATGGCCTCGGCGACGTTGGACAGCTGGGTGCCGATGTTGCCGTAGCCGACGATGCCGAGGGTCCGGCCGCGGGTCTCGTAGCTGCCCTTGGCGGACTTGTCCCAGACCCCGTCGTGCATGCGTTGCGTCTTCTCCGGGAGCCGCCGGGCCAGGGCGAGGATCTCGCCGATGACGAGCTCGACGACGCTGCGCGTGTTGGAGAACGGGGCGTTGAAGACGGCGATGCCACGGTCGGTCGCGTGGCCGAGGTCGACCTGGTTCGTGCCGATGCAGAAGCAGCCGATGGCGCGCAGGTGGGCAGCCGCGTCGAGGACCGCGCGGGTGACCTTGGTGTTGGACCGGATCCCGAGCACGGAGACTCCGGCCAGCGCCTCGATGAGATCCGCCTCGCCCAGCGACCCGGGCCGGACCTCGACGTCGAAGCCGTGACGGCGGAACGCCTCCGCTGCGACGGGGTGGACGTTCTCCAGCAGGAGTACCTTCACGTTTTGTCTCCTCAGGGTCCTCGCCTGCTGCGGGAGGCCCGTGCTCGTTGGTTGCGATCGGTTGCTGGTCGGGTGCTGGTCGGGTGTTGGTCGGTCGCCGGCTGGGTGCTGCTCGGTTCAGGCCGGTCCCAAGGGTGCCCCAGACGGCGGCGCGGGCGCTCGCCCGTGCAGTGTGTGAGACGGCAGGGCGGCCTCCGGGGGAGCGGCGAGGACGGTCAGGGCTCGGCGGAAGACGGGGTGGTCGCGGGGCGCCCGGCCAGGCTCCGGGCCAGCAGGCGGCCGGTGTGCTCGAGGTGCTGACGCATGGCCTGCTCCGCTGCGTCGCCGTCGCGCCGCAGGATCGCGGTGATGATCGGCTCGTGCTCATCGCGGATCTCGGCCAGGGTGCGCCCGGCCGTCGTCGTGGGCGGTCCGAGCAGGGCGGTCGTGGCGCGCAGCCGCTCGATGATCGTGGCGGCGCGCTGGTTGCCCCCGGCGCGCAGCAGCGAGTCGTGGACGGCGTGGTCGGCCACCCAGAACCTCGCCTCGTCGTCCGTCGCCGCGCGCATCGCCTCGAAGGCGTCGCGGACCTCCGCGCGCTGGTCGTCGGTGGCGTGCTCCGCAGCGCGTCGGGCCGCGATCGGCTCGAGGGCGAGGCGGATGTCGAAGATCTCCTCGATGTCGTGCGCCAGCGGGGTGAGCACCCGGAACCCTCGGTTGCGGTCGATCCGGACCAGCCCCGCCTCGGCCAGGCGCAGGAGGGCCTCGCGCACCGGGCTGCGCGAGACGCCGAGGAGGTCCGCCAGCTGGTAGACGGAGTAGGTCTCGTCGGGGAGGAGCTCTCCCGCGGTGATGCCCGACCGGACGGCGCCCACGACGGCTTCCGCCAGTGAGGGTGCGCCGTCGGGGAGCGCGAGCTGGACCATGAGTAACATGTTACGCATGGTGGACGTGGCTGATGTGGTGGGGGCGCTGGAACGCGCCGGGCTCGAGGTGCGCGCCGACGCCGGCACCCGCGGCATGTACTCGTCCGACGCCTCCCTCTACCGCATCCCCCCGCTCGCGGTCGTCCGCCCGCGCCACGTCGACGAGGTGGCGGCCACCCTGGCCGTGGCCCGCGAGACCGGCATCCCGGTCACCTCGCGCGGAGCCGGCACGTCGGTGGCCGGCAACGCGGTCGGGCGGGGCGTGGTCCTCGACTTCTCCCGGCACCTGGGCCGCGTCCTCTCGGTCGACCCCGAGACGCGTACGGCCGTGGTGGAGCCGGGCACCGTCCACGCGGTGCTGCAGAAGGCGGCCGCGCCACACGGCATACGCTTCGGCCCCGACCCGTCCACGCACCCGCGCTGCACGATCGGCGGGATGATCGGCAACAACGCGTGCGGGTCGCGCTCGCTCGCGTACGGCCGCACCTCCGACAACGTCGCCGGGCTCGAGCTGCTGACGGCGGCCGGCCAGACCCTCACCACCGGCTACGACGAGGGAGGTGTGCCGTTCGCCCGCGGTGCCGACGACGTGGTCTCCGGGGTGCGTGCCGTGATGTCGCGGCACCTGTCGACGGCGCGCACCGAGTTCGACCGGTTCGGCCGCCAGGTCTCCGGCTACGCAGCGCACCACCTGCTGCCGGAGCGCTTCGACCTGACCCAGGCGCTCGTCGGCTCGGAGGGGACGCTCGGGGTCATCACGCAGGCCACCGTGAAGCTCGTCGTCGACGCTCCCGTGCGGGTCGTCGTCGTGCTCGGCTTCCCCGACATCGTCACCGCAGGGCGCGCCGCGCCGGCCGTCGTCGCGCACGGCCCGACGTCGTGCGAGGGCCTCGACTCGCGGCTCATCGACGTGCTGCGCGCCCGCCGCGGACCCGACGCCATCCCGCCCCTGCCGCGTGGGCGGGCCTGGCTGTTCGTGGAGTTCGCCGGCGAGGAGCTCGCCGAGGTCGCGGCCCGTGCCCTGCGGCTGGCGGGGGAGGGACTCGCCGACGACGCCGAGGTCGTCGAGGACCCCGTCGTGCAGGCACGACTGTGGCGCATCCGTGAGGACGGCGCCGGCCTCGCCGGTCGCGCGCCGTCGGGCAAGCCGGCGTGGCCCGGGTGGGAGGACGCTGCGGTGCCGCCGGACCGTCTGGGGGAGTACCTCGCCGCGTTCGACGAGCTCGTCGGCTCCTACGGGATGACGTCGGCTCCGTTCGGCCACTTCGGCGACGGGTGCATGCACGTGCGGCTCGACCTGCCGCTCGACCAGCCGGACGGCACGAGGGTCATGCGCGAGTTCCTCACCGAGTCCGCCCGGCTGGTGGGCGGGTTCGGTGGGTCACTGTCCGGGGAGCACGGCGACGGACGGGCCCGCTCCGAGCTGCTGCCGCACATGTACTCCGCAGACGCGATCTCGCTCTTCGGCGGGATCAAGCACGCCTTCGACCCGGGCAACCTGCTCAACCCCGGCGTGCTCGTCGACCCCGACCCGGTCGACGCGGACGTGCGACCGGCCGGCCGCTTCCCGGTCCGCAACCTGGCGATGGCCTACCCCCACGACCACGGCGACCTGGCCCAGGCCGTGCACCGCTGCACCGGGGTCGGCAAGTGCCGGGCCGACAACTCCGCGGCCGGCGGCGTCATGTGCCCGTCGTACCTCGCCACCCGCGAGGAGAAGGACTCCACCCGCGGCCGCGCCCGTGTCCTGCAGGAGGTCGTCCGGGGCGAGCTGGCCTGGTCGCACCCCTCGGTCCACGACTCCCTCGACCTGTGCCTCTCGTGCAAGGGCTGCGCCTCGGACTGCCCCACAGGCATCGACATGGCCACCTACAAGTCGGAGGTGCTGCACCAGACCTACCGGCGCCGCCTTCGGCCGCGCTCGCACTACACGCTCGGCAGGCTGCCGATGTGGGCACGGCTCGCCGGCCGCATGCCCAAGGTCGCCAACCGCGCGCTGGCGCTGCCCCTCGTCGGACCGGCGGCGCTCTGGCTGGCCGGCGTGGACGGGCGCCGCTCCATCCCGGCCTTCCCGGACCGGCCCTTCAGGCGCACCTTCACCCCGCGCCGCTCCGACCTGAAACCCGTTGTCCTCTTTGCCGACTCGTTCTCCGACTCCTTCTCCCCGGAGGTCGCCGAGGCGACCGTGCGCGTGCTGCGTGACGCGGGATACGAGCCACGCCTGCCGAGCGGCTCGGTGTGCTGCGGGCTCACCTGGATCACCACCGGGCAGCTCGACTCCGCGAAGACCATCCTGCGCCGAACCGTCGCGGCGCTGGCCCCCGATGCGCGCGCCGGGGTGCCGATCGTCGGCATCGAGCCGTCCTGCACTGCGGTGCTGCGCTCGGACGTCCACGAGCTGCTGCCCGGCGACGAGGACGCGGTCGCGGTGTCGTCCCAGGTCCGCACGCTCGCGGAGCTGCTCGCCGAGACGCCCGGCTGGACGCCGCCCGACCTCAGCGGGACCGAGATCATCGCCCAGCCGCACTGCCACCACCACGCCGTCCTCGGCTGGAAGGCGGACGCGGACCTGCTGGCCGACACGGGCGCGCGCGTCACAAGGCTGGCGGGGTGCTGCGGGCTCGCCGGCAACTTCGGCGTCGAGATCGGCCACCACGACGTGTCGCTCGCGGTCGCCGACCAGAACCTGCTGCCCGCGATCGACGCCGCCCCGGAGGCCGTCGTGCTCGCCGACGGCTTCTCCTGCCGCACCCAGATCGCCGACCTGCGCGACCGGCGCGGGCTGCACCTCGCCCAGCTGCTCGACGGGGCCCGGGAGGCCGACAGGGGCTGACGCCCCCGAGGCGGACGCCGCGGTGCGGAAAATGCAGGACCGGGTGCCGGTGGCCCGGTCTACGGTTTGCCCGTGCCCGATCCCGTCGTCCCCAGCCCCACCGACATCGCCCCTGACACCGCCCCTGACACCGCCCCTGACATCGTCGCCGCGCCGGCCACCGTCGCGCAGGGTGGGACCGCGACGCAGCGTCGGGCGCTGCCGTGGCAGGTCAAGTTCGGCGCGCTGGCACTGATCTGGGGCTCGAGCTTCCTGCTCATGAAGTACGCGCTGCGCTGGTTCGCCCCGATCCAGATCGCCACGGGCCGCATCCTCCTCGGCGCCGTCACGGTAACGCTGCTGCTGCACCTCGTCGGCGGCCGCCTGCCCCGGTCGCGACGGGTGTGGGCGCACCTGCTCGTCGTGGGCCTGCTCCTGGCCTCCCTGCCGTTCACGCTGTTCCCGCTCGGCGAGGAGCGAGTCGCCTCCGCGCTGGCGGGCATCGGCAACGCCACGACGCCGATGGTGACGGTGCTGGCCACCGCGGCGCTGCTGCCGGCGGAGCGGCTGCCGGGCCGCAAGGTCGTCGCGGTCGGCGTCGGTTTCCTCGGCGTGCTCGTCATCGCGCAGCCGTGGCAGGCAGCCGGACGACCGGACCTGCTGGGCTTCGCCTTCACCCTCGTTGCCGGCGCCTCCTACGGCATCGGCTGGACCTGGGTACGCAAGCATCTCGCCAGGGAGGACCTCGGCGGGCTGCAGCTGCCCGCGGCCCTGCTCCTCGTCGCCTCCGCGCAGATGCTCGTCGTCCTCCTCACCTGGTGGGTCCTGCACCGCAGCACCTTCGCGGCGCCGTGGTCGGCGGTCGCCGGTGGCACGGGTGGCTGGGCGCAGCCGGTGCTCTCCCTCCTGACGCTCGGCGTCCTGGGCACCGGCGTCGCCTACCTGCTGCAGTTCGATGTGGTGCGCGCGGTGGGCCAGCAGGTCGGCTCCCTCGTGACCTACGTGATCCCGGTCGTGTCGGTGATCCTGGGCTACCTCCTGCTGGGT
>NZ_BAAAPU010000008.1:55107-92162 GCF_039531305.1 Terrabacter lapilli
GACCCGGCGCGCCGCGGCGCGCCCGTCCCGGTAGGTCCTGACGGCCCGGCTCACCCTGTCGCTGCGGGCCGCCCCACGACCATGGAGTCGAGCAGCCCCGGCGCGAACTCCGCAGCCGTCTGCGCGTCCAGCTGCGCACCGAGCCCGTCGAGGACCCGGGTGAAGAACGACCGGGCTGCCGCCGCGAACACGATGTCGGCGACGTCGCGGTCCGTGAGCCCGAGCTCGCGCAGCTCGTCGACGTCGGACTGCTCGACGGACGGGGCGTCGGTCGCCACCTTGGCTGCGAACCGGAACACCGCGCGGTCCAGGGCGCCCAGTGACGCGCCGTCCGGCTCACGGGCGATCGCCTCCAGCGACTCCTCGTCACCGCACACGTCCCGCAGGAACTTCGAGTGGGCGGCGGTGCAGTACGTGGAGCGAAGCGCTCGAGCGGCCGCGATGGTGGCCAGCTCGAAGAGCCGACGGTCCATCCCGTTGCGGATGGTGGTGTTGAGGCCGCCCCACGCCCGGGCCACGTCGGGGCGGGTGGCGAAGGCGAACGCGTAGTTGGGCAGGAAGCCCCACGAGTCGCGCTGCTGTCGGTAGTACTCGGCGAGCTCGCCGCCCGCGGCTTCCTCGGGCACGGTGTCGATGAACATGATCCAGTCTGTTCCCGGTGCAGCTCGTCCCGCTACGTGAGCGACGGCGAGATCCACGGGCGCTTCGACGCGGCGGGTGTCGCGCGGCTCCGGCCGCGGCCCGATCCGACACGCGCAAGATGTGGGGTTCATGGCCAAGTGCGCCACTAGGGATAGTGTCTGTCCCGCAGCTGGTTCGACGCCTCAGCCAGAGACGTCGTCGCAAGAGGGAACCCGGTGAGAGTCCGGGACTGCCCCGCAGCGGTGAGTGGGAACGACCGTCGTCAAGAGCACTGGGCCCCCGGGCCCGGGAAGCGGCGACCAGTAGGAGACGGACCGTCCGAGCAGATCGGGCGGTGTGCACGCCCGCGAGTCCGAAGACCTGCCAGCGCACCGCGTGAGACCTCACGCGGTGGTCCGTCAGGCCCCGAGGGAGGGCTCGTGGACAACGGTTGACCGATGTCGACCGATGCGCTGCTCGCCAGCGGGTCGCATCGTGGCGCAGCCGTCGTTCCCTGCACTCCTCACGCCGGGCGGACCGTCGCCCACGCTGCGAGGAGACAGCCGTGAACACCCCACTGCACGACACCACCGACCGGGCGGGCAGCAGCCAGCCCGCGCCCGGCGCACACGACGCGGGCACGCCGGCCGGCACCGCACCCACGAGCTCGCCCGCGCCCGCACGGGTGTCGGTCACCAAGCGCGACGGCTCGCGGGAGCCCTTCGACGCCGACCGGATCAACCGCGCCGTCGAGCGCGCCACGGAGGGCCTGGAGAACGCCGTCGGTCTGACCGTCCAGATCGCCTCCGAGCTGGCGATCACCCTCTTCGACGGGATCACGACCGAGCAGCTCGACCAGGCCGCCATCCAGGTCGCCGTCCAGAACGTCAAGGACGACCCGGCGTTCGACCGCGTCGCGGCCCGCCTGCTGCTCAAGACCCTCTACAAGCGGGTGCTCGGTGGCTACGAGACGCCGCGCGAGCTGACGCTGCTCCACCGGGCGAGGTTCCCCGGCTACGTCCGCGACGCCGTGGAGGCCGGGTCGCTCGACCGGCGCCTGGCCACGGGCTTCGACCTCGAGCGCCTCGCCGACGAGCTCGACCCCGAGCACGACGAGCTGCTCACCTACATCGGCGTCGTCACCATGCGCAACCGCTACCTGCTCAGCGGCCCGGGCGGCACGGACGTGGAGGTGCCGCAGTACTTCTGGATGCGTGTCGCGATGGGCCTGTCCCTCAACGAGGACGACGCGACAGCCTCGGCCATCCGCTTCTACCGGGCCATGGCGCGCCTGGAGTACCTCCCGGCCGGCTCGACGCTCGTCAACGCGGGCACCCCACAGCCGCAGCTGTCCAACTGCTTCGTCATGCAGATGGAGGACGACATCGAGCACATCGCCAAGAGCGTGCGCGACGTCATGTGGATCACCAAGGGCACCGGCGGCATCGGGCTGTCGGTGACCAAGCTGCGCGCCGAGGGGTCACCGATCCGCAGCAACAACACCACCTCCACCGGGCCGATCCCGTTCATGCACACCATCGACTCGACGCTGCGGGCCATCTCGCGCGGCGGCAAGAAGTTCGGGGCGCTGTGCTTCTACATGGAGAACTGGCACCTGGACTTCCCGCAGTTCCTCGACCTGCGCCAGCAGGCCGGCGACCCCTACCGGCGCACCCGCACCGCCAACACCGCCGTGTGGATCTCCGACGAGTTCATGCGCCGCGTGGAGCGGGACGAGACGTGGTACCTCTTCGACCCGCTCGAGACGCCGGACCTGGTCGAGCTGACCGGTGCCGCGTTCAGCCGCCGCTACGCCGAGTACGTCGAGCTGGCCGAGCAGGGGCGGCTGCGGACGTTCCGCACGGTCCGGGCGCGTGAGCAGTTCACCGCCATCCTCGTCGCGCTGCAGACGGCCTCGCACCCGTGGCTGACGTGGAAGGACACGATCAACCTGCGGGCGCTCAACGACAACACGGGCACGATCCACCTGTCGAACCTCTGCACCGAGATCACCCTCCCGCAGGACCGGGACAACACGGCCGTCTGCAACCTCGCGTCGGTCAACCTCGCGCGCCACCTGCGCGCCGACGTGCTCGCCGACGCCTCCGACGGCTCCGTGCGCCCCGGTGGGGCGCCCGACCTCGACGCCGTCATCGACTGGCCGCGCCTCGAGGCGACGGTCCGCACGGCCGTCCGCCAGCTCGACAACCTCATCGACATCACGCTCTCATCGGTGGCCGAGTCCGAGCAGTCCAACGAGGTCAACCGCGCGATCGGCCTCGGCATGATGGGCTTCACCGACGTGGTCGAGCGCCTCGGCATCACCTACGGCGGCGAGGCGTCCCTCGAGCTGGTCGACCGTCTCAGCGAGTTCATCAGCCACACCGCCATCGACGAGAGCGCCGAGCTCGCCCGCAGCCGGGGGAGCTACCCCAACTTCGCGGGGTCGGGGTGGTCGCGAGGGCGGGTCCCCCTCGACACGATCGACGACCTGGAGGCCGACCGTGGTGTCGGCGTCGAGGTCGACCGGACGTCACGACTCGACTGGGATCGCCTGCGCGAGAAGGTCGCCGGCGGCATGCGCAATGCGACGCTCATGGCGGTCGCCCCGACCGCCTCGATCGGGCTGGTCGCCGGCACGACCCCGGGTCTCGACCCGCAGTTCTCCCAGCTGTTCAGCCGCACGACGAGCTCCGGGAAGTTCCTCGAGGTCAACCGCAACCTCGTCGCGACGCTCAAGCAGCTCGGGCTGTGGGAGCACGTGCGCGAGGAGCTGCTGCGCTCGCAGGGCGACGTGCAGTCGATCGAGGCCATCCCGGCGCCGGTGCGCGAGGCCTACCGCACGTCGTTCCAGCTGTCGCCGTACGCGTTCCTGCACGTCGCGGCCCGCGCGCAGAAGTGGGTCGACCAGGCGATCAGCCGCAACATGTACCTCGAGACCCGCGACGTCGCCGAGATGGCGCAGATCTACGCCGCCGCCTGGCGGATGGGCGTCAAGACCACCTACTACCTGCATGTGAAGCCGCGGCACACCGCCGAGCAGTCGACGGTGCGGGTCAACAAGGCGACCGCCACGGGACGCTCGGGCGGAGGCTTCGGCTTCGCCCGACCGGCCCCGGCAGTGGGGTCGCCTCCACCACCGGCGCCCGCGGCGCCCGCCGTGACGATGACGCCCACCGTCACGAAGGCGCTCGCGGAGTCGCTGGAGCTGGCTCCCGTGGAGTCCGAGCTCGTGTGCCCGACCGACCCCCAGGAGCGACTGAACTGCGAGGCCTGCCAGTGAGCCACTACCAGAACCCCACCATCCTCGGCACCGGGCTCGCAGAAGGCCTGCTGCTCAAGCCGATCCGCTACCCGTGGGCCTACGGGCTCTACGAGCAGGCCGTGGCCAACACGTGGTTCCCGCACGAGGTGCAGCTCGGCGAGGACCTCGCCGACTTCGCCCGGATGACCGACGAGGAGAAGCACGCGGTCACCTTCCTGATGAGCTACTTCAACCCCAACGAGCTGCTCGTCAACAAGGCCCTCGCCTTCGGCGTCTACCCCTACGTGAACGCCCCTGAGGCGCACCTCTACCTCGCCAAGCAGATGTGGGAGGAGGCCAACCACTGCGTCGCCTTCGAGTACGTCCTCGAGACGTTCCCGATCGACCGGCAGGCCGCGTATGCCGCCCACGTCGAGACGCCGTCGATGGCCGCCAAGGAGGCGTTCGAGCTGCGCTACCTCGGCCGGATGACCGAGCAGACGCTCGACATCACCACGGTGGAGGGCAAGCGCGACTTCGTGCGCAACCTCGTCGCGTACAACGTGATCCTCGAGGGCATCTGGTTCTACAGCGGGTTCATGGTCGCGCTGAGCTTCCGGCAGCGGAACCTGCTGCGCAACTTCGGCTCGCTCATCGACTGGGTGGTGCGCGACGAGAGCCTGCACCTGAAGTTCGGGATCAACCTCGTCCTCACGGTCCTCGAGGAGAACCCGGAGCTGCAGACGGCCGAGTTCGCCGACGAGATCCGGCAGATGATCCTCGACGCGGTCGAGCTGGAGGAGCGCTACAACCACGACCTGCTCCCGGGCGGGATCCTGGGGCTCAACGCGAGCTACCTCAACACCTACGTGCGCTACCTCGCCGACCGGCGGCTGGAGGAGCTCGGGTTCGAGGCGCACTACGGCGTCAGCAACCCGGCGAAGTGGATGGCCGCGGCCAACGACACGCTCGAGCTCGTCAACTTCTTCGAGGCGACGAACACGAGCTACGAGGTCGGCGCACACACCCGCTGACCGCACCGACGGCACACGGCTGGGTCGACCGCGGGCGTACGCGTGGGGCTGCACGCGTACGCCCGCGGGCCGAACGCCCGCCGGGCCTTGGCCCACCACCTCGGCAGGACCCCCGACTTCCACGAGTGGCTGCGCGGTGCGGTCGAGGACCTCATCCTCGCCTTCTGGTAGGTCGGCTCTCCGGTAGGTCGGCTACGAGCCGGCGACGGCGAACAGGCCGGCCACGCCCAGGGCATAGAGCACCAGCACGACGGTCGAGTCGACACCCATACGCGCCCGCCGGCGCTGCGGCCGGAACACCAGTCCGACGACGTAGACGACGGTCAGCAGCACCCCGAGGGCGGTGAGGTAGATGTCGGTGTTCTGCGCATGCGGCAGGACCGCCTTGCCGGACAGCAGCGTGGCGAGCAGGAACAGCACGGGCAGGAACGCGTTGCCGCCGAAGATGTCGCTCACGGCCAGCTGGTAGTCGCCCTGCCGCACCGACGTCAGGCCGGTCGACAGCTCGGGGAGCGACGTGGCCGCGGCGAGCACCGTGGCGCCGAAGAGCACCCCGGAGAGGCCGATGTGCCCGGCGATGGCGTCGCCGCTGCGCTCGAGGACCACTCCGGCTGCGAGCGTGACGAGGGCGGAGACGCCGAAAACGGTGGCCGACTTCGCGGTGCTGATGCCCTTCGAGGAGGCGTCCTGCTCCGTCTTCTGCTGGGAGTGGCCCTTCGGGGGTCCCTGGTTGTCCGGGGCCTCACCCGACTCGTGCCAGGGCAGGTGCGTGCCGGCACGCTGGAGCAGCAGCAGGCCGACGACCCACAGGACGGTGATCAGCACCGGGGCCGGGGTGAGCCGCCACCAGATGAGGCTCGCAGGCAGCTGGCTGCCGGCGATGACGACCGCGAGCACGGCCACGACGAGGACCCCCTCCAGCACGAGGACCAGGGAGGCCGCCTGGTAGGTGAGCGGCCGTCTGCCGCTGATGCCGAAGGCGTCCAGCGCCACGAGCACCACGGTCTGGATCGCGATGCCGCCCAGGATGTTCCCCACGGCCACGCCGACGTTGCCGGAGAGCGCTGCGCTCGCCACGATCGCTATCTCGGGCAGGTTCGTGGCGATGGCGAGCAGGATCAGACCGCCCAGGGCCGCCCCGAGGTGCAGGCGCGTCGACAGCACGTCGGTCTGCTTCGACAGCTGCACGCCGGCGATCCAGATGGCTGCGGCCGCCGCGGCGAAGATGAAGAGCAGCACGGGCAGCGACAACGTCATGGGGCACCTGGGTTCTCGTCGATGGTTCTCGTCGATGGTTCTCGTCGGCTCGGGGCTCGGCACCACGAGCAGTGAGGTGTGGCAGTCATTTGTCCACTACCCACCGGAAGCGCCCCCATACGAGAGGTTGGTCACGTCGGCCTGCCCCAGCGGGCCGCCCGGTGGCCGTCCGGAACGGGGTGCGGCTCCGCGTCGCTGGTGGCAGTCTCAGGACATGAAGAGCACCATGCAGACCGCACCTCTGCTCATCTCGTCGCTCCTGCGCTTCGGCACGACGATGCACGGCGACAGCGAGGTGGTCACCTGGACGGGCGACGGCGCCCGCCGCACCAGCTACCGCGAGCTCGGCCGGCAGGCGGCCCAGCTGGCCCACGCCCTCCGTGGCCTCGGCATCACCGGGGACCAGCGCGTGGGCACCTTCATGTGGAACAACGCCGAGCACCTCATGGCCTACCTCGCGGTGCCGTCGATGGGCGCCGTCCTGCACGCGCTCAACATCCGGCTCTTCCCCGAGCAGCTGGTCTACGTGGCCCGGCACGGCGGTAGCCAGGTGGTCATCGTCGACAACACGCTCGCCGAGGCGTTCTCCCGGCTGCTCCCGCACCTGCCGGACGTGCGGCACGTCGTCCTCAACGGTGCCGTGGACGACGCCACGAGGGCGGCCCTCGCCGAGCACGCCGAGGGCGTGCACGACTTCGCCGAGCTCATCGAGGGCGAGCCGACGAGCTTCGACTGGCCCGAGGGGCTGTCCGAGGACGACGCCTCGTCGATGTGCTACACCTCCGGCACGACCGGTCACCCCAAGGGCGTCGTCTACTCCCACCGGAGCAACTACCTCCACGCGATGGGCGTCGCGTCCTCGCTGGGGATCACCCAGGCCGACCGGTTCCTCATCGTCGTGCCGCTCTTCCACGCCAACGCCTGGGGCTATCCCTACAGCGCCATGGTGACCGGGGCGAGCCTCATCATGCCGGACCGCTTCCTGCAGGCAGAGCCGCTGTCGGCGATGATCGCCGCCGAGCGCGTGACCGGCGGGGCGGGCGTCCCGACGATCTGGAACGACCTGCTCCACCACCTCGACGGGCACGAGACCGACGTGTCATCGTGCCGCATGCTCATGGTCGGCGGGTCGGCCGCGCCGCCGGCGATGATCCGCGCGTTCGCGGACCGTCACGGGATCGACATCATCCACGGCTGGGGGATGACCGAGACCTCACCGGTCGCGTCGCTCGCGGTGCCGCCGGCGCGGGTCGAGCCCGGCTCCGAGGAGTACTGGCGTTACAAGTCCTCGCAGGGCCGGATCCTCTGCGGTGTCGAGGCCCGGCTCGTCGGACCGGACGGCGACGTCGTCCCCTCCGACGGCGAGGCCGTCGGCGAGGTGGAGGTGCGCGGCCCCTGGATCACCGGCGCCTACTACTCGAACGGCACCGAGCCCGAGGCCGAGCTGGACGAGATGGCAGCGAAGTTCGACGACGGCTGGCTGCGCACGGGCGACGTCGGGCGGCTCTCCGCCGACGGCTACCTCGAGCTCACCGACCGCGCGAAGGACGTCATCAAGTCGGGTGGGGAGTGGATCAGCTCGGTCGACCTCGAGAACGCGATCATGGCCCACCCGGACGTCCTGGAGGCCTCCGTCGTGGGCGTGCCCGACGAGCGGTGGGGCGAGCGCCCGCTCGCCTCGGTGGTGCTCAAGCCCGACTCGGACGTCACGGTCGAGCAGCTGCGTGAGTTCCTCGAGGGGCGGGTCGCCCACTGGCAGGTCCCCGAGCGGTGGGCCCTCATCGACGAGGTGCCCAAGACGAGCGTCGGCAAGTTCGACAAGAAGGTGCTCCGGAGCAGGTATGCCGCCGGGGAGCTCGAGGTGCAGAACGCGGGCTGAGCCGGCCCGCGGGGTTCACCCGGGGCGCGCCCCCTGACGCGGGGCGCGCGGCCCGGCCGGAGCGCGTGCCCGACGGGAAGCGCGGGTGACACGGTGGTGAGCGCACGGCATACGCCCCATCCCGGGTAGAGCGCGAGGACGCACGACAGGGACGCGGTGGTGAGCGCTCGGCACACGCCCTCTCAGTTGTAGAGGCCGAGGACGAGCGACAGGGACACGGTGGCTGCGATGACGGTCGACGCCAGCGCCAGGGCGAGGGCCCTGGGCGGCACCGGCCAGAGGTCACGGAGCCGGAACCCGAGCCCCAGCCCGAACATGCCCGCGGCCAGCAGCACGTTCGTCGCCAGATCGGCCGCGGCACGGCCGCCGGCGGGCACGAGGCCCGTCGACCGCAGGACCACCGCGGCGACGAACCCGGCGAGGAACCAGGGGACGAGCGGCACCGACCGTCCGGCGTCGCGAGTGCCCCTGGCGGCCAGCGCGTACGTCGGGGCCAGCAGGGCCACCCGGCCCAGCTTGACCGTGGTGGCCACCGCCACGGCCCCGGTGCCCACGAGCGACGCGGCGGCCACGACCTGGGCCACCTCGTGGATGCTCGCGCCGGCCCAGATGGCCGCCTGCTCCTGGGACAGCCCGAACGTGTGCGCGAGCCACGGGAGGGCGACGATCATGCCGCTGCCGAAGAGGGTCACCATGGCGACGGCCAGCGCGACGTCGCGCTGACGCACCCGCACCGTGTCGGTGACGGCTGCGATCGCCGCCGCGCCGCAGATGGAGAAGCCGGTGGCGAGAACGGTCACGAAGCCGGGGTCCAGCCGCAGCCTCCTGCCGACGAGTCGCGTGCCGGCGAAGGTCACGCAGACGGTGACGACCACGACCGCGACGCCACGCAGACCGATCGCCGCGATGTCGCCGACCGGCAGGCGCAGTCCCACCAGCACGATGCCGAGCCGCAGGAGCAGGCGCGTCACGGATGCGTGCCCCTCGAGCAGGCGAGAGCCGGACCACGAGGTGTTGGCGACGACGGCCCCGAGCAGGAGCGCGAGCAGCAGGGGCCCGAGCAGGGGCACGAACCGGCTCACCGCCGTCACCGTGACCGCCGCGACGGCGGTGACCAGCGTCGGGGCCGCTCGCCCGAGGGAGCGCACGGCGGGGACGGCAGGGACGGCGGGGACGGCGGGATCGGTGGGGTCGGTGGTCGGGGAGGTGGGCACGCAACCACGATCGGGTGCCCGCGCACCGGTCAGAAGAGCCTGATGAGGTGCGAGCCATCCGCGTGGGTTATGACTGGGGTGTGAGTGCGGTGGCCGAGGCCGCACGGCGACACGAGAAGGACGGCCATGTCCGGTGACATCGAGCTCGACACCCTGCGTCTGCTCATCGCGCTCGTCGACGCCGGCAGCATCACGGCAGCGGCACGGACGCGGGGTATCAGCCAGCCGGCCGCCAGTGCCCGGATCCGGGAGTTCGAGGCCAGGTGGCAGCTGTCCGTCGTCCGGCGCTCGCCGCGAGGGGCGACGCTCACGACCGACGGGCAGGCCGTGGTCGCGTGGGCCCGGGAGGTGCTGGACTCGGTGGACACCATGCGGGCCGCCATGGGCGCGCTGAGCCAGAGCCGCTCGGCCAACCTGCACGTCGCCGCGAGCCTCACCCTCGCCGAGCACCTGGTGCCGCGATGGCTGGGGGAGCTGCACGCCTCCCGGCCGGCGTGCCGTCCGGTCCTGCAGGTCGTCAACAGCGAGTCCGTCGCCGAGGCGGTCAGGTCCGGGGCGGTCGAGCTCGGCTTCGTCGAGTCGAGGTCCCTGCCGGCCGGGCTCGCCAGCCGGACTGTCGGCAGGGACCGCCTCGTCGTCGTGGTGGCCCGCTCGCACCCGTGGGCACGCCGGAAGGCGCCGCTCGAGGTGGCCGAGCTGACGGCGGCCCGGTGGGTGCTGCGCGAGGCCGGCAGCGGCACCAGGGGCACCTTCGAGGCCGCACTGGGTCACGAGCCCCGGGTCGCTCTCGAGGCGACGTCGACGACGGCCCTGCTCGGCGCCGTGATGGCGGGGGTCGGACCAGCCGTCGTCTCCGAGCTGTCGATCCGGGGCGAGCTCGAGACCGGCCGGCTCGTGGCCGTCCCGCACCCGCTGGACCTGCGTCGACCCCTGCGCGGAGTGTGGCGCGCCGACCAACGCCTGTCCGCGCCGGCCCGGGACCTGCTGGCGATCGCGCTACGGTGAGTCGCGAGGCTCCGTGCCGGACGAGTCACCCTCCGGGGGTGAGGGTCCATCCGGTGACGGATTCGGACCGGCGATTCAGAGGAGGCCCAAGCGGCGGCCGGCCGCCACGGCGTCTCGCCGCGACGAGACGCCGAGCTTGTCGAAGATCGACCGCAGCTGGGTCTTGACGGTGTTGGCACTCACGGAACGGGCGGCCGCGATCTCCTTGATCGTCAGCAGCGACGGCAGCTCACGCAGCAGCGACAGCTCACGCGACGTGAGTCGTCCCTCACGCCGGACGGTCGTCAGCGGGTGCACGTCAGCCACGTGCGCCAGCAGCTCGGTGGCGAACGGCTCGAGCAGCCCGAAGCGTCCGGCGTTGGCCACCAGCAGCGCCGCCACGCCCGGCACGGTGTCGACCATGAGGCGCACGGCCCGTTCCGGTGCCGACCGTTCCATCGCCGCGACGAGCAGCTCCTGCGCCCGCCAGGGCTGGTCCCGGCGGTGTGCGAGCACCGCGGCCATCAGCTGCGCCTTGACGACATCGCGCCACGAGGCCGCGGTCCCCGGCTCCGACAGGAAGGCGTGCACCAGCTCACCGGCGGCCTCGTCGTCCCCCTCGTGGAACAGCCGCAGGGCCGTCATGACCCCCAGGCGCCCGGAGGCGATGCCCAGGCGCCCGCCCAGGTCCTCGACCTCGGGAGCCATCCGGGCACAGCCGGCACGCAGGAGCAGCTCGTGGATCGAGACGACCTCGTTGACGGCCATGCGTCCGGTCAGGGACTGCGCCGCGATGACGCGCACCTGGGCCAGCACGCCCCGGGCGACGGCGTACGACGAGCTCGGACTCCGGTCGGCGGCGAGGGTGAGGTGCGCGTCGAGCAGGCCGCTCAGCCGCCTCAGCTGGGCGATGCCGCGCTGACGGGGAGACCCCTCGTCCGGCCCTGGGGCCTGGTCGAGCCTCGACGTCGACTCGGCGAGCAGCGCGCGCGCCACCTCGTTGCGCCGGCGCGCGTTCTCGTCGTCCATGCGGCCGTATGCGGCCCAGGCGCCCAGCACGAAGGCGGGGAGCAGGCGCGGGGAGTCTTGCCACGTGGTGCCTTCCGCGGCGCGCAGTGCCCGGCCCGACCACAGGTCCATCCCCTGCAGGTCCTCGGCGCCGGCACACACGGACGCGAGCCCGCTCATCGCCTGCAGGGCCACGAGCGTGTGGCCGGTCAGCCGTGCCGTGTCCAGCACGTCGTGGAAGGCCTGGGATGCCTCGTCGAACCGGCCGGCCGCGAGGAGCTCGCCCCCGTCAGTGAGACCGGCCAGGAGCCAGAGGTCGAGGGCATGGTGGCTCAGCGGGTCACTCCGGGCGATGCGGCCGTTCCGCCGCCGGCGGGCTGTGGTGACGGCTGGGACGCGGTCCCTGCTGCCTGCAGACCCCAGCGAGCCCCCCGGAGCGGATGCCCCCAGCGTCGTGGCCGAATCGCCTTGCGCACCGGGCGAGCTCGAGATGAGGGCGAGCATCCGGCCGCCCAGGTGCATCACGTCCTGCAGTGGTGGAGCGCCTCCGCCGGCGGCGTTCTCGAGGACGACGGTTCCCTGCGTCTCGGGGGACGGCTCGCGCTCGTTCAGGCGCTCCAGGGCCTCACGGGCGGCTCGTGGGTCTGACAGCTCGCCCAGCGCGAGCGCCCCGAGCCCGGTGACGAGCGGGTCGTCGGTGGCGAGGTCGGCGACGGTCCGGCTGACCTCGTCCGCCTGCCCCTCGGTCAGCAGGTGCAGCGCCTGGCGCCTGATCACCTCCGAGGCGAGCACGTCGTCCCCGGCCTCGCGTGCGTGGTGCAGCGCCTGCCTCGGCAGGCCGGAGTCGAGGTACCACCGGGCAGCTGCGCGGTGCGCCCGGCGCTGCTGGCCCGACCCCCGGGACGCGAGCAACGCGGAGAGGTGGCTGCGCAGCAGGGAGTGGTAGCGAAACGCCTCCGGCGCGGCGGCGCCGCCGGGGTCCGCCGTGACCATGGCACTGTCCGCGGACAGCTCGAGCAGCACCGCCCGTGCGTCCGGGCGTCCCGAGACGGCGGCGGCGGCCTCGGGGTCGACCCGGTCCAGGACGGAGGTCGTGGCGAGGAACTCGCGCACCTCGGGGTCCAGCGTGGACAGCACCTCCTCGACGAGGTAGCTGGAGATGGCCCGGTCGTTGTGCGCGAAGTCCCGCAGGAACGTCTCGGCGTCCCGGCCGCGGGCCAGCGACACGGCCGCGAGGCCCAGCCCGGCCGGCCAGCCCTCGGCCAGCTCGTGGAGCCGGCCCACGTGGGCGGCATCGAGCTCGAGGCCGTGCAGCGAGAGCAGCTCACCCGTCTCCTCGAGGGAGAACCGCAGCTGCGGCTCGCGCACCTCGACGAGACGCTCCTCGAGGCGCAGCCTGGCGAGGTGGAGGTCGGGTTCGGACCTGCTGGCGAGGACCAGGTGCAGGTTGGCCGGGGCCCACCGGATCAGACGCTCCAGGAGCGCGCGACTGCCTGCCGACCGCACGACGTGCGCGTCGTCGAGAAGGAGCCACACCGGTCGGGGCTCGGCGGCGACGACTCGGACGACGCCGTCCACCAGGACGCGAGGCTCGGTCGGGCCGCGGTTGCGGCCTGTCGGGGAGGCCTCGGGCGGCGCGCCGAGTGCGACGTGGACCACCTCCACCACGCTCTCGGCGAGCACGGCCGGGTCGTCGTCCTCCCGGTCGAGGCTGGCCCACCCCACGGCGTCCCCACGCGCCTCGAGCTCGTCGGCCCATGTCGCGAGCAGCGTCGTCTTGCCGGTGCCCGCCGACCCGGCGACGAGGACCACCGTCCCGGCGTCGCGCTCCGTCGCGGTCTCCAGCGGCCACGGCGCCGGCATCGCGGCCCTGCGGACCGTCCGGGCCGTGACCGCGGGCTTGCGCTGCTTGGGCGCCACGACCACGCCGGGGGCTGCCGTCATGGTCGCCCGCCCGGAAGCCGTCGTCCGACAGGGCTCTCGCCAAAGGCGGCTACCGCCGCGTCGGGCTCCTCACCGGTCGGCGGTGGGCATGACGACATCACCGTCGTCGCCGGCCGGGCCCGGTGTGTCCGTGCGCGTCCGATCCGTCGCATGGATACCTCCAGCACTGTGGGGACTCCGCCGGCTCCAGCAGGCCCCCGTCCTCTCGACGGTACCCAAGGCCCACACGGCGTGTAGCGGGTTCGGCGCAACCGCGGCGTGATCGTCGTCCCACCGCTCACCCGGCGCGGGTGAGGCAGCCGGCCCCTGCCGTCGCGAGGATGGAGGTACCTGCCATCAAGGGAGTGATGGGGTCCACCGTGCGCTACGAGTTCATCCTTGCCGAACGCCTGGCCGACATCGCGCAGTGGGCGTTCCCGGAGCTGCGCGAGTCCACCGCGCCCGTGGGCGCTCGCGGGAGCGTCCTCTACGGCGAGATCGTCGACACGGCACACCTGCGCGGCATCATCGACCGCCTTCAGGACCTGGGCTACACCATCCTCGAGATGCGCTGCCTTCCCGACTAGCGCGACGGCCTGCGGCATGGAAGAGCCCGGCCCTCAGAGCCGTCCGTCGCCGGGCGCGGTCGTCCGGAGGAGGCGCCGGACGAAGGCCCGGGAGACCAGGAGGGTGATCACCAGGAGCGTGACCGACGCGAAGCCGCCCAGGGTCGCCCGGTCACCGAAGACCAGGGCGACCGCCTCCAGGACCACGAACTTGCTGCCGAAGAGGACCACCCAGAGCAGCGCGGCCGCGACGACCTTGCCGGCGGGGCCCGAGGCGCGGCGGTAGCGCGCCCTGACCCGCTTCTTCATCGCGACGACGACCTCGAGGATGACCTTGAGCAGAACGGCCGTGAGCAGCGAGAGGGTGAACGTCTCGCTCAGCACGGCTGGGAGGTACTCGATGAAGAGGTTGAGCACGACCACGTAGACGAAGACGTCGACGACGTCAGCCGCGCGGTGGGCGTCGAGGCTGTCGTCCGCCCTGTCGTCCGTGCTGTCGTCCGCACGGTCGTACGTACTGTCGTCCACGGGCTGGGTCACTGGGTGCGCACCACCGCGCCGCCGGAGGTCTCGACGGCCGTGGTGGCGGGCTTGCGGACCAGGGTGAGGACGACCCCTCCCGACGCCGAGCCCTTGACGGAGCGCATCACGTCGAGGGTGGCCACGACGCCGCCGCTGAGGTCGACCGTCGCGTTCGTGGCGCGAAGGTCGCCCAAGGCGGGGATCGCGCCGCCGCTGGCCTGCAGGTCCAGGGCTGCGGCCGAGCCGGACACCGTCGTGCGCGCCCCACCCGACAGCCGCACGGTGAGGGTGCCCGCGCTGCCCACGGTCCCCGATGCGCTCGCGCCTCCGGACAGCTCGATGCCGGTCAGCCGTGGGGTGCTGATCTTCACGACGATGCCCTGGGGGCTGACGAAGCCGCTCGTCGTGTCGACGGTGAGCCGCGACCCGACCACCTCGGTCGTGGTGATGTCGACGAGGTTGGGCTGTGCGGTGACGACGACCTGCCGCGGCCCGGACGCGAGCTCCAGCTGGATGCCGCCGCCCGCCTGCACCTCGGTGAAGTCGCCGACGCTGCGAGACCGCGAGACGACGTCCCCCGAGCCCACCTCGACGTGACCGGGGGAGCCGTAGCCGCAGGCGGGCAGCACGGTCACCGCCAGTGCGAGCGCCACGGAACGCATACGGACGATCCGGGACCTGTGTGCTGACCTCATGATGGCCTCCCCGGCCAGCATCACGCGGGCGGCGGACCAGGGGGGAGGGTCCAACGTCCCGTGTCCCGCGCGGCGAAGAGTGACGTCGGTGACTCGACGCGGACGGCGGGCGTATGCGCTCGGCCCGCCCCCGCGGGCGGCTCACGCCGCGCTGCTGAGCGCACCCATGCGGTCGGCGAGCAGCATCGCCACGCGCAGCTGCTCGGCGCTGGGGTGGACGACGCGCGTGGACGTCACCACGCGGAAGTGGCCGACGGCCCGGTCGGCGACCCGGACCGGTATGGCGGTGTAGGACTCTGTCGGCAGGCCGGCCCGCGCGACGTCGAGGACGGCGCCGCCGGCGCGTACCTCCCCGTCGGCGTGGACGACGGCTTCGTCGGCGTCCGGTGGGCCCGGCACCCACTCGGTGCGGTCGGCGCCGAGGACCTGGTTCACCGCTGCCCCGATCACCCGGCCGCGCTCCTGCTCGTCGGCCTCTGGAGGCAGGTCGAGCAGGTGCGCCAGCCCCTGCAGGTAGCCGTCCCGGCGCAGTGCGGCAGCCTGCTGGCGCCGGCCCCAGATCGCGACCTCCGTGACGGCCAGACCGACGAGGACCAGGGTGACGGCGAGCTGGATGTCGTCCCGGTAGGTGATGGCCAGCGTGTAGTAGGGGACCGTGAGGAAGAAGTCGAAGCTGAGCGTGGCCGCGACTGCTGCGCCGATGCCCGCCACGCGGTCGCCGGTGGCCGCAGCGGCGACGACGGCCAGCACCAGCACCATCGCGGCCGCGGCCGGGCTCATGCTGTCGCGGACGAGCACCAACGCGGCCCCGACCACCACCGGCAGGAGCACGGCGAGCCACCGCACGGCGACCCGGTGCTCGGTGATCCAGCTGTGCCTCATGGGTCAAGACAACTCCCACCTGGCGCCGGCCGCAGGGAAATGTCGCGCTTCCCACCAATCTGGCAGCAGCGCCGATGCCCACCGGGCGCCCTGGTGCCCGAGGACACCCCGGTGGCAGGAGGCGTTCAACTGCGGGTGCAAGGATGGCTCCTCGTGACAAGCACCTCGAGGCGTCCCCACGCGGGTCTGGCCGCCCTGACGGTCGGAGCGCTCGGCGTCGTCTTCGGCGACATCGGGACCTCGCCGCTCTATGCCCTGCAGACCGTCTTCTCGATCGACCACAACACGGTCGCGACGACCCCGGGTGACGTCTTCGGTGTCATCTCGCTCGTCTTCTGGTCGGTCACGCTCATCGTCTCGGTGAAGTACGTCTTCTTCATCTTGCGGGCCGACAACGACGGTGAGGGAGGGGTGATGGCGCTCGCCGCCCTGGCGCGCACGGCGGTGCGGCCCGGCGGCAAGCGCTTCGGCCTCGTGATGCTGCTCGGGGTGCTCGGGGCCTCGCTCTTCTACGGCGACAGCGTCATCACCCCCGCCATCTCGGTCATGTCGGCGATCGAGGGGCTCTCGGTCTCGACCCCGGGAGTCGAGCACCTCGTCGTCCCCATCGGCGCGGCGATCATCACGCTGCTCTTCGCCGGCCAGCGCTTCGGCACCGAGCTCGTCGGGCGCTTCTTCGGTCCCGTCATGGCGCTGTGGTTCGCCGTCCTCGCGGTCCTCGGCGGCGCGCAGGTCGTCCGGGACCCGTCGGTCGTCCTCGGCCTGTCGCCGCACTACGCGGTGCTCTTCGTCGTCGAGCACCCGGTCGTCGCGTTCGTCGCGATGGGCGCCGTCGTGCTGTCCATCACCGGGGCCGAGGCGCTGTACGCCGACATGGGGCACTTCGGTCGCGCCCCCATTCGCCGCGGCTGGTTCCTCGTCGTCTTCCCCGCACTGACGCTCAACTACCTCGGGCAGGGCGCGCTCATCCTGAAGGACCCGTCGACCGCCGAGAGCCCCTTCTTCCACCTGGCCCCCTCAGCCCTCGGCATCCCGCTCGTGGTGCTGTCGACGCTCGCGACGATCATCGCCTCGCAGGCCGTCATCTCCGGCGCGTACTCCGTGTCGCGGCAGGCCGAGCGCCTCGGCTACCTGCCCCGCCTCACGGTCCGGCAGACCTCCCACCACGAGCGCGGCCAGATCTACGTCCCGGCCGTGAACTGGACGCTCTTCGTCGGAGTCATCGCCCTGCTGCTGCTCTTCGGGTCCTCGGAACGCCTCGCGACGGCATACGGCCTCGCGGTGACGGGCACCTTCCTCATCACGACGACCCTCTTCCTCATCCACGCGGAGGCCGCCTGGGGCTGGAGCCGGCGGCAGCTGCTGCTGCTCGGGATCCCGTTGGCCGCGCTGGAGCTGACGTACTTCGCCGCCAACCTCACGAAGATCACGCACGGCGGCTGGCTCCCGCTCGTGATCGCCACGCTCGTCGCGACCGTGATGCTCACCTGGCAGCGCGGGCGCAGTCTCGTCACCGACCGCCGGATCGAGATGGAGGGACCGCTCGACCCGTTCATCGACTGGCTCCACGGCGACCCCGTCGACAAGGTGCCCGGCACCGCGGTGTTCCTGCACCCGGGCAAGCTCTCGACCCCGCTCGCGCTGCGCGAGAACGCGACCTTCAACCACGTCATCCACGAACTCGTCCTCATCGTCAGCATCTCGTCGGAGAACGTGCCGTTCGTCGACGACTCCGAGCGCATCGAGCTGGACCACCTCGGTGACCCGTACGACGCGATCACCCACCTGACGCTGCGCTTCGGCTTCCAGGAGGAGCAGGACGTCC
Source organism: Terrabacter lapilli (assembly GCF_039531305.1). Classification (NCBI taxonomy): domain Bacteria; kingdom Bacillati; phylum Actinomycetota; class Actinomycetes; order Micrococcales; family Intrasporangiaceae; genus Terrabacter; species Terrabacter lapilli. The sequence continues at coordinate 72,762 of NZ_BAAAPU010000008.1, forward strand.
CTCGCGCCCTGGGTCTGTGCCGGGAGCAGGAGATCGTCGACGTCGACCCCGACACGGCGTACTACTTCCTCTCGCGCATCTCGCTCGAGCGCGGGACCTCGCAGACGATGCCTCCCTGGCGCAAGCGGCTCTTCCTCGCCCTCGCGCACAACGCGGCGTCGCCGACCGGCTACTTCAAGCTGCCGGAGGACCGGACGGTCACGATGGGTGCCACCGTCAGGATCTGACCGACGGCGTATGCCGTGTCGCCCGGTCCACGCTCGCCGGCGCCCTCGTCAGCGGGTGGGGTCGTCAGCGGGTGGGGTCGATGATCGTGATGCCGGCGACGGTCGCCCGGTCGAAGCCGGGGAGCAGGTCGGCCGCCTCCTCGAGGCCGATGGTGCGTTCGACGAGCCGCTGCGGCTGCAGCCTTCCCTGCTCGATGAGCCGCATCATGCCGGGATAGTCGGTCGCGGCCATGCCGTGGCTGCCGAGCAGGTCGAGCTCCCAGGCGATGACGCGGGCCATCGGCACCCGGGGGTGGCCGTCGACGGGCGGCAGGAGACCCACCTGCACGTGCCGGCCGCGGCGACGAAGGCTGAGGATGGCGTCGGCGCAGGTCTGCTCGCTGCCGACGGCGTCGACGGCCACGTGGCTGCCTCCACCGGTCAGGTCGGCCACCACGGCAGGGACGTCGGTGCCGTCGGCGGGCACTGCGTGGTCGGCGCCGAGGGCCGTTGCGACCACGAGTGCCTCGGGGTTGCGGTCCACCGCGACCACACGGGCGCCGAGGGCCTTGGCGATCATCACGGTGCTCAGCCCGACACCGCCCGAGCCCACCACCGTGACCCACTCGCCGGTCGCGACCCGCGCCCGGCCGACGAGCGCACGGTACGCGGTGGCGAACCGGCAGCCGAGCCCCGCCGCCGTGGCGAAGTCGACCTCGTCCGGGAGGGCGACGAGGTTGGTGTCGGCGGCGTGGAGGGCGACCTGCTCGGCGAAGGAGCCCCAGTGGGTGAAGCCGGGCTGCTCCTGGTCGGGGCAGACCTGGGCGTCACCGGCCAGGCACCACTCGCACCGTCCGCACCCGCAGACGAAGGGAACGGTCACCCGGTCACCGACGGTCCAGCGGCGCACCCCTTCCCCGACCTGCGTGACCACGCCGGCGAGCTCGTGGCCGGGGACGTGGGGGAAGGCGATGTCGTCGTGCCCTGCCCAGGCGTGCCAGTCGCTGCGGCACATCCCCGTCGCCATGACCCTGACCACCACGCCGCCGGGCGGGGCGGAGGGCGTGGCCACCTCTCCGACGTGTGGCTGGGCACGGACGGCATCGACGACTACGGCTCGCACCGCAGGATCATCGCAGGCGGCGCGGACGGCGGTCGCGGGCGGATCCGGGCCTGCAGCAACCGGCGCTGTCACACTTCACCCGCCCCACTCGTCACCACCTCGGGCGCCCCGACGCCCACCCAACGCCGAACGGCGCCGCACCGGCGCCGGACGGGAATCACACCAGAGCGAAGGAGTCGACCATGAAGACGATGAGCTGCCGTGACCTGGGCGGTCCGTGCGACCTCGAGCACCGCGGCGACAACGCCGACGAGATCATCAAGGCGCAGGACCGGCACCTCAAGGAGGCCGAGCAGGCCGGGGACGCGACCCACCAGGAGGCCCGCGACGCCATGAAGAGCCGCTGGCGCCACCCCAGGCGGTCGATGGGCTGGTACCGCGACACCAAGGCGGCCTTCGAGCGCCTGCCCGAGGCCTGACCTCCAGCGGTTCAGCCGGGTCCCAGTGTCTCGACCCGGTGTCTCGACCCGGTGTCTCGACCCGGTCTCTCGACGCCGTCTCTCGACCCGGTATCCCGACCGTCGGAGCGAGGGCAAGGGCACGACGGGACGGACGGCATACGTCCGCGGGTGACGACCGACGCGCGAGGACAGACAGGCCAGGCAGATGGTTGACGCACGAGTGACCGTGGTGGTGGTCACGCACAACCGGTGCGCCGAGCTCGACCGCACCCTGTCCTCGCTCGGGCGGCTCCCGGAGCAGCCGCCCGTCATCGTCGTAGCCGACCTGCTCGACGAGCACCCCGGGCCGGCGGCACCTCGCCTACGTCCCGGTGGTGGTGGCCCACCACCACGCCTCGACCACCAGGGACGCCCACCTGAGGCGGCGCCACGGCATACGCAGCACGCTGTGGTTCACGTGGCTGCGGCGGCCGCTGGCGGGCGCCCTCCGGCGGACTGGCCGCCTGCTCGTGCGGCTCCCGCGCGACCGGGTCACCGCCCGGGGCCTGCTCGACGCCGCCCGGGGTGCCCCCCGGGTGGCTCGGCATCGGAAGGTCGTGCCACCCGGGATCGAGCGCGGTTACCGCCTGCTCGAGGAGTCGCAGCTGAGCGGCAGGTCGCGTCGCTACGTCTCCTGATGCCGCGGGGTGCGCCGCCGCCGTGGTCCGTGCAACGGCGTCTGCAGCGGTGGCTGTGCAGGTGCCTGCCGTGGTGCCTGGTGGCCGCGGCGCACCCTGCCGAAAATGGGACGACGGCTGTCGGCGGCGCGTCCTAGGGTCTCGTCAGTGACCTCGACCCGACTCGACGCGCAACGCCCGGCGGCGACCACGGCGCCTCCTCGCCATCCCGGCGATGCCCGCCGCACGGTCGACTGGCGACGGCTGCGCAACCCCGTGTCGGTGTGGGCGCTGGTGGCGTGCGCCGTCGCCGCGGTCGGCTCCTCCCTGGGTTCGCTGATCGCGGGCCGTCTGGCCGAGCAGGCGACCGCCCCCCTCGTCGAGCTGCTGGCGGTGTGCGTCGTGGGCGCGGCCGTGCTCGACACCGCGGGCCGCACGCTGTGGGCGGGTTCCGTCGACCGCGCCGAGGGACGCCTGCGCGCCGACCTGCTCGACGCCGCGATGCACCAGCCGCTCCCGGCCCTCAACGACCAGGCGGTCGGCGAGGTGCTCGACCGCGTCGACGACGACACGCACGAGGTCGGCGCCCTGCTGCGGCAGAGCGCGTGGCAGGCCATCCGCACGGTGCTGGCCTCCGGACCCCTGTGGATCGTGGCCGGCACGACGTGGTGGCCCGCGTTCATCCTCTTCCCGCTCGCCGGCCTCGGGACCGTCGCCGTCGTGCGACCGCTGCTGCCGCAGGTCTCCGCCCGCAAGGTGGAGGAGGAGATGGCGTGGACCGACCACGCCGCGGCCCTCGAGGAGGGCGTGGCGGCCCGCGACGACCTCCGCGCCAGCCTCGGACAGGCCCATGTCGTACGCCGGTGCACCGAGCTCGCGGCCACCGTGCACCGCCGCTTCGCCGTGGTCCTCGGGCTCGAGAGCCGGATCGGGCGGCGCACCGGTTCACTCCTGCACGCGGTGCTCGCCGGCACGGCGCTCGTCGGGGTGGCCCTCGTCGTCGGCGACCGCCTCGACACCGCAGCGCTCGTGACCCTCTTCCTCGTCACGACCATGTTCGTGGGCCAGGTCGACATGCTCGCCCGGCACCTGCCCGACCTGCAGGCCGGCTTCGGCGCCGTGCTGAGGCTGCGCGGACTCCTCGACGCCGAACGCGAGCCGGTGGGCGGGGCCGACCTGCCGAGCGGACCGCTGGACGTCGTCTTCTCCGACCTGCACTTCGCGTACGCGGGTGGCCGCTTCGCGCTCGAGCACGTCGACCTGCGCGTCCCTGCCGGCACGACCTGCGCGCTCGTCGGGCGCACCGGCTCGGGCAAGTCCACGCTGGCATCGCTGATCTCGCGCGCCGTCGAGCCCGAGCGCGGTTCGGTGCTGCTCGGCGGGGTCGACGTCCTCGACGTGGACCTGCAGCACCTGCGCTCCGCCGTGGGCGTGGTCACCCAGCGCACCGAGATCCTTGCCGGCACCCTGGCCGAGAACATCACGCTGTTCGAGCCCCTGGCGCGCGAGCAGGTGGAGCGCGCGGTGGCCGAGCTCGGTCTCGACGACTGGGTGGCGGGGCTCCCGGCGGGTCTCGACACCGTGCTCGGTCCGGGCGGCACCACGCTCTCGTCGGGGGAGGAGCAGCTCGTGGCGTTCGCGCGGCTGCTGGTCCGCGACGTGCGGGTCGTCGTCCTCGACGAGGCCACCGCGCGCATGGACCGCGTCACCGAGACCCAGGTCGTCCGTGCCGCCGAGCGCCTGCTCGCCGGCCGCACGGGGCTGCTCGTCGCGCACCGGCTGTCGACGACCGAGCGCGCCGAGCAGGTCGCCGTGCTGGAGCGCGGCCGGGTCGTCCAGCAGGGCCCGCGCAGCCGGTTGGCGTCGGAGGACGGCGCCTTCCGTGCCCTCCTCGCGGCCTCTGCCGAGGTGGACGAGCCCGCGGGCGCCCAGCCGACCGCCGCCGGGCAGGTCGGCACGGCGCGTCGCACTGGCCCGCCGCCACCGGCCCCGAAGGTCGAGCCCACGCCGGGCCTCGCCCGCGCAACCCTCTCGGCCCTGTTCATCGAGCCGCGGTGGGGGCTGGTCAGCGTCGGGCTCTTCCTCACGTCCGCGCTCACCGGCGCCTTCGGTGCCCTCACCGGCTGGATCTGGGGCCACCTCGTCGTCGCGCTGCAGCAGGGCCAGAGCCCCACCGGGCTGACCGTCGCGCTCGTCGGGTCGCTGATGCTCTCACCGCTCCTGCTCGCCGAGGCCTTCCGCCGCTACCCGCGTTGGTGGATCTCCGTCATGCTGCGCGCCCGGTCGGCAGTTCTGGCCGGCCAGACGGCGCAGCGCCGCCTCGAGCCGACTCCCCCGGGAGAGGCCGTCGCCCGCACGATGGACGCCGACCGGCTCGCCCGCTACGCCGACCGCTGGGTCGACTTCGTCAACGGACTGGTCATCGCCGGGGTCACCGCGGCTGTCGCCGGAAGCTGGGTGGCGGGCGCCGTCCTGCTCGCGGTCATGGCCGCCTCGGCCCTCGCCTCCTCGCTCGGCCGACGCGTCGCCGGGCGGTCCGCTGCCGCCTCTGCCGCGGCCCGGGCCCGCTTCGGCCGGTCGCTGGTCTCGGCGCTCGACTCGGTGCGCACCGTGAAGCTGGCCGCGTCCACGCCCAGCGTCCACGCGCACCTGCGCGAGGTGGACGCCGGGCGCGTCGAGGCAGCCGTCCGCGAGCACCGCGTGCAGGCGCTGCTCGACGGCGTGCCGGTCGTCCTCGTCCAGTGTGGCGTCGTCGCCGCCTGGGCCCTGCTCGTGATGGGGGAGTGGGGGCTCGCCACGGCGCTGCTCGTCGCCGGGGCCGTCAACGGGTTCGACTGGTTCGGGCGGGTCGCGGGGTCCGTGATCACCGAGGCGCCGGGCACCAAGGCGTGGATGCAGGCCACGAGCCGGCTGGCCGGCGGCGGCAACCTCATGCACGTCGAGCCGGGCGTCGACCTCGTCCAGGGGCTGGCCCCGGCGCCTGCCCCGGTGGTCCGCGAGCCGCTGCACACCCTCGAGCTCGCGGGCGTCACGGCCGTGCACGACGACGGGACGCTGGGCGCCACCGACGTCGACCTGACCGTGCACGCGCGAGAGCTAGTGCTGCTCCTGGGTCAGGTCGGCTCGGGAAAGTCCAGCCTGCTCTCGGCGATGGCCGGCCTCGTCACCGCCACCGGCGAGATCCGGTGGAACGGCGAGCCGGTGTCCGACCCGCAGGCGTTCCTGCGGCCGGGCCGCGTCGCGCACGTCGCCCAGGTGCCGCTCGTGCTCTCGGGCACCTTCACCGACAACGTCCGGCTCGACCACGGCGACCGCGACGTCATGCCTGCCCTGCAGGCCGCCCGCATGGGGACCGACGTGGACGCCGCCGGTGGTCCCGACTCGCTGGTCGGGCACCGCGGGGTGCGGCTCTCGGGAGGACAGGTGCAGCGGCTGGCGCTGGCCCGGGCCCTCGCGTGCGAGGCAGAGCTGTTGCTCGCCGACGACGTGTCGTCGGCGCTCGACTCCGCCACCGAGATCGAGCTGTGGAGCACGCTGCGCGAGCGCGGTGCCACGGTCATCGGGGCCACGTCCAAGCGGGCCGCTCTCGCCCAGGCTGACCGTGTCGTGGTGCTCGTCGAGGGCCAGGTCGCCGCGGTCGGGCCCTGGCACGAGCTGTCCGACGCCTGGGGCCACCTCGCCGGCTGAGCACGCGCAACTTCGTGACCGGCCGGCGGGGGCCAGGCCGGTCAGGCACGGTCAGTGCCGAGGTAGGACGACGCGGCGACGACCAACGCCGACGTCCCCGTGTCGAGCGTCGGCTGGACGAGTGGGGCGAAGTACGGCGAGTGGTTGGGCGGTGCCGTGACCGCATCCTCGAAACCGCCGACGCCCCAGTAGAAGTACGGCGTCCCGAACGCGTCCGGGATGCGGCTGAAGTCCTCGCTGGCGGTGACCCGGCCGAGCTCGGTGACCCGGCCCGGGAAGTGCTCACGGAATGCGGCGCCGATCCGCTCGGCGACGGTCGCGTCGTTGCTCGTCAGGGGGTACTGGTCGTAGTACTCGAAGGTGGGCGGCTGAGGCGAGCCGGCACCCTCGCACTCGGCGCGCACGATGCGCTCCACGGCGCTGAGGACCTGTCGACGCACGGCCTCGTCATAGGTGCGCACGTTGAGCAGGAGCACCGCGCGGTCGGCGATGACGTTGCTCTTCGTCCCTGCGACGCTGCTGCCGACCGTGACGACCGCGAATTCGCCGGGCTTGGTCTCCCGGGCGACGATCGTCTGCAGGCGCAGGACGATCGCGGCCGCCAGCACGACCGGGTCCACGCTGAGGTGGGGCATGGAGCCGTGCGAACCCTTGCCGAAGACCGTGACGCGGATGCTGTCGCCGGCCGACATGACCGGGCCCACGGTCGTGCCCACCGTTCCGGTCGCCAGGCCGAGCACGTGCTGTGCGAAGGCGACGTCGGGGCGCGGGATCCGCTCGGCCAGGCCGTCGGCGAGCATCCCGCTGGCGCCCGAGGCGGTCTCCTCGGCGGGCTGGAAGAGGGCGACGAAGGTGCCGCTCCAGACTTCGCGCCGGGCTGCCATCAGCTCGGCCGCGCCGAGCAGGCAGGTGACGTGGACGTCGTGCCCGCAGGCGTGGGAGATCCCGACCGTGGCACCGCTGTCGTCGGTCGCCGTCTGCGTGGACGCGTACGGCACTCCGCTGAGCTCGGTGACGGGCAGGGCGTCCATGTCGGCCCGACAGAGGACCGTCTCGCCATCGCCGTTCGCGAGGACGCCGACGACGCCTCCTCCGACCTGCTGGACCTCGTAGCCCCAATGCTCCAGGCGCTCGGTCACGCTCGCCGCAGTCTGCGTCTCCTGGCCGCTCAGCTCCGGATGCGCGTGCAGCGCCCGGTAGAACTCCTCACGCCAAGCCCGGGACTCATCCAGCCCTCGCAGCAGCTCGTCAGCGCACGTCATCGCGAAACCTCCGGTGGAGCTCGACTCGGATACCGAGGGCGTACCCAGTGCCGTGCCGTGGCGCGCGGCGCGTTGCGGCGCGGTTCACCATGGCTCGGCACGGACGTCGACCCACCCCGGGCGCTAGCGTGTCGGCATGGTGAGCGCAGGTGCCAAGGCGGTGCCGCGATGATCCGCGCCGGCACCCTCCTCCTCGGGCTCGACCTGGCCGGCACCGCGGTCTTCGCCCTGAACGGGGCGCTCACCGGGATCAGGGTGGCGCGGGTCGACATCGTCGGCGTGCTCACGCTGGGGATGGTGACGGCGCTGGGCGGCGGCATCATCCGGGACGTCATCATCGGCTACCTGCCGCCGGCGACGTTCCGCGACTGGCGCTACCTCGTCGTGGCCGCGACGGGTGCGCTCGTCGCCTTCCTCTGGGGCCGCCGGCTCGACCGGTTGTCGTTTCCCATCGAGGTCTTCGACGCGCTGGGGCTCAGCTTCTTCGCCGTGACCGGTGCCAGCAAGGCGCTCGACGCCGGCCTCGGGCCCGTCCAGGCCGTGATCCTGGGCGCAGTCACCGGCGTGGGAGGAGGCACCATCCGTGATGTCCTGATCGGGCGCGTCCCGACGGTTCTCAGTAGTGGCTTGTACGCCATCCCGGCCCTGGTCGGGGCCCTGATCACCGTCGTGGCGGCCGAGCTGGGGCTTCGCGGTTTGCCGGCCGCGCTGGTTGCGGTGGCGGCCTGCTTCGCCATCCGGCTGGTGGGCATCCGCTTCGACCTCAACGCGCCCGCCCCGCCAGGACTTCCGCCGTCCTGAGGGTGGCCCCTTCTGAGGGCGCCCGTGCGAGCGGTCGGTGTCGTGTCGGGCGCACGCGACCCGTCGCCTCTGCGGTCGCGGCAAGCTGGACGTGCCGGCGCGTGCCTGTGGCCCCGCCGGGGTGGGCGGGGTGTGGCGCGGTGGTCAGGTGTGCCAGGTGACGCCTGTGGTGGTGACGGTGGCGGTGAGGTCGCGGTCGTGGACCTCGGCGTGGTGTCGCGGGCAGAGCAGGGCGCCGTTGGTCAGGTCGGTGGGTCCGCCGTGGCGCCAGTGCACGACGTGGTGGGCGTCGCACCAGGTGGCGGGCACGGTGCAGCCGGGGAAGGTGCAGCCCTGGTCGCGGGCGGTCAGGGCCAGGCGTTGGGCGCGGGTGAACAGGCGCCGGCTGCGGCCGAGGTCGAGGGGTTCGCTGTCGCCGCCGAGGACGAGGGGGATGATCTCGGCGTCGCAGGCCATCCGCCGCACGACTCCGGGGGAGAGGACCTCGCCGGTGAGGGTGGTCCCGCTGCCCCGGCCGCGGCCGCTGCCGCTGTACCGGCGGCTGCCGCTGCCGCCCCTGTCTCGGACGTCGTTGAGGTCGTGGAGAAGGGTGCCGTGGTCGATGAGGACCACGATCTTGGCCTTGTCGGTGGTCGGGATGCCATCGGCGGCGGCGACCCCGCGCTGGACGATGGCCAGGAGGGCCTCGAGGCGCCGCCGGGCGGCGCTGCGCTGGTCGCGGGTGACGACGCGGCCGTGGTCGTCAGTGTCGGGGTCGGGCGCCGACAACGGGTCGATGGCGGCTTTGAGGATGGCGGCGGCTTCGGGGTCGAGGCTCGCGCGGAGGCCGACCATGCCGGTGGGGGTGGGCTGGGTGAACCACAGGCCGCGGGCATCGCGTCGTTTGCGGTCGAGCCGGTCCTCGTCGTGGTCGCGGGGTGGGCGGATCTGTTCGGTGTGATGGCGGGCGAGCCGGGCCAGCTCCTCGGGGGGAGCCGGAGTGCCTGGTCGGTGAGGTCGGTCAGGGCGGTGGCGAGGTCGCCGGGGTCGGCGACGGGGTGGTTGCGGGTGTCGAAGTCGATGATCTGGGCGGCGTTGCCGACGGTGACCTGCTGGGTGGCGACGAGCAGCCGCAGCCGCGCCCAGGGGGCCTCGGTCAGGGCGGTGCCGACGGTGATGAAGGCCTTGGCCTGTGCGGCGGTCAGGGACGGGTCGTGGTGGCGGAGCCAGTCGGTGCGGGAGAGCCCGTCGGGGGCTTCGAGGCCGCGGGCGGCGAGCTCGGAGATGATGGTGACGAGGGTGACCTCGTGGGTGCGGCGCTGGGCCGCGGCCCGTTCGGCGGCGGTGGTCAGGTCGGCGGCCCCGTAGGTCGTGAGGCCGAACCCGGCCATGGCCTGCCGCTCGATCGCGTCGAGCGTCTCGGGGCTGGTTCCTGTGCCGGCCTTGCGCTCGGCGTGCGCGGCGGCTGCGGCGTGCGCGGCGGCTCGTGCATCCATCGACTCGATCCACGCCGGGTCGTTGATCATCTCCTGGTAGCAGGCCTCATCCAGCCACCGCACCCGGTCCAGGTCGAGCTCGTCGAGGGCCTCGGGGGCGAGGTCCGTCCAGGGTCCGCCCGGCCGGGCCGCCGGTCGTGCGGCCGGTGCCACCTGCCGGGTCGCGGCACCGGCCCGGGCCAGCCGCTCAGCCTTCGTAGGCCGACCGGCCCCGGCGGGTTGCTCAGGTTCCTGCGGGAACGCGGACCCCGCGCACCCAGCGCCTCCTGCGGTCTTCCCGGTGTGCGCGCTGGAGGGCGCGGACCCGGCGGTGGGCTGGGCGGGGGCAGACGGCATACCGCCCGTGAAGCGCTCCCAGAAACCCGTGCTCGGCGACGCCGCCCGTGGCGCGCTGACGCGCCTCGAGGTCGGTCAGCCGGCTTCTGAGGAGCTCGAGCATCGATGGTTCCGGGGCCATGAGTCGAACGTACTTTCGACCACCGACAGTGCCTGCCGGTCCGGAGGACGAAGCCCTCGGCGCCCTCACGCGCCGCCCGGGAACCACCAAGCGATATGGGGGACGCGCCGCGACGAATCCGGGAATGGCCGAGGGGCCGGTGGGTAGGTGGAGCGGGACTCACTGCGTGTGAAGTGCCTGTGAGGAGCCTCTTCGCCGAGGAGTTCCGCGCCGCACGTGACTGGGCGTGACCGGCTGGGTATGGGGCCGGTGTTCGGCCTTACGACGTAAGGGAAGAGGCATCCGTGACCGAGAACGTGAACCCGCAGTCGGGCGAAGACTCTGGGCAGCAGCCCGAGTCGTCGGTCCGGCGTGAGCCCTTCGCGGGCACGTCCGAGGAGAGGAATCCCGAGAGGGACGCGACTCCAGAGGCCCTGCACGCACCCGGTGACGGAGATCAGGACGAGCTGGAGGCCCAGGCGGCCGACGACTTCTACCACGACCGTCCGGCGGCGACGTCGGCCCGGGTCTTCGACGCCGAGTCCAACTCGGGGAACTGACCCGAGCCGCGGCAGCCCGCCTCCCGCACGCCGGGAGCCGAGTGCGGCCGGCAAGCCGGCCATCCCTCCAACCACCGAAACCAGCAGATCCAACCCCACGTGGGTCCTGCGCCGACGCCTTGTGTCGGTGGGGGCCTGCACCGTGAAGGAGAAGCAGATGATCAGCACCAACGAGCTCAGCACCCTGCCCGGCACGACCGTGTACGGCAGTGACGGGGAGAAGATCGGCCGGGCCGGTCAGGCCTACGTCGATGACCAGAGCGGGCAGCCGGAGTGGGTGACGGTGAACACGGGCCTGTTCGGGACGAAGGAGACGTTCGTGCCGCTGCAGGGCGCGCAGCTCTCCGGTGACGGGCTGACGGTCCCGTTCACGAAGGACCACGTCAAGGACGCGCCGAACGTCGACCCGGAGAACGGGCATCTGGACGTGTCGGAGGAGCAGCGGCTCTTCGCGCACTACGAGCTGGGCGGCGCGGGCTCCGGCGGCGACGGGCAGACGGGCACCGTCAGCGGCGGCGGCGGCGTCGGCCACGCCACGGACGGTGCGGGGTTCTCGAGCGAGGACGAGGCCGCCACGGTGGGGCACGACACGTCGGGTCCGACGACCGATGAGGCGATGACCCGCTCGGAGGAGCAGCTGCAGGTGGGCACCGAGTCGCGTGAGTCGGGTCGGGCCCGGCTGCGCAAGTACGTGGTGACCGAGCAGCAGACCGTGCAGGTCCCGGTCACCCGGGAAGAGGTGAAGATCGAGCGGGAGCCGATCACCGACGCGAACGTCGGGGAGGCGATGGACGGTCCGGCGATCTCGGAGGAGGAGCACGAGGTCGTGCTGCACGAGGAGCAGCCGGTGGTGGACAAGCAGGCGGTTCCGGTCGAGCGGGTACGTCTGGGCAAGGAGCAGGTCACGGAGCAGGAGACCGTCTCGGAGCAGGTGCGCCAGGAGCGCATCGAGGCCGAGGGTCCCGGCGTCACCGACGACCGCGCCTGACAGGAGGCGGCACCAGCCGCCACCCGTGCCAGCAGACGACGAGAGGAGCTTGTCATGAGCTCAGCAGCAGGACCGACGGGCCGCGGCCGAGCCGTCGAGCCGGAGGAGTCGCACGGCTCCCACCGGGGCGACGGCGCGGTCGGAGACGGCCGCCGGGGCGACACCGTCGTCACCGAGACGGTGCCCCAGCGGTCCGAGAGGGCCGCTCGCGAGGACGCCGTCCTCGACCAGCGTGAGGCGTTCGGCGGGGTCAAGCTCGGCTCGGCCTTCTTCGGCTGGCTCACCGCCACGGGCATGGCGGTCCTGCTGACCGCGCTCGTGGCAGCAGCCGGCACGGCCGTGGGCGTTGCGACCCAGACCAACGTCGGCCAGGCGGCCAACGACGCGAGCAAGAACCCGCAGAGCGTCGGGCTCGTCGGCGGCATCGCGCTGCTCGTCATCCTCTTCGTCGCGTACTGCTGCGGTGGCTACGTCGCGGGCCGGATGGCGCGATTCAACGGCGCGAAGCAGGGTCTCGCGGTGTGGCTGTGGGCCGTCGCCATCGCGCTGGTGGTGGCGGCGATCGCCGCGGGCGCCGGCAGCAAGTACGACGTGCTGAGCCAGCTCAACAGCTTCCCGCGCATCCCCGTCGACGGTGGCACCCTGACCAAGGGCGGCCTCATCGCCCTCGTCGCCGTCGCCGTGGCGAGCCTGCTGGGCGCGCTGATCGGGGGCCGCGCCGGGATGCACTACCACCGCAAGGTCGACCGCGCCGGCCTCGACGTCTGACCGACGTCCGACCGACGTCCAACCGACACCCGGCAGGCGCCCCGCAGAGGGCGCACGCCACGCACGAAGGCTCGGTATGCCGTGTCCGGGACTTCCCGGGACGGCATACCGAGCCGTTCGCGTTGCTGCGGCGCCGGCGGCTACAGCCCCTCCGTGGTGCCGGTCTCCACGAGCTCGGCGGCGATGTCGGCCAGCTTGCGGTTGTGGTCCTGGCTGGCCGTTCGCAGCAGGTCGAAGGCGCCGTCGGGGGTCAGCTTGTGCCGCTCCATGAGGATGCCCATGGCGGCACCGATGGTCCGGCTGCGCATCAGCGCCATCTCGAGGTTCTCGGCCGCGTCCTGGGTGCGCGCCGCCTCGATGGCGATCACGGCGTGCTCGGCCAGCACCCGTGCCCGGGCCTCGGCCTCGGCGTCGAAGTTGTGGGCCGTGGTGGCGTAGAGGGACATGACTCCGGTCGTGGTGCCCTTGAAGACAAGAGGAAGGGACAGCACGGACCGCACCGAGGTGCGGGCCAGCATGGCGGCGGCATACGGCTTGAACTGCTCCTCGTGAGCCAGGTCGGGGCAGGACACGACCCGCGCCTCCTCGAAGGCGACGATGCCGGGACTGCTGCCCGCCTCGACGGCGACCGTGCCGATGACCCGGGCGAGGTCGCTGTCGTTGGAGGATGCGAGTCGCGCGGGCTGGGCCCCGAGCTTCTCGGTGACCGCGACCGCCGCCCAGTCGCACGGCACGACGGCCACCGCGCCTGCGACGACCCCGCACAGCGTCGGCATGACCCCGGGCGCCTCCACGAGCTGACGGGCCAGGTGGGCGAACTGTTCGGGCGAGGAGGGGTGGTCCGTCACGCCGGTCATGCTTCGATCCTTGTCCACGGAGGGGTTGGCGACAAGCGCACCGTCGCGGTGGGTCCGGGGGCTGCTCGTGTCACGGCTCCCGTCACGGGTCCACGATGAGCGCCTGGGGTGCGGCCATCTTCATCCGCGTGTTGAGCCAGCTGAGCTGGCGCGAGGTCTCGGCGTTGGCGGAGTTGGCGACCTCGAGCAGCTCCTTGTCCCGAAGGCCCTGCGCGCCCTGGGCCACCACGGTCCAGGTGGTCTGCACCAGCGAGCCGAGCACGTGCAGGTCCTGCAGGTCGCGGAGCAGCCCGACGGGCCCGGAACGCACGTCGGCCAGCCCCGAGGCGCGGAGCCGCTCGGGCTCCTCGAGCTCCTCGTCCTCGCCGTAGCGCTCGATGATCGGCGCGAGCTTCTCCCGGTGCTGGTCGCTCCAGCCGGCCAGGGTCTGGCACGTGTGGTAGACGTCCGCCTCCTCCCGGTGGCCCTGCGCCACCGCCCGGAACGAGTCCGCGAGGGTCTTCTCGCTGTGGTCGGCGAGGCCGATATAGGTGCTGAGGTGCGGCATCAGGACCTCCGGGTGACGATGTCGGCGGCTGCTTCCTTCAGGCCGTGCACGGCCGAGGCGACGCGGGATGGGTGCTCCGACGCCGTCGACTGGCTCGGGTCGAGGTTGTACGCCGGCGTCTCCTCGAGCACGTGGCTCGAAGTCGGGTCGCCGCCGGCGGTGGCGGGCACGCGGTCCCGGTCGCGTGCCGGTGCCGTGGTGGTCGGCGCGGGGGAGGGCCCGTCTCCGTCGCGGACCTTGGTGACCCGGCACGCCGCCGTCTTGAAGTACGGCTGCTTGGACACGGGATCCCAGATGGTCATGGTCAGCTCGTTGGCGAGACGGTGGTCGGCGTCGGGCGCCAGTCCCGTGGGGTCCCAGTGGCCGTAGTGGAACGGTGCGAACACCGCACCCTCCATGACCTGGCCCACCCGGGCACGGACCTCGATGGCCCCGCGAGGGGACTCCACGCGTACCCAGTCGCCCTCGGCGATCCCGAGCCGGTCGGCGTCGGGCACCGACAGCTCCACCCACGCGTCGGGGGCCGCGGCGTCGAGGGAGCGTGCCCGTCCCGTCTTCGTGCGGGTGTGGAAGTGGTATGCCGTCCGCCCCGTCGTGTAGAGCAGTGGGAAGTCCTCGGAGGGCAGCTCGTGCGCCGGGGTGTAGGGCGCGCCCTTGAGGAACGCGCGGCCGCCGGGTGCCTTGGCGCGGTGCTCCTCCTCGGTCACCGTGCCGCCGGTGACGAGGTCGTGCCCGTACGTCTCGCAGTAGTCGGTGTCGGTGGGGAAGACGCCGTCGGCGTAGAGCCGGTCGGTGCCGTCGGGGTGCTCCTCGTTGACCGGCCAGGGTATGCCGGTGGGTCCCCTGAGCTTGTCGTAGCTGAGTCCCGTGTAGTCCACCGGGCGTCCCGCGGTGACGGCCCGCCACGCGTCGAAGACCTCCTCGGGGGTGCGCCACGTGATGAGCGGCGCGCCGTCCTTGTCGGTGAACCCCATCCGGTCGGCGTACATGAGGAAGATGTCGAGGTCGCTGCGCGCCTCGCCGGGTGGCTCGACGGCCTTCTCCGACAGGTGGACGGTCCGGTTGACGTTCGTGAAGGTGCCGGTCTTCTCGCCCCAGCCGGCGGCCGGGAGGACGACGTCGGCGAGCTCGGCGGTCTCGGTCAGGAAGAGGTCCTGCACGACGACGAAGCACTCGTCGCTCGAGAGGATCTTGCGGATGCGCGCCGACTCCGGCATCGAGACGGCCGGGTTGGTCGCCGAGATCCACAGCAGCTCGATCGACCCGGCCTCGGCGTAGCGGAAGATCTGCATCGCGTGGGTCGGCGGAGCCCAGTGCGGGATCGTCATGGGGTCGACGTTCCAGGCCTCGGCGAGCTGCTTCACGTGCTCGACGTTGTCCCAGTTGCGGAAGCCGGGAAGGTCGCCGTCGGCGCCGCACTCCCGGTTGTTCTGGGCCGTGGGCTGGCCGTTCATCTGCAGCACGCCGGCACCGGGGCGGCCGATCATGCCGCGCAGCAGGTGCACGTTGTGGACGGCGACGGCCGAGGCGGTGGCCTGGTGCGACTGGTAGAAGCCCTGCAGCACGGTCGAGAGGACTGCGGTGCTCTCACCGAAGATCCGCGCGGCCCGTCGCACGTCGTCGACGTCGACGCCGCAGATCTCGGCCACGTGCTCCGGCGTGTAGGGCTCGACGGTGGAGCGCAGGTCGTCGACGCCGAGGGTGTGGGCCGCGACCCACTCCTCGTCGACCCAGCCGTTCACGAAGAGCTCGCGGGTGAGGCCGTTCATGAGGGCCAGGTTGGTGCCGACCTTCGGTGCAAGGTGGACTCCGCCGGTGCGCTCCGCCTCCTGCGCGACTAGGGTGCGGCGCGGATCGACGCAGACGATCCTCGGCGGGTCCTCGCCGCGGGTGCGGTCGAGGATCCGGGCCCAGAGCACCGTCTGCGTCTCGGCCATGTTGTGGCCGAAGAGGAAGATCGCGTCGCAGTGCTCGATGTCGGTGTAGGAGCCGGGCTGCCCGTCGGCGCCGAACGACTCCTTGAAGGCGGCCGCCGCGGTGGCGGTGCACAGGCGCGTGTTGCCGTCCATGTGCGGGGTGCCGAGCCCGGCCTTGCCGATGACGGCAAGGGCGTAGTACTCCTCGATGAAGAGCTGGCCGGTCGTGTAGAAGCCATGGGAGAGAGGGCCCTTGCGCTCGAGGAGGTCCTTGGAACGCTCCACGATCCGGCCCATCGCCGTCTCCCAGTCGGTCTCCACGAGCCGGCCGTTCTCCCGGACGAGGGGGCGGGTCAGCCGGTCCGGCGAGCTCGCCCACGCGGTGCTGCCGTAGAGACCCTTGGGTCCGAGCCGGCCGTGGTTGACCACGTCGGTGGCCCGGCCCCTGACCCCGACCATGCGGCCGTCCTTGACGGCGATGTCGACGCCGCAGCCGTTGCTGCACAGCAGGCAGGCCGACTGCACCCACCGGTCCACGTCGGACTCGTGGAGTCCCTGCTCCAGGTGCAGGTCGACGCGGGCGGGCCACGTCGTGCCACGGGCGTGAGGCGTGCGCTCCCCGTAGATGTCCGAGATCCTGTCACTCACGGTTGCTCCTCGCTCGGGGCTGCGACCCGCTAGGCTGCTTGCGTGGGCGCAAAGGTTGCGTCACGGCAAAGAAATCACAGAAGAGGTGGTGGCGACAAGTGGCGCGTACCCAGCCACCGGCCGGTGGGCGACCCGACAGTGCGAGTGAGGGCGCCGACCCGACCCTGCCGGACCCGACCCTGCCGGACCCGATCTCGCCGGACCCGATCTCGCCGGACCCGATCTCGTCAGACCCGATCTCGTCGAACTCGACCCCGTCGGTGCCGGAGCTCTCGCCCGAGCAGCTCGAGGAGCTCACCGACGCCTTCGTCACGTCGGCCCGGGCGCTCGTCGGCATCGCGTTGCGCTCGGTCAACGCCTCGCCGGTGGAGATCACCGCCATGCAGCATCGGGTCCTGGTGCGCCTCGCCTCCAAGGGCGAGCAGTCGGTCTCGCAGCTCGCGGAGGAGCTCGGGGTCAACGCCTCCAACGCGAGCAGGGTCTGCGACCGCCTCCAGCGGTTGCGTCTGGTGGCACGGCGCCGGTCCACCACGGACGCCCGCTCGGTCAAGGTGGCACTCACCGATCAGGGTCTCGACGTGGTCAGCGCGGTCGACGAGCGCCGGCGCCTCGAGATCAAGGAGCTCCTCGGCTCCCTCGCGCCCGAGTCGGGGGAGCACGTGGTGGAAGCGCTGCGCGCCTTCAACGAGGCCGCCCACGAGACCGCGCGAGCCGACTGGGCCGTGCCCGGGCAGGCCGACCGGCCTGGGCGATCGGACTAGCCGTACCCAGCTGGACTGCGGCTGGACGGGGGGCGACTCGCGGGTGCGCCATGGCGCACTTCCGTGCGGAGGATCAGCCCTGCGCGCGCACGCAAGTGCGCCACGGCGCACCTCCGTGCCGGGGTCGGCCAGTCGTCGCCGACAAGTCCGTTATGGGCCCACGTCGAGCGGCGGTCCCCGTCACGGTGGGCATGAAAGTGCCCACTCGACGTGTCGTCACGTCGAGTGGGCGTCGAGTGGGCACTGTGCCGCGGCCTTGAGGCCGCAACGGGCGTCAGAGGCCGAGCTTGCCGCCCAGTCCGCCGAGGCCGCCGCTCAGCAGCTCCTGCGGGTTGATGCCGAACTTGGCCAGCAGGTCGGCGTGCTGGTCGGTGTCGACCTGGTCGGGCAGCTCGCCCTCGGCCTGCTGGGCCTGCTGCTCGTCGCCGCGGCTGCGCAGGAACTCCAGGATCTGCTGCTTGTCGATCTGCATGGGTCGCTCTCCTTGAGGGTCAGGCACTGCTCGACGCGGTGGTCGCCACGAGCCGTGCTCGAAAAGGACGTGCCCTCTGGTCCTACCCACCGTCGCCCGAAGCAGTCACTCGGTGCTTCGGAGTTGCGTCGCCAAGAGCGCCGTCACGCCACCTCGGAACCACGACGACGCCGAGGGTGCCGCCGCCAGGGCGGCACTCATCGCCCCGCCGGTCAGTGACTCCGCCGCGGCCGGGGTGGACCCCCTTCCCGTCCGGGCAGGCGGCGCGTCGCGCTTTGCGCCGCCGGCGGCGGGTACGCGTTCGGCATGAGCGACGACATCACCCAGAGCGGCACGAGCAGCACCGATCCCTACGACCCCGACCTCGACCCCGACACGGATGCCACGATGACGGCGCCGGACGAAGGGCGGCCGACCGGAGTCGCGGTGAAGCAGGACGAGACGACGACGGGCTCCGACGACGCGCCACCGCAGAACACGCCCACGGACGCGGAGTTCCTCGACGCGGAGGAGGAGGAAGGCCCCGCCGACGAGTGAGCGGCAAGCCCCATAGCCCATGCCCGACAAGGAGATCCACGTGCGCACCTATTCGGTCGGCTACTTCGTCGGCAGCCTGTCCTCGACCTCGATCAACCGGCAGCTCAGCAAGGCGCTGATCCGCCTGGCTCCTGAGGACCTCGAGTTCAGCGAGCTGCCGATCGGCAACCTCCCCCTCTACAGTCCGGACTTCGACGCGGACTACCCGACCGAGGCGAGAGCCCTCAAGGACGCCATCGCGGCGTCGGACGCGGTCCTGTTCGTCAGCCCGGAGTACAACCGCTCCATCCCCGGCGCCCTCAAGAACGCCATCGACTGGGCGTCGCGGCCGTGGGGCCAGAACTCGTTCCACCACGTGCCGGCAGCCGTCATCGGGGCATCGCCAGGACAGATCGGAACGGCGCTCGGCCAGCAGAGCCTGCGAGGGGTGCTGAGCTTCTGCAACGCCCGCCAGATGACCGCGCCGGAGGCGTACATCATGTTCAAGCCCGGGCTCGTCACCGACGACGGTGAGGTCACCGACGACACGACGGCGGAGTTCCTCTCCGCCTTCATGCGCGAGTTCCGCGACCACATCGAGCGGGTGCTGACGGTGCTGCCGCGCGGGTGAGTCCGCCGCGCGGAGGGGCAGCGCTCGGGGAGCGACGCACGCGCGGCCGGGACGCGCCCCCGATTATCACTCTGAGTTACTCGTCCTATAACATCGAGTAGGCGAGCGCGACGTGGCTACCGCGGCCGGCGCACCACTCCGGCGCTGGGCGGACAAGCCCTCGCGTTCGCTCTGCCAGCACCGTCGCCCGGCGAGACGGTCCTCGGCATGCCCGGGGGCGGCCGCCCCGCCACCACCCGGAGGACCTTCACCATGCTCTCGCCCACGCGTGCCGTCACCGCCTCGGCCGTCGCCCTCGCCGCCCTGTCGCTCACCGCGTGCGGCGGCTCCTCCACCGGCCAGGCGGCCGCCGACAACCCGTACAACCTCCAGCAGCCCGGTGTGCTGCGCACCGGCACGCTCACCGACGCGCCGCCGAACGTCTACATCAAGGACGGGACGTTCACCGGCTTCGACAACGACCTGCTGACGGCCGTCGCCGGCAAGCTCGGCCTCAAGGTCGAGTTCGTCGGGACCGAGTTCAGCTCGCTGCTCGCCCAGGTCAAGACGGGCAAGTTCGACGTCGGCTCCTCCTCCATCAGCATCACCGAGGCCCGCAAGAAGACTGTCGACTTCACCAACAAGTACGACTTCGGCTTCCTCGGCCTCGACGTGCCCAAGGGTTCGAGCATCAGCTCCTTCGACCAGCTC
>NZ_BAAAPU010000008.1:92216-140314 GCF_039531305.1 Terrabacter lapilli
AAGGGCCTCAACCCCGTTCGCGTCCCGGACTACAACGCGGCCCTCAACCAGCTGCGCTCCGGCACCGCCGACGCGTGGATCACCCCCGCCGAGATCGGCGAGAAGACCGCCGCCGACTCCGGCGGCAAGATCGTGTCCGTCGCCAAGCAGCTCGACCCCGGCGGCATGGCGTATGCCGTCGCGCCGGGCAACGACAAGCTGCGGGCCGCGCTCGACAAGGGGATCGACGAGGTCATCGCCGACGGCACGTGGGCCAAGCTGCAGAAGCAGTACTACCCCGGCCGCGCCATCCCCGCCGACTTCAAGCCCGGCAGCGCCGGGGCCGCGAAGTAACGCACGCCGACAACGACCCGAGACTGCACGCCGACGACCGGAGAGGGGCCGCATGGACGTCCTGAACACGCTGCGCGAGACGTTCCTCGACTGGGGTGCCATGCGGGCAGCCCTGCCCGACCTGCTTCGCGTGGGGCTGGTCAACACGCTGATCCTGGCCCTGTCCTCGGCCGTCATCGGCACGGTGCTCGGCATGCTCCTGGCCGTGGCGGGCCTCTCGTCGCGGCGCTGGCTGCGGTGGCCGGCCCGGGTCTACACCGACATCTTCCGGGGCCTGCCCGCGGCGGTGACGATCCTGCTCATCGGTGTGGGCCTGGCGCCGGTCGGCCTGAAGATCTGGGGACCGAACCCCTACCCGCTCGGGATCCTCGCGCTCTCGCTCATCGCCAGTGCGTACATCGGCGAGATCTTCCGTTCCGGCATCCAGAGCATCGACCGCGGCCAGCTCGAGGCCGCTCGCGCGCTCGGCTTCAGCCGCACCTCCGGCATGCGGCTGGTCGTCATCCCCCAGGGCGTGCGGCGGGTCCTCCCGGCCCTGGTCAACCAGTTCATCGCGCTGGTCAAGGAGTCCTCGCTCGTCTACTTCCTCGGGCTGCTCGCCAGCCAGCGCGACCTGTTCCGCATCGGCCAGGACGCCGCGGCGAACTCGGGCAACCAGTCGGCGCTGCTGCTCGCGGGCCTGTTCTACCTGGTGATCACCGTGCCGTTGACGCACGTCGTCAACGCCGTCGACCGACGCCTTCGGGAGGGCCGGCGAGCCGACGGCGCGCACGGTGACGACGAGCCCGACGACTCACTGCCCGCGACCGTGTCCGTGCCCCAGGAGGTTTGATGAGTGCAGTCACCCCGTCCACCAGAGTGCCCGCTGCAGGGTCGCGCGCCGAGGCCGGCGCCGCAGCGGGGGTCGCCGTGGCCACCCGCGACCTCCACCTCGCCTTCGGTTCCAACCGGGTGCTGCGGGGCGTCGACCTCGACGTCGAGGCGGCCACCACGGCCTGCGTGATCGGTCCCTCCGGGTCCGGCAAGTCGACGCTGCTGCGCGTCGTCAACCGCCTGCTCGAACCCGACCAGGGTGACGTGCTCCTCGACGGCCGCAGCGTCCTGGCCGACAACCCCGACGCCCTGCGCCAGCGCGTCGGGATGGTCTTCCAGCACTTCAACCTGTTCCCGCACAAGACGGTTCGCCAGAACGTCACGCTCGGCCTCGTGCACCTGAAGGGCCTGTCCAAGGACGATGCGGCGGAGCTGGCTCACCACCACCTCGACCGCGTGGGCCTCGCGCACAAGGCCGACGTGCGCCCCGGCAGCCTCTCCGGCGGCCAGCAGCAGCGCGTGGCCATCGCCCGCGCGCTCGCGATGGAGCCGGAGGTGATGCTCTTCGACGAGGCGACCTCGGCGCTCGACCCCGAGCTCGTCAAGGGCGTCCTCGCGACCATGGCCGACCTTGCGGCCGAGGGCATGACGATGCTCGTCGTGACGCACGAGATGGGCTTCGCCCGGTCGGTCGCGCAGCAGGTGCTCTTCATGGACGGCGGCCGGGTCGTCGAGTCCGGCGAGCCCGACGCAGTCTTCGAGGCCCCGCGCACCGAGCGCCTCCAGCGCTTCCTCTCCCAGGTCCTCTGACCCGCGTGGGGTGGACGGCTCACCAGCCGAGACGGATGGCGGGGAGCTCGTCGCGGCCGTGGCGTACGGCCTGCTCGAGGGCGCGCCGGGCGCCGGCCATCTGACGTGGCCCGACGACGTCGGCCCACTGCTCCTCGATGCGTTCCTGGACGCTGACGGAGAGGGCGATGACGTCGTGGCCGCGGGAGGTGAGCACGAGTGGCTTGCTGCGCGCATCGCCGTCGGCCGTGCCGTACTCGAGGTAGCCCTCGTTGAGCAGGTGCTGGATGACACGCGCCGCCCCTTGCTTGGTCATCGCAAGGAGCGGCGCCACGGCGCTGGCGGTGTCGTTGCCGTTGAGCACGGCGTTGAGCGCGTAACCGTGGACCGGGCGGAGCGTGGGGTGGCCGCCGGAGTTGAGCTCCTGGTGGAGCTCGTCGAGGGCGACGGTCACGGCCATCGACAGCAGCCGGACCAGCGGGATGTCACGCACCCCGCCGAGGGTAGTGAGCCTGGGACCGGAAGGGCGGCTGGACACCGGGCTCAGGCGGTCCACGGCACCGGGACGGGCTCGCCGTCCCCGACGGCGGCGCGTGCACCGGGTCGGCCGACCGTGATCGTGGTCGCCGGCTCCCCACCGGCCGTCGCGAGCACGCGGGGGGAGCCGCCGGGCAGCAGGAAGGCGTCGCCGGCGCCGACCTCGTATGCCGTGTCGTCGACGTCCACGGCGACCGCGCCGCTGACGACGACCACCAGCTGGTCGCCGTCGATGGTGTGCCGGGGGCCGGCGGCACCCGCAGGCAGCTCGGTTCGCCAGACGGCGACCTCCATGGCCGGTGACGTGCTGGGCGAGACCAGCGTGCGCATGGTCGCGGCCGCCGTGGTGACGGTGCGGGCCGTGTCGAGGGGGATGTGCAGGGACATGGTGGTTCTCCTTGGTCTGAGCCGTTGCTGTCGTGATGCTCCGGCGTGGTTTCTGTGGACCGGGGCTCGTATCCGACATAGACAACAACGTTGTCTATGTCGAGCAGCGTACGCGAGCGCCGTGGATTAGACAACAGTGTTGTCCATGCCCGCACCCGTCCCGCTGCGAGGGGCGTTGGTCGAGTCGGTCGCGGACGCCACGGCCCAGTGACAAGACACCGACCTGCTCCAGCAGGTCCTGGCTGGGGCGTGCCGGTGACCCTCATCCCCGGAGGTTGAAGCGCGAGGAGCGGGGGTGGAGGACGGTGGGGTCAGCCACGGGGACGACGAAGGGGGCGAGCAGGGGTGGAGCTCCGGGTTGTCCCGCTGGTCACGGCCGCGATCGTGGGGTCGGCTGGCAGGCTCACGAGCGCGTGCCGATCGCTCCTCCGGGCCGTGAACCACGGTGCCGTCGTCGGAGGGGTCACCGTCGGCCACGCCGTCCTGCAAGCCGGTGTCCCGGCCGCGAGTCGCGCGGGCACGGGTCTTCCCGAGGCTGACCAGGCAGCCGACTCGGACGCCGAGCTCGGGCCCGTGCTCCAGGCAGGCCCGGCGATGGCCTCCGTTCACACTGCCCGCGAGCGGCAGGCGCTCACGGACGTCGAACGGGCGTTGCGACGACGGTTCCCGACCGTCGACGCCGTCGTGGTCGAGGCCGCGGTTCGCCTGGCCTACGGGGAGCTGACCGGTCCGGTCCGCGCCTACGTGCCACTTCTGGTCGAGCGAGGCGCTCGCGACCGGCTTGACCGCCTCGTCGGCGGGGCCTCGGACCTGCAGCAGCCGTCGGCCTGAGGCCCATGACTCCGTCCGACCCGCGACACGACAGCAGTGGCTGGGACGCCACGCCGCTCCGCGCCATCCCGGGGAGGGGGCTCGACCCACCGGCACCGAAGCTGCCGAGGCGTGTTCGCAAGCTCGGGGCCCGGAGCGACGGGGTCGGAGAGGGGGTTCGGCTCGTCCTGCGAGCCGGAGGTCGCTTCATCGGCTCCCGGGCCACCCTGCTGGCGGCGGGCACGACGTACTACCTGTTCCTCGCGCTCTTCTCGACCCTCACGCTCGGATACGGCTTGAGCGCCGCACTGGGCGCCGAGCGGATGTCCGCGTACATCACCGAGGCGGTGTCCGCCGCCTTTCCCGGCTTGGTGGGTGCGTCCGGGCTGGACCCCGGCGTGCTGCACAGCGTCGGGCAGGTGACCTCTGTGGTCAGCGCCATCGGCCTCGTCTACGGCGCGACAGGCGCCGTGATGGCCGGCAGTCGCTCGGTGCACGCCATCTACGGCGCCCCGGTCAACACGCGCAACGTGCTCCAGGTGCGGGTCTGGGCCTTCGGCTGGTTCCTCGTCCTCGCCCCGGTGGTGCTGCTGTCCTTCGTGAGCGCGAGCGTGACCACCGACGTGCTCGGCCGGATTCTCGGTGCCCTCGGCCTGCACTGGGACGGACCCACCTCACTCCTCGGCGCCACCGCACTCGCTGCCGCGCTGCTCTGCAACTTCGTCGCGGTGTACTGGGTGCTCGGCCGGCTCGGAGGGATCCGCCCTCCTCGCCACGCGCTGGTCAGCGGAGCCGCAGTCGGGGCGCTGGTCATGGAAGTGCTCAAGCAGACGATGGCGCTGCTGGTGGGCTTCGTCGTACGACGGCCGCAGTACGGAGCGTTCGCGGCACCCATCGGGATCCTCTTCGTCCTGTACCTGCAGGCCTGTGCCCTCTATGCAGTGGCCTCGCTGACGGCAGCGCTGGCCGAGACCCAGGCGAGCGGCATACGCCAGCGGGTGCAGGGGGAGGGGGGCGTCCGGTCTCGCTGATGGGCGTGTGTAAGGTAAGCCTTACCTATCCCGTCCAGCAGGCCGCGCCGGCCTGCCTCCCTCCCCACACGACGAAGGCCACTCACCCATGACCTCTCGCCTCCACGCCTCCCTGGGCGTCGCCGTCACCGCGGTCGGTGCTCTGCTCCTCAGCGCCTGCGGCTCCGGCGCCGCCGGCGGCGGCTCCAGCGCCGGCACGGGCTCCATCACCCTCTACAACGCCCAGCACGAGAGCCTGACCAAGGAGTGGGTCGACGCGTTCACGAAGCAGACCGGCATCAAGGTCACCGTGCGCAACGGCTCCGACACCGAGCTGTCCAACCAGATCATGCAGGAGGGCGCGGCGTCGCCGGCCGACGTCTTCCTCACCGAGAACAGCCCCGCCATGACGCAGGTCGAGAACGCCGGCCTCTTCGCCGACGTCGACAAGGCCACCCTGGCCCAGGTGCCCGAGCAGTACCGTCCCTCGACGGGCAAGTGGGTCGGGATCGCCGCGCGCTCGACGGTCCTCGTCTACGACAAGCGCAAGGTCCAGCAGAACCAGCTCCCGGCCTCGATGCTCGACCTGGCCAAGCCGGAGTGGAAGGGCCGCTGGGCAGCATCCCCTTCCGGTGCCGACTTCCAGGCCATCGTCTCGGCCCTGCTCGAGCTCAAGGGCGAGGCCGTCACGAACGACTGGCTGACCGCGATGAAGACCAACGCCAAGGTCTACAAGGGCAACAGCACCGCCATGAAGGCCGTCAACTCCGGCGAGGTCGAGACCGCCCTCATCTACCACTACTACTACTACGGCGACCAGGCCAAGACCGGCGAGAACTCCGCCAACCTCGGCACGCACTACTTCAAGAACCAGGACCCCGGTGCCTTCGTCTCGGTCTCGGGCGGGGGAGTGCTCAAGTCGTCGAAGAACTCAGCGGCCGCCCAGTCGCTGCTGAAGTTCATCACCGGCAAGGCCGGCCAGGAGGTGCTCCAGAAGGGCACGTCCTTCGAGTACGCCGTGGGCTCGGACGTGCCGTCCAACCCGGCCCTCGTGCCGCTGAAGGACCTGCAGGCGCCGAGCGTCGACCCCGCCAAGCTGAACTCCGCCACGGTCACCGATCTGATGACCAAGGCGGGTCTGCTGTAGTAGTCGGGTGACCACCGACCTGACGACCGCACCGGGTGCCCGCCGGGCACCCGGTGCGGACGCCGACGCCACGCCGGGCCCGGGCACCCTCCCGGGCCCGGCGCGCAGCCGTCGCCGGCCATCGGCTCTCGCGGTCATCGCCGTGCTCATCGCGCTGTTCTCGCTCATGCCGCTCGGCTACGTCGTCGTGATGACGGTCGCGACCGGCTGGGACACCGCGGCCAAGCTGATCTTCCGCGCCAGGGTCGGCGAGCTGCTGCTCAACACGATCCTGCTCATGCTCGTCTCGGTGCCGCTGTGCGTCGTGCTCGGCGTCGGCGGCGCGTGGCTCGTCGAGCGAACTCGCTTGCGCGGCAATCGCTTCTGGGCGCTGGCGCTCGCCGCGCCGCTCGCCATCCCGGCGTTCGTCAACAGCTACGGCTGGGTGTCGGCGGTGCCCTCGCTCGCCGGCCTGTGGTCCGGCGTGCTCATCTCGGTGCTGTCGTACTTCCCGCTCGTCTACATTCCCGCGGCCGCGACGCTGAGCCGCCTCGACCCGGCCCTCGAGGAGTCGGCGGCCTCGGTGGGGCTCGGCCCCTGGCAGGTCTTCCGGCGCGTCGTGCTGCCGCAGCTGCGCCTGGCCATGACGGGCGGCGCGCTGCTGGTGGGCCTTCACCTGCTGGCCGAGTACGGCGCCTTTGCGATGATCCGCTTCGACACCTTCACGACCGCGATCATGGTCCAGTACCAGTCCACCTTCAACGGCGCGGCCGGCAACATGCTCGCCAGTGTGCTCGTGGTCCTGTGCCTGCTGCTGCTCGTGGCGGAGGTCCGCAGCCGCGGCACCGCCCGCTACGCCCGGGTCGGATCGGGCGGGCAGGCGGCCCCCGGCCGTATGCCGCTCGGCCGGCTCCACGTGCCCGCGCAGCTCGCACTGCTGCTCCTCGTCGTGCTGGCCGTCGGCGTCCCGATGTGGTTCGTCGTGCGCTGGGTCGTGCTCGGCGGCTCGGCCATCTGGGTGCCGGACGAGCTCGTGCCGGCCCTGGTGCAGACCCTGCTCTACGGCCTGGCCGGGGCGGCCGTGACGACGGCCGTCGCCTTCCCCATGGCCTTCCTCGCGGTGCGCCGCCCGAGCTGGTTCACGCGCTCGCTCGAGCTGTCCAACTACGTGACCAGCTCGATGCCGGGCATTGTCGTGGGCCTGGCCTTCGTCACGGTCAGCATCCGGCTGTTTCCCTCCGTCTACCAGACGGCGTTCGTGCTCGTGGCGGCATACGTCCTGCTCTTCCTGCCCCGCGCCCTGGTCAGCCTGCGCTCGGGACTGGCGCAGGCCCCCAGGGAGCTCGAGGAGGCCGCGCAGGCCCTCGGGGTGCGTCCCTTCGCAGCCTTCGTCCGCGTCACCCTGCGGCTCGCGGCCCCGGCCGCCGCAGGCGGGGCTGCCCTCGTGTTCCTCGCCATCGTCAACGAGCTGACGGCGACGCTGCTCCTCTCACCCAACGGCACCACGACCCTCGCCACCGAGTTCTGGGCCAAGAGCAGCGAGATCGACTACGCCGGCGCCGCGCCCTACGCCCTGCTCATGGTCGTGCTCTCGGCACCGATGACCTACCTCCTCTTCCAGCAGTCCAAGAAAGCGGCCGGACAGTGACCCCCACAGCCAGGCGCACCGCGCCGAGCGACCCCGCGAGCGCGCAGGCCACCGGCACCGCGACCAGCGCAGCGTCCAGGACAGCGTCCGAGCAGCCGTATGCCGCCGAACGTGGCCGCCTCGAGGTGGCCGACCTCGCCAAGCGCTTCGGGGCCCAGCAGGTGCTGCGCGGCGTGACCCTGTCGGTCGAGCCCGGCAGCACCACGGCGATCGTCGGGCCGTCGGGCTCGGGCAAGACGACGCTGCTGCGGCTCATCGCCGGGTTCGAGCGCGCCGATGCCGGCACCGTGGTGCTGAGCGGTCGGGACCTGGCCGCCGGAGACCTCTGGGTCCCCGCGCACCACCGTGACGTCGGCTACGTGGCCCAGGACGGCGCCCTCTTCCCACACCTGACCGTCGGCCAGAACATCGCCTTCGGGATGGAGCGCGCGGCCGGGCGCGCCGGTCGCCGCGCCACCCGCGCGAGGGTCGGCGAGCTGCTCGAGATGGTCTCGCTCGACCCAGCCCTGGCCGACCGCCGCCCGCACGAGGTGTCCGGTGGCCAGCAGCAGCGCGTCGCGCTCGCCCGTGCCCTGGCCCGCGAGCCCGAGCTCATGCTCCTCGACGAGTCCTTCTCGGCCCTCGACGCCGGCCTGCGCGTGGCGACCCGGCGCACCGTCGGTGGGGTGCTGCGTGACGCCGGCATCACGACGGTCCTCGTCACGCACGACCAGGCGGAGGCGCTCTCCTTCGCCGACCAGGTCGCCGTCATGCGTGACGGCCGCCTCGCCCAGGTCGACAGCCCGCTCGAGGTCTACACCCGCCCCGTCGACCGGGCCACCGCCGAGTTCCTCGGCGACGCGGTCATGCTCGAGGCGTGGGCCGACGGCGACACCGCCACCTGCTCGCTCGGCACCGTCCGTCTCGCACCGACGGCGCACCGTGGACGCGTGCAGCTCATGCTGCGGCCCGAGCAGATCCGCGTCGACGAGCACGGCCCGATCCGGGGCGTCGTGCTGGACACCGACTACTTCGGCCCCGAGAGCACCGTGCGGCTCGAGCTCCGGCCCGGTCGCGAGCCCGGCTGCGAGACCTCGACGCTCGCCCGCGAGGGGCAGGTCATCATCATCCGCCACTCGAGTGCCTTCATCGCGCCGCGCGGGACCGAGCTGCGGCTGCGCATCGAGGGGGAGGCCATCGCCTTCCAGCCGGACGCCTGAGCCGGGCCGCCGCCTGGCACCAGTCCTCGCGCCGGCCACGACGCCCTGTGGGCGCTGCTGCGGACCTGGCAGATTCATCCGCAACGGGTGAGTGACGCAGACGCCCCGGCGGAGATGCTCGAGGCAGGGAGCGCGTGCGGCACGAGGTTCGCACGCGACCGGTGCGAGGAGGCGTTCATGAAGCAGTCGGACTTCGTGCAGACGGGGCAGAAGGTGGGCCTCGTCATGGCGTCCGTCGTGACGCCCTCGACCCTCGCTCCCTCGCTGTCGAAGCGGTCCTGGCAGGACCAAGGCCTCATCACCGGCCTGTCCACCGGCGGGCACTACCTCGTCGCCCTGACCTCGCAGGACGTCATCGACGTCATCGCACGGGCCGCGGCCGGTGCGGCGACCACGTGGGGCCTCTTCCCGCAGGACTGGCCTGACGAACGTCGCAACGCGGCGGCGGCCCTCGGCTGCGAGGTCGGCATGGTCCCCGTGGGACTCGGCCTCACGGCATACCTCGACCGGCGCGGAGTCCGCACGGCCGGGCAGGGACTGGAACGGCAGCTGGCCTGGCGGATGGGGGCCACGGCGCTCAGCGGCACGGTGCTCATCGGCGCCACCGCCGGGGTGCGGCGGCTGGACCGGGCGCTCGGCGCCGGCGGACGCCTCGCCGCCCTGCCC
This sequence comes from Terrabacter lapilli, assembly GCF_039531305.1. NCBI lineage: Bacteria > Bacillati > Actinomycetota > Actinomycetes > Micrococcales > Intrasporangiaceae > Terrabacter > Terrabacter lapilli. The sequence continues at coordinate 101,535 of NZ_BAAAPU010000008.1, forward strand.
CTGTCGATCCCGGTGGGCCTGGCCGCGGCGGCCGTCATCGACCGGTTCCAGCGGGCCGAGACCGGGAGCGCCGTCGAACCGGTCGACGAGGTGCCCACCGCCAAGGGGCTGGCGGCCGGGGCAGGCGTCCTCGCGATCCTCTACGGCGCGGCGTGGGCCGAGCGGTGGACCGCCCAACAGGTGCGCCGGCTCGCTCCCGGGGCGTCCCCGGGCGACAGCCTGGCCTGGCAGCTCTTCTCGCACGCCGCGTTCGTCGCCGCCGGAGGAGCCGTCTTCAACGCGCTCTGGACGCGGGCCATGCAACGGATCGAGTCGGTCACCACCACGGTCGACCCGTGGATGCGCGCCGCCCCCGGCGTGTGGACCGACCCGCTGGTGAGCGGTGACCCGGCGAGCCTCGTCTCGTGGGACTCCCTCGGCCGCGAGGGCCGACGTCACGCCGTCTCCTTCGTGAGGCCCGAGCGGGTCGCCTCACCGCCGCCGCTGCCCGACGGGACGGTGCCGACGGACATGTCGATCCAGACGGTCATGGGTGAGCCGGCACGCGCCCACCCCGTGCAGGTCTTCGTCGGCCTCGAGAGCGCCGCCACACCGACGGAGCGGGTGGAGCTGGCGATCGCGGAGCTCGACCGCACCGACGCCTGGTCCCGCTCGCTGCTGATGCTCGTGTCGCCGACCGGCACCGGCTACGTCAACTACGTGGCGATGGCCGTCGCGCAGTACCTCACGCGCGGCGACGTCGCCAGCGTGACGATGCAGTACTCCAAGCGCCCGTCGCCGCTCTCGCTCGGCAAGGTCCGCGACGCGCGCGAGCAGAACCGCCTGCTGTGGCTGCGGATCCTCCAGCGCGTCCGCGACATGCCACCGGACAAGCGGCCCGAGGTGGTGCTCTTCGGCGAGTCGCTCGGCGCCCACACCAGCCAGGACGTCCTGCTCGGCTGGGGGACCCTCGGCCCGCAGGCGCTCGGCATCGACCGCGCCCTGTGGATCGGCACCCCGGGAGGCAGCAAGTGGATGCACGAGGTCACCGGGCCCCCGCGGCCCGACGTCGACCCGTCGCTCGTGACCGTCGTCAACGACTACGAGCAGTTCCTCGCCCTCGGCGAGGAGGCGCGCTCGCGGGTGCGCTACGTGCTGCTCAGCCACGACAACGACGGCGTCACCAAGTTCGGTCCCGACCTGCTCAACCGCCGGCCCGCCTGGCTGGGACCCGACCGTCCACGGCGCGAGGACATCCCGGGACGGTCGCCTCGCGGCATACCGGCCGGTATGCGGTGGCGACCCATCACGACGTTCGTCCAGACCCTCGTCGACATGAAGAACGCGCAGATCCCGGGGTCCTTCCGGGCCTGGGCCCACGACTACCGCGCCGACCTGCCCGAGTTCATCCGCGACGTCTACGGCCTCAAGTGCACCGACGAGCAGATGGCCGCGATCCAGGACGCGGTGCGCCGGCGGGAGGCCTACCGCGAGGAGGCCTTCTCCTGACCGTGTGACGCCGTGACGGTGTGATTCCTTGACGCCGTGACCGTGCGACCTCGTGCCCTGGGCCCGAGGACCGGGTGTCAGCCGCGGGCGAGCATCGTCGGGCCGAGCTCGAGCAGCTGCGCGCGCAGCGTCTCGTCGTCGACGTCGGCGAGCATCGGGTCGATGCCGGCCTGGGCCACGCCGGCGCCGACGACGGAGACGGCGATGCGCCGCCGCACGGTGGGGGAGGGGCCGAGCAGCAGGGCGGTCAGCCGGCCGACGAGCGAGTCGAGGTCGGCGTGCGCGGCCATGATGCGCTCCACCTCCGGGTCGCGCATGAGGGCTGCGACGGCCTTGCGGTGGCCGACCATGAGGTCCACCAGCCCGCGCAGGGCCGCGGTGGCGGCGGCGTCGGGCGACGGCTCCGCCTCGGCGGCGCTGACGAAGGCCGCCATGTCCTCGAGCGCCTCCTCGAGCACGGCCAGGACGATGTCCTCCTTGGCGTGGAACTGGTAGTAGACCGCCGCCTTGGTGACGCCGAGGTGCTCGGCGATCATCTGCAGCGAGGTGCCCCGCACACCGTGCTCGGCGAACAGCTCGACGGCCGCGTCGATGACGCGCCTGCGGCCCTGCCCACGGGGCGACTGGGGTCGAGCCATCCCGGTTCCCTCCCGTCCTGCCGCGGTCGGCCCTGGCGGACCGGCGCCAGCGTAGCGGCCGGGCACCGGCTGCCGCTTGTCCGTACTTAGCCGATCGGATAACTTTGGGACGCCGGCCGACGGTGCCCGGTCACTGCTCCGTCGCCCGAGCCGCTCGGGCACCACCCTGCCGACCCTGGAGTCACCCGATGGCCACCCTGCTCTACCGCATCGGACGCTTCGCCTTCGGCCGGCGCGGCGTCGTCGCGTCCGCATGGCTCGTCCTCCTCGCCGCGCTCGCCGGTGTCCTGCTCACCCTCGGCGCCGCGCCGACCTCGAGCATCACGATCCCCGGCACCGAGTCGCAGCGCGCGCTCGAAGCCCTCGCCAAGGAGTTCCCGCAGGCCAGCGGGGCCTCCGGCACCGTCGTCGTGCGCGCCCCCGCCGGCCAGACGGTCGTCGCGCCGAGCTCCAAGGCGGTGCTCGACGACATCGTCGCGCGCGCCACGAAGGTCCCGGGTGTCGTCGCCGCGCTCAGCCCGCTGCAGACCAAGGCGATCAGCCAGGACGGTCGCTACGGCCTCGTGACGGTGCAGTTCGCCAAGACCGCCGACGAGCTCACGGCGGACCAGCGCTCGGCCTATGAGGCCCTCGGCAGCGGGGCGCCCTCGGGCTGGGCCGTCGCGGCCGGTGGCGAGCCGCTCCTGGCCACCCCCGAGATCGGCTCGACCGAGGGCATCGGCGTCCTCGTCGCGCTCGTCGTCCTCGTGCTCACCTTCGGCTCGCTCGTGGCCGCCGGCATGACGATGGTCAACGCGCTCGTCGGCGTGGGCGTCGGCATGGTGGGCCTGCTCATCGTCGGACATGCCGTCCAGCTCTCGAGCGTCACGCCCGTCCTCGCCCTGATGCTCGGCCTCGCCGTCGGCATCGACTACTCGCTCTTCATCACCTCCCGCTACCGGCACAACCTCGCCCTCGGCCTCGAGCGGCAGGAGGCGGCGGGCCGGGCCGTGGGGACCGCCGGGACGGCCGTCGTCTTCGCCGGCCTCACCGTCTTCATCGCCCTGGCCGGCCTCTCCGTCGTCGGCATCCCGTTCCTGACGGCCATGGGCTTCGCCGCAGCCGGCACCGTCCTCGTCGCCGTCCTGGTCGCGGTCACGTTGCTGCCGGCGCTGCTGGGCTTCGCCGGCGACCGCGTGCTCTCGCGCAGTCAGCGTCGAGCCGACCGGGACGGGGGCGGTGGCGCCGACCTCGACGAGCAGGCCGGCAACCGCGGCTTCGCATGGGGGCGCTTCACCGTGCGCCACCGCGTCCCGGTGCTGCTCGCCGGCGTGGTCGTCCTCGGGGCGGTCGCGCTGCCTGCCGCCGACATGCGGCTGGCACTGCCCGACGACGGCACCGCGCCGGCCACGAGCAGCAAGCGCGTCGCGTACGACCTCATCTCCGAGGGCTTCGGCGAGGGCTTCAACGGCCGGCTCGTCATGGTCGTCCACGGCGCCGCGAAGGAGCAGGTGCAGCAGGCGACGGCCGGTGCCGCCAAGGCCGCCACCGGCCTGAGCGACGTCCTGGCCGTCGCCCCCGGGCAGACCAGCGCCGACGGGCGCACGACGCTGCTCGCGGTGATCCCCAGGTCGGGCCCGACCGCTGACGCCACCTTCGACCTCGTGCGCGACCTCAGGTCGGCCTTGGCCGGCACGGCCGCCTCGACCGGCACCGAGATCTCGGTGACCGGTGTGACGGCCGTGGGAGTCGACGTCTCGGACAAGCTCGCGGCAGCCCTGCCCGTCTACCTGCTCGTCGTGGTGGGCCTCGGCTTCGTGCTGCTCATGCTGATGTTCCGCTCGCTGCTCGTGCCGCTCAAGGCCACGCTCGGCTTCCTGCTGACGATCGGCGCGGCGTTCGGCGCGACGGTCGCGATCTTCCAGTGGGGCTGGCTGCGCTCGGTCGTCGGCCTCGACACCGCAGGGCCGCTCGTGAGCTTCCTGCCGATCCTGCTCATCGGCATCCTCTTCGGTCTCGCGATGGACTACGAGGTCTTCCTCGTCTCGCGGATGCGGGAGGACTTCGTCCACGGCGAGACGTCGCGAGCGGCCGTGGTCTCCGGTGTCGGGCACGGCGCTCGGGTCGTCGTCGCCGCGGCGCTGATCATGATGTCGGTCTTCGCGGGCTTCGTCCTCGTCGAGGACCCGATCATCAAGTCGATGGGCTTCGCCCTGGCCTTCGGCGTCGCGGTCGACGCCTTCGTCGTACGCCTGTCGCTCGTGCCTGCCGTCATGTCGTTCCTCGGCGACCGGGCGTGGTGGCTGCCGCGCTGGCTCGACCGCGCGATGCCGAACGTCGACATCGAGGGGGAGAGCCTGCGACCCACCGCTCCCGCCGACGCCACGCGCGCCGAGGTGCAGCCGGCCCGCTGACCCGACCGACCCCGTATGCCGTGTGCGAGAGGGGGCACGACATGCGGGGTCGGGACGTCAGCGGGTCGAGAGCAGGACGATGGCCACGAGGGCCGTCAGCCCGACGAGTCCGGAGATGACCGCGGTCCGAGCGAGAGCGGCCCCCGCGGTGGTGGGCCCCGCGGTGGGGCCCTGGGGGGTGCGGTCCGCGCCGGCTCGCAGCATCCGCGCCCCGTCGCGGTAGCGGCGTCGGGCGGTCAGGACCAGGTCGAGGCCCCAGAGCAGCCCGAGGGCCGAGACGGCATACCCCAGCGCACCCAGCTGCGGCGGGAGCACTCGCAGCCCGACGAGCGAGCCCACGGTGACGGACAGGGCGGTGCGTCGCCAGGCCAGGGCGGTGCGCTCCGGCTGGAGCCCGGCGTGCGCGGATGGCCTCACAGCAGCACGGCCACCAGCACCGCGACGGCGACGAGGCCCAGCATCAGGGTGATGGGCAGCTTGAGGCCCGACGACGGCAGCGGTGTCAGGTGCCGCATGGCGCGCTCGGTGCGCATCCACGACAGCCATGCCTGGGCCGTCGCGGCCAGCCCCGCCAGCACGAGGACGACCGCGATCGTCACCCGCAGCCACGGGACCAGCGCGACCTGGAGTGCCTCCAGGGCGAGGCCCGCCGCGACGAAGGCCAGCCCGGTGCGGATCCAGGCCAGGAAGGTTCGCTCGTTGGCCAGGCTGAAGCGCGGGTCGGGGTCCTCGCCCGCGTCGAACACCGACCGAGGGAAGCGTCCACGGTCATCGGTCGCCACGGTGTCCTCCCTCCTCCGAGCCCGTCGCACGGCGTGCGACGCCTCGATCATCTCGCACGCGCCGACTCGGTTCGCCGGGACCCACCTCGCGGTGCGGTCGGCCACGCCCGGCACGACGCCGGGCAGGTCAGAAGCCGGTGGGCTCGCGCGGAGTGTAGGCGCCCTCGAGCGTCGCCACCTCGTCGTCGGTGAGGTGCACGTCCAGCGCGGCGACGGCGTCCGCGAGGTGGTGCTCCTTGGTGGGACCGACGATCGGCGCGCTCACCACCGGATGGCGCAGGACCCACGCGAGGGCCACCTGGGCCATCGGGACGCCACGGGCGCCCGCCACCTGCTCCACCGCGTCGGCGATGGGCTTGTCCCGGTCGGAGAAGAGAGTCTGGCCGAACGCGTCGCTGCCCGTGCGCTTCGTCTCGGTGCCCCACGGGCGGGCGAGGCGGCCACGGGCCAGGGGGCTCCAGGGGATGGCCCCGACGCCCTGGGCGGCGAGCAGCCCGAACATCTCGCGCTCCTCCTCCCGTTGCATGAGGGAGTACTGGTCCTGCATCGAGACGAACCGCGTCCACCCGCCGAGGTCGGCCGCGTGCTGCATCGTGGCGAACTGCCATGCCCACATCGAGGAGGCGCCGATGTAGCGCGCCTTGCCCGCCTTGACGACGTCGTGCAGGGCCTCCATCGTCTCCTCGACCGGCACGTCGGGGTCGAAACGGTGGATCTGGTAGAGGTCGACGTAGTCGGTCCCGAGACGCGAGAGCGAGGCGTCGATCTGCTCGAGGATCGCCTTGCGCGACAGGCCTGCCCCGCCGGGACCGTCGTGCATCCGCCCGTGGACCTTGGTGGCGAGCACGACGTCCTCGCGACGCGTGTAGGTCTTGATGGCCCGGCCGACGATCTCCTCGGACGAGCCGGCGCTGTAGACGTTGGCGGTGTCCCAGAAGGTGATGCCGAGCTCGACCGCCTGGCGGAAGAGCGGCTCGCTCTCCGTCTCGCCCAGCGACCAGGCGTGGTTGCCGCGGTCGCTGTCGCCGAAGCTCATGCAGCCCAGCGCGATCCGGCTGACCTGCAGGCCTGACTGTCCGAGGCGGGTGTACTCCATGGGGTGTCCTTCCAAGGGTTCGGTCGCGCGCGTGCGCGTCGGCGGCGCGACGGATCCATACCCCGTCGTCCCCCGCGTGGCGTCGGACGCCGCTGTCCGCCTTGGCGCGCTGTCCGCCTTGGCGCGCTCTGGCGCTCTGGCACGCTCTCGCGCGCTGCGGACCTGCCGCCTAGGTTGGAGTCCATGGTGACGGTCCCGACCCGCACGCTCTCCGACGGCACCACGCTGCCCGCCATCGGCTTCGGCACCTACCCGCTGACGGGGGAGGACGGCATACGCGCCGTCGAGTCGGCGCTGAACGCCGGCTACCGGCTGCTCGACACGGCGGTCAACTACGGCAACGAGCGGGAGGTCGGCGAGGCGATCCGCAGGTCGGGCGTCCCGCGCGAGGAGATCGTCGTCCAGACGAAGGTGCCCGGGCGCGACCACGCGTACGACAGGGCCGTCGCCTCGATGGAGGGGTCGCTGGAGCGGCTCGGCCTCGAGCAGGTGGACGTGGCCCTCATCCACTGGCCCAACCCGAGCGTCGGGCTCTACGTCGACGCGTTCCGCGCGCTCGTCGAGTGCCGGGAGCGCGGGCTCGTGCGCTCGGTCGGGGTCAGCAACTTCACTGAGCAGCACCTGGCAGACGTCGTGGACGCCACGGGTGTGACGCCGGTGCTCAACCAGGTGGAGCTGCACCCGCTCTTCCCGCAGGAGCGGCTCCGCGCCGCACACGAGCGGCTCGGGATCCTGACGGAGGCGTGGAGCCCGCTCGGCAAGCGCAGCGCACCCTTCGCCGCCGACCCGGTCGCGACCGCGGCCCGGGAGCACGGTGTCACGCCGGCCCAGGTGATCCTGCGCTGGCAGGTGCAGCTCGGCGTCGTGCCCCTGCCCAAGTCCGCCGACGCCGAGCGCCAGCGGACCAACCTCGACGTCTTCGGTTTCGAGCTGCGCCCGGAGGAGGTGGCCGCGATCAGCGGGCTGGCGCGCGAGGACGGGCGGCTCTTCGGCGGCGACCCCGACACCCACGAGGAGATGTGAGGGCGGCGCTCGGTCACGGGCCAAGCCAACCGGTCCGCGTCACCGGGCGACGAGGTCCGGCCGGTCGAGGGCAGGGACGATCTCACGCACCGCCTCGCGCGCGGTGCGTCCGACGCCGATGAGGGTCGCCGACGCCGGGCCGGTCCAGTCGCCGTAGCCCACGAGGTGCAGACGCGGCTCGTCGACCGCTCGGGTCCCGACGACCGCGGGGTGGGCGCCGTCGCGGGGGAGGCGGAGCGGCGCCAGGTGCTGCAGGTCCGGCCGGAAACCGGTGCACCACAGCACGACGTCGGCCTCCTGCGCCGTGCCGTCGGGCCACCGGACACCGGTGGCCGTGAGGCGTTCGAACATCGGCCGCGCCACGAGGACGCCGCGGTCGCGGGCCGCCCGCACCGAGGGGACCATGACGACGTCGCCCAGCCCGGCCACGCCGCCCGGGTCGCTGCGTCCGCTGTCGAGGGCCTTGCGCCGGGCCGTGGCCACCTCGAAGAGCACCCGGCCGTCGACGTCGTCGGGCAGCAGGCGCGGTGGGCGCAGTGTGACCCAGGTGGTGTCGGCGACGAGGGACACCTCCGCGAGCAGCTGCGCCGCGGTGTTGCCCCCGCCGACCACGACGACCCGCCTGCCGGCATACGGCTCGGCGGTGCGGTAGGCGGCGCTGTGCAGCTGCTCACCGGCGAACACCTCGGCTCCGGGGTAGCGCGGCACGAAGGGGCGACCCCACGTGCCGGTGGCACTGACGACCGCACGGGCGCGCCAGGTCGCGGGGGCGCCTCTCGTGCGGGCCCGGACGACGAGGCGCGCGGCGTCGGGTCCTCGTCCGCGCTCCACGGAGAGGACCCGGGTGCCGTGCCGGACCGGCAGGGCATAGCGCTGCTCGTAGCGGGTGAGGTAGTCGACGACGTGACGGGCGGGCGGGTAGTCCTCCTCCGTTGCCGGCATGAGCCAGCCGGGGAGCGAGGAGAAGCCCGGCGGGGAGAAGAGGCGCAGCGAGGGCCAGGCGTGCTGCCAGGCCCCGCCCGGGCTCTCGTCGGCGTCGAGCAGGACGTAGTCGGTGTGGGCTGCGAGACCGGCCCGACGCAGGTGGTAGCCGACGGAGAGCCCGGCCTGGCCGGCGCCGACGACGAGGACCTCCACGTCGCGCGCGGCGCTCGAGTCGTGCACGCTCCCGGGTGCCGTCAGAACAGCTCGAGCGACCCGGTCTCGACGACCTGGGTGGCGAGCGCGTGCAGCTTGACGTTGCGCGACATGCTGGCGCGGCGCAGCTCCTGGAAGGCCTGCTCGCGCGTCAGGCGGGACAGGCCCATGAGGATGCCGATGGCGGCCCCGATGTCCCTGCTGTGGGCGAGGGCCGCCTCGAGCTGGATCGCCCGGCACTCGGCCGCGTCGAGACGCTCGAGGGCGTCCAGCAGGTAGCACTCGACGGCCGTCAGCTCTCCCGGCCGGTCTCCTGTCACTCCGAAAGCCGCGTCGACTCCTTCCGATGGTGATCTGCCCGCGGGGGCCTCTGGCTCCATGGACCGCTCCTCATGCGACCCGGTCGGCGGGCCTTGTCTCGACCTCGACCGGTGAGCTTCCCACCCTAGGCGAGGCCGCCGACAGCAGCATCCGGGGAGCGCCCGGCTCGTGTGGCGGACGTGCGAGACGGCACCCGCTCGGGGGATCGGGTGCCGCCTCACCCACACCATCGCCGGTACCGCCGATGCGTTACAGGCGGCCCCCGCCCCGAGCCACGTGCCGTCTGTCGTCTGGCGTATGCCGTATGCCGTATGCCGTATGCCGTCACGGATGTTCGTGCGTCGGCTCGCCCTCGGCGGCGTGCTGGGCCCCGTAGACCGCGGCCTGGGTACGCCGCTCGAAGCCGAGCTTGGCCAGCAGCCCCGAGACGTAGTTCTTGACGGTCTTCTCGGCCAGGTGCAGCCGCGCCCCGATCTGCCGGTTGGTCAGCCCCTCGGCGATGAGGCCGAGGATCTCCTGCTCGCGCTCCGTGAGCCCGTCGGGGCGGCCGGCGGCCCCTTGCCCGGCGTCGGTCTCCGGGCTGCGCAGCCGCTGGAGCAGGCGCTCGACGAGGGCCGGGTCGATGAGCGAGTGGCCGGCCGCCACGTGCTCGACCGCCTCCGTCAGCGAGGGTCCGCGGATCTGCTTGAGCAGGTAGCCCGAGGCTCCGGCCATGACCGCGGCGAAGAGGGCGTCGTCGTCGTCGTAGGAGGTGAGGATCAGGCACCGGGTGCCGGGGCTGCTGACCTGGACGTCCCGGCACACGTCGATGCCGCTGCCGTCGGGCAGTCGGGCGTCGAGCAGCGCGACCCGAGGGGCGAGGGTCGGGATGCGCCGTCGGGCCTCGGCGGCCGTCCCCGCCTCGCCGACGACCCGGAACCCGTCATGCGCCTCGAGCAGGTCGACCAGGCCCCTGCGGACGATCTCGTGGTCGTCGAGCAGGAAGATCGTCACCTGGTCGGTCGCGTCGCCGTTCATCGGTTGGTCCCGTCGCTCAGCCGTGCGGTCCACGTGAGTACCGTCGACGTCTCGTTGGTGGTGAGGGTGCAGTCGCCGTGCCTCGCGCGGGCGCGACTGGCGAGGTTGGCCAGGCCGCTCTGGCCGCCCACGATCGTCGGGGACGTCCGCCGACGACGTGAGGTGTCCGGATCGGCCTGTGGACCGTCGTCGCTGACCTGCACCGTGACGAGGTCGGCGGACACCGTCACGCGGATGTCGACGGCTGAGCACTTCGAGTGCTTGACGACGTTCGTCAGTGCCTCACGCAGCACGGCTGTGACGTCGTGGAGCAGTGCGGGCTCCAGCGCCGTGGCGACGGGACCCTGCAGCCTCAGGGCAGGCTCGAAGCCGAGCGCGGCCGAGGCGGACGCCACGACCTCCAGCAGCACGGCGCGCGCGTCCCGGGAGGCCGGGTGGACCTGCAGCTCGAAGATCGCCGACCTGATCCGTCGGATCGTGCCGTCCAGGTCGTCGACCGCGCGGCTCAGGGTCTCCTGGACCGTCGGCTCGATGGCCCTGCCTCGCACGGCCTCGAGGGACAGCCCGGTGGCGAAGATCCGCTGGATGACGTGGTCGTGCAGGTCCCGGGCGATGCGCTGGCGGTCCTCCAGCACGGCGATGCGCTCCTCGTCGGCGCGTCCGTCGGCCAGCTCCAGGGCCACTGCTGCGTGGTTGGCCAGCTGCTCGGCCATCTCCACCTCGGCCCTGGTGAACGCCGGACCGCCGGCCTGCCGGGCCATGACGACGGCGCCGCGCACGCCCGCCTCCCCGGCGAGGGGGCAGGCCATGGCCGGCCCGCAGGGCCCGCGGCCGGCCACCGCGGTCAGCGAGGCGGTGCCGTCGGGGGAGGGGCCGGTGACCACGGCGCGTCGCTCGCGCATCGCCACACCCGCGAGCGACCCGTCGGCGGCGTAGGCCGTCCCGATGAAGTCGTCGGCCCCGGGACCGCGGGCGACCTCCACGACGAGCCGGACGGCATACAGGTCGGTGCCGTCCCCGGCGGCGTCGCCGGCCACGTTCGCGCCACCACCGGTGGTGCCGATCTCGGGGAAGTCGAGGGTGACGACGTCTGCGTCGGCGAGGCGCAGCACGGCGTCCGCGATGCGGACGAGCACGTCGCTGCCGAGGCCGGGGCGCAACAGGTCCCGAGTGATGTCCGCCGAGGCGCGCAGCCACTCCTGACGACGGCGTGACTCCTCGTAGAGTCGGGCGTTCTCGATCGCGACGCCGGCGTTGGCCGCCAGCGCGACCACGAGGTCCTCGTCGTCGTCGGTGAAGTCCGAGCCGTCGACCCGGTCGGCGAGGTAGAGGTTGCCGAAGACCTCGCCGCGGCAGCGGACCGGCACCCCGAGGAAGCCCTGCATCGTGGGGTGGCCCTCCGGGAAGCCGACCGACCGAGCGTCGTCCGCGATCCGGTGCAGGCGGATGGGAAGCGGCTCCTCGATGAGGACACCGAGGATGCCCCCACCGGTGGGCAGGGACCCGACGCGCTCCACGGCCGCCTCGTCCATTCCGGAGTGGATGAACTGCTCCAGGTGGCCGTCGGGACCGACCACCCCCAGAGCGGCGAACCGGGCGCCGGCGACGTCGCGCGCGGCCTCGACGATGCGCCGCAGGACCGCAGGCAGGGTCAGCTCGGAGACGACGGAGCGGTTGGCGGCCAGCAGGGTGCGGAGCCGGTCCTCGGAAGAGCCTGAGGAACCCGCCGCCGCACGGGCCCGTCCGCTCATCAGGGGCGTCCCGGTCCCGTCCGCAGGGCGGAGACACGGCGGAAATTCGCGCAGGTCGTACCCGTCCCGGTCACACCTCAAGGCTAGTTCGGACCGGGCGGCCTGCGGGGCTGTTCCGGGGTAGCGTGCTCCGGCTCAGCTCGGGACCTTCCGGACATCGTGGGACAGTCCCGTCGGGCCGAAGGCGCGGCCGGTGATCCTCTCCGGCGTGATCCCGATGAACACGTTGCGCACCCCTCCTGCCCAGGGCTCGGCGCCGTCGACCGTCCAGAGGTGCGTGAGCAGGGCGGGTGAGGCGATCGCCTGGGCGCGGCCGTGCACGATGACGCTCCACCCCGTGTGCCGCGTGGTGTCGAGGTCGTCGACCTCGAGGACCACCTGCGACGGGCGGACGAGCTCGGAGAGCACGCCGAACGGGGAGGTGCGGAAGACCACGAGGTCGCCGACACACGCGTAGCTCACCGGCAGGATCTGTGGACCGCCGCCCGCGTTCCAGGCGATGCGGCCGATGTCACGCGCCTCGAGCAGCTCCTGGCACTCGGTCAGGGTGAGATCGGTGTAGTTGAGCCGGCGGCTGAAGCGGTGCGGCTGGGGCACCGACTGGGCCCGAGGGCCGGCCGGCGACTTGGAGACGGTCATGTCAGGGCTCCCTGGCTGAACCGGCTGGTGACAGCCGGCGGTGACGGTGTCGGCCGCGGGACGTGTCGGCGCCCGTCAGGTGCGGGGCCTCGACGACGGGCGGCGCGGGCGGCGCGGGCGGCGCGGGCGGGGCGGTGGCCGCGTGCAGCAGCTCGCGGCAGTGGTCGAGCTCGGTGCGCACCCGGGTCAGCTCGCTGCGCAGCTCGAGGTAGCGGGCCAGGCTGTCGCCGATGGTGCGCGCCCAGGCGTCGACGGCCCGCCAGTCGGCGCTCCACGTCATCGGGATCGTCGACTCGCCGCCGTGGTTGCGCTCGTCCGAGGGCGCAGGGTCGGGAAGCAGGCTGCGTCGCTGCCGAGGCGCGCGCTGGGCCGGCGTGCCGCGATGGGTCACCCGCAGGCGCTCGACGTCGACGACGAGGTCGAAGCCGCCGGTCACGGGTGTCGCCACGCACGGCCTGCACGTCACCTGGTGCCCGACGCTGCTCAGCTCGTCGGCGATGGTCGCCGCGATGCCCTCGTCGATGCCCGCCGTCGTCGAGGCGACCGATGTGCTGCGATCGACGCGAGCGCTGGACAGGTCACCGTCTGCGGGCTGGAGCGGGGGCTCCTCCGTCGGCGGCGGGGGCGTGGGATACGTGATGAGGACCGTGCACATGGGCTCTCCGTGGTCGACAGCCGCCTGGTGCGGCACTGCGTCGATCCTGCGCTCACGGCCGGGGCGTGGATCACGGCCGAAGGTCGTCGACCGCCGGGACCAAGGTCCCGGATCGGACAGGACCAATGCACCTGACCCGGACCTTCCGGGTGGGCGAGTCTGTGAGGTGAGGTGAGTTCCATGGACGAGACGACGCGACCGGACGCCAACCCGACGGCATCCGAGCCGTCACGCGCGCCACAGCGGACGGCGGCAGGAGGGAGTGCCGGCTCCGCTGGGCAGACGGGACTCATCGTGGTGGGGGTGGACGGCTCGAAGGAGAGCCGGATCGCGCTGCGATGGGCCTGCTCCGAGGCGCGCGTCCGGGGGTGCGCAGTCCTCGCGGTCTCGATCTGGCACCTCTACCCGTTGGCGCCTCCCGAGCGAGTCGGGGCGTCACCGTGGTGGTTCACGGCCGACCCCGAGGAGGCCACGCGCGCCTTCCTCGGGGAGGTCGTGGACGAGGTCTCCGCCGACTTCCCCGACGTCAGGGTCGAGCAGCGGGTGATCTCGGGGCACGCGGCAGAGCAGCTCATCGCGCTCTCCTCCGAGGCCGACGTTCTCGTCCTCGGGGCGACCGGCAGCGGCGGCTTCGTCGGCATGAGGCTCGGGTCCGTGGCCCGCGCCGTCCTCGAGCACGCCCTGTGCACCGTCGTCGTGGCGCGCTGACCTGTCTGTCGTGGCGCGCTGACCAGTCTTCGACGCGGTCTGCCCGACCCGGTCTGCCCGACCCGGTCTGCCCGACCCGGTCTGCCTGACCCGACTGACCGGTCTCAGAACCCGGAGGCCTCGGCGGTGCGTGTCGCCCGCGCGGCCCGCTCCCGGCGGCGCTCGAGGTGGCGCATGACCGGGGTGGCGAAGGTGCCGTGCACCATCACCGAGAGCAGGATCGTGAAGGCGACGGTCGACCACATCCACCGCTCGTCGGAGAAGGCGTGCTCGCCCGCCGCGAAGGCCAGGTAGTAGAGGGAGCCGACACCGCGCACGCCGAAGAAGGCGGTCGCCAGCGTCTCCCTCCGTCCGAGCCCTCCCGGGAGATCGGCCCGGCGAGCAGCGAGCCGGAGGCTGAGCCAGCCGGCCGTGGGGCGCACGACGAAGACGAGGGCGAGGGCGATCGCGACACCTCGCCAGTCCAGCTCGTCGAGCACACCCTTGGTCATGCTCATGCCGAGCAGCAGCAGGATGATCAGGGTGAGCAGCCGCTCGAGGCGCTGCACCACCTCGTGCATCGACCGGTGGTAGTGGTGGTTGCGCTCGGCGGCGCGCAGGGTCATCCCGCAGACGAAGACCGACACGAAGCCGTAGCCGCCGACCAGCTGGCTCGCGCCGTAGGTCATGACGAGGGCGGCGAGGGCGAGCAGCGGCTCGCCCTGCTCGGCCAGGCGCAGCGACGGGCTGGAGGAGCGGAAGGCGATGCGGGCCAGCACCCAGCCCACGGCGGCACCGGCTGCGACGCCGAGGACGACCTTGCCGACGAGGTCCCAGGCCAGCCACTGCAGTCCCCACGACGCGACGCTGCCTGCCGAGGCGAGGAGCAGAGCGGCCGTCACGAACGGGAACGCCAGGCCGTCGTTGAGGCCTGCCTCGGAGGTGAGGGCGAAGCGTACGTCGTCCTTCTCGTCGACGGGCTCGTCCCCGTCGTCGCCGTCGTCCCGGTCGCCGGCCTCGTCCCGACCGGGGTCGCCGACTTCGTCGGAGCGCTCGGGGGAGAGGGCCGGCGAGTGGGCGGAGTGGTCGTCGGAGCGACCATCGGAGTCGTGCTCGGAGTCGTCCTCCGGACTCACCTGGTCCTCACCGACCCGCGGGCCGCCGACCTGGACGTCGCTGGCGAGCACCGGGTCCGTGGGCGCCAGTGCCGCGCCGAGCAGCAGCGCGGCGGCCGGCGCCACGCCGAGCCCCCAGCCGAGCAGGGCGATCGCGCCGATCGACAGCGGCATCGCGACGGCGAGCAGCCGCCACGTCGGAGACCACGACGCCCAGGACGCGCGGCTGCGCCAGTCGAAGGACCGGTCGATGGCGAGCCCCACACCCATGAGGGCCACGAGGATCGCGAACTCCGTCACCCGCTCCACCTGGGGACGGATGGCCACAGGGTCCAGGCGCATCCCCTCCGGCAGGGGCAGCAGGCCGATGCCCATGCCGAGGACGAGCAGCACCATCGCCGCCGAGACGGCATACCGCTCCAGGACGCTCGGCAGCACCGCTGCGAGGAACATGGCCACGCCGGCGATGAGGTAGATCAGGTCGATGGACATGGCGACATGGGGTTGCTCCTCGGTTGGGCCTCCTGTCACCTACCCGACTGAGGGCCCGCGCGATCCGCGGCGCGGTGGCGCCGCGGACCACGCGTCACGCCCGGGACGTTCCAGTCGGGCGTGCACGGGACGCCTCGCTCAGGACGCGGTGCTCATCCGCTCGCCCATGTCCCGGTGCTCGACGAGCTGGTCGTGCAGGCGCACCGTGATGCGCCGGAGCGTCCGCGAGACCTGCATCTGGCTGACGCCGCGTGCCTCGCCGATCTCACGCTGGGTCATGCCCTCGACGTAACGCATGAGCAGCAGCTCCCGCTCGTCGTCGTCCAGCTCGGTGAGGGCCTCGGACAGGCAGACGCGGTCGTCGGCGGCCTCCATCTCCTCGTCGTCGGCGGCGAGGAAGGCAGACAGGCCGGGCCGCTCGTCGTCCGCCGGGCTGCAGTCGAGCGAGAGGGGGCGGAAGCCGGTCGCTGCCGAGGCCACCTCGCGCACGTCCTCGACCGAGACGCCGACGGCGGCAGCGAGCTCGGTGTCGCTGGGCGTGGCACCGAGCTCCTGCTCGAGCTGGGCGCGGATCGACTGGAGGTTGACCCGAAGCTCCTGCAGGCGCCGGGGCGGACGGACCACCCAGCCGCGGTCACGGAACCAGCGCTTGAGCTCGCCCGAGATGGTGGGGACGGCATACGCCGCGAAGGAGGGCGCGTGGCCCGGCTCGTAGCGCCGGACGGCCTTGACGAGCGCGAGGCGGGCGACCTGGACGAGGTCGTCGTGCTCGATGCCCCGGCCCTCGTAGCGGCCGGCCATGGTGGTGCAGAGGTCGAGGTAGAGGTGCACGATGTGCTCGACGACCTGCTCGGACTCCTCGGTGGAGCTGGAATGCTGCAGCTTCTCGAACAGCTCCGCGGTCTCGTGGTCGCGCTCGGCAAAGGAAAGTCGAGGGTGCACAGAATGAGGCGCCATGACTCATCTCCGATCGTTCGGACGAAAGAGTCGGCGCTGTGATTGGACCGCTCAGACACTTCGACAGTGCCACGATCCAGACGATTGCGCAATGACAGGTACTCGGCGGCCGCCGGTTTCCCTCGCTGCTGTCTCGGGTACAAGACAGGCGTGCGACCTGTTCTCCCGGTTTCCCTCCTCGCCGTGCTCGGCGCAGCCGGTCTCGCAGGATGCTCGTCCGTCGACGAGCCAGGGGCCAGCGCCGTGGCGCAGCGCTTCCTGACCCTGGCGCAGTCCGACCCGACGGCCGCGTGCGCCCTCCTCGCGCCGCAGACCGCCCAGCACCTGCAGGACGACGGAGGCAGCTGTCCCAAGGGCCTGCAGGCCGCGCAGCCGCCCCGCGCCGGCACGGTCAGCAGCGTGACCGTCGCGATCAACTCGGCGCAGGTCGTGATGCCCGACCAGGCGGTCTTCCTCGCGCGCTTCGACTCCGGCTGGCGCGTGACCGCCGCGGGCTGCAGACGCGAGTCCGCGGACGACGCGGTGCCCTACCGGTGCGCCGTCGAAGGGAGCTGACGTGAAGGCGATGTTCGTCCTCTACTGCCTCGTCATCGCGGCTGGTTTCGCCCTGGCCTTCACCGTCGGGGTGATCGGCCGATGAGGCCCACCCGACCCGCCGGCGGCGCGCGCTCCTTCTGGCGCACCAACAGCCTGACGATCGTCTTCGGCCTGCTGCTGCTGGCCTTCGTCGTCGGCCAGGCGGTCTCGGGCCTGGCCGAGTACAACGAGACCGCGAGAACCGATGGGCTGCAACAGCTTTCGTTCCTGCGCTACGTGACCTCGTCCTCCTTTGCCGTCGACCTCCTCGAGAACTGGCAGTCCGAGTACCTCCAGTTCACCCTCTACATCCTCCTGACCATCTGGCTCGTCCAACGGGGCTCGTCCGAGTCCAAGAAGGCCGGCGAGGAGGGGCGGCAGTCCGACGAGCAGCAGCTCGTGGGTCCGTTCGCCCGCAGCGACTCGCCCGCCTGGGCCAGGCGCTCGGGGTGGCGGCGCAGCGTCTACTCGCACTCTCTCGTGCTCGTCATGGCCGTGGTCTTCCTGCTCTCGTGGTTCGCCCAGGCCGTCACCGGCCGGGTCGCCGAGAACGACCAGCGGCTGCGCGACCGGCTCGATCCCGTCGGCCTCGCCGACTACGTCGTGAGCCCGGACTTCTGGTCCCGCACGCTGCAGAACTGGCAGTCGGAGATGCTCGCCATCGGCTCGATGGCCGTCTTCGCGATCTACCTGCGCGAGCGCGGCTCACCCGAGTCCAAGCCCGTCGGCATGCCCCACGACGTGACGACCTCGGACGACTGACCCATGGGTGGAGAGCGCTTCTCCAGCAGCGGGCCGTCCGAGAACGAGGGTGCCGCGCCCTGGGTGCCGTCCCGCCCCACGGTGCCGGCCCTCAAGGCCGCGGTCCAGGAGTGTCGTGGGTGCGAGCTCTACCGGGACGCCACGCAGGCGGTCATGGGGGACGGGCCCGCAGGCGCGCGCCTCATGCTGCTCGGTGAGCAGCCGGGCGACCGTGAGGACCGCGAGGGTCTGCCCTTCGTCGGCCCTGCCGGTCGGCTGCTCGACGACGCGCTCGCCGCCGCGGGGCTCGCTGACGTGCCGGCCTACCGCACCAACGTCGTCAAGCACTTCCGTTACGAGCGAGGGGCTGGCAAGCGGATCCACAAGTCGCCGTCGCGGTGGCACGTCGCCGCCTGCGAACCGTGGCTCCTGGGCGAGCTCGAGGCGGTGAGCCCCGTGGGCGTCGTCGTGCTCGGGGCCACGGCGGGCCAGGCCGTGCTCGGCCCGTCCTTCCGGGTGGGCGCGTCGCGAGGAGCCCGGTTGGACTGGCCGGCCGACCGGTTCGCGGTCACCCGTCCGCCGCAGTGGCTCCTGGCGACCACGCACCCGTCGGCGGTGCTGAGGTCGAGGCAGCGCGACACGGACTTCGCCGCGCTCGTGGCCGACCTGGCCGTGGTGCGGCAGCTGCTGGCATGAGGACGCGTGTCCGAGGCGCGGCGGTCGCTCAGTCGTCGCGCTCCCAGGGTGCCTCTTCGCCCATCTTCGCGTAGTACTTCGCGAGGTGGCTCTTCACGCGGTCGCGGTCCTTGTCGGGCAGGTCGACGCCGCCGCGCGAGCCCTGCATGACGGCCGCGGCGGCCATGACGCCGCGCGGCACCGCCACGAGGTGCCCGTCGACCACGTCGGCGACCAGGAGCTTGTATGCCGTGAAGTTCGTCTTGTTGTCCGCGTCGTACCAGACGTGGGCGTCGCGGTACCTCTCGTTCGGCTCGTCGGTGGCACCGGCCCACGTGCGGACCCGCTTCTCCGCTGCCGCACCGTCCCAGTGGCGGTCGCGGTCCGCGAGGGGGAGGTCCTGGAAGCTCGTGACGCTCATGGGTGGTCTCCTTCGTCGTCGTCGTGGTGTCCGCGGGGCGGGGTGCAGGGCGCGCCGCCCCTCCTAGGGCCTGAGGACCACCTTGAGGCACTCCTCCTGCTTCTCCTGGAAGATGCGGTAGAGCTCAGGGGCCTCCTCGAGCCGGGCGTGGTGGGTGGCGAGGCCCTCGAGACCGAGGACGTCGTCGTCGGCCCGGACGATGTCGAGCAGCTCGTCGCTCCACCGGCGCACGTGGCACTGGCCCATGCGGATGGTCAGGCCCTTGTCGAAGAGCTCCATCATCGGCATGGGGTCGGCCATGCCGCCGTAGACCCCGCTGATCGAGAGGGTGCCGCCACGGCGCACGGCCGCGACGGCGGTGTGCAGGGCGGCGAGGCGGTCGATGCCGAAGCGCTCGATCGCCTCCCGGGCGACCGGCTTCGGCAGTCGGCTCGCTGCCCCGATCACCTTCTCGGACACGGGGTTTCCGTGGGCCTCCATGCCGACGGCGTCGATGACGGCGTCGGGGCCACGACCGTCGGTCATGTCGATCAGGGCCTGCGCCACGTCGGTGTCCCTGGCGTCGATGACCTCTGCGCCGTGGGCGCGGGCCAGCTCGATGCGGTCGGGCACGAGGTCGACGCCGATGACCCGCCCCACGCCCCGGTGCAGCGCCGAGCGCACCGCGAGCTGCCCGACCGGGCCGAGGCCCAGGACGGCCAAGGTGTCGTTGCCGTTGACGTCGGCGTACTCGACCGCCTGCCAGGCGG
Source organism: Terrabacter lapilli (assembly GCF_039531305.1). Classification (NCBI taxonomy): domain Bacteria; kingdom Bacillati; phylum Actinomycetota; class Actinomycetes; order Micrococcales; family Intrasporangiaceae; genus Terrabacter; species Terrabacter lapilli. The sequence goes on from NZ_BAAAPU010000008.1 coordinate 120,888, forward strand.
TCGGGAGGATGTCGGAGAGGTAGAGGAAGCGCTCGTCGGGCATCTCGTCCGGGATGACGATCGGACCGAAGTCCGCGTGCGGCACGCGGACGTACTCGGCCTGTCCGCCGGGCACCGACCCGTAGAGGCTGGTGTAGCCGAAGAGGCTCGCCCCCTTGCCGGACTCGGTGTTCTGGGTCGTCTCGCACTGGGCGAAGAGGCCGCGCTGGCACATCCAGCACCGGCCGCAGGAGATGTTGAACGGCACGACGACGCGGTCGCCGACTGCGAGGGTCGCGACTCCGGGTCCGACCTCCTCGACGACGCCCATGAACTCGTGGCCGAGCACGTCGCCCGGCTGCAGGTAGGGAGCGAGCACCCGGTAGAGGTGCAGGTCGGAGCCGCAGATGGCGGTGGAGGTGACGCGGACGATGGCGTCGGTGGTGTGAGCGATGACGGGGTCGGGTACGTCGGTCACACGGACGTCCTCGATGCCGTGCCAGGTCAGAGCCTTCATGCCGGGGCTCGTACCCACGCCTGTCCGCCGAAAAACCTGCAGGAGGCAGCATGGCCCCGCTCGAAGCCACCGACTCACGTGATCACGACGACCCGGAGTCGTCCGTGGCGGCGGCCGAGGCGGCGGTCGACGGCCCTGCCCCGGCCGCCGACAGTCCCGTCGCGCTCGTGCTCGGTGGGTCCCGCGGACTCGGGTTCCTCATCGCGGGGGAGCTGCTCCGACGCGGGCACCGCGTGGTCCTCGCGGCCCGGGACGAGGACGAGCTCCTCGAGGCCGGGGGAGCCCTCGAAGGCCTGGGCCCGCTCACGATCGAGACGTGCGACGTCCGCGACCGCCACCAGGTCGGTGAGCTGGTCGGCAAGGTGGAGCACACCGTCGGCCCCATCGAGGTCCTCATGACCGTCGCCGGGGTGATCCAGGCGGCCCCGTCGGAGTCGCTGGCGCTGCACGACTTCGAGGACGCCATCGACACGATGGCGTGGGGCCCCATCCACGCGGCGTTGACCGCTGCCGCACATGCGTCGCCGCGGGCACGGCCGGATCGGCACCATCACCTCGATCGGCGGCATGGTGTCCCCGCCGCACCTGCTGCCCTACGCCACCGCGAAGTTCGCGGCCGTCGGCTTCTCCGACGGGCTGGCCGCAGCCCTGAGCGGCACGGGGGTCACTGCCACGACGGTGGTGCCCGGGCTGATGCGCACCGGCGGTCACGTGCATGCCCGCTTCGGCGGCGACGCGCCGGCGGAGTACGCGTGGTTCGCTCCGGCGGCCTCGCTGCCGCTGCTGTCCGTCGACGCCGAGCGCGCGGCCCGGCGCATCGTCGACGCGGTGCTCGCCGGTCGCACGATGGTGGTGCTGACGCCACTGGCCTGGGTGGGCATCCGGGTCCGCGGGCTGGCGCCGACGACCACCACGCGGCTGATGGGCCTGGCCTCGCGGCTGCTGCCCGGGCCGCCTCCGCGCGAGGGAGCACGCACCGTGGAGGGGGCCGAGGCGAGACGCCGGCTGGCCTCGCCACTCGTCGACCGGCTCGCCACCCTCGGCGACCGTGCCGCGCGGCGACTGCAGGGCCAGCGACCCCCGGCCGAGGCGACCGGTGACGGTCCGGAGCCGAGGTGAGGGCCGAGCTCGAGAAGCCCGTCATCGACTGCCCGGATCCCCGAGGCCTGGCGGCCTTCTACGCGCGCCTGCTGCGCCTGCGGGTCCTCGAGAACGCCCCGGACTGGGTCGTGCTCGGGCGGAAGGAGGGTATGCGCGAGCTGGCGTTCCAGCGCGTGGAGCCGTGGGTGCCGCCCACGTGGCCGGACCCCGACCAGCCGCAGCAGATGCACCTCGACATCCGGGTGGACGACGTCGACGCGGTCGAGGCACTGGCGCTCTCCCTCGGTGCGCGGCGCGCGCCGGGGTCACCGGAGGTCGGCTACCGCGTCTTCCTCGACCCGGTGGGCCACCCGTTCTGCCTCGTCCACGGGAGCGCCCCGGTCGACGACCCCCGGATCGGCTTCGACACCTCGCGGTAGGCGCCGACCCGGACGGGCAGTCAGAGGGGCGGGGTCTCACCCTCCCGGACGACGAGGAGCCAGCGGAAACCGTACGGGTCGAGGGCCAGCTCGATCTCGCCGTCTGGACCCGGCAGCACGTCGGGCCGGTCGGCCAGCACGTCGACCAGCCGCGCGCCCTCGGGCAGGTCGGCGACGGCCAGCGGCACGATGGCGCCCTCCTCGCCGAAGTTGTGCACCGCGAGCATCGCCCAGTCGTCGCACCGGTTGACGTGCGCGAGGACCGCGCCGACCGGGTGGTCGAGGACCTCGACGGTGCCCCAGCCGCTCTGCGGCAGCTGGCGGTAGCGCCTCGCGAGGTGCCTGACGAACCACCAGAGGGAGCCGGGGTCGTGCCGCTGCGCCGCGACGTTGACGTGCTCCGGACCCCACAGCCCGTCGGGCACCGGCCGTGTCAGTCGCCGAGGTGGCGCGGAGGAGAATCCGCCGCTCGGGGTCGCCGTCCACTGCATGGGAGTGCGCACGGCGAGCCGTCCCGGGACATCGAGGTTCTCGCCCATGCCGATCTCCTCGCCGTAGAAGAGCACGGGTGTGCCGGGCAGCGAGAAGGCGAGGGAGTAGGCGAGCCGCACCCGCCGCTCGTCGCCGCTGACCATCGTTGGCAGGCGGCGTCGTAGGCCACGCCCGTAGAGCTGCATCCCGGGGTCGGGCCCGAAGGCCGCGAAGACCTCCTGGCGCTCCTCGTCCGTCAGCTTGTCGAGGGTCAGCTCGTCGTGGTTGCGCACGAAGTTCGCCCACTGGCTGGTCACGTCCAGGGACGGCCGCTCGCGCAGCGCCTCGGCCAGCGGCCCGGCGTCGCCGCGTGCGAGCGACAGGTAGAAGCGCTGCATCGCGTTGAAGTCGAACTGCATGTTGAGGCCGTCGCCGTCGTCGCCCCCGAAGAAGCGCCGCTGCTCGGGATACGGCAGGTTCACCTCGCCGAGGAGCACCGCGTCGCCGACGCGACGGGTGACGAACGAGCGGACGTCGCCGAGGTAGCGGTCGGGGTTGAACGCCTCGTCGTCGTCCACGCCCGGCACCCCGTCGCGGGCGAAGAGGAAGGGCACGGCGTCGACCCGGAACCCCGAGACGCCCAGCTCCAGCCAGAAGCCGAGGGTGCGCGCGATCTCCTCCTGCACAGCGGGGTTCGCGACGTTGAGGTCGGGCTGGTGCTTGAGGAAGTGGTGCAGGTAGTAGTCGCCGGTCTTCTCGTCGCGCTGCCAGATGCTGTCCTCCTCGTCCGGGAAGACGACGTCCTTCTTGCTGGACCTCGGCCTGGTGCGGCTCCACACGTAGTAGTCGCGGTAGGGGTCCTCGCGGCTGCGCCGGGCCGACCGGAACCACGGGTGCTGGTCGGAGGTGTGGTTCATGACGAAGTCGACGATGACCCGGATGCCGTGGGCCCGGGCGGTGCGGACGAGCTCGACGAAGTCGCCGAGCGTGCCGAGCTGCGGGTCCACACCGAAGAAGTCCGTGATGTCGTAGCCGTCGTCCTGGCGGGCGGTCGGGTAGAAGGGCATGAGCCAGAGGCAGGTGACCCCCAGGTCGGCGAGGTACTCGACCCGGTCGGTCATGCCGCGCAGGTCACCGATGCCGTCCCCGTCGGAGTCCTGGAAGGTCTGGACGTCGGCGCAGTAGACGACGGCGTTCTTCCACCAGACGTCGCCAGTGTCGCTCATCCTCATGGCGAGACCTCTAGCCGGTCCTGGTGTCTGACCGGGCAGGACAGGTCGATGGCGCTCATGCGCTGCCACGCAACCGCAACCGGCACACCGGCGTCAATGGTGACCCTTGCCGCACACCCACCCGTCGGTCGTCCCTCATCGGGTATGGACAGCCGGACCGACGTGGAAGCGACGCTCGACGACCTGGAGGAACCGTGCCCCTGACCGCCCTCGCCCTCAACTGCACCCTCAGCCCCTCACCGGCCGAGTCGAGCACGCAGCTGCTGGCCCAGCAGGTGCTCGACGCCCTGGCCGAGCACGGGGTGTCCGGGTCCATGGTCCGGGTCGTCGACCACGACGTGCGCCCGGGTGTGGAGCTCGACATGGGCGACGGCGACGCCTGGCCCTCCATCCGCCGGCAGGTCATCGACAGCGACATCCTCGTCCTGGCCACGCCCACCTGGGTCGGCCAGCACAGCAGCGTGTGCCAGCGCGTCCTCGAGCGGCTCGACGCCGAGCTCTCCGAGAAGGACGACGAGGGGCGGCTGCAGACCTACGGCAAGGTGGCGGTGGCCGTGGTCGTGGGCAACGAGGACGGGGCCCACCACATCAGCGCGATCCTCTTCCAGTCGCTGAACGACGTCGGGTTCACGATCCCGGCCGGCGGGGTGACGTACTGGAACGGCGAGGCCATGCACGGCACCGACTACAAGGACCTCGACTCGACACCCGACACCGTGGCGAGCACGACGCGTACGCTTGCGGCCAACGCCGCCCACCTCGCGGGGTTGCTCGCAGGCAGCCCCTACCCTCCGTCCGAGGAGGGCTGAGGGCGAGGGGCCGTCAGGGGGACGCCTGCCAAGCGGCCAGGGCTCCGGCGGACCCGAGCTGGTCCAGGACGGCCCCGGCCAGCAGGGAGTGCCCGATCGCGTTGGGGTGGTCGCCGTCGTCGAGCAGGTCGGCGGTGGGGTCGCGCGAGCCGTCCGGGCCCTTGAGCGGGCTGTAGGCGTCGACGTAGACGGCGCCGGTGGACCCGGCCACCTGCTGCACCGCGTCGTTCACCAGCCGGGTGAGCGAGTCACTGCCGTTGACGAAGGCTTCGCCGAGGGCCTGGCCCACGGCGCCGTCGCGGGTCACGTTCCAGTAGCCGAGCAGTGCGATCCGCAGGTCGGGTCGCTGGTCGACCCGGTGGATGGCCGCGATGATCCGGGTCAGGCCGTCCCGGACCCCGGCCACGGTCGAGGCCCAGCACGCGGACCCGGCTGCCGGGAAGCAGCCCTGGTCGTCGACCCGGTCGAGGTCGAAGTCGTTGGCACCGACCTCGATGACGACGAGGTCGGCGCTGGCCAGGTGGTCGCGGGTCGGCGAGGCGTTGACGTCGTTCTCGACGTCGGCCGTGGTCCATCCCCCTTGGGCGTCGTTGTGGACGGTCCACGGGCGATGGGTCAGCTGTTGTAGCCGGCTGCCGACCTGCTCGACGTAGCCCGTGCAGTTGCAGGTCTCCGCCGAGGGCACGGAGTCACCGAGACCCACGAGCGTCAGGGGGCCGGACGGCACGGACGTCGTCGTCGACCGTGTCGAGCCGGGGCTCGAGGGCCCTGACGACGCGGGCGGCGGTGCCGGGGACCTCGACGGCCCCGAAGCGGCGTCGGTGGACGCCGTCGTGCCGGCGCCGGCGGACACGGTCGCAGGGCCGAGCCCGGGCACCACGCCGCTGATGCCCAGCGCCGCGAGGACGACGAGGCCGAGGACGGCGGCGAGCACGTGCTTCGGGCGCGGCCCGCCCGCGGGCACCGGCCGCCGGTTCGCACGGCGCGCTCCCGGTCGGGCGCCGCCCTGCGGCTGCCGGCCCTGCGGCCTACGCCCCCTGCCCTCAGCCACGGAAGCCCGGCAGGGTCTGCGCCAGCCACGAGAGGGCGGCGAGGACGTACCGGGCGGACACCTCGTCACCGTGGGCGCCGTGGGCCAGCACCGTCCCGGTGACGTCGAGCGGGGGCCGCGCGACGCTGAGCAGCTTGGCGCTGGAGGGGTACGACAACGAGTCCTCCCGGGAGGTGAGCACCCACATCGAGACGGGTGGCGGTGCGGTTCGCGCGAGGGCGACGAGGTCCCGTGCACGCTCCGCGGCACTGCTCGGAGAATCGTACGTGGCGCTGAAGTCGGGCCGGAAGTAGCCCATGAGGACGATGGCCGCCCCGAACACGTCCGGGTGGCGCATCGTGACCGACGCCGCACACCAGCCGCCGTCGGAGTAGCCGAGGGCGGCCCAGGCGAGCCGGGTGGGCCGGACGTGGAAGTGCCGGGTGGTCCACGCGGGCAGGTCGTGGGAGAGCCACGTGTCGGTCTGGGGCCCGCCCGGCGCGGCGTCGAGGCACTCGGTGTCGAGGCTCGACGGCGTGTCGACGCGGGGAACCACCACGATCGAGGGTGCCAGCCGGTGCTGGGCCGTCAGGGTGTCGACCGTGCCGAGGACATCGAGGTGCTGGAGCCGCTGCGGTCCGCTCGGGAAGGCGGCGAGCGCGACGATCACCGGGTAGGTCCGGTTCGAGCGCGGGTCGTAGCCCGCAGGGAGGTAGACCCAGACCTCGCCCCCGGCGTTCGTGCGACGGGCGGCGACGGTGTACGTCTGGAGCCGGGATCCCGGGTGGGGCAGGGGCGGCATCACGGCAGGGACTCCGACTCCCGTCAGGCCCGGCCCGGCGACCCGGGCCGATGCGGCGTCCGGGGTGGTGCCGCCCTGGTGCACCCGGACCGAGTCCGCGCGTGCGCCGAAGAGGTCGCTCCAGCTCGAGTAGAAGAGGTACTGGTCGTTGAGCGCCGCCCCCGCCAGGGCGACGACGAACACGTTGAGGGCCACCACCTCGACGGCGCGCACGGCCATCCGCGCCGACGGTCGCCCGCGCCGGGGGAGGCCCGCCACGATGAGGGCGAAGACGGCGACGGCCAGGAGCGCGAGCAGGACGACGAGGCCGGTGTCCGTCAGCTCCATGCGGGGCTCGCCTCTCGCTGGGCGGGCGCGCCTGCCACCGGGCGCACGAACGGGAAGGTGAGCACCGACCGGATCGAGGTGCTGGTCAGCAGCATGACGAGCCGGTCCACGCCGATGCCGAGGCCACCGCTCGGTGGCATGCCGAGCTCCAGCGCGTGGAGGAAGTCCTCGTCGACCTCCATCGCCTCCGGGTCGCCGGCGGCCGCCTTCAGGGACTGCTCGGTGAGCCGCGCCCGCTGGTCGATCGGGTCGGTCAGCTCGCTGTATGCCGTGCCGAGCTCCATCCCGGCCACGACGAGGTCCCAGCGCTCGACGAGCCCCGGGGTCGTGCGGTGCTGGCGGGTGAGGGGGGAGGTCTCGACCGGGAAGTCGGTGTAGAACGTCGGCAGCACCGTCGTCGGCTCGACGAGCTCGGCGTAGAGCTGCTCGATGACGGCGCCGGCGCGCATCTCCGGCCGCACCGCGATGCCGTGCGTCGACGCGAGCTCGAGCAGCACGTCCATGTCGGTGTCGAGGTCCACCGGGCGCCCCACCGCCTCCGAGACGGCCTCGAGCACCGGCACCACCGGCCACTCACCACTGATGTCGACGAGCTCGACCGCGCCGTCCTGCGCCGTGCCGGGCTGCGGGGGCCGCCCCGCCACTCCGGTCGGCAGCGGCATGACCTCACGGCCGTGCACGGCCCGGGCGGCCTCGCGGACCAGGCGCTCGGTCAGGCGGCGCATCGTGGTGTAGTCCGCGTGCGGCTGGTACACCTCGAGGGAGGTGAACTCCGGGTTGTGCGTGGAGTCCGCGCCCTCGTTGCGGAAGTTGCGACCGAGCTCGAAGACCCGCCCGAGTCCGGCCACGAGCAGCCGTTTGAGGTGCAGCTCCGGCGCGATCCGCAGCGAGAGGTCCACGCCGTACGCGTTGCTGAAGGTGCGGAAGGGGCGCGCGCTCGCGCCCCCGTGGACGGTGTGCAGCATCGGGGTCTCGACCTCGAGGAAGCCCTCGTCGGTGAGGATCCGGCGGATCGAGGCCACGACCGCGGACCGGCGCCGGAGCAGCTCCACGTCGTCCGGGTGCACGAGCAGGTCGGTGGAGCGGTTCCGGGCGCGAGCCGCCGGGTCGTCGAAGGCCCGGAAGGGAACCGGGTGCAGCGACTTGGCCTCCATGCGCCACTGGTGCACGAGCAGGCTCGGGGTGCCGGACCGGGAGCGGCCCATCGGGCCCTCGACCCGCACGAGGTCGCCGATGTCGACGAACGCCGTGAAGCGGTCGAGGCACGGTCGACCCAGCCGGGCCGCGTCGAGCAGCACCTGCACCTTCGCGTGGCCGTCCACGAGGGTCGCGAAGAGGACGCCCCCGTGGTCGCGCAGCTCGCGCACCCGGCCCACGACCGACGCGTGTCCGCCCGGGGCGCCGGCCTCCGCGCCGGCCTCCGCGCCGGCCTCCGTCGGCTCGTCGTCCGAGGGGACCCGGAGGTCCGCGATCGGTGTGGTGGGCGTGCTCGCAGCGCCCACGGGGTAGGCCTCGAGGCCCGCCTCACGCATACGGTCGAGGGTGGCCGCGCGGTGGCGGAACTGGTCGGTGCGGCGAGGGCCCAGGGCCTGCACGTCGACGACCGGTGTGGACGCCTCCGCGGCGAGAGCCAGGTGCTCGGCGTCCAGGTGCCCCTTGGCGTGGCCGAGGGCGGGGTAGGGGATGAAGCCCTCCGCCGCACCGGCCGCGACGGCGACCTGCGGCAGGGAGACGGCGTCGTCGTAGCAGAGGAAGCGCGGCTGCCACGTGGGCTCGTACTTCTCGTTGGACCGGTACAGCCGCTCCAGCTGCCAGAAGCGGTCGAAGAACCCCAGCACCGAGGCGCTCACCCGCGTCAACGATCCGGAGCCGATCCGCTCGGCGTCCTCGAAGACCGCCCGGAACATGCAGAAGTTGAGCGACACGCGCGAGAGCCCCAGCTCGGGGGCGCGCGTCAGCAGCTCGGTCACCATCAGCTCGGTGACGCCGTTGGGCGCCTCGGGCGAGCGACGCATGACGTCCAGGGAGACGCCCGAGCGCCCCCAGGGGACCAGTGACAGGAGCCCGACGAGGGAGCCGTCGGACGTGTGGGCCAGCACGTGGAGGATCTCGCCGTCGGCGGGGTCGCCGGCTCGGTTCAGCGCCATCGAGAACCCACGGTCGGTCTCGTCGCCGCGCCAGGCCTCCGCCCTGTCGGTGATCTCGGCGAGCTCCTCGGGGCGCAGCTCTCGCTGTCGGCGCACCTGCACGGTGACGCCCGCTCGGGTCGCGTGTGCGACGGCCCGGCGCAGGGGGGTCAGTGAGGTGCGGCGCAGGTCGAACCGTCGGGGGTCGAGGATCGCCTCGTCGCCCAGGAGGAGCACCCGCATGCCGCTCGCTGCGGCGTAAGCGCGCGCACCGCGCTCGCTCGCGCCGAGGACGGCCGGGACCCACCCGAACTCGCGTGCCTCCGAGCGCCAGGCCTCGATCGCCGGCTGCCAGCTGTCCGGGTGCCCGACGGGGTCGCCGGAAGCCAGCGACACGCCGGCTAGGACGCGGTAGGTGATCGCCGCGCGGCCGTCCGGCGAGAAGAGCGAGCCCTTGTCGCGACGGGTGGCGAAGTAGCCCAGTGAGTCGTCGGACCCGTGCTGCGCCAGCAGCCCGCGCAGCGCCACCTCGCGGTCGGCGGACCAACGGCTGCGGGGGCGCGCGGAGGCGAGGAAGAGCGTGACGGCCGCCAGGATGGTCAGGCCGGCGCAGACGGCGACGACGTCCACCACCCACGGCGGAACGAGCAGCGCGGCGCGTGGGCTGAAGCCGCCGAAGACCTCGAGGACCGTGTCGACGAGCGGGTCGACCTGCGAGCGCGGGGCGCCCACCGCCCCGCTGAGCAACCAGGCGACGGCGAGGGTGACGGCGGAGCCGCCGAGCAGGGCGGCGAGCGACAGGCCCCAGGAGCCGCGCTGCAGACGACCCGTGAACTCGTCCCGGATGCGCCAGAGCCACCACAGGGCCAGCGCCGCGACGAGCATCGAGATGACGTCGAGCTCTCGACCGAGGCCGCCGCGACTCTCCCACATGTACGTCAGCGGCACGCGAGCCGACGGGACGAGGGCCATCAACCCGACGTAGATGCCGAAGACCTGGAAGGCCGCCACGAACCACAGCCCCACCCGCTTGCGCCCGAGCAGGCCCCGCGTGGCGAGGGCGAGGACGACCACCGAGACGAACGTCGGAGCCACCGGGATGTTGAGCAGCCCGAAGAGCCCCTCGGGAAGGAGCGGGTGCAGCTGACGGCGGCTGACGAGGGTCAGGACGAGGGCGGTGACCGTGGCAAGGGCGTAGAGCGCCGTGAGCAGGCGCGCCGGCCGGTGGGACGCCGGCGCTCGCGACGATGAGGTGGCCATGTTCACAGGTTCCACCCTGCCGCTGGATGCTCGCTGCAGGTTCGCTGCATGGGTGCTCCCAGCCGTCGCGCAGCCTTCTCCCAGCCGTGGGGCAGTGGCGACGGTGGCTGCCGAGGCGGTCAGCCTCGAGGTGTGGTCGCGGTGATGACCCGGGTGAGCGCGGCGTGCAGCGCCTGCAGGTCCGACACGGGGACGCCGAGACGTTCCACGACCTGTGGTGGCACCTCGAGGGCGCGCTCTCGCAGCCGGCGGCCCCGGTCGGTGAGGGTGATGGCGAGCGCGCGGTCGTCGTCGGGGTGGCGCTGACGGTGCACCAGCCCGGCGGTCTCCAGGCGCTTGACCAGCGGGGAGAGGGTGGCCGGCTCGAGGCTGAGCAGGCGCCCCACCTCCGTCAGCGTGAGCGGCGACCGCTCCCACAGGGCGAGCATGACGAGGTACTGGGGGTGCGTCAGTCCCAGCGGCTCGAGGATCGGCCGGTAGAGCGCGATGACGTTGCGGGTCGCGACGGCGAGGGCGAAGCACACCTGCTGGTCGAGCTTGAGCAGGTCGTCGGGAGACAGGGCCTCGGCAGCCTGCTCGCGTGCGGACGCGCCGTCGTGGGAGAGCAGTGGGGCGTCCACGGGGGTTTCGCTCGCGCCGCTGTCCCTGGGCATCTCGTCCTCCTTCATGGTCGGCGTCACGACGGATGTACACTAACAGTTCGTGCACTAACAAAACGGAGGAGCCCTCGTGTCGAGTTCGAGGACCAAGAGCGGGCTGTCCATCGGCTACCGCATCGGCTACCGCATCCGGATGGTCGGGTTGACCCTCTTCGGGCCCGCACAGCTGGGCGAGGGCAACGACCCGAAGGCGCGCCTGAAGCGGGAGCGGGCGGCACGCGTCGCACGCGCCAGGGCCGCGTCGCCCTCCGACCGCAGCTGAGCCGCGGTCGCCGTCCGCCGACATCTTCTCGACCTCTTCGTCCCCGCCGCGCGTCGCCCGGGGTGATGTGGGTACGTCCCGGGGGAACAGCGACGAAGGGAGAGACATGGGTGACCGCGTAGGGCTTTTCGTCATGCTGGCCGTCGTGATCGTGCTCTGCAGCATCCTGTGGGTGATGATCCCGCGGCGACGCACCAAGAACGACGTGGAGCACGAGACCCTCAACCCGCAGGTCGAGGCGGAGGACGGTGGCCCCGTCCCACCCCCGGATCCCGACCGGCTGGTGGGCAACCCGCCCATGGACGTCCTCGACGCGACGGGCGAGGGCAGTGCCGTGGCAGGCGCCGGAGCAGGTGGCTGGACGCCCGACGCCCGCGACCCGCTGCGCGCCCCGCCGAACGACGTGGGCCACTCTCCCGACACGACCTGACACCACCTGAGACACGTCCTGCGGCACGACCGGAGCCACCGCCTGAGCCACCTGGCTCAGCCGACGCCCACCGGGCCTGATCCGGCGTCTTCTCGTCCTGGTCCGCTTCCTCCCGCCCCGGAGTACTCTCGGCAGTGACGGGGGATCGGACCCCTGGAGGTGGCGTCATGGGTGATCGCATCGGACTGGTCGTCATGTTGCTGGTGGTGGGCATCTTCGGCGTCGGGCTCCTCGTGGTGGCCCCGCGACACCGGTGGCGCGGCAACGACTCCAACGAGTCGCTCAACCCCCACATCCCCGACACCGAGCAGCGGCGTCGTGACCACCCGGAGGGCGCCGAGCGCTCGCACCTGGTGGGCAACCCGCCGGTCGACACCATCTGTGCCGACGGATGGGGCGTGGCGCGCCCGGGTGAGGGCGCCGAGCCCGAGCTGCCCGAGGACCTCCACCCCGAGCTGCACGAGGAGCCCCGTCACCTGCGGCGCCACTGAGGGTCGTCCGCCTGGCTCTACCTGGGCCGGCCGGCCGGCAGGCGCGCCGCGCCCGGCAGACTGAGCAGCATGGCGGGCGCGGAGACGAACTGGGCGGGCACCCACACCTACCGTGCCCGCATCGAGCGGGTGCACTCGGTCGAGCACCTCCAGGAGGTCGTCGCCGCTGCGAGCCGCGTTCGCGCACTCGGGTCGCGGCACAGCTTCACCGATCTCACCGACATCACCGACACCGACGACGGCGTCCTCGTCTCGCTCGCCGACCTGCCTGCGGCGGTAGAGGTCGACCCGGCGACCTGCACGGCACGCGTGAGCGGGTGGGCGGCATACGGCCACGTCGGTGCGCGGCTGCAGGAGCAGGGCTGGGCGTTGGGCAACCTCGCCTCCCTGCCCCACATCTCGGTGGCCGGTGCCGTCGCGACGGCCACGCACGGTTCGGGGGTCCGCAACGGTTCCCTGGCCACGGCCGTCGCCGCACTCGAGGTCGTGGGTGCCGACGGCGAGCTGCGCACGGTGCGCCGCGGCGACGCCGACTTCCACGGCAGCGTGGTCTCGCTGGGGGCGCTCGGCGTCGTCACCTCGGTGACCCTGGACGTCGAGCCGACGTACGACGTGCGCCAGGCCGTCTACACCGGGCTCACCTGGGACGCCGTCGCACACGACCTGGACGGGGTGCTGTCGAGCGCCCACAGCGTCAGCCTCTTCACCCGCTGGGCCGACCGCGTCGAGCAGCTCTGGGTCAAGAGCCGGGACGGCCGGGTGCCCGACGAGCTCTGCGGGGCGGGGCAGGCCACCACGACGGTGCACATGCTCGAGGGTGGTGACGTCGAAGCGGTGACCCCGCAGCGAGGCGTGCCCGGCCCGTGGCTCGACCGCCTGCCGCACTTCCGGATGGGCTTCACCCCCAGCCGCGGCGAGGAGCTCCAGAGCGAGTACCTCCTCCCGCGGCGCCACGCGCTCGAGGCCGTCGAGCGCCTCAGGCGCCTGGGCGACCGTCTCGCGCCGCTGCTCCAGGTGAGCGAGCTGCGCACGGTGGCGGCCGACGAGCACTGGCTCAGCAGCGCGTACGGCGAGGACGTCGTCGGCGCCCACTTCACGTGGGTCCGCGACCCAGAGCGGGTGTATGCCGTCCTGCCGGCGCTCGAGGAAGCGCTCCTGCCGCTCGGCGCCCGTCCGCACTGGGGCAAGTGCTTCGTGGCGACCCGTGACCGGCTGGAGCGCCTCTACCCGCGGATGGGCGACTTCCGCGCGCTGCGCGACCGGGTGGACCCCGACCGCGTCTTCGACAACGCCTTCCTGCAGCGCGTCATCGGCTGACGTCCGGCGCCGAAGGCTTGCCCTCCCGGAGGGCGCCGGCGAACGAGGTGAGCTGTCCGAGCGCTCCGACGAGCGAGGCCTGGTACGCGTGGTAGACGTCGGGGCGCCCCGACCACACCGTGCTCGACGGCGAGAGGTCCGGTGCCAGCTCGTGGCGCCACGAGCCGTCCTCGTCGACGAAGCGGTCGCGGGCGTGCTGCCACCAGCGGTCGTACCACGCGGCATACGTCGGGTCCCCGGTGGCGAGCTGCAACGTGCGGGCGGCGCAGAGGGCCTCGGCCACGACCCAGTGCAGCCGGTCGCGCACGACGGGGCGACCGTCGAAGTCCGTGGTGTAGACGAAGCCCTCGTGGCCGTCGACGTCCCAGCCCTCGTGCGCGCCGACGTCGAAGAGGGACCTGGCGTCGTCGAGCAACCAGGCGGGCGCCTCGGCGCCGAGCGCGTGGCGCAGGTGCAGGCACAGGCGAGCCCACTCCAGCAGGTGGCCGGGGGTGACGCCGAAGGGACGGAAGGGGTCGGCCGGTCGGTCGCGGTTGTAGTCCGGCCGCGGCTGCCAGTCCGCGGTGAAGTGCTCGGGCAGGCGGTAGGCCCACCCCCGGGCGACGCCGTGGACCAGCCGCTCGACGATGCGCAGCGCGTGGCCGAGCCAGCGGGGGTCCCGCGTGACGTCCCAGGCGGCGAGCAGCGCCTCCACGCAGTGCATGTTGGCGTTGGCGCCCCGGTAGTCCTCCAGCGTCGTCCAGGTGCGGTCCCACACGTCGGCGGCGAGGCCGTCCGACTCGCGCCAGAAGCCCTGCTCGAAGACCTGAAGCGCCTCGTCGAGGAGGGTGTCGGCGTCCGGGCGGTGGGCGGCCACCGCGCTCGAGGCGGCGAGGATGACGAAGGCGTGCTCGTAGGCGCGCTTGTCGGCCACGTCCGGCGTGCCGTCGGGGTGCACCGAGGCGAACCACCCGTCCTGCTCCGGGTCGTGGAGCAGGCCGCCGGGCAGCAGGGCGGCGATGCCGTGGTCGACGAGGCGGACGCACGCCTCGTCGCCCTCGAGCACGCCGAGTGCCGCGACATGGGTCATCCGCGCCGAGACCCACAGGTCGACACCGCGTCCGGACACCAGGTGCCCGTCGTCGGAGAGCCACCCGAACCCGCCCTCGGGACGCCGGGCCCGGCCGACGAGAGCGCGGAGCTGGCGCCGTCCACGGGCGAGCTGCACGAGGTGCTGCCGCTCGTCGAGCGGTCGCTGGGGGACGGAGATCGGGTCGGCCACGCCTCCAGTGTGCCGATTCCTCGCCCCTGGCGGGCGGCTGGGCAGGACCTGTCCGGCCGGTCAGAAGTCGCCGGCGCTGCGGCGCAGCCGCGTCAGCACGTCGACGAGGGAGCGCACGTCCGTGCGGCCGAGGTCGGGCTGCTCGAACACCTCGCTGTTGAGGGCCTTGGTGGCGCGCTCGGCCAGCTCCCGGCCTGCCGGCGTGAGCGCCACGAGCATCGCGCGGCGGTCCTCCGGGTGCGTCGAGCGCGTGACGAGCCCGGCGTCCTCCAGGCGGTCGACGGCGTTGGTGACGCTCGTGGGGTGCACCTGCAGGCGCGAGCCGATGACCTTCATCGGCAACGACCCCCGCTTGCTGAACCACAGGAGCATGAGCACCTCGTAGCGCGCGAAGGTCACCCCGAGGGGCTTGAGCGTCGCCTCGACGCGGGCCAGCACGATCTGGTGGGCGCGCATGAGCGAGGTGATGGCCGCCATGCCGTCGGCAGCGGCGTCCCAGCCCTGCTCCCTCCACTGCTCGCGGGCGCGGGCGATGGGATCGAAGCCGAGCCCGGAGCCGACGCCGCTCCCCGCAGGGCTGCCGATGGGGCCGGCGTCGTTGGCCGGGGCGCTCGTTCCCGCAGTCATGCGGTCATCCTACGAGCGCAACGCGTTGACGTCCATTATTCGGAAGTCCTAGTATTTTCGCATGTCCGACGCAGCGCAGCGCGAGCACCACCGGCCCTCCCACCATGTCCGTCTCGTCACGGCCAGCAGCCTCTTCGACGGCCATGACGCGTCGATCAACATCATGCGGCGGATCATGCAGACGCAGGGGGCGGAGGTCATCCACCTCGGGCACAACCGCTCGGTCCAGGAGGTCGTCGACGCGGCGATCGAGGAGGACGTGCAGGGTGTCGCCGTCAGCTCCTACCAGGGCGGGCACGTCGAGTACTTCGAGTACCTCGTGCAGCTGCTCAGGGAGAACGGCGCCGGGCACATCCGCGTCGTCGGTGGCGGCGGCGGGGTCATCGTCCCCGAGGAGATCGCGCGGCTGCGCGAGTCCGGGGTCACGATCTTCAGCCCCGAGGACGGCCAGCGGCTCGGTCTCGCGGGGATGGTCAACACCGTCATCGCCGACTGCGACTTCGACCCGTGGGACATCGGGGCGCCCTCGCTAGAGGCGCTCCTCGCCGGAGACCGCACGGCCGTGGCCCGCGCCATCACGGGCGCCCAGGAGGGCGACCTCGACGAGGCGACCCTCGGCGGCATCCGCCAGGCTGCCTCCCGTCGCCAGGTGCCCGTGCTCGGCATCACCGGCACCGGCGGCTCGGGCAAGTCGAGCCTCACCGACGAGCTCATCCGCCGCCTGCGCCTCGACCAGCAGGACAAGCTGCGCGTCGCCGTGCTCGCCGTCGACCCGACCCGCAGCCGCGGCGGCGGCGCCCTGCTCGGCGACCGCATCCGGATGAGCTCGCTCGACGGTGACCGCGTCTACTTCCGCAGCCTCGCCACGCGCGGCGGCTCCCAGGTCCCGACGCACCTCGACGACGTGCTCTCCGTCGTCAGGGCGGCAGGCTACGACCTCGTCATCCTCGAGACACCCGGGATCGGCCAGGGCGACGCCGCGATCGTCGACTACGCCGACGTGTCCCTCTACGTCATGACGCCCGAGTTCGGCGCGAGCAGCCAGCTCGAGAAGATCGACATGCTCGACCGGGCCGACGTGGTGGCGATCAACAAGTTCGAGCGCCGCGGCGCCGAGGACGCCCTGCGCGACGTCGGGCGCCAGATGGTGCGCAACCGCGAGGCCTTCGGCAAGGGCCCCGGCGACATGCCGGTCTTCGGCACCTCGGCCGCGACCTTCAACGACGACGGCGTGACCGCCCTCTACCAGGAGCTGCGAAAGCTCCTCTCCGACAAGGGGATGCCCGTCGAGGAGGGTGTGCTGCCACGCGTCGCCACCAAGCAGTCGACGCGCATCGCGACCATCGTCCCCGCCTCGCGCGTTCGCTACCTCTCCGAGATCAGCGACACCGTCCGCGGCTACCACGAGGCCACCGAGCGGTATGCCGCCGCGGCCAGTCGCGTGCAACGGCTCGAGTCCGTGCGCGAGGAGCTGGCGGCCGCCGCCGCAGCCGACGAGGTCGGGAGCGCCGGCAGCGCCGTCGACGCCGTCGAGGCGCTGCTCGATGAGGCCCGGACCGACCTGCCGGCCGAGGTCTCCCGGGCTCTCACGACCTGGCCCTCCGTCGTCGAGTCCTACTCCGGCGACGAGCAGGTCGTGCGCATCCGCGACAAGGAGATCCGCAACGTCCTCACGCGAGAGTCGTTGTCCGGCAACAAGATCCCTCGGGTGGCACTGCCCCGCTACCGCGACCACGGTGAGCTCGTCAGCTTCCTGCGCCGCGAGAACCTCCCCGGCTACTACCCGTTCACGGCGGGGGTCTTCCCGTTCAAGCGCGAGGGTGAGGACCCGGCCCGCATGTTCGCCGGCGAAGGCGACCCCTTCCGCACCAACCGCCGCTTCAAGCTGCTCTCCGAGGGACAGCCGGCCACGCGCCTGTCGACGGCCTTCGACTCGGTCACGCTCTACGGCCGCGACCCCGACCCGCGGCCCGACGTCTACGGCAAGGTGGGCACCTCCGGCGTCTCCATCGCGACGCTCGACGACATGAAGGCGCTCTACGACGGTTTCGACCTCGTGTCGCCGACCACGTCGGTGTCGATGACGATCAACGGACCCGCGCCGACGATCCTCGCCTTCTTCCTCAACACCGCCATCGACCAGCAGGTCGACGCCTTCACGGCGCGGGAGGGCAGGGAGCCCACCGACGACGAGCGGGCCGAGCTGACGGCATACGCCCTCGCCAACGTGCGGGGCACGGTGCAGGCCGACATCCTCAAGGAGGACCAGGGCCAGAACACGTGCATCTTCAGCACCGAGTTCAGCCTGAAGATGATGGCCGACATCCAGGAGTGGTTCATCGAGCACTCGGTGCGCAACTTCTACTCCGTGTCGATCTCCGGCTACCACATCGCCGAGGCCGGGGCCAACCCCATCAGCCAGCTCGCGTTCACGCTCGCCAACGGCTTCACCTACGTCGAGAGCTACCTCGCGCGCGGCATGGCGGTCGACGACTTCGCGCCCAACCTGTCCTTCTTCTTCAGCAACGGCATGGACCCCGAGTACTCCGTCCTCGGTCGCGTCGCCCGCCGCATCTGGGCGGTCGCGATGAAGGAGAAGTACGGCGCGGGGGAGCGGTCCCAGAAGCTGAAGTACCACGTGCAGACGTCGGGCCGGAGCCTGCACGCGCAGGAGATGGACTTCAACGACATCCGCACCACGCTGCAGGCGCTCATCGCGATCTACGACAACGCGAACTCCCTGCACACCAACGCTTTCGACGAGGCCGTCACGACGCCGTCGGAGGAGTCGGTGCGTCGGGCCCTCGCGATCCAGCTCATCATCAACCGCGAGTGGGGCCTGGCGATGAACGAGAACCCGCTGCAGGGGTCCTTCGTCATCGACGAGCTGACCGACCTCGTCGAGGCCGCGGTGCTCAAGGAGTTCGACCGCATCACCGAGCGCGGCGGCGTGCTCGGCGCCATGGAGACCGGCTACCAGCGCGGTCGCATCCAGGACGAGTCGATGCTCTACGAGCACCGCAAGCACGACGGCAGCCTGCCGATCATCGGCGTCAACACCTTCCGCAACCCCCACGAGGGCGAGACGCCGCGCAAGGTCGTCCTCGCGCGCGGCACCGAGGAGGAGAAGCAGAGCCAGCTCTCGCGGGTGCGCGCCTTCAGGGCAGCCCACGAGGTCGAGGCCAAGGCGGCCCTCGAGGAGCTCAAGGCGGTGGCGATCGAGGGCGGCAACGTCTTCGACGTGCTCATGCGGGCGGCGCGGGTGTGCTCGCTGCAGCAGGTCACCGAGGCCTTCTTCGAGGTCGGCGGCCAGTACCGCCGCAACGTCTGAACGTCGAGAGGCCACGTCTTGTCGCCTCTCAACCGTCGAAAGGCCACATGTTGTCGCCTGTGCGCACTCGAGAGGCCAAGTCTTGCCGCCCGTAACGCTCGCTGACGACCTGGCGCATGCCGTGTCCTTCCCGAGCGCCCCTCGCCGCGTCGTGTCGCTGGTGCCGTCGATCACCGAGGCGCTGGCGGACACGTGTCCGGAACGGCTGGTCGGGGCGACGGACTGGTGCACGCATCCGAGCGACCTTGAGGTGCAACGGGTTCGGGGCACGAAGAACCCCGACCTCGCCGCGATCCGGGCGCTGGAGCCCGACCTCGTCGTCGCGAACAAGGAGGAGAACCGCGAGCTCGACGTCAGGCGTCTGCGAGCCGGCGGCATACCCGTCTGGGTGACCGACATCGAGACGGTGCCCGCTGCTCTCGACTCGCTCGAGCGGCTGTTCGCCGAGGTCCTCCGGCTGGGTACTCCGGGATGGCTGGAGTCCGCGCGGGCGGAGTGGGGTGGCCCGGTGCCGGAGCCAAGCATCCATGTCGCCGTGGCGATCTGGCGTGACCCGTGGATGGCCGTCGGGCGTGACACCTTCACCGGCGACGTCGTGGCGCGGCTCGGCTGGCGCAACGTCCTGGCCGGCTCGTCGGAGCGCTACCCGCACGTCGAGCTGGCCGACCTCGACCGCGACGGGGTTGTGGTCCTGCTCCCCGACGAGCCCTACGTCTTCGGCCCCGAGGACGGCCCGGAGGCCTTCACCCGCGCCCGCACGGCGCTCGTGAGCGGCCGGCTCCTCACGTGGTACGGCCCGTCGCTCGTCGGCGCCCGCGCAGCACTCTCCGCCGCGGTTACCGGCTGACGGGCAGCGTCGGGCCTCTCGACGATCCCGCCCCGGCCAGAGCCGGCCTCTCGACGTCGTGGACCCGGCCAAAGCTGGCCCCTCGACGTTGTGGACCCGGCCAAAGCTGGCCCCTCGACGTTGTGGACC
>NZ_BAAAPU010000008.1:140438-259928 GCF_039531305.1 Terrabacter lapilli
GCCGGTGTCCCACTGTCGAGAGGCCACGAATGGCCGGTGTCCCACTGTCGAGAGGCCACGAATGGCCGGTGCTCCCGCGTCGAGAGGCCAGGAGTGCCCGTCAGTCGGCCACGACGAGCAGGCCGGCCAGCATCAGCCGTCGGGCCAGGTCGAGGCCGACCATGTCGGCCCGCAGCTCACCGCCGTCCACGAGGGCGACGAAGGTGCCGACGTCGTGCGGCTCGACCGGGAAGTCGGGGAGCCGGCTGCGCAGGGTCGCCGAGCCGTCGTCGGCGGGCACGAGGCGGGCGGACGCGTGCCCGCGCAAGCGGAGCACCGTGCCGGCCTCCAGCGCCTCTGCAGCGGCCACCTGCGACAGCGGGCTGACGGGTGCCGGGCGCTGCGCCACCCGGGCGCGCGCCTCGAGCGCGTCGACCACGGCGGCCGGTTCGATCTCGTGCAGGGCGCGCACGAGGGCCGAGCGCACGAGCTCGACGTCGGGGGTGAGGAACGCGCGGTCGAAACCGTCGGGCGCCACGCCCAGGGACTCGCGCACGCGTACGTCGCGGCTCGCCTGCGCCAGGGCCATCGAGACCATCTCGTCGGCGAGGTGCCTGCGGGTCCACACGTGGACCCCGAGAGTCAGGTGCGTGCTGACGCCGCCCAGGGCGGTCGCCGAGTGCAGCCAGCCGCGCGGGAGGTAGAGCACGTCGCCCGGCCGGAGCGTGAACTCGTGCTCGGGGGCCCGCCGCGCCGCGTCCTGCACGGCCGCCCGGTGGTCGGTCCACGGCTGGTCGCGCAGGGGCGACTCGTGGACGGGAGGGCGCACGCGCCAGCGCTTCTCGCCGCCCATCTGCAGCACGAAGACGTCGTGCACGTCGTAGTGGTCGCTGAAGCCCGTGTTCTGGCTCGGGGTGACGTACGCATTGGCCTGGACCGGGTGGCCGAGCTCCTCGGCCAGTTGCTGGGTGAAGTCGATGAGCGGGCCCCACGTGCGGTGCAGGCCCTGCAGCACGATGGTCGCCCCGCCGGCGAAGTGGGCGAGCAGCTTGTCGTCGCTCACCTGGTCGGCGACGGAGGCTCCCACCCCGCCGGCCGCGGTGAACTCCCGGTCGCCGAGGGTGCGGCCGTCGCGGGCGACCCGCAGGAATGGGGCCCGCAGGCCGCGACGGGACACGAGTTCGTCGACGGAGTCCTCGCCGAACAGGTCGAGGATGCCGCCGGGCAGGTCCGCGGCACGGGTGACCACGGGCGTGTGTGACCAGTGGTCGCGGGCGAACTCCTCGCGGCCGAAGGGGACGAGCCGTTCCAGGGCCGAGTGCCCACGCTGGTGCGTGGGCACTCGGTCGGTCGTGCCAGCGGTCATCAGATCGCGTTCGTCGGGTCCACCCCGGCCCCACCGTCGGCGCCGCCGTCCTCGGTGCCGACGTCGGCTCCGCCGTCTGCCGGGCCCTCGCCGCCGGAGTCAGCGCCGGAGTCCGCGCCGCCGTCGTGGCTGCCGATGTCCGCCCCGCCGTCTGCCGGGCCCTCGCCGCCGCCGGAGTCAGCGCCGCCGTCGGCGCCACCGTCGTGGCTGCTGGTGTCGGCGCCGCCGTCCGCGGGGCCCTCGGTCAGCGGGTCGTCGCTGGTGGACTCGCCCACGGGGTCGATCGGGGTGTCGCTCATGGCTTCTCCTCACGCGATGTCGGACGACGCCGGACGGCGACCGTCGAGGTGGTCCTACCCGGTCGGTGCGCCGCTGGCACGACACGCCGAACCGTGTTGTGATCGGGCCATGGGGATCTCCAAGGGTGACACCGTCCACTGGAACACGTCGCAGGGCCGCACCACCGGCAAGGCGGTCGAGAAGCGGGAGTCCGCGTTCACCTTCGAGGGGCAGAAGTTCAACGCCTCGAAGGACGAGCCGTACTGGATCGTCGAGTCGAGCAAGACCGGCGCCAAGGCCGCGCACAAGGAGTCCTCGCTCGACGCCCGCTGATCGGGCCGACCGCCCGACGCGGGCGGGGCGCCTGGCGACCGCCCGACGCGGCCGGGGCGCCTCAGGTGAGGTGGTCGAAGTCGCCCCGCGTCCACGCGGCGTGCCGGTCCGCGGACGCCCGAACGACCGCCTTGGCAGAATCCGGCACCACGGCGCCGAAGTTGTTGTAGAGCCGGTCGTAGTGCAGGCCCTCGAGCTGATCTGCGATGCGCTGGACCACGTTGCCCGACAGGGGGATCCGGTTCGGATAGCTGCGCATGAAGCTGACCGACCGGCGGTCCGGGTTGGGGAAGACGGCGTCCCCGGCAAGGAGCACGCCCCGCCCCTCGGCGCCGGCCGTCCACGCGACCACCGCCTGCCCGCGGAAGTGCCCGCCCACCCGGTGCAGCGTCAGACCCGGCGCGACCTCGCGCCGCTCGTCGTAGAGCTCGACGAGCGGGTCGCGGCGGCGCACCCACTCGGCGTCCGGCGACGCGAGCAGCACGGGCACGTCGCCGAGCGCACGCGCCCACTCGGTCTGCACGCCGTACATGTGCGGGTGGCTGGCGGCGACGGCCAGGGTCGGGCCGAGCGCTCGCACCTGCTCGACGGTGGCGTCGTCGAGGTAGCCGACGCAGTCGAAGAGCAGCACCCCCTCCGGCACGCGCACCACCATGGTCTGCTGGCCGATGCCCACCGAGGGCTCGGCCCGCAGTCCCCACAGGTCGGGCTCGACCTCGGTGACGGTGATCCGCGTCCCGGCGTCACGAAGCCGGTCCAGCGTCGTCCAGTGCTGCCCGTCCTCGGGAACCCACTGGCGCTCGTCCTCGCAGATCTCACACGCTTCCGGCGGCTCCGGCAGGTCGGCGGTCTCGACCCCACAGGTCTCGCAGATCCAGATCACGGGCCCAGCCTGCCGGTCGGCAGCGGGCCGCGCCACCGTTTCTGCGCGAGGATGCTGGCGTGATCCTGCACCTGCGCGCCGCCGTCGAGCAGCTGTATGCCGTCGCGCCAGCCCGCTTCACGCCGCTGCGTTCCGAGCTGGTGGCCGAGGCGAGGTCGGCGGGCGACAAGAAGCTCGCCGCCTCCATCGGGGCGCTGCGCAAGCCCACGGTGGCCGCCTGGGCGGTCAACCACTTCGTGCGCGAGCACCGCGACGAGCTCGACGAGCTGCGGTCCTTCGCGGAGCTGCTCCGCGAGGCGCAGCGCACCCTCGACGCCGACCAGCTCCGTGTCCTCGGGCGCGAACGGGCCAAGCGGGTCGACGCCGTCGCCGACCGTGTCGCCGAGGTGGCGGCCGGCGAGGGGCAGCGCCTCGGGGCCGGCGCCGCGCAGGAGGTGCGCGACACGCTCACGGCGCTCATCGCCGACGAGGACGCGGAGGCCTCGGTGCTCACCGGTTCGCTCGTCAAGGCGCTCAGCTACTCCGGCTTCGGCTCCGTGGACGTGGCGGACGCCGTGGCGCTCGACGACGGCGCGGCCGACGACCGTGACGCGGGTGCGCGTCCCGCGCTCTCGGTGCTGCCCGGCGGGGGCGGCGAGACGGTGGACCTCGAGGAGCGGCGTCGCGCACGCCGCGCCGCGGAGAGGACGCGCCTGCAGGGCGCCCTGGAGGCGGCCCGGTCCGAGCTGCGCTCCGCCGACCGGCAGGTCGCCGTGCTGACGGCGCGCCACGAGGAGGTCGTCGAGGGCGTCGCCGACCTCGAGCGCCGGCTGGCGGCGGCACGTGCCCGGCTCGAGAAGGTCACGGGCGAGCTCGACGAGGCAGGCCGCATACGTGACCGGCGCGAGCAGGAGGAGGCCGCCGCGCAGTCGGCGCTCGACGCCCACGACCGCGACCAGCGCGACCCCGAGGGCCGGGGCTGACGCGCGAGCAGCGGGCGCGGCCGGGCCCGCTGCCCGATTTCGTATCAGCGCCGCCGACCGTGTAGTGTCACCGTCGCACAACAGGTCGACGGAAGCCTTCTCACGACGGCTCCACCACGTCGGCCGTGCCCCAATAGCTCAGTCGGCAGAGCGTTTCCATGGTAAGGAAAAGGTCTAGGGTTCGATTCCCTATTGGGGCTCTGGTCAGCCGGTCCCCGGTTCCCCGTCGCGCTCGCGGCGGGGCCGGGAACGGCAGCCTTGGCGGGGTAGCTCAGCTGGTTAGAGCGCACGACTCATAATCGTGAGGTCGCGGGATCGAGTCCCGCTCCCGCTACCACTTCCGCGCGCACCCACGCCGATTTCCGGATCGGTCGGTGCGTCGCGTAACCTAGGACGTCGCGCCTGCATGTCACCCGGGCAGCCCTCGGGACGCGTGACGCGCGCGACGCCCGTCGCAAGACGACAGAACACCCGAGTACGTTCCCGAAAGAGCAGGTTGCCGTGGCCAGCAAGAGCACCGACGTCCGTCCCAAGATCACGATGGCGTGCGTGGACTGCAAGGACCGCAACTACATCACGAAGAAGAACCGTCGGAACAACCCCGACCGCCTCGCGATGAACAAGTTCTGCCCGAAGTGCGGCCACCACACGGAGCACCGCGAGACCCGCTGAGCTCTCGCAGGGCACCGACGCACGTCGCGACCGCTCCCTCGGCCCTCAGGGCCGGGGGAGCGTTCTCGTTCCCGGCCCTCTCGGTGCGGGCCGCCCCTCGGGCCGCGCGGCCGTCGTCGGTGCATCTCGGTAGGGTGCGCGTATGCCGGTGAACGCAGACTTCCAGGGCCGGGTCTACCCGCCCACCGAGACCTACCGGGTCAGTGCCGCCAAGATCCGCGAGTTCGCCGAGGCGGTCGGCTCGTCCGACCCCGTGCACGTCGACGCCGACGTCGCCAGGTCGCGCGGCTACGCCGACGTCATCGCGCCGCCCACGTTCGCGGTCCTCATCGCCCAGCAGTGCGACGCGCAGCTGGTCCGCGACCCCGAGGCCGGCATCGACTTCTCCCGCGTCGTGCACGGCGAGCAGCGGTTCGTCCACCACCGTCCGCTGACCGCCGGCGACGCCGTCGTCGGGACCCTGCACGTCGACACCGTGCGGGAGGCGGGCGGCCACTCGATGGTGACCACCCGCACCGAGCTGGCCACGGAGGCGGGCGAGCCCGTCTGCACCGCCACCTCGACCATCGTCATCCGAGGAGCAGAGTGATGAGCGTCCAGTCGAGCAGCGCCGCCGGCGTCCGGTCCTTCGACGGGATCGCCGTCGGCGACACCCTCCCGCCGCTGACCGTCCACGTCGACCGGGCCCGCCTCGTCCAGTACGCCGGTGCCTCCCTCGACCGCAACCCGATCCACTGGGACGAGCGGTTCGCCAAGCAGGTGGGGCTGCCCGACGTCATCGCCCACGGGATGTTCACCATGGGCTCCGCCGTCACGATCGTGACCGACTGGGTCGGCGACGCCGGCCGCGTGGTCGAGTACGGCGTGCGCTTCACCAGGCCCGTCGTCGTGCCCTACGAGGGCGGCGCCGACATCGAGGTCACCGGCGTGGTCAAGGCGGTCGACCCCGACACCCGGCGCGTCACCGTGGAGCTGACGGCCACGGCAGGCGGCGAGAAGGTCCTCGGCCGCGCCCAGGCCGTCGCCGTCCTGGCCTGATCGGGTTCGTTGCGTGCTCGAGCAGTCCGACGTCCCGCTGTCCAGCCTGACGACGATGCGCGTGGGCGGCCCTGCCTCCCGGGTCGTCACCGCCACGACCACCGACGAGCTCGTCGACGCGGTCCGTGAGGTCGACGACGCCGACGAGCCGCTGCTCGTGGTCTCGGGCGGCTCCAACCTCGTCGTGTCCGACGAGGGCTTCCCCGGCACCGTGGTCCGGGTCGCGACCTCCGGCATCACGCCCGAGTCGGCCGACTACTGCGGCGGCGCCGTCGTGCGCGTCGCGGCAGGCGAGGTCTGGGACGACGTCGTGGCGCGCGCGGTGGCCGAGGGCTGGGCCGGCGTGGAGGGGCTGAGCGGCATACCCGGGCTCACGGGGGCCACGCCCATCCAGAACGTCGGCGCCTACGGCCAGGACGTCTCGCAGACCATCGCGCAGGTGCGCACCTGGGACCGCCAGGAGCAGGCCGTGCGCACGTTCATGAACGCCGACTGCGCCTTCACCTACCGCCACTCGCGGTTCAAGGGCCACTCACGCTACGTCGTGCTCGACGTGCTGTTCCAGTTCGAGGTCGCCGACCTCAGCCGACCGATCGCGTATGCCGCCCTGGCGAAGGGTCTGGGCGTCCCCCTCGGCACGCGCGTCCCCCTCGCAGACGCCCGCGAGGCGGTCCTCGAGCAGCGCCGGGCCCGCGGCATGGTCCTCGACGACACCGACCCCGACACGTGGTCGTGCGGCTCGTTCTTCACCAACCCGATCCTCAGCCACCACGAGTTCGACGCGCTCGTCGAGCGGGTGGGGGAGCGGCTCGGCTGGGAGGGCCCCACGCCCCCGCGCTTCCCCGAGGCCGACGGGCGCGTCAAGACCAGCGCTGCGTGGCTCATCGAGCACGCCGGCTTCGACAAGGGCTTCGGGCTTCCGGCCCCCGCGGCACTGTCCACCAAGCACACGCTCGCGGTCACCAACCGGGGTGGGGCCTCCACCTCCGACGTGCTGGCGCTCGCGCGGCAGGTGCGCGACGGCGTCCGCGACGCCTTCGGCGTCACCCTCGTCAACGAGCCGGTCCTGGTCGGCGAACGCCTCTGACCACCCCGGCCGTCGCCCGAGTTCTAGGCCCGGGTCGTGGGCGCCTACTTCGCCAGGACGGCGGTGAAGGTCTTGGCCGGGATGTTCTTGCCCGTCGTGCTCACCTCGTACGCCGGCCGGTTGAACGCCAGCTTCAGCGAGCTCGTGGTGCCACGGTCGACCTTGAAGAACACCCACCCGCGGGTCGTCTGCGAGCGACCGGCGGACTTCAGCACGGGCGCTCCCCAGAGCCCGTTGAACTCGGATGTCGGCTTGATCGTCTGGCTGGGGCTGGCTGCGACGAGCGACAGCATGGACGGATCGATGGACGCCGAGTAGCGCGACCCCGCGGACAGGGTCACCGACACGCCGACGATCTCGAACTGCTTGGCGCTGACCGGGCGCCCAGTCGGCCACTCGATGTGCCTGATGACACTCGTGGCGGTGATCGTGTGTCCGAGGTCGGGATCGGTGATGACGGCTCTGATGTCGCGACCGACCCGCTTGTCCACCGGGACCGCGTCCGCCGGCGTGGAGGTCGTCGGAGTGGCGGCGGTACTGGTGGCTGAGGGGGTGCCGCTCGTCGCGGGCGCCGTCGCTCCGGCCGTCACCGGGGACTCGGCGCTGCACGCCCCGAGCGCGACGACAGGAGCCACGAGACCGACGGCGGCGAGGCGCCACAGGCGGGCTCGGGGGGCGGTGAGCGGGCGTGCGGGGGCGGCGGGAGAAGTCTTCATGGCCCGCCCAGCATGACCGGCGGCCCCGACCCCGAGCAAACTCGCCCGACCGCCGGACCGTGCACGCGGGCCCTCTAGAGCCGTCGGTCGTGCGTCGCTCCCGCCCGCTATGTCCCGGTTGGTGGTGTGTCCGGTGTCACGGGGCCTGCCTCGAGCCAGCGGTCGACGTCGGCGAGCGCGGCCTTGCGCAACCGGTCCGGCATCCGGCTGCCCCGCAGCGACGACCGCGCCAGCTCCGCCAGCTCGGCGTCGTCGAAGCCGAGCCGGCGGGCCGCCTCGTACTGGGCGGCGAGCCGGGACCCGAAGAGCAGCGGGTCGTCGGCCCCGAGCGCGACGGGGATGCCTGCCTCCACGATCGTCCGCAACGGCACCTCCCGGGCCTCGGGATAGACGCCGAGGGCCACGTTGCTGCCCGGGCACACCTCGAGGGTCACCCCGGCCTCGGCCACCGCGTCGAGCGCCTGGGGGTCCTCCACGGACCGCACGCCGTGGCCGATGCGGTCAGGCCCCAGGTGCTCGAGCGTCTCCATCACGGACTGCGCCCCCAGCAGCTCGCCGCCGTGGGGGACGAGCGCGAGACCAGCTCGACGCGCGATGTCGAACGCCGGCGCGAAGTCGGCCACCAGCCCGCGCCGCTCGTCGTTGGACAGGCCGAAGCCGACGACGTCGCCGGCCTCCTCACCCGCGTGCCTGGCGGCCAGCCGGGCCAGCGTGCGCGCCTCGAGCGGGTGGCGCATCCGGCTGGCGGCCACGACCACGCCGACGCCGATGTCACCCTGCGTCGACACGGCCCGGGCCTCGTCCAGCACGATCTCCAGCGCCGGGGTGATGCCACCGACGAAGGGTGCGTAGGAGGTCGGGTCGACCTGCAGCTCGAGCCAGCGCGAGCCCTCGGCTGCGTCGTCGTGCGCCGCCTCGCGGACGACCCGACGCATGTCGTCCTCGCCGCGCACGCAGGCTCTCGCGGAGTCGTAGAGGCGCTGGAAACGGAACCAGCCACGCTCGTCGGTGGCCCGTGCGAGCCGCGGCGGCCAGTCCGCCAAGAGCGAGTCGGGCAGGCGGAGGCCGTGCCGGTCTGCGAGCTCGCGCACCGTGTCGATGCGCATCGAGCCGGTGAAGTGCAGGTGCAGGTGCGCCTTCGGGAGGTCCTCGACCGCGCGCGTCATGCCGGTCAGTGTGTCACCACGCGCCGGGACCGGCGCACACGCTGGACGGGGACGGCATACGTCCTCGGGGGCCGACCGCCCCGTCGCGGACATGCGTCGGGGCGCCCGGGATCCCGGGCGCCCCGTTGCAGTGAAGGGAGGAGGCTCAGACCTCGTCGGGCTCGTCGGCGATCTCGTCGACGACGTGCATGGCGGCCTCCTCGGCCGATGCGCCGGCGCCGTCGACGCCCACGTCGCTGGCCCAGACCTGCTTCTCGTCGTCCTCGTGGGCGCCCTCGTCGTCCGCGACGAGGCGGCCGGCGCGGGCGTCGCCCACCTCGTTGTCGCCCAGCCAGTCGTCCTCGGCGTCGATGGAGTCGGGGTCGTCGCCGCCGACCCGGTCGTCGAGGCCGCTCTCGTCGTCGGGCGCGCCGTAGGCCGAGTTGGGGTCGGGCACCTCCTGGCGGATGCGCTCGTCGATGGTCTCGTCGACGGACTCCTCGTAGGCGGTCGTGCCGTGGGCGGTGACACCCTGCGGCCGGTCATTGGGGGAGTAGCCGCGGTCGAGCACGTCCTCGAGGTCGCGGTCGTCGAGCGTGTCCTCGGGCTGGAGCTGGTCCTCGTCGTCGACGCTGTAGCTCGTCAGGTCGGTGTCGATGTTCTCGTTGGGACCGGTGTCGCTCATCGCGAAGCTCCTTCGGTGGCGGAAGTCGGGGCGTCCTGTGCCGACGGCTCGGAGCCGTCGCCCTGTGCCCCTACCCGACCGGCCCGATCCTGCGTCAGCTTCTCGGCAGCGGCCAGGGCCACGCAGGTGGCGACGCCCGCCATCGCCGTGCGGACCTCGTCGAGCACCGGGAAGGTGGGCGCGAGGCGGATGTTGCGGTCGCGCGGGTCGTGCCCGTGCGGGTAGGACGCGCCCGCCGGGGTGAGCGCGATCCCGGCCTCCTTGGCCAGGGCCACGACCCGCGAGGCCGTGCCGTCGAGCACGTCGAGGTTGACGAAGTAGCCACCGGTCGGGTGGCTCCACTGCGCGATCCCCAAGCCGTCGAGCCCGGCGGTCAGCGCCTCGTCGACGGCGGCGAACTTCGGGGCGATGATCTCGCGGTGGCGGCGCATGTGGGCGCGGACCCCGTCGGCGTCGCCGAAGAACTCGACGTGGCGCAGGTGGTTGACCTTGTCCGGGCCGATCGAGCCCATCGCGAGGTGCCCGAGGTACCACTTGACGTTCGCCTGGCTCGCCGCGAGGACCGCGACGCCGGCGCCGGCGTAGGTGATCTTGGACGTCGACGCGTACATGATCGGGCGGTTCGGGTGTCCGGAGGCGGCGCAGAGGCTGAGGATGTCGGCGCTCTTGGCCTCGTCCTCGGTCAGGTGGTGGAAGGCGTACGCGTTGTCCCAGAAGATCGTGAAGTCGGGGGCCGCGGTCGGCATGGCCGCGAGCCGCGCGGCGACCTCCTGCGACACGACCGCACCGGTCGGGTTGGCGTAGGTCGGGACGATCCAGATCCCCTTGATGCTCGGGTCGTCCTTGACGAGCGCCTCGACGGCCGGCATGTCGGGGCCGTCCGGGTGCATGTCCACCGTGACCATCTCGATGCCGAACGACGCGAGCATGGAGAAGTGACGGTCGTAGCCGGGCACGGGGCAGATGAAGCGGACCTTCTCCTCCTGGCTCCAGGGCCGCGGGGACTCGAGGCCGCCGAAGAGCAGGAAGTCGACGATCGTGCTGTACATCATCGACAGGCTCGAGTTGCCACCCGCGACGACCTGCGAGGGCTCCACCGACAGCAGCTCGGCGAAGATCTCCCGCAGCTCGGCCAGGCCCTCGAGGCCGCCGTAGTTGCGCACGTCGACGCCGGCGCGGTCCTTCGTGGTCGTCGGCAGGCGCAGCAGGTCATCGGCCAGGTCGAGCTGCGCCGACGAGGGCTTGCCGCGGGTCAGGTCGAGCTTGAGGCCGCGCGACTGCAGCGACGCGTACGCTGAGCGCTGCTCGGCGAGGAAGCCGGCCAGATCGTCGTCGGACAGGGACGCGAGGGGACTACGCGGGTTCGTCACGTGTCGATCCTGCCACTGCCCCTCGCCGCCCGGGCGGCCCCGTCCGTATGCCGGTGGGCCCGTCGGGAGCCTGCCGATCCGAGCGCTGCGGGAGACCGCGCAGGCGCCCGGCACGGCCCGTCGCTCGTCGGTTCGCCTTGGGGTGCATCCGTCCCGTATGATCGACGCTCGGACGGCTTCGCTGGCCATGCTGACGCATGCCGTCCCGCCGCAGGCACCCAACACCTGCGGCGAAGGGCAATAGCTCAATTGGTAGAGCACTGGTCTCCAAAACCAGCGGTTGGGGGTTCGAGTCCCTCTTGCCCTGCGCATCCCGGTGATGTGGTCGTCGTGCAAGGCGGCACGCGGCTTCTGCCCTGACGTGGCTCTCCACGGTCGGGCGCCTGCCGCGGGCCGATACCCAGGCAGAAAGAAGGAATCGTGACGGAGACGAGCGCCAAGCGCGGGTCCGGGCGTGCCGACAAGGCTCGCGGCGGCAACCCGGTGTCGCGCTTCTTCAGCGCGGTCAGCCTCTTCGTGCGCCAGATCCTCGACGAGCTGCGCAAGGTCGTGCGGCCCACCGGCCCCGAGCTCGTGCGCTACACGACCGTCGTGGTCGTCTTCGTCGTCATCATGATGGCGCTCGTCTCGGTGCTCGACTTCGGTCTGACCCGGCTGATCTCCTGGGCCTTCACCGGTTCCACCACCTGACGGCCACCGCGCCCGTCACGGGATGACACCGCCAGCCGCGACCGGCTGGTCCACGAGCAAGGAAGTAGGTCAGAGCGTGTCCGAGCAGTTCGCCCACGAGGGCGCCCCGAACGGCGAGAGCACCGAGACTGACGTCGTCGACCCCACGGTCGAGACCGACGAGGTCTCGGCGTCCGACGTCGAGTCGGGTGCTGGGGACACCGCCGCCGACGCCGACGCAGCAGAGGGCGCCGACGTCGCCGCCGAGACCACCGAGCCCACCGAGCCCACCGAGGACGGCGAGGACGGCGAGGCCCCGGCTGCCGAGGCCAGCAGCGACCCCGTCGCGGACTTCAAGCGCGAGCTGCGCATGAAGGAGGGTGACTGGTACGTCATCCACTCCTACGCCGGCTACGAGAACCGCGTGAAGGCCAACCTCGAGACCCGCATCCAGACCCTCAACATGGAGGACTTCATCTTCGAGATCGAGGTCCCCATGGAGGAGGTCACCGAGATCAAGAACGGCCAGAAGAAGCAGGTCCGTCGCGTCCGGATGCCCGGATACGTCCTCGTCCGCATGGACCTGACCGACGAGAGCTGGGGGGCCGTGCGCCACACGCCCGGCGTCACCGGGTTCGTCGGCAACGCGCACCAGCCCGTGCCGCTGTCGATCGACGAGGTCTTCACGATGCTCGCCCCGAACTTCGAGGCCGCAGCCGCTGCCGAGGGTGCCGGCGCCGGCGCCAAGTCCACCGCGCCGCGTGACGTGCGCGTCGTCGACTTCGAGATCGGCGAGTCCGTCACCGTCATGGAAGGGCCGTTCGAGACCCTTCCCGCCACGATCTCCGAGATCAACACCGACACGCAGAAGCTCAAGGTGCTCGTCTCGATCTTCGGCCGGGAGACCCCGGTCGAGCTCTCCTTCGGCCAGGTCGCCAAGATCTGACGAAGGTCGTAGGACCTCGTGCGGCTGACCGCGCGAGGACATGCAACCGGGTCATCGCCCATCCAGAACCACTGGCGTCGGCCCAGCAACACAGAAGGTAGGCACCCATGCCCCCCAAGAAGAAGGTCTCCGGCTTCATCAAGCTGCAAATCCAGGCCGGTCAGGCCACGCCCGCCCCGCCCGTCGGCCCGGCCCTCGGCCAGCACGGCGTCAACATCATGGAGTTCGTCAAGGCGTACAACGCCGCGACGGAGGCCCAGCGCGGCAACGTCATCCCGGTCGAGATCACGGTCTACGAGGACCGCTCGTTCACCTTCGTCACCAAGACGCCGCCGGCCGCCGAGCTCATCAAGAAGGCTGCGGGCGTCCCCAAGGGCTCCGGTGAGCCGCACAAGACCAAGGTCGCCAAGCTCTCCCGCGAGCAGGTCCTCGAGATCGCCCGCCAGAAGATGGAAGACCTCAACGCCAACGACGAGGAGATGGCGGCGCGCATCATCGCCGGCACCGCTCGCTCGATGGGCATCGACACCGAGCGCTGAGCCCAGCTCTTCGCTCGAGCGTCACCCCGGCGACACGGCATACGGACCGTATGCCGTGCGCCACGTGGGAGGGCCAGCGCTGGCCCGCACCACGACTCCACCACCACACAAGGAGCAGTTCCATGAAGCGCAGCAAGAACTACCGCGCAGCCGCCGAGCTCGTCCAGCCCGGCAAGGTCTACGCCCCGCTCGAGGCCGTCCGCGTCGCCAAGCAGACCGCCAAGGCCAAGTACGACGAGACCGTCGAGGTCGCCATGCGCCTCGGTGTCGACCCCCGCAAGGCCGACCAGGCCGTCCGCGGCACGGTCAACCTGCCGCACGGCACGGGCAAGACCGCCAAGGTCCTCGTCTTCGCCAACGGCGACAAGGCCGAGGCGGCTCGTGAGGCCGGCGCCGACTACGTCGGCTCCGACGACATGCTCGAGAAGGTCCAGGGCGGCTGGCTCGACTTCGACGCCGTCGTCGCGACCCCCGACCTCATGGGCAAGGTCGGTCGTCTCGGCAAGGTGCTCGGCCCGCGTGGCCTCATGCCCAACCCGAAGACCGGCACCGTGACGATGGACGTCGCCAAGGCCGTCGCCGACATCAAGGGCGGCAAGATCGAGTTCCGCGTCGACAAGCACGCGAACCTCCACTTCATCATCGGCAAGGCCTCCTTCGACGAGACCAAGCTCGTCGAGAACTACGCCGCCGCTCTGGAGGAGATCCTGCGTCTCAAGCCGTCCAGCTCCAAGGGCCGCTACATCGAGAAGGCCACCGTCTCCACGACGATGGGCCCGGGCATCCCGCTCGACTTCTCCAAGACCCGCAACCTCCTCGAGGAGGAGCAGGCCTGAGCCTGGCACAGCAGTTCCGAGAGCCCGTCACCCCTTGAGGGGTGGCGGGCTCTCGCCTCTCCCGGTGCCGGTCAGCGGCGCCCCGGCGCTGGTTGTTGGGGGTTGCTGGTGTCGCGCTCGACGCCCGAATCCGGGCGGGGGCTTCGACGAGCAGGGTCTTGAATGCCCGAGTACGGTCGAACGATGAGCCGTCACAGCGCACGCACAACGACACGTTCACGCTGGGTCCTCGGCGCTCTCGTCGTCGGACTCCCACTCTCCCTGCTGCCGGCCACGGCCGGGGCGCAGACCTCCGGTGCTCCCTCGAGCGCGCCGGCGCGCGACCAGGGCTGGCACGGCAAGCCGGGCACGCTGCCCAAGGTCCCGGTGATGACCGGGTCCGGTGGAGCAGTCAGCTCCGTCGACCGGGATGCCTCGCAGGTCGGCATCGACGTGCTGGCCCGGGGCGGCAACGCGGCCGACGCCGCCGTCGCCACCGCCGCTGCCCTGGGCGTCACGGAGCCCTACAGCGCCGGCATCGGCGGCGGCGGGTTCCTGGTCTACTACGACGCTCGCACCAAGAAGGTCTCCACCATCGACGGGCGCGAGACGGCGCCCGCAACCTTCACCGAGAACACCTTCCGCAACCCGGACGGGTCGGCCATGAACTTCACCACGGTCGTCAACTCCGGCCTCTCGATCGGGGTGCCGGGCACCCCCGCCCTGTGGGCCAAGGCGCTGCGTGACTACGGCACGCTCTCGTGGAACGAGGCGCTGAAACCGGCGGAGCGGCTCGCGGCGAAGGGCTTCGTCGTGGACCAGACGTTCCACGACCAGACCGCATCGAACGCGGACAGGTTCAAGAAGTTTCCCGAGACGGCCCGCGTGTTCCTGCGCGACGGTCAGGCTCCCGCCGTCGGGTCGGTGTTCACCAACCCTGACATGGCCAAGGCGTACCGGACGTTGCGGACCCAGGGCGTGGACGTCCTCTACCGCGGCAAGCTGGGCGAGGCCATCGTCCGCGAGTCCAACGCGCCGCACACCGCCCCCGGCGTCAGCGTCATGGGCGGGCAGATGACCCTGCGCGACCTCGCGGCCTACCGCGCCCTGACGAAGGCGCCGATCCACTCGACGTACAAGGGGCTCGACGTCTACGGCATGCCGGTGCCGAGCTCCGGCGGCATCGCGGTCGCCGAGATCCTCAACCTGATGAAGGCCTACGAGCAGCGCACCGGCACGGCGACCTCGCAGGTCTCCGACGTGCAGTACCTCCACCGGTTCTCCGAGGCGTCGGCGACCGCGTTCGCCGACCGCAACCGCTACGTCGGCGACGTGCCGAACGTCCCGGTCTCCGAGCTCGTCAGCCCGGCCTTCGCGGCGGAGCGTGCCTGCCTCTTCGACCCCGCCAAGGCGCAGCCGCGGCCCATCCCGTTCGGCGAGCCGGACGGCAGCTACACCTCCTGCGCACCGGGCACGACCGCGCAGAAGGAGCCCTACGAAGGCCTGTCGACCACGCACCTGACGGCCACCGACCGCTGGGGCAACGTCGCCTCCTACACGCTGACGATCGAGCAGACCGGTGGCTCGGGCATCACCGTGCCGGGCTGGGGCTTCCTGCTCAACAACGAGCTGACCGACTTCAACTTCACGCCGCTGACGCCCGGTGTGCCCGACCCGAACCTGCCGGGCCCCGGCAAGCGGCCGCGTTCGTCGATGAGCCCGACGATCCTCATGCGGGACGGCAAGCCGTTCCTCGCCGTCGGCTCGCCCGGTGGTGCCACGATCATCACGTCGGTGTCGCAGACGGTCCTCGGCTACCTCGACCGTGACCTCTCGCTCGTCGACGCGATCGCGGCCCCGCGCCTGTCCTCGCGCAACGGCTCGTCCGAGGGTGCCGAGCCGGCGCTTCTCGCGAGCCCTGTCGCGGCAGGTCTGAAGGCTCTGGGGCACACGCTGTCCGACGCCGGTGAGATCGGTGCCGTGACAGCGATCCGCAGCCTCGGCAACGACCGGTTCGAGGCGGCCGCCGAGCCGACCCGCCGCGGTGGTGGCTCGGCGATGGTGGTCCACCCGAAGCGCTGACCGGCTCCTCGACCAGGCAGCGAAGTGCCCACTCGACCGGCAGGTCGGGTGGGCACTTCGCTACGTCCGGTGCGCAGCCGGCGGCGTCGACGCTAGGCCGGCTTGGCGGTGGGCCACGGCCAAGCGGTGCAGCCCTTGAGGCCGTACGTCTGCTGCATCATCACCGGAGCCACCTGGCCCTGGCCGCCGCAGTACTCGTGCGGGTGGCCGATGCCGTGCCCCACCTCGTGGTTCACCAGGTAGGTGCGGTACGCGGCGACGTCCTTGCCGTAGGCGTCGGCGCCGAGGACCCAGCGGCGCAGGTTGAGTACCACCCGGCCGCCGTTGTGGCAGCTGACCTGGCCGCGGGTCTCGAGGGGCGCGCACAGCTTGTCAGTCGTCGAAGGGCTGGCGAGCGTGATCCTCAGGTCCACCTGAGCGCCCTTCGCGGCGTCGGCCGGTGCCACGTCGACGAACCGGACCCCGTCCTTCGACTGCCAGCCGCGCGGGTCCGTCAGCACGGAGCCGACCGTCGTGGCGAAGTCGGTTCCGGAGACATCGATGCCGCCCTCGACCTCGACGGTGTAGCGGACCGTGCGCCCTCGCGGCGGCTCGGGTCGCAGTGCCGAGGCGGGCATCGTCACGACCGTGAAGCGGCCCGACCCGGACTCGACGACGGCGCCCTTGCTGTCCTTGCCATCGCCCACGGCGTCCTTCGGGCTTGCCGTCCGTCCGGGGCCGTCGGATGCGCCCGGCGTGCTCCCGCTGACCTGCGAGTCGGTCGCGGCGTCGGGCACCAGCTCCGCCTCGTCGGTCGGCGTCACCCGTGGGGTCGGCGCCGCGGAGGCGTGCGGCGGGCGGTCGGCCAGCGGTTCGCGCGCGCTCGCCGGGGAGACCGACGACCACACAGACCAGCCGTCGGCCGCGATGCAGAGCACGACCGCGAGCGCCGCCCACGAACGCCGGCGGCGGATCACCCGCCCCTGCGCCGGGGTCGGGCGGCCTGCTCGCGCGCTCGTCGCCATGCGTTTCACGCTAGGGCACCTACCCGGCGCTGCGCGGGAGCCCGCGCCGCGGGGCGGCCGTCCTTGGGGCCGATTTGGCCGAGGACGGGTCGGGACCGTACTGTGGTCCACGACCAATGACCGCCGGTTGGAGGCGTGGGCAACCACGATCTCCCGAAGGTCCCGCACGATGCGGGCAGCCAGCGCAGGACACTCAGCCTCACGGCATACGCGATCGTATGCTGCTGCGAGCCCCGAGCGCCCTGCGCCGGGGCTCTTCTCGTGCAGGCCCTCCGGGCTCCTTCCACCGGCGGCACCACGCAAGGGAAGGAGGCCCAGATGGCGAACGCCGAGAAGAGCGCAGCCATTGCCGAGATCGCGGACAAGTTCCGCGAGTCCGGTGCGGCCGTTCTCACCGAGTACCGCGGTCTGACCGTGGCCCAGCTCTCGCAGCTGCGCACCTCGATCCGGGAACACGCCACCTACGCCGTGGTCAAGAACACGCTCACGGAGCGCGCCGCGAAGGAGGCCGGTATCACGGCCTTCGACGGGCACCTCCAGGGCCCGTCGGCCATCGCCTTCATCACCGGTGACCCGGTCGAGGCGGCCAAGGGTCTGCGTGACTTCGCCAAGGCACACCCCCTCCTCGTGATCAAGGCTGGCGTCCTCGACGGCAAGCCCTTGGCTCCCGAGGACATCACGAAGCTCGCGGACCTCGAGTCCCGCGAGGTTCTGCTGGCCAAGCTTGCGGGCGCCATGAAGGGCTCCCTCACCAAGGCCGCCTACCTCTTCGTCGCTCCTCTGTCGCAGACGGCCCGCGTGGTCGACGCCCTGCGCCAGAAGATCGAGGAGCAGGGCCCCGCCACGCCGGCCGCTGCGGCCGACGAGGCAACCACCGACGTCGCCGAGGGTGGCGACGAGAGCTGAGCGCTCCTGCGCACCAGCTCAATTCACAACACGCCACTCACGGCACTATCTAGGAAGGAAGCCACCATGGCGAAGCTCAGCACCGACGAGCTCCTTGACGCTTTCAAGGAGATGACCCTCATCGAGCTCTCCGAGTTCGTGAAGCAGTTCGAGGAGACCTTCGAGGTCACCGCTGCTGCCCCCGTTGCCGCCGCTCCCGCGGCCGGTGGCGGCGCCGCTGCCCCCGCCGAGGAGGAGGAGAAGGACTCGTTCGACGTCGTTCTCGTCGCCGCCGGTGACAAGAAGATCCAGGTCATCAAGGAGGTCCGCGCGCTCACGAGCCTCGGCCTCAAGGAGGCCAAGGACCTCGTCGACGGCGCTCCCAAGCCCGTTCTCGAGGGTGTCGACAAGGCTGCGGCCGACAAGGCCAAGGAGCAGCTCGAGGGCGCCGGCGCCACCGTCGAGCTCAAGTGAGCCGTCCCGGCTAGTCCGGGGCTCCTCAAGCACCACCGCGAAGGCGGGTCCGACCATCTGGTCGGGCCCGCCTTTGCTTGTGCTGGGCTGGGTCGGGTCGCGGGCGCAGCGGCATACCTCGGGGGCAACCGTCGAATCGAGGTATTGAGCGACTGCATACGGTCGCCAATCACCTCGAACGAGGCGGTGTCAGAAGCCGGCTCCGGGGTTGAGGATGCCCTGGGGGTCGAGGGCGTTCTTGATGCGGTGGGTCAGGGCCATGACGTCCGGGCCGAGCTGCTCGGGCAGGGCGGCGCGCTTGAGCCGGCCGATGCCGTGCTCGCCGGTGATGGTGCCCCCGAGGGCGATGGCCAGGCTCATCACCTCCGAGAACGCCCGGGCGGCGCGCTCCGTCACCGCGGCGTCCCCGGCGGGGTAGACGATGACGGGATGGGTGTTGCCGTCACCGGCGTGGGCCACGACGGGGATCTCGACGTCGTGCCGGCGCGAGATCTCCGCGATGCCGGTCAGCAGGTCGGGCAGGCGCGGCACGGGCACGCCGACGTCCTCGAGCATGATCGCGCCGCGCCGCTCGATGGCGACGATGGCGGCCCGGCGCGCGGCGACGAACATCTCGCCCTCGGCGGGGTCTGTCGTCGTGAAGCACTCGCGGGCGCCGCCGTCCTGGCAGAGGCGCTCCATGGCCGCGATCTCCTCGCCGCGGGCCGCGCCCGGTGCGTCGGACTGCGCGAGCAGCATCGCGCCCGCCTCACGGTCGAGACCCATGCTGCGGTGGTCCTCGACGGCGTTGATGGAGGCCGAGTCCATCAGCTCCATCATCGAGGCGCGCAGGGTGTTGCCGATGGCGACGACGACGCGGGCTGCGTCCTCGACCGTGTCGAAGGTGGCGACGAGCGTCGCCGGGGGTGCCTGGGCCGGGACGAGCCGCAGGGTCACCCCGGTCACGATCCCCAGGGTGCCCTCGCTGCCGACGAAGAGCTTGACGAGCGAGAGCCCCGCGGTGTCCTTGACGCGCTGCCCACCCAGGTGCACGAGCGTGCCGTCCGCCAGCACGACGTCCAGCCCGAGCACGTAGTCGGTGGTGACGCCGTACTTCACGCAGCACAGGCCGCCGGCATTGGTGGCGACGTTGCCGCCGATCGAGCAGATCTCGAAGGACGACGGGTCGGGCGGGTACCAGAGGCCGTGCTCGGCGGCGGCCTGCTTGACCTCGACGTTGAGCGCCCCGGCCTCCACCACGGCCGTGCGCGTGGCCGGGTCGATCTCGACGGCTCGCATCCGCTCCGTGCTGATCACCAAGCAGCCGTCGACGGCGTTCGCGCCGCCGGAGAGCCCGCTGCCGGCCCCGCGCGGCACGATCGTGACGCGGTGCTCGCCGGCCCACCGCACGGCGGCCTGCACGTCGGCCGCGCAGGTCGCGCGGACCACGGCGAGCGGCATGCCGGCGCTGGCGTCGGCGGTGTAGTCGAAGCGGTACGCCGCGACGCTCTCGCGCTCGGTCAGCAGCGCGCCGGGGGTCAGGGATCCCGCGAGTGCCTCGACGTCCTGGAGGTCGGGAGCGTCCTTGCTCAGTGTCGTCACCGGAACACCGTAACGACGACCTCCGTCCCACGCGCTCCGGGCCGGCGGATGGGCGTATGCCGGGTGCACCGTCCCCGCGTCACGTCGCGACGCCGGCAGCGCCGGATCGGCCGGCGCTGCCGGTAGGTTGACCGCCATGGGATGGCTGTCGCGCACCTTCAGGCCCGCTGCTCCGAGCACCGACCCTGCCCAGCACGGCACCCCCGCGGACGAGCCGCCGGTCCCAGCCGCTCCCGGAGGAGGGGTCCAGGCCCAGCCCCATGCCGAGCCCCATGCCGAGCCCCATGCCGAGCCCGATGCGGAGCCCCATGCCGAGCCGGAGGCCGCGACCGTCCCCGCGACGGCGCCGCAGGGCCAGCAGATGCCGCAGCAGGTGCCGACGTCCGGTCCCTCGAGCCCGGTCGGCCGCTACGGTCCACTCGTCAGCGTGACCCGGTTCGACGTCGCCCCAACCGAGCTCGAGTGGCAGCTGCCGCTCAACGGCGAGCTCTACCGGCTCATGCCCGGCTCGGACCGTCCCGACTACTCGCTCTTCGTGCTCGAGCGGCCGCTGCACTTCTATCCCGCTGAGGGCTTCGACCTCGGCCGCGTGGACGCCGAGCAGCGGGTCCAGGACCGCAAGGGCCGCACCATGGTGCGGGTGCACGCGATGCTCCTGTGTGCCCGCTTCGTCGGGCAGCAGCTGCACCCGGGCATGACAGACCTTGCCGTCAACCTCGCCTACGTCATCGACAACTCGCTGGCACGCGACCCCGAGGTCGACTTCGGCAAGATCGAGTTCGCTGCGACCGGGTTCCTCAGCGAGGGCCACGCTCCGCGTCCCGCGGCGCAGTCCGGCCGCGAGCCCACGCCGGAGGCGCAGCAGGCGGACGACAGGGCCGGGCAGCCGGACGACCAGGGGGCCGAGCGGCATACGTCCTCGGGCCTGTCGGACGTGCTCGACGAGCTGGCGCACACGCTGCGCGAGGGTGTGGAGGACCAGCGCGGCGCCCGCGTGGAGCGCCTCACCGCCGTGCTCACGGTCGACCCGGAACATCGGCTGACCGGGCTCTCCGGCAACGCGGACGGACAGCCGCCGGTGCCGACACCGGAGACGTTCGACCGCCTCGCGCAGGCACTGGGTCGTCTCGCCCCGCTCGGGGAGACCGGGCGCGTGGCCGCCGTGACGGTCCGGGTCGAGGGAGACACGGTGACCCACGAGGTGACCGCCACGCACGCCTGAGCACCAGCGGCCGAATCACCTGCCCTGCTTGGGCTTTCAGCCCCCGGCCACCTCGCGGTAGCTGCGCACGAGGGCACGGTCGACCAGCCGGCCGACGCTGGTCTCCCAGACCCCGCCGTCGAAGCTCTCGAAGACGAGCAGCCCGTCGCGGTCGGCGTACTCGACGAAGTCGCAGCTGCCGCTGCGGCCGGTGCCCGTGTGACCCCGCGCCGTGTAGCCGACCGTCCCGGAGCCCGAGCGCTCCCACGTGCGGCCGTCCAGCTCGAGCAGCTCACCTCCGGGTGCGCCGTCGAGGTCGTTGCGAGAGGTCCAGTGCACGACGGTCACGCCGCCGCGCGGACGGATCGAGAGCCACTCGGGGCGACCGGACTCGCTCTCGATGCAGTGCTCGGTCCAACGCACGCCGTCCATGTCGAAGTGCAGGGTGCCGACGACCGTGAAGGGCAGGCCCTCGAGCTCGAGCACGGCGCCGGGCGCCACCTGTGACGCCGTGAGCTCTGCACGCATGGACCCTCCTGTCGCGCGGGTTCCCACAGGGTAGCGGCGCGGCCACTCTCTCGCCCGGGTGTCGAACCAGCCCGAACCCGCGCGTAACTTCCGGCTCCCACCGTCGTTTCCCCCGTAGCCGAGTCGAGACGGCGGAAAGTCATGGTGGAGACCACATGGGTGTGGAGATCGCGGTCAAGGGTCTGACGAAGACCTTCGGTTCGCAGACGATCTGGCGGGACGTGACCCTCACGCTTCCCGCCGGCGAGATCTCGGTCATGCTCGGGCCCTCGGGCACCGGCAAGTCCGTGTTCCTCAAGACGCTGGTCGGCCTGCTCAAGCCGGACGCCGGGTCCATCGTCATCAACGGCCGCGACCTCACGCGCCTGCGCGAGGCCGACCTCTACGAGGTGCGCAAGCTGTTCGGGGTCCTCTTCCAGGACGGTGCGCTCTTCGGGTCGATGAACCTCTACGACAACGTCGCCTTCCCGCTGCGCGAGCACACGAAGAAGACCGAGTCCGAGATCAAGCGCATCGTCACCGAGAAGATGGACCTCGTCGGCCTCTCCGGCGCCGAGGGCAAGCTCCCCGGTGAGATCTCGGGCGGGATGCGCAAGCGTGCCGGCCTCGCCCGTGCCCTCGTGCTCGACCCTGAGATCCTGCTGATCGACGAGCCCGACTCTGGCCTCGACCCGGTGCGCACCTCCTACATCAACCAGCTCTTCATCGACCTCAACGCGCAGATCGACGCGACGTTCCTGATCGTCACGCACGACATCAACACGGCGCGCACCGTGCCCGACAACATCGGCCTGCTCTACCACAAGCACCTCGCGATGTTCGGTCCCCGCGAGATGCTGCTCAGCTCGGAGGAGCCGGTCGTGCGCCAGTTCCTCAACGCGCAGACGGTCGGGCCGATCGGCATGTCGGAGGAGAAGGACGCCGACGAGCTGGCGGCCGAGCAGGGACAGGAGCTCCCGCCGCTGCCTCCGATCGCCCTGCAGCTGGGCACGAGCGACGGCTCGCCCCGTCGCGCCGAGCGCCCGGCCGGCGACTGGTGCCGCGCCAACGGCGTCACCCCGCCGCCCGGCTCGTTCCTGTCGGACAAGGCCGGGGTGCCCGGGGTACGCCACCAGCCGCCCGCGGAGGCGCCCTCCGTCTCGCAGGCCGAGCCGTCCACCGGCTCGAACGGCTCCAACGACTCGAACGGCTCCAACGGCTCGAACGGCTCCACGGCGGACTCGTCCGAGCTCGTCGGCGAGGTGAGCTGACGTGGCCGCACCCCTCACCGGCGCCCTGCGGCAGTCGGGCTCGCTGTTCGCCCTCGCCCTCGACGTCATGCGGGCGCTGCCGAAGCGCCCGTTCCAGGTCAAGGAGTTCATCCAGCAGGCGTGGTTCATCGCCAGCGTCACGATCCTGCCGACAGCCCTGGTCTCCATCCCGTTCGGGGCCGTGATCGCCCTGCAGCTCGGCACCCTGACCCGTCAGCTCGGGGCCCAGTCCTACACGGGAGCCGCCAGCGTCCTGGCAGTCCTGCGCGAGGCCAGCCCCATCGTGACGGCGCTGCTCATCGCCGGGGCCGGTGGCTCCGCCATCTGCGCCGACCTCGGCTCCCGCAAGATCCGCGAGGAGATCGACGCGATGGAGGTGCTCGGCATCAGCCCCATCCAGCGCCTCGTCGTCCCACGGGTGCTCGCCTCGATGCTCATCGGCCTGCTGCTCAACGGACTCGTGTCGGTCGTCGGCGTCGTGGGCGGCTACGTCTTCAACGTCATCGTGCAGGGCGGCACGCCCGGCGCCTACATCGCCAGCTTCACGGCCCTGGCGCAGCTGCCCGACCTGTGGACCGCCGAGATCAAGGCCCTGATCTTCGGCGCCATCGCCGCCATCGTCGCGGCCTTCAAGGGCCTGAACGCCGGGGGCGGCCCCAAGGGTGTCGGGGACGCGGTGAACCAGAGCGTGGTCATCACCTTCATGCTCCTGTTCGTCGTCAACTTCGTCATCACGGCCGTCTACTTCCAAGTCGTCCCGCAGAAGATCTGAGGAGGCGACGATGGCGACCAACACCCAGGACCGCGCTCGCAGTGCCAGCGCCGAGCGGCTGCTCGACCTCGCGAGCCGTCCCTCCCGGGCCCTCGACTCGCTCGGTGAGCAGATGCGCTTCTACGTGCGATCCCTCGCCTGGAGCGGGCGCACGCTGCGGCGCTACAAGAAGGAGGTCGTGCGCCTGCTGGCCGAGGTCTCGCTCGGCACCGGTGCGCTGTCGGTGATCGGCGGCACGGTCGGCGTCATCGCCTTCCTCGCCTTCTTCACCGGCACCGAGGTCGGTCTGCAGGGCTACTCCTCCCTCGAGCAGCTGGGCACAGGCGCGTTCACCGGCTTCTTCTCCGCCTACCTCAACACCCGCGAGATCGCCCCGCTGGTCGCCGGCCTGGCGCTCGCGGCCACGGTCGGCTGCGGCTTCACCGCCCAGCTCGGCGCGATGCGCATCTCCGAGGAGGTGGACGCGCTTGAGGTCATGGGCATCCCGTCACTGCCCTTCCTTGTCACGACGCGCATGATCGCGGGCTTCATCGCCGTCATCCCGCTCTACGTGCTGGGCCTGCTCAGCTCGTATGCCGCGACGCGCTTCATCTCGACGGCGTACTTCGGCCAGTCCGAGGGCACCTACGACCACTACTTCCACCTGTTCCTGCCACCCGGCGACGTGTTCTGGTCCTTCGCCAAGGTGATGGTGTTCGCGGTCGTCATCATCCTCATCCACTGCTACTACGGCTACACCGCGTCGGGCGGCCCGGCCGGCGTCGGCGTGGCCGTCGGCACCGCAGTGCGGACCTCGATCGTGGCGATCAACATCGTCGACTTCTTCCTCTCCCTTGCCATCTGGGGCGCGACGACGAGCGTGAGGATCGCCGGATGAGCACCACTCCCGCCGAGCCCGTCACCGACGTCAGCACCGACGCGACGCCCGGGCCGATCACCCAGCACACGCGAAAGCGGCTGGGACAGAAGGCATACGGCCTCGTCTTCCTCGTCGTGCTGGCCCTGCTCCTCGGCCTCGCGATCGCCTCGTTCCAGAAGCGCTTCACCCCCGTCGTGATGGTGACGCTCGAGACCGACCGCCTCGGCAGCCAGCTGCAGGAGAGCTCCGACGTCAAGCTGCGCGGGCTGCTCGTCGGCGAGGTGCGCCACGTCGAGGCCACGCCCACAGGGGCGCGTCTCGA
The DNA here is from genome assembly GCF_039531305.1 of Terrabacter lapilli. Classification (NCBI taxonomy): domain Bacteria; kingdom Bacillati; phylum Actinomycetota; class Actinomycetes; order Micrococcales; family Intrasporangiaceae; genus Terrabacter; species Terrabacter lapilli. Next base: position 164,881 of record NZ_BAAAPU010000008.1, read on the forward strand.
GCTGGCGCTGCAGCCCGACGAGGTCGCCAAGATCCCGTCCAACGTCGTGGCGCGGCTGCTGCCCAAGACGCTCTTCGGCGAGCGCTACGTCGACCTCGAGACTACCGGTGCCTCCGCGCGCCCGATCCGTGCCGGGGACGTCATCCCGCAGGACCGCAGCAAGGTCTCCATCGAGCTCGAGACCGTGCTCGACAACCTCTACCCGCTGCTGCGCACCGTCCAGCCGGCCAAGCTCGCCACGACCCTCGGCGCCCTGTCGACCACGCTCGAGGGCAGGGGCGACCAGATCGGCCGCAACCTGACGCTCGTCGACCGCTACTTCAAGGCGCTCAACCCCAGCATGCCGACGATCAAGCAGGACATCTCCCTGCTCGCCGACACCGCCGACCTCTACAACGGCATGGCCCCCGACTTCTTCCGGCTCACCGAGTCGCTACGCGTGACGAACAAGACGGTCGTCGAGAAGGACCAGCAGCTCGCCGCCTTCCTGGTGGGCACGGCCGGGTTCGCCAACGACACCGCCGGTTTCCTGCGCGACAACGAGCAGCGGATCATCCAGGTGGGGCGGGTCAGTCGGCCCACCCTGCAGCTGCTCGCCGAGTACTCGCCGATCTACCCCTGCGTCGCCTCGGGCCTCGTCAACTGGCTCCCGCGCGCCAACGCCGCCTTCTCCGGTGGCACCTTCCACATCACGCTCGAGGTCGTGCCGCCCCGCCAGCCCTACCGGCCGGGGGAGGAACCGCGGTGGGAGGACCGGCGCGGACCGCACTGCTACGGGCTGCCGACCCCCGGCGGATCGCAGGCCAACCCCTTCACCGGCAACCACTTCCAGGACGGCACCAAGCCGGCCAGCAACGCGCCGCCCTTCTCCGACATCCCCTCGGCGCTGCTCGGCAACGCCTCGGCCGCAGACTCCGGCACGGCCGGCACGGCCGAGGAGCAGCAGGTCATCGGTGCCCTGCTGGGCGGCGACGGCCAGCAGGCCTCGTCGGGAGGCAGCGGCATCCAGGCTCTCCTCGCGGGACCCATGATGCGCGGAACGGTGGTGAGCACCCGGTGAAGGTCAAGGGATCCCTCGTCAAGCTCATCATCTTCGCGGCGGTCACACTCTTCGCCACGAGCATCCTGGCGCTGACGATCGCCAACATCCAGCTCGGCTCGAAGGCGACGTACACCGCCGTGCTCAGCGACGCCACGGGCGTCATGGCCGGCCAGGACGTGCGCATCGCCGGCGTCCGCGTCGGCGAGGTCGAGGACGTGCGGGTGGCCCACGACGCGACCTCGCAGGGGGCCACCGCCGAGATCGACTTCTCGGTCCTGAAGAGCTCGGTCCTCACGCAGGGCACCGAGGTGACCGTGAAGTACCGCAACCTCGTCGGCCAGCGCTACCTCGCGCTCACCCAGGGCGCCGGCGCCCCGACGGCGCTGCCCGACGGCGCGACGATCCCCCTCTCGCGCACGCACCCGGCCCTCGACCTGACCGTCCTGTTCAACGGCTTCAAACCGCTCTTCGCAGCGCTCTCGCCGAGCGACGTCAACGAGCTGTCGGGCCTGCTCATCCAGACCCTGCAGGGCGAGGGCGGCAACGTGAACACGCTGCTCGCCAAGACGGCCAGCCTCACCTCGGCCATCGCCGACCGCGACGCCGTCATCGGGCGCACCATCGACAACCTCAACGCGGTGCTCGGCACGGTGGACGCCCACGACCAGCAGCTGCTCTCCCTCATCGACCAGCTCCAGCGCTTCACCAGCGGCCTGGCCGCCGACCGCGAGACCATCGGCCGCTCCCTGTCCGGCATCAATACACTCTCGGCCGAGACCGCCGACCTGCTCGTGTCGACGCGGCCGCTCATCAAGGACGACGTCGCCCAGCTGCGCACCCTCGCGACGACGCTCAACAAGGCGGCGAACGTCAAGGAGTTCGAGGCCTTCATCAGCAACGCGCCGGGCCGCATCGACACGCTGACACGCACGGCGACCTACGGCTCGTGGTTCAACTTCTACCTCTGCAAGTTCGACACGAAGAGCCCGATCCTGCCTGGTGTCAGCCCCACCTACGACGTCGCGTCCGCGAGGTGCAAATCATGAGCATCCCCTTCCGAGAGCGCAACCCGGTGCCCATCGGCGCCGTGGGCCTGCTCGTCATCGCGGTCCTGCTCTACCTGGCGTTCAACGCCGCGAACCTCCCGCTCATCGGCGGCGGCACGGCATACAGCGCGGCGTTCACGGAGGCGGGCGGCATCAAGCCCGACGACGACGTCCGCATCGCGGGTGTCAAGGTCGGCAAGGTCACGGGCGTCGACCTCGAGGACGGGCACGTCCGCGTCGACTTCACCATCACCGAGGACGCGAGCTTCGGCCCGCAGACCGGCGCCTCCATCCGCATGAAGACGATCCTCGGACAGAAGTACCTCGCGCTCGACCCCAAGGGCCAGGGCCAGCTCGACGCCGACAGCCAGATCCCCGTGTCGCGCACGGTGAGCTCCTACGACGTCATCAACGCCTTCCAGGACCTCACCACGACGACCGAGCGCATCGACACCGACGAGCTCGCCAAGTCCCTGACCGTCATCGCCTCGGAGTTCAAGGACAGCCCGCAGTACGTCCGGGCCACCCTCGACGGCCTCTCACGCCTCTCGCGCACGGTCGCCAGCCGCGACGCCGAGCTCGGCTCGCTGCTCAAGCGTGCCAACAGCGTGAGCGGCCTGGTGCGCAGCCGCAACCAGCAGGTGAGCACGCTCATCCGCGACGCCGACCTGCTCATGGTCGAGCTCGTCAAGCGCCGCGACGACATCCGCACGCTTTTCCGCAACACCTCGGCGCTGGCGCAGCAGCTCACCGGGCTGGCCCGCGACAACCGGGCCCAGCTGGGGCCCGCGCTCGCCGAGCTCGACAGGACGCTCGCGCTGCTCCAGAAGCACGACACCGACCTGCAGAAGACGATCCAGGCCATGGCGCCGTTCACGCGCGTCTACGCCAACACGCTCGGGACCGGGCGCTGGTTCGACACGTGGGTCTCCAACCTCGTCGTCCCGGTGGGCACGCCCGGTCTGGCGCTGCCCGGGACGAAGCTGCCCGACCTGCTCCTCCCCGGCACCTCCGGAGGTGGTCGCTGATGCGCGCGCCCCAGCCGTCCCGTATGGCGTTCGGCCGCCTGCACGCTCCCGTGACCGTGCTCGGCAAGGTGGTCGCAGGCCTCGTCGTCGTCGCGCTCGTCGCGGCCGCCGTCGCGTTCTGGCCGAGCCAGGGACAGACGACCGTCAGCGCCGACTTCACGCGGGCCGTCGGCCTCTACCCGGGCTCCGACGTGCGCATCCTCGGCGTCAAGGTCGGTCAGGTCGACAGTGTGACCCCCGAGGGCGACCACGTGCACGTCACCTTCAGCTACGACGACAAGTACCGCGTGCCCGCCTCGGCCAAGGCCGCGATCATCGCCCCCTCGCTCGTCTCGGACCGCTACGTCCAGCTGCTGCCGGTCTACCAGTCCGGCCCGGCGCTCGCCGCGGGCACGCGGATCCCCTTGGACCGCACGGCGGTTCCCGTCGAGCTCGACCGCGTCTCCCAGAGCCTCGACGACCTCATGGTGGCGCTGGGCCCCGACGGCGCCAACAAGAACGGCGCCCTCAACGAGCTGCTGCGCACGTCGGCGGCCAACCTCGGCGGCAACGGCGACAAGCTCAACGGCACGGTCCACGACCTGTCCACGGCCCTGTCGACCCTCTCGGGCAGCCGGGACGACCTCTTCGGGACCGTGAAGAACCTCCAGTCCTTCACCTCGATGCTCGCCGACAACAACGCGCAGGTGCGCCGGCTGAACTCCGACATGGCGACCGTGGCCGACCAGCTGAGCGAGGAGCGTGAGGACCTCAAGGCGTCGCTGCAGAGCCTCGGGGTGGCGGTCGACGAGGTCTCCACCTTCGTTTCCGACAACCGGGCCCTGCTCAAGAGCAACCTCGACCGTGCCGTCACCGTCACCGACGCCCTCGCGAAGAACCGCCAGGCGCTCGCCCAGGTGCTCGAGAACGCCCCCGTCGCGCTCTCCAACCTGCAGAACGCCTACCACCCGCAGACCGGCACCCTGGACACCCGCAACAACGCCAAGGGCCTCGACGACCCGCTGCTGCTGGTCTGCTCGATCCTGACCGGGCCGACCAACACCGGCAACACGCAGCTGTGCAACGCCCTCAAGAAGGGGGTGCTGCCGCTCCTGCCCACGCTGCCCTCGCTGCCGAGCGGCTCTGCCCTGCAGGGCACCCCGCAGCCGAGCGGCCTGGTCAACCTGCGTGGGGCCGACCCCACGCTCGGCGGACTCCTGGGAGGCTCCCGATGACGTATGCCGTCCGCTCCTTTCCCCGACGCGCCTCCACCGGTGTCACGCTGGTGTCGCTCGCGGCGCTCGCCCTCGGCGGCTGCAGCGCCTACGACCTGCCGCTCCCCGGCGGTGCCGGCACGGGCGACGACTCCTACACGGTGACGGCGGAGTTCGCCGACGTGCTCGACCTCGTGCCGCAGTCGTCGGTCAAGGTGAACCAGGTGACGGTGGGCACCGTCGAGGACATCCAGGTCACCGGCTGGACCGCGACGGTGCGCCTGCGGCTGCCCCGCAGCGTGGTCCTGCCCGACAACGCCACGGCGGAGCTCAAGCAGACCTCGCTGCTCGGCGAGAAGTACGTCGCGCTCGCGGCTCCCACCGACGTGGCACCCGAGGGACGCCTCGCGGAGGGGGACCGCATCCCCCTGTCGAGGACCAGCCGCAACCCCGAGGTCGAGGAGGTCCTCGGCGCGATGTCGCTGCTGCTCAACGGCGGCGGGGTCGCCCAGCTGAAGACCATCGAGACCGAGCTCAACAACGCCATGCGCGGACGCACCGGTGACATCAGGGACCTCGTCACGCAGCTGGGCACGTTCGTGGGGGGCCTCGACAGCCAGAAGGCCGAGATCGTCCGAGCGATCGACAGCATCGACCGGCTGTCCAAGACGCTCGCGGACAACCAGGCCAAGATCGCCGCCGCGCTGGACGAGCTGCCCAAGGGCCTGAAGATCCTCGCCGACCAGCGGCGTCAGCTGACCGCGATGCTGACCGCCCTGAGCAACCTGGGCGAGGTCGGCACGCGCGTCATCCGCGGCTCGCGGGCCGATCTCGAGGCCAACCTTCGCGCGATCAGCCCGATCCTGCGCCAGCTCAACAAGGCCGGCGACGACCTGCCCAAGAGCTACCAGCTGCTGCTGACGTATCCCTTCCCCAACAACGCGCAGAACACCGTCAAGGGCGACTACACGAACCTGTGGGCGACGCTCGACACCAACCTGGGCACGATCGCCGGCAACCTCGGCGTCGGCCGCCTGCCGCAGGTGCCCAACGGGCCGCTCCCGTCGGTGCCGCTGCCCTCGGTCCCCGTGCCCTCCGTGCCCCTCCCGTCGGTGCCCTTGCCGAAGGTCCCCGTGCCGACGGTGAGCGGCGTTCCGCTGCCGACGACGCTGCCGGGTGGCCTGACCGGCTCCGCGGCCTCGGGACCGGGCTCCTCCGAGGCGGCGTCGTGGTCCACCCTCTTCCCCACGGGAGGTTCCCGATGATCACCAGGACCGTCCGGCTGCAGCTGGCCGCCTTCGCCCTGCTGTCGGTGACCCTCGTCGCGATCCTGTCGGCCAACTACGTCGGGCTCACCGACAAGATCGCCGGGGGCAGCTACCTCGTCTCGGCCGACCTCGCGCAGTCCGGCGGCATCTTCGTCGGTGCCGAGGTGACCTACCGCGGCGTCACCGTGGGCAAGGTCGAGGCCCTGCGGCTGTCCGGCAACGGTGTCGCGGTTGACGCGAGGCTCGACCGCGGCACCCAGGTCCCCAAGGACACCAGGGCGGTCGTCGAGAACCGGTCGGCGGTGGGGGAGCAGTACCTCGACCTGCAGCCGCGCACGTCGAGTGCCCCGTTCCTCGCGGCCGGCGACGTCATCCCGCGCGACCGCACCGCCTACCCGATCCGGATCGACCAGCTGCTGCAGCACGTCGACGACACGGTCGCGTCCGTGCCCCGGGAGTCGCTCGTGACGACCGTCGACGAGCTGGCCAAGGCCTTCCAGGGCGGTGGCACGGACCTGCAGCGACTGGTCGACTCGGGCAACGCGCTGACGGCGGCCGCGTCCGAGGCGCTGCCGCAGACGACCCGGCTCATCGACGACGGGCGGATCGTCCTCGACACCCAGGTCAAGAGCGGCGCGGACATACGCCGGAGCGTCTCCGGCTTCGCCGACGTGGCCGACGCGCTGCGCCAGGCCGACCCCGACCTGCGGGTGGTGCTCGACCGGGGCTCGGTCGCGACCTCGCAGCTCGATGCGCTCATCACCGAGAACAAGCAGAGCCTGGCAGCGCTGCTGGCCAACTTCATCACCGTCGGCAACGTCACGACGGCCCGGCTCGACGGCATCGAGCAGCTCCTCGTCACCTACCCGGACGTCGTGACCGGCGGGTTCACCGTCGTTCCGGGAGACGGCACCGCGCACTTCGGTCTCGTGCTCAACGCCGACGACCCCAAGGCCTGCGAGGTCGGCTACGAGGGCACGACGAAGGTCGACCCCAACCGCACGACCGGTCTGCCGCCGCTCAACCGCGACGCCCACTGCGCCGCCGCCCGCGGTTCCGGGGTGAACGTCCGCGGCGCCCAGAACGCCCCGAAGCCCACGCCGGGCGCCCAGGGTGGGCGCAGCTATCCCATGGCCTTCGGGGCGACGCCGGTCGCCTTGGGCAACCCGGCCGTGACCTCCGGGCGCCCTGCCTCGTTGTCAGTCCAGTCGCCGGTCGCCCCGACCGGCGGCGACGGACGGACCGACAACGGCACGAGCTGGCTCTGGATGATGCAGGAGGCGCTCCGCTAGCCGGTGACGGAAGGAACCCCTCGATGACGATGGCCCCCACCCGCTCGCACACCGAGCGGCCCCCGCGGACGGCGGAGACGCCCGACGACCCCGAGCTGAGCGCCCCCGACGCCGAGGCGCCCGAGGCGGTGCCGGACCGCGCGGGACCCACAGACACGCCACGTGCGGGGCTCAGGGGAGTCCGCACGTGGCGGCCCTCGGCCCGCCTGCTCTGGGTCCTGGCGGCCCTCCTGGTCGCCGCGGCGGTCGCCGTGACCGCCACTGCCGGGCGCGCGACGTGGCAGCAGCAGCGTGACGAGGACGCGCGCGCGGCCGCCCTGGCCGCCGGGCGCCAGATCGCGGTCAACTTCGTGACGATGAGCGCCTCGACCTTCGACGCCGACACCAAGCGGGTCCTCGACGAGGCGACCGGCACGTTCGCGAAGGAGTACGCGTCCACGCTGGCGCAGCTCAAGCCGGTCGTGACCGCCAACAAGACCGTCTCCACGGTGGAGCGGGCGGAGGCCGCGCTGGTGTCCGGGGACCAGGACTCGGCGAAGGTCATCGTCGGGGTGGTCGCCCCGACCTCCAACGCCTCGACGCCCAAACCCGAGAAGAAGACGTACCGGCTCCGCCTCGACCTGGTGAAGGTCGGCGACGCGTGGAAGGTGAGCACCCTTGACTTCGTCAGCTGACCCCCGCCGGGCCGCCCCGGCCCAGGCCAACCCGCGCAAGCGCGTCGCCGGTGCCCGCCGGCGGCTCCAGCCCGGCCAGACACCGACCTCCGGGCCCGGCTCTGCGCCCACTGCGGCGTCCACCCCCGTTCGACCCGCCGCGCCGACGGCGCCTGCCGGCACCTCGACGGCGTCGGGTGGCGCGGCCACGGCGACGGCCACGCTCGAGCGACCCGCTGTCCACCCGGCACTCGACACGGAGCCCCGACCGGACGCCGCCGACCTCGGCGCCGGGCCGGCCCTCGCGGACGAGACCGCCGAGCAGGAGTCACCAGGTGAGGTCGCCGAGCACGCGACCGCGCGCCGGTCACGTCGGCTCTGGATCCCTGCCGTCGCCGTCGCGACGGCGCTCGCCCTGATCGCCGCCGCGCTGGTCTACGCCCTGCGCCCGACGGTGTCCGACGCCGACCGGACCGCTGCCGTCGGATCGGCTCGGACGACCCTTGAGACCCTGCTCAGCTACAGCGGCGCCTCCTTCGACAAGCACGTCGACGAGGTGCTGCCGCAGCTGGCCTCGCCCTTCAAGGACCAGTTCACCAAGGTGGCGGCCACGGACATCAAGCCGATGGCGGTCAAGAACGAGGCCACGGTGCAGGCCAAGGTCTACGAGGCCGGCGTCATGGACGCGTCCGGCGACGGCGGCGAGGGCACGACGGTGCGTGTCATGGCCTTCGTCAACCAGGCCACCACCACGAAGGCGCAGCCGGCACCGGCCATCGACCAGAACCGCGTGATCGCCACGATGCGCAAGACCGGCGACCGCTGGCTCGTCAGCGACCTGTCCGCCTACTGACCCCACCCCCACCCCCACCGTCGAGTGGGCACTCTCCGACGCAGGCGTGCGGGAAGTGCCCACTCGACCGGCTCAGGGGGTTGGCATACTTCACGTTGTGAAGCTCATTCAGGCCAATGGTGTCCCCGAGTCCCTCGCCCGCGTCCGCGAGCCGAAGACGCCGCCCGTGCGGGTGGCCCTCGTCCAGCACGAGTGGGTCGACGACCCCGAGGCTCTCGTCGAGACGCTGCGTGACGGCATCCGCACCGCCGCCGAGGCCGGCGCGCGCATCGTGTTCCTGCCCGAGCTGACCCTCTCGCGCTACCCGGCCGACACGCTGCCGCAGGGCACCCCGTCGGCCACTGCCGAGGACCTCGAGACCGGGCCGACGGTGACCTTCGCCCGGGAGGCGGCGCGCGACTTCGGCGTGTTCGTCCACGCCTCGCTCTACGAGCGTGCGGAGCAGGGCGACGGGCTCGGCTTCAACACCGCGGTCGTCGTCGCCCCGAGCGGGCAGGTGGTGGCCCGCACGCGCAAGACCCACATCCCCGTCACGGCCGGCTACTACGAGGACAAGTACTTCCGCCCCGGACCCGCCGACGACGCGTACCCCCTCGTCACGCTCGACGACCCCTCGCTCAGGCTGGGGCTGCCGACGTGCTGGGACGAGTGGTTCCCGGAGGTCGCGCGGCTCTACTCGCTCGCCGGCGCCGAGGTGCTCTGCTACCCGACGGCCATCGGCTCCGAGCCCGACCACCCCGGCTTCGACACCCAGCCGCTGTGGCAGCAGGTGATCGTCGGCAACGGCATCGCCAACGGCCTGTTCATGGTGGTGCCCAACCGCTTCGGCACCGAGGGCCTCATCACCTTCTACGGCAGCTCCTTCATCTCCGACCCCTACGGCCGCATCCTCGTGCAGGCGCCACGTGACGAGGCGGCCGTCCTCGTCGCGGATCTCGACCTCTCGCAGCGGGGCGACTGGCTCGAGCTCTTCCCCTTCCTCGAGACGCGCCGACCCGACTCGTATGCCGCCCTGACGGCCCCCGTGCGCGAGGAGCACCGTCGCGAGGTGGTGGAGTGACCGACCCGGCACCGGCTCCCGGGCGGGCCGGGACGGCCGAGGGGGCTGACGCGTCGTCGGCCGGCGGCTGGCTCATGCCCTCGGAGACCGACCGCCATGAATGCACCTGGATGGCGTGGCCGAGCGCCGGCTACACCCTCGGCGACACCCCCGAGGAGGTGGCCGCGGCTCGGCGCACCTGGGCCGCGGTCGCCAACGCGGTGATCGAGTTCGAGCCGGTGCGCATGGTGGTGGTCCCCGCGGACGTCCCGGTCGCGCGGCAGCACCTGCACCCGGACGTCGAGCTGCTCGAGGCCGAGCTCGACGACGCCTGGATGCGCGACATCGGCCCGACGTTCGTCCGCTCCCGCGACGGAGCCCGTCTCGGGGCCGTCGACTGGGTGTTCAACGGCTGGGGCGCCCAGTCCTGGGCGTCATGGGAGCACGACTCCCGCATCGGCGCGTTCGTCACGCAGGCCACCGGCGCCGACGCCATCGGCTCCGCCCTCGTCAACGAGGGCGGGGGCATCCACGTCGACGGCCTCGGCACGGTGCTGCTGACCGAGACCGTCCAGCTCGACCCGGGCCGCAACCCGGGTCTCATCCGCGCCGACGTCGAGGCCGAGCTCGCCCGGACCATCGGCGCGACGACGTGCATCTGGCTGCCGCGGGGCCTGACCCGCGACTACGACGAGTTCGGGACCCGCGGTCACGTCGACATCGTCGCGACCATCCCGAGCCCCGGCGTGGTGCTGCTGCACGACCAGCAGGACGCCTCCCACCCCGACCACGCCGTCTCACGGCAGCTGCGTGAGCTGCTCGAGGACGCACGGGACGCGAGGGGGCAGCGCTTCGAGGTGGTCGGCGTGCCGGCGCCGCGGACACTGGCGGACGCCGAGGGGCCGGTGGACTGGTCGTACATCAACCACCTCGTCGTCAACGACGGCGTCATCGCCTGCACCTTCGGGGACGAGCAGGACGACGCGTCCCTCGGGGTGCTCGCCGACGCGTACCCCGGCCGTCGGGTCGTGGGGGTGGACGCCCGCCCGCTGTTCGACCGCGGCGGCGGCATCCACTGCATCACCCAGCAGCAGCCGGCTCTCTGAGGTCCCGCCCGGACACGCCTCGGGTGCGCACCTCCGCAACCGGACGTGCCCACTCGACGGTGTGGTGGGGCCCTGCTGTCGTCGGGGCCTGCTCGGCCTCGGCGGCAGGTGTCTCAGGCGTGCGGGAGGCGCTTGTGGATGTCCTGGCTCATGCGGACCACCGAGAGGTAGAACTCGAGGGTCATGCGCACGATGGCCAGGTAGATGACGAGCAGGATCGGTCCGAGCACGAGCACCACGAGCCCGGAGGCCAGGCTGCTGGCGAAGCCGGCGATGAGGAAGACGAGCCACATCGCCCCCAGGGCGACCGTCGCCAGCACGTAGACGATGCGGACGAGGATCGGCGTCACGAAGTTGTTGAAGCTGAAGTCGAAGAGCGCCGTGAAGAAGCCGGCGCCCTCCTGCGCCGGCTCGGGGACGCTCGACATGCCGCCGGACCCGCCCGTGCCACCAGCCGGGGTGACGGGCGGCGGGGGAGGAGGCGTGGCGCCCGTCCCGGCACCGGTGGTCCCCGGCGTGCCCGGCGCACCGGGAGGTCCCGGCGTGCCGGACTGGCTGCTCGGCATCGGCGTCGTGGGGTCGCTACCCACAGGCCGGTTGAAGGACGGCTGCTCGGGCGGGTTCTGATCGGACATGGCATCCCTCTCGGAAGGAGCGTGCGGATCGTCGGTGCTCCCCATGCTAGGTCGGCGTCACCGTCCCGTGGCGTGGCACACGCCGCCGTGCGGCGGCCTGTTCTCGCAGGTCAGCGGGGTTCCGACGCCCCCTGCCCAGGGCCTCGGCGACGCGCCGCGGACGGGCAGGTCTTGACGCGAAGCGCGCAGAGGGCCATATTCGTCGCGTTCGCATCGCGAGCCCCCGGTCCGGGGGGCGTGGCAGGTCACGCCGAGGGGCCGCGGCCTTCCAGGCCGCGTGAGCACCTCGGCCGACGAATTCCGCCCCTTGACCCGGCTGGACACTCCTGCCCTTTGGGGGTAGGCTAAGCCTTTGCGCTGCCCATGCCCACCCTTCACGACCTCGGTTGACCACCCACCGTGCCACCCGGCATCCGGTACGACCCCGGGACCCGTGAGCGGAGCCATGCGGCAACGCGGATCTGAAGATTCGAAAAAGGCCCGTGGAAGGACCCTCCTTGGCTGCCTCGCGTACTGCGACGAACATGTCCACCGCACAGACCCCTTCGGGGCGTCTGTCCTTCGCGAAGATTCGCGAACCACTCGAGGTCCCCGACCTCCTGGCCCTTCAGACGGAGAGCTTCGACTGGCTGCTCGGCAACGAGCGCTGGCAGGCTCGCGTCGCCGCGGCCAAGGCCGAGGGGCGTACCGACGTCCCCGACCGGTCCGGGCTCGAGGAGATCTTCGAGGAGATCTCCCCGATCGAGGACTTCAGCGGCTCCATGTCGCTGTCGTTCCGCGACCACCGCTTCGAGGAGACCCGCAAGACGATCGAGTCGTGCAAGGAGCGCGACCAGACGTACGACGCACCGCTCTTCGTCACCGCTGAGTTCATGAACGCCCAGACGGGCGAGATCAAGAGCCAGACGGTCTTCATGGGCGACTTCCCGCTCATGACCGAGCGTGGCACCTTCATCATCAACGGCACCGAGCGTGTCGTCGTCTCGCAGCTCGTCCGCAGCCCGGGCGTCTACTTCGAGCGCACGCCCGACAAGACGTCCGACAAGGACATCTACACGGCCAAGATCATCCCGAGCCGCGGTGCCTGGCTCGAGTTCGAGATCGACAAGCGCGACATGGTCGGCGTCCGCGTCGACCGCAAGCGCAAGCAGTCGGTCACCGTGCTCCTCAAGGCCCTCGGCTGGACCGAGGCCCAGATCCTCGAGGAGTTCGGCGAGTTCGAGTCGATGCGCCTGACGCTCGAGAAGGACCACACGCAGGGCCAGGACGACGCGCTGCTCGACATCTACCGCAAGCTGCGCCCGGGCGAGCCGCCGACGAAGGAGGCCGCGCAGACCCTGCTCGACAACCTCTACTTCAACGGCAAGCGCTACGACCTCGCCAAGGTCGGCCGCTACAAGGTCAACAAGAAGCTCGGTCTCGACGCCTCGATCAACGACTCGACCCTGTCGATCGACGACATCGTCAAGACGATCAAGTTCATCGTCACGCTGCACGACGGCCAGGACTCGATGAAGGGCGTCAAGAACGGCGAGGAGATCGACGTCCGCGTCGAGGTCGACGACATCGACCACTTCGGCAACCGTCGCCTCCGCTCCGTCGGCGAGCTGATCCAGAACCAGGTCCGCACCGGCCTGTCCCGCATGGAGCGCGTCGTCCGCGAGCGCATGACCACGCAGGACGTCGAGGCGATCACCCCGCAGACCCTGATCAACATCCGCCCCGTGGTGGCCTCGATCAAGGAGTTCTTCGGGACCTCGCAGCTGTCCCAGTTCATGGACCAGAACAACCCGCTCGCGGGTCTGACGCACAAGCGTCGCCTGTCCGCGCTCGGCCCGGGTGGTATCTCCCGTGACCGCGCCCAGATGGAGGTCCGCGACGTCCACCCGTCGCACTACGGCCGCATGTGTCCGATCGAGACGCCGGAAGGCCCGAACATCGGCCTCATCGGCTCGCTCGCGTCCTACGGCCGCATCAACGCGTTCGGCTTCATCGAGACGCCGTACCGCAAGGTCGAGGGTGGGCACGTCACCGACGACATCGTCTACCTGTCCGCCGACGAGGAGGACCGCTACGTCGTCGCCCAGGCCAACGCGCCGCTCGACAAGGAGAACAACTTCACCGAGGAGCGCGTGCTCGTGCGCACCAAGGGTGGAGAGGTCGAGCTCGTCCCGGCCGACGAGGTCGACTACATGGACGTCTCGCCGCGCCAGATGGTGTCTGCCGCGACCGCGATGATCCCCTTCCTCGAGCACGACGACGCCAACCGTGCGCTCATGGGCGCCAACATGCAGCGTCAGGCCGTCCCGCTCGTCAAGAGCGAGGCGCCGATCGTCGGCACCGGCATGGAGTTCCGCGCCGCGCTCGATTCGGGCGACGTCGTCCGGGCCGAGAAGGCCGGTGTCGTGCAGGAGGTGTCGGCTGACCTCGTCACCGTCGCCAACGACGACGGCACCTACCAGACGTACCGCATCGCCAAGTTCGCGCGCTCCAACCAGGGCACGAGCTACAACCAGGTCGTCGTCGTCAACGAGGGCGACCGGCTCGAGGCCGGCGGCGTCATCGCCGACGGTCCGGCGACCGACGGTGGCGAGATGGCGCTCGGGCGCAACCTGCTCGTGGCGTTCATGTCGTGGGAGGGCCACAACTACGAGGACGCGATCATCCTCAGCCAGCGCCTGGTCCAGGACGACGTCCTCTCCTCGATCCACATCGAGGAGCACGAGGTCGACGCCCGTGACACCAAGCTCGGCCCCGAGGAGATCACCCGGGACATCCCGAACGTCTCCGAGGAGGTCCTGGCCGACCTCGACGAGCGCGGCATCATCCGCGTCGGCGCCGAGGTCCGCGACGGCGACCTGCTCGTCGGCAAGGTCACGCCCAAGGGCGAGACCGAGCTGACGCCGGAGGAGCGCCTGCTGCGCGCCATCTTCGGTGAGAAGGCCCGCGAGGTCCGCGACACCTCCCTGAAGGTGCCGCACGGCGAGACCGGCACGGTCATCGGCGTCAAGGAGTTCCGCGCCGACCTCGGTGACGACCTGCCGCCGGGCGTCAACCAGCTCGTTCGCGTCTACGTGGCCAACAAGCGCAAGATCACCGACGGTGACAAGCTCGCCGGCCGGCACGGCAACAAGGGCGTCATCTCCAAGATCCTCCCGGTCGAGGACATGCCCTTCCTCGAGGACGGCACCCCGGTCGACGTCGTGCTCAACCCGCACGGTGTGCCGCGTCGTATGAACCTCGGCCAGATCCTCGAGCTGCACCTCGGCTGGGCCGCCTCGCGCGGCTGGAAGATCGAGGGCAACCCGGAGTGGGCCAAGGAGATCGCGCCCGACGCGCACGAGGCCCCTGCGGGCTCGCGCGTGGCGACGCCGGTCTTCGACGGCGCCTCCGAGGACGTGGTCACGGGTCTGCTCGACTCGACGCTCAAGACGCGCGACGGGGTCCGCCTCATCGACGCCTCGGGCAAGACGCGCCTGTTCGACGGCCGCTCCGGCGAGCCGTTCCCCGAGCCGGTGGCCGTCGGCTACATGTACATCCTCAAGCTCCACCACCTCGTCGACGACAAGATCCACGCTCGCTCGACCGGTCCGTACTCGATGATCACCCAGCAGCCGCTCGGCGGTAAGGCCCAGTTCGGTGGCCAGCGCTTCGGTGAGATGGAGGTCTGGGCCCTCGAGGCGTACGGCGCCGCCTACACGCTCCAGGAGCTGCTGACGATCAAGTCGGACGACGTCCCCGGCCGCGTGAAGGTCTACGAGGCCATCGTCAAGGGCGAGAACATCCCCGACTCGGGCATCCCGGAGTCGTTCAAGGTCCTCCTCAAGGAGATGCAGTCGCTGTGTCTCAACGTCGAGGTCCTGAGCAGCGACGGCACCACGATCGAGATGAAGGAGTCCGACGAGGAGGTCTTCCGCGCAGCGGAGGAGCTCGGCATCGACCTGAGCCGGCGCGAGCCGTCCAGCGTCGAAGAGGTCTGAGAAGGCCCCACCCGACGAAGGGGGCGTATGCCGTGAGGCCCGCCTGACGGCATACGCCACCCCCCGTCCCCCGAAACCACTCAGACCAAAGACTCAACGAGAGTTACGAGAGAAGGAACCACGTGCTCGACGTCAACTTCTTTGACGAGCTGCGTATCGGCCTCGCCACCGCCGACTCCATCCGCCAGTGGAGCCACGGTGAGGTCAAGAAGCCCGAGACCATCAACTACCGCACCCTCAAGCCGGAGAAGGAGGGCCTGTTCTGCGAGCGCATCTTCGGCCCGACCCGGGACTGGGAGTGCAACTGCGGCAAGTACAAGCGCGTCCGCTTCAAGGGCATCATCTGTGAGCGCTGTGGCGTCGAGGTCACGCGCGCCAAGGTGCGCCGTGAGCGGATGGGCCACATCGAGCTCGCCGCCCCCGTCACCCACATCTGGTACTTCAAGGGCGTCCCGTCGCGCCTCGGGTACCTGCTCGACCTCGCCCCGAAGGACCTCGAGAAGGTCATCTACTTCGCGGCCTACATGATCACCTCCGTCGACGAGGACCAGCGTCACGCCGACCTGCCGTCGCTCGAGGCGCAGATCCAGGTCGAGAAGAAGGAGATCGAGAACCGCCGCGACGCCGACGTCGAGTCGCGTGCGCAGCTGCTCGAGCGCAACATCGCCGAGCTCGAGGCCGAGGGTGCCAAGGCCGACGCCAAGCGCAAGGTCCGCGACCAGGCCGAGCGCGAGATGAACAACATCCGCAAGCGTGCCGACCAGCAGGTCGAGCGCCTCGAGCAGGTCTGGGACCGGTTCAAGAACCTCAAGGTCCAGGACCTCGAGGGCGACGAGATCCTCTACCGCGAGATGCGTGACCGCTTCGGTCTGTACTTCGAGGGCGGCATGGGCGCCGCGGCGATCCAGAAGCGCCTCGAGTCCTTCGACCTCGACGCCGAGGCCGAGCTCCTCCAGGAGATCATCGCCACCGGCAAGGGCCAGAAGAAGACCCGCGCCATCAAGCGCCTCAAGGTCGTCAACGCCTTCCAGATGACGACGAACCACCCGTCGGGCATGGTCCTCGACGCGATCCCGGTCATCCCGCCGGACCTGCGCCCGATGGTGCAGCTCGACGGTGGCCGCTTCGCGACCTCGGACCTCAACGACCTCTACCGTCGCGTCATCAACCGCAACAACCGCCTGAAGCGCCTGCTCGACCTCGGTGCCCCCGAGATCATCGTCAACAACGAGAAGCGCATGCTCCAGGAGGCCGTCGACAGCCTCTTCGACAACGGCCGTCGTGGTCGCCCGGTCACGGGTCCCGGCAACCGTCCGCTCAAGTCGCTGTCCGACATGCTCAAGGGCAAGCAGGGCCGGTTCCGCCAGAACCTGCTCGGCAAGCGTGTCGACTACTCCGGCCGTTCGGTCATCGTCGTCGGCCCGCAGCTGAAGCTGCACCAGTGCGGCCTGCCCAAGCAGATGGCGCTCGAGCTGTTCAAGCCGTTCGTGATGAAGCGCCTGGTCGACCTCGACCACGCGCAGAACATCAAGTCGGCCAAGCGCATGGTCGAGCGTGCCCGCCCGGTCGTGTGGGACGTCCTCGAAGAGGTCATCACCGAGCACCCGGTGCTGCTCAACCGCGCACCCACGCTGCACCGTCTCGGCATCCAGGCGTTCGAGCCGCAGCTCGTCGAGGGCAAGGCCATCCAGATCCACCCGCTCGTCTGCTCGGCCTTCAACGCCGACTTCGACGGTGACCAGATGGCCGTCCACGTGCCGCTGTCGGCTGAGGCGCAGGCCGAGGCCCGCATCCTCATGCTCTCGAGCAACAACATCCTGAAGCCGGCCGACGGTCGCCCCGTGACCATGCCGACCCAGGACATGATCACCGGCATCTACCACCTGACCGACGCCGTCGACGGCGGCGGCCCGGGTGCGGGTCGCGCGTTCTCGTCCCCGTCCGAGGCCCGCATGGCTTTCGACCGTGGCGAGATCCTGCTCGGCTCGGCGATCAAGCTGCGCCTGACGGACGCGGTGCCCCCGGCCGGCTACGAGCTGCCCGAGGGTGTCGAGGCCGACGAGCGTGGCCTCGTCCCGAGCCTCACGCTCGAGACGACGCTCGGCCGCGCGATCTTCAACGACACGCTGCCGGTCGACTACCCGTTCGAGAACCGGCCGGTCGACCGCAAGCGCCTGTCGGCGATCGTCAACGACCTCGCGGAGCGCTACTCCAAGGTCCAGGTGGCCGCGTCCCTCGACGCCCTGAAGGAGGCCGGTTTCCACTGGTCCACCCGCTCGGGCTGCACCGTCGCGATCTCCGACGTCACGACGCCGGACAACAAGACGAACATCCTCGAGGGCTACGAGACCAAGGCCGCCAAGGTCCAGACCCAGTACGAGCGAGGCCTCATCACCGACGACGAGCGTCGCCAGGAGCTCGTCGAGATCTGGACGCAGGCGTCCAACCAGGTCGCCAAGGAGATGGAGACCAACTTCCCGCGCACGAACCCCATCTACCGGATGGTGTCCTCGGGTGCTGGTGGTAACTGGTTCCAGATCCGCCAGATCGCCGGTATGCGAGGCCTGATGGCCAACCCGAAGGGCGAGATCATCCCGCGCCCGATCAAGGCGAACTTCCGTGAGGGCCTCACGGTGCTCGAGTTCTTCATCTCGACGCACGGTGCCCGCAAGGGTCTGGCCGACACGGCGCTTCGTACCGCCGACTCGGGCTACCTGACGCGTCGTCTCGTCGACGTGTCGCAGGACGTCATCATCCGTGAGGACGACTGTGGCACCGAGCGTGGCCTCAAGCTGCCGATCGCCCAGGTCAACGAGACCACGGGCACGCGCACGCTGAGCGAGGTCGTCGAGGCCTCGGTCTACGCCCGCACGCTCGCCGAGGACGTCGTCGGCCCCGACGGCACCGTCCTGGCCGAGGCCGGCATCGACCTCGGTGACGTCGTCATCGGCGCGCTCTACGCCGCCGGCGTCGACGAGGTCCGGGTCCGCTCGGTCCTGACCTGCGACAGCAAGGTCGGCACGTGCGCGAAGTGCTACGGCCGTTCGCTGGCGACCGGCAAGCTCGTCGACATCGGTGAGGCCGTCGGCATCATTGCGGCACAGTCGATCGGTGAGCCCGGCACGCAGCTGACGATGCGTACCTTCCACACCGGTGGCGCCGCGGCGGCCGACGACATCACGCAGGGTCTCCCGCGTGTGGTCGAGCTGTTCGAGGCCCGCACCCCCAAGGGTGTGGCCCCGATCGCCGAGGCCACCGGCCGCATCGAGATCGAGGACACCGACAAGGCCCGTCGCATCCTGCTCACGCCCGACGACGGCTCCGAGCAGCACGCGTACCCGGTCAGCAAGCGTTCGCGCCTGCTCGTCGGTGACGGCGACCACGTCGAGGTCGGCACCAAGCTGGTCCAGGGCGCGATCGACCCCAAGCAGGTCCTTCGCATCCTCGGCCCGCGCGCTGCGCAGAAGCACCTGGTGGACGAGGTCCAGCGCGTGTACCGCCAGCAGGGTGTGTCGATCCACGACAAGCACATCGAGGTCATCGTGCGCCAGATGCTGCGTCGCGTGACGATCATCGAGGCCGGCGACGCCGACCTGCTGCCCGGCGAGCTCGCCGAGCGGGGTCGCTTCGAGGACGAGAACCGTCGCGTCATGGCAGAGGGTGGCCGCCCGGCTGCCGGTCGTCCCGAGCTCATGGGCATCACCAAGGCCTCGCTGGCGACCGAGTCGTGGCTGTCGGCCGCGTCCTTCCAGGAGACGACCCGCGTGCTCACGCAGGCCGCCATGGAGGCCAAGTCCGACCCGCTGCTCGGCCTCAAGGAGAACGTCATCCTCGGAAAGCTCATCCCTGCCGGCACGGGCCTGCCCCGCTACCGGAACGTCAAGGTCGAGCCCACCGAGGAGGCCAAGGCCGCGATGTACTCGCTGCCGAGCTACGACGCCTACGACTATGCAGGCTTCGGCTCGGGCACCGGCGAGGCCATCCGCCTCGACGACGAGGCTCTCGGTCTCGACCAGTTCTGACCGGTTCCCGGTGGCCGCGCGAGCGGCCGCCGGTGACCACCACGTATGCCGCCGGGCCGGCTCCCCGACAGGGGAGCCGGCCCTCGGCCTTCTCGGGCCACCTGCCGCCGGAGCGTCGTGACGACGGCCTCGGTAGGGTGGCGGCATGACCGAGCCCACGGCCGCTGCGCCGAACGCGACCGAGCCCGCCTCCCCGGACGTCGAACCCGCTCCCTCGGACGACGAGACCGTCCCGGCGGGTGTGCAGGACGCCGAGAGCGGCCCCGCCCCGACGATCCTCGTGCTCACGGAAGAGGCCCTCAAGCCGGTCGACGTCGACAAGATCGTCACCCTGCACCAGGAGGAGGCCCCGTCCTACCGGGTCCTCGTGCCGGCCGACACCGACCGCAACCTGCTGAGCTCGTTCCTCGACCACCTGAGCCTGTTCGAGATGCGGGAGGCGCTCGACGCGCTCAAGCCCGTCGACCGCGACGAGGCCCACGCCGACGCCAGCACCGCCCTCTCCGAGTCGATGGCGGAGTTCCAGCGGCACAACGTCGTCGTCACCGGCGAGATCACCGGCGACGACCCGATGCCCACCCTCGTCGAGGAGGTGGCCCGGCTCGGCGCCCGCGAGGTCGTCGTCGTGACCGAGCCGCACGCCGTCGAGGACACCTTCCACACCGACTGGGCCTCCAAGGCCCGCGAGACGCTCGGGGTGCCGGTGCTGCACATGTATGCCGGCGACTGGCGCCTGGGCTGACCTGCAGGCACGGCGGCAAACCGGCATACCGCACCAGGGCGGCATTGGCCACTCTTACCGATTTGGTCGGCGTGCCGCGCCCCGGTACGCTTGAACACTGTGTCTGAGACATGTACTCAGGCATGCGCGATGACGGCCTCGGTGCCCTGTTCGACCACCTCCGGTGGGCGTGGCATCACTGCGGTCCAGAGCACCCCTCTCGCCGGGCAACCTTCCTGACCGAACGCCGTGCGGCGGACGTGAGGGAGGGGAGTGCAGGGGAGAGAACCGGTACCGACACACCCGACCTCGGGGGTCGAGGCGCCGAACAGCCAAGGAGCCGTCCTCCGGGACGACCGACAACCACCGTTATGGAGTAACCAGGTTGCCTACCATCAACCAGCTGGTCCGCAAGGGCCGCCAGGACAAGGCCAGCAAGGCCAAGACCCCGGCGCTGAAGGGCTCGCCCCAGCGCCGCGGCGTGTGCACCCGCGTGTACACCACCACCCCCAAGAAGCCGAACTCCGCCCTGCGCAAGGTCGCCCGTGTGCGCCTCAGCTCCGGCATCGAGGTCACGGCCTACATCCCCGGCGTCGGCCACAACCTGCAGGAGCACTCGATCGTGCTCGTGCGTGGCGGTCGTGTGAAGGACCTCCCGGGTGTGCGTTACAAGATCGTCCGCGGCACGCTCGACACCCAGGGTGTCAAGAACCGCAAGCAGGCTCGTAGCCGTTACGGCGCGAAGAAGGAGAAGAGCTGATGCCTCGTAAGGGACCCGCTCCGAAGCGCCCGCTCGTCGTCGACCCGGTCTACTCCAGCCCGCTCGTCACGCAGCTCGTCAACAAGATCCTCCTCGACGGCAAGAAGTCGATCGCCGAGACGATCGTCTACGGCGCCCTCGAGGGCTGCCGCCAGAAGACCGGCACCGACCCCGTCGCCACGCTCAAGCGTGCGCTCGACAACGTCAAGCCGGCCATGGAGGTCAAGAGCCGTCGCGTCGGTGGCGCGACCTACCAGGTGCCGATCGAGGTCAAGCCCAACCGCTCGACCACGCTCGCCCTGCGCTGGCTCGTCGGCTACTCGCGCCAGCGCCGCGAGAAGACGATGACCGAGCGCCTCATGAACGAGATCCTCGACGCGAGCAACGGCCTCGGTGCCGCTGTCAAGCGCCGCGAGGACACCCACAAGATGGCCGAGTCCAACAAGGCCTTCGCGCACTACCGCTGGTGACCAGCGGTCCGGTCGGTATGCCGGGGAGCCCGCTCCACGGCATACCGACCGGGCACGCGCCCGCCCGTCCCTGCGACGAGGCCCGGCGCCCCGAGATTCACTTTCGACGAATGAGACGAGAAACCTGACGTGGCACTCGACGTCCTGACGGACCTCAAGAAGGTCCGCAACATCGGCATCATGGCGCACATCGACGCTGGCAAGACCACGGTGACGGAGCGCATCCTCTTCTACACCGGTGTCAACCGCAAGATCGGTGAGACCCACGACGGTGCGTCGACGACCGACTGGATGGAGCAGGAGAAGGAGCGCGGCATCACGATCACGTCTGCCGCCGTGACCTCCTTCTGGGAGGGCACCCAGATCAACATCATCGACACCCCCGGACACGTGGACTTCACGGTCGAGGTCGAGCGCTCGCTGCGCGTCCTCGACGGTGCCGTCGCCGTGTTCGACGGCAAGGAGGGTGTCGAGCCGCAGTCCGAGACGGTGTGGCGTCAGGCCGACAAGTACGACGTGCCGCGCATCTGCTTCGTCAACAAGATGGACAAGCTCGGCGCCGACTTCTACTTCACCGTGCAGACGATCAAGGACCGCCTCGGTGCGGAGCCCCTCGTCATGCAGCTCCCGATCGGTGCCGAGA
This sequence comes from Terrabacter lapilli, assembly GCF_039531305.1. Lineage (NCBI taxonomy): Bacteria > Bacillati > Actinomycetota > Actinomycetes > Micrococcales > Intrasporangiaceae > Terrabacter > Terrabacter lapilli. The sequence continues at coordinate 186,632 of NZ_BAAAPU010000008.1, forward strand.
ACGACTTCGTCGGCGTCATCGACCTCGTCTACAAGCGCGCCCTCGTGTGGCCCGGCGACGCCAAGGGCGACGTGACCATGGGCGCCAAGTACGAGATCCAGGAGATCCCGGCCGACCTGCAGGAGAAGGCCGAGGAGTACCGCATGGCCCTCGTCGAGCGCGTCGCCGAGTCCGACGACGAGCTCATGGAGAAGTACCTCGGCGGCGAGGAGCTCACCGTCGACGAGCTCAAGGCCGGCATCCGCAAGCTGACCGTGAACTCCGAGATCTACCCGGTGTTCTGCGGCTCCGCGTTCAAGAACCGCGGCGTGCAGCCGATGCTCGACGCCGTCGTCGACTACCTCCCGTCGCCGCTCGACGTCCCCCCGATGATCGGCCACAAGCCGGGCAACGAGGAGGTCGAGCTGACCCGTGCGCCCAGCAAGGACGAGCCGTTCTCGGCCCTGGCCTTCAAGGTCGCCGCGCACCCGTTCTTCGGCACGCTGACCTTCATCCGCGTCTACTCCGGGCACGTCTCCGCCGGCACCCAGGTCATCAACTCGACCAAGGGCAAGAAGGAGCGCATCGGCAAGCTCTTCCAGATGCACGCCAACAAGGAGAACCCGGTCGAGGACGCCCAGGCCGGCCACATCTACGCGGCCATCGGCCTCAAGGACACGACGACCGGCGACACGCTGTCGGACGCCAACGACCAGATCGTCCTCGAGTCGATGACCTTCCCCGACCCGGTCATCCAGGTCGCCATCGAGCCCAAGACCAAGGGTGACCAGGAGAAGCTCTCCACGGCCATCCAGAAGCTCTCCGCCGAGGACCCCACCTTCCAGGTGCACCTCGACGAGGACACGGGCCAGACGATCATCGCCGGCATGGGCGAGCTGCACCTCGACATCCTGGTCGACCGCATGAAGCGCGAGTTCAAGGTCGAGGCCAACGTCGGCAAGCCGCAGGTGGCCTACCGTGAGACGATCCGTCGCGCGGTCGAGAAGTACGACTACACCCACAAGAAGCAGACCGGTGGTTCCGGCCAGTTCGCGAAGGTGCAGGTCACCTTCGAGCCCCTGGGCGAGACCGAGGACGGCTCGCTGTACGAGTTCGTCAACGCCGTCACCGGTGGTCGCGTGCCGCGCGAGTACATCCCGTCGGTCGACGCCGGTATCCAGGACGCGATGCAGTACGGCGTGCTCGCCGGCTACCCGCTCGTGGGCATCAAGGCGACGCTCGTCGACGGCGCGTACCACGACGTCGACTCCTCGGAGATGGCGTTCAAGATCGCCGGCTCGATGGTCTTCAAGGAGGCCATCAAGAAGGCGGACCCGGTCCTGCTCGAGCCGATGATGGCCGTCGAGGTCCGTACGCCCGAGGACTACATGGGCGACGTCATCGGTGACATCAACTCCCGCCGTGGCCAGATCCAGGGCATGGAGGACATCAGCGGCGCCAAGGTCGTCAAGGGCCTCGTCCCGCTGTCCGAGATGTTCGGCTACGTCGGCGACCTGCGCTCCAAGACGCAGGGCCGCGCGAGCTTCTCCATGGAGTTCGACTCCTACGCAGAGGTCCCCAAGGCCGTTGCCGAGGAGATCATCAAGAAGACCCGCGGGGAGTGACTGCGGGCCATCCCGTAGTCTCTTCCATCGGAATCCACCCCATCGCGCCACGTCCTGCCCTGGTCGTACGGCGTAACACTAGAAAGTCCTGAGGAGGACCACAGTGGCGAAGGCAAAGTTCGAGCGGACCAAGCCGCACGTCAACATCGGCACCATCGGTCACATCGACCACGGCAAGACGACGCTGACGGCTGCGATTTCCAAGGTTCTGCACGACAAGTACCCGGACCTGAACCCCCAGTTCGCGTTCGAGGACATCGACAAGGCTCCCGAGGAGCGCCAGCGCGGTATCACCATCTCCATCGCGCACATCGAGTACCAGACGGAGGGCCGCCACTACGCCCACGTCGACTGCCCCGGCCACGCTGACTACGTGAAGAACATGATCACGGGTGCGGCCCAGATGGACGGTGCGATCCTCGTGGTCGCCGCCACCGACGGCCCCATGCCGCAGACGAAGGAGCACGTCCTCCTGGCCCGCCAGGTCGGCGTTCCCTACATCGTCGTGGCGCTCAACAAGGCCGACATGGTCGACGACGAGGAGATCCTCGAGCTCGTCGAGATGGAGGTCCGTGAGCTCCTGTCGCAGTACGAGTTCCCGGGTGACGACCTGCCGGTCGTCCAGGTCTCGGCGCTGAAGGCGCTCGAGGGCGACGAGAAGTGGGGCCAGTCGGTCCTCGACCTCATGGACGCCGTCGACACCTCCATCCCGGAGCCCGAGCGTGACATCGACAAGCCGTTCCTCATGCCCGTCGAGGACGTCTTCACGATCACCGGTCGTGGCACGGTCGTCACCGGCCGTATCGAGCGCGGTGTCCTCAAGGTCAACGAGGAGGTCGAGATCGTCGGCATCCACACCGGCCCGCCGGCCAAGACCACCGTCACCGGTGTCGAGATGTTCCGCAAGCTCCTCGACGAGGGTCGCGCCGGTGAGAACGTCGGCCTGCTCCTTCGTGGCACCAAGCGCGAGGACGTCGAGCGCGGCCAGGTCGTCGTCAAGCCCGGCTCGATCACCCCGCACACGGAGTTCGAGGCTCAGGTCTACATCCTGTCCAAGGACGAGGGCGGCCGTCACACGCCGTTCTACGACAACTACCGCCCGCAGTTCTACTTCCGCACCACGGACGTGACGGGTGTCGTCCACCTGCCCGAGGGCACCGAGATGGTCATGCCCGGCGACAACACCGACATGCGCGTCGAGCTGATCCAGCCCATCGCCATGGAGGACGGCCTCAAGTTCGCCATCCGTGAGGGTGGCCGCACGGTCGGCGCCGGTCGCGTCACCAAGATCCTCAAGTGATCTGACGCTGCACCTGCAGCACCAGCAGTACCGGCAGGGCCCGTTCCGCTTCGGCGGGGCGGGCCCTGCCGCATGTTCGCGGGGCCGTTGCGCTGGGCCGTCGCGACGCGCCCGCCGACGCTCGCGGCGTGGAGCGTCGGCGGCCGTATGCGGTCGCGTGGCCTCCCAGCGACACCTGGCCGCCGCCGATGCCGCTCCCGCCGTCAGGCCCCTCGCTCCTTGTCGTATGCGGCTGGCTCCCACCGGCGCGGGCGTGAGGGGTCTTCGGGAACCTGGCCCCCAGAAGTGCGCACGGCCCCGGGACTCGCCTAGGCGCGACGAGGGAGGGGGCGCCAGGACCAGGGGGTGACTTCGTGGAGGACGGTGGCGATCTCCTCGCGTACGAGGTCGGTGTGCGCGACGGTCACGGGCTCGCCTCGGTGAAGGGGCTGCTGGCTCAGGGCGACGTGCAGGGAACGCAGGGTCCGCATCGTGTTGCTCGCCTCGGGCGGGACGGGACCGGGGGAGCCGGAGGCGAAGAGGCGACGGATGTGGTGCAGCCAGTTGGTGGCGGTGGTCTCGTCGACGTCGGGGTGGGTCAGCACCAGGGCCAGGGCGTGGGCGACCCGGTCGTCCTCCTGGTCGCGCCACACGAAGTCGGTCGACGCGACCAGGCGACCCGCGAGGGCGTCGAGCAGGGCGGACGGGTCGGCGACGCCGGCGGCCCCGCAGGTGCCGAAGAAGTCGGCGCCGTGGGCGACGGCGTGGAGCCAGCCCAGCTCTGGGTCGTGGCCGCGCAGGTCCTGCTCCTCGACGTACCACGCGGCCACCGCGGGGACCCAGGCGGCTTCGAAGTCGCCGGCCTGCACGAGCGCGGCGAGGACGAGCGGGGCGAAGGCGCGGGCCTCGATGCGTGCGTGGCGCAGGCGCTCGAGCATGGCGGCGGCCAGCCAGGTGCGGTCGTGCGCTCTCAGGTCAGCGCTGCCCACGAGCTGGACCAGGCCGGCATACGCCCGCTCGTCGCGAACCACCGGGTCGGGGGAGGCGAGGTCGTCGACCAGGTCGCGCAGCGTGTCGGGCATGGCGGCGATCCTCTCACCCGTGCGCGGTCAGTCGAGGAGGGCTGCGGCGCGGCCGACCTGGGCGATGGTGTCGACGGTGATGGGGTCGAGGACGAGCTGGACGTGGACGGCTCCCGCCTCGGCCATGGCGTGGAGGTGCTCGGCGATGGCCGCGGGCTCGCCGTGGACCGGGACGACCGAGGCGGCATACCCGGAGTCGCCCATGACCCGGCCTGCTCCGCCGGGGAACTGGACGTACACGGCGGCGGTGGCGCCGACGTCTCCCGCGTCCCGTCCCGCCGCGGCCGTCGCCGCGTCGACCTTGGCCTTGAGCCGCGCGAACTCGGCGGGGGAGTTGGCGTAGTCGCTCCACCACGTGTTCCAGAGGTCGACGTGCGGCAGCCCGATGCGCATCATCCGCGGGCTCGTCGACCCGAGCATGAGCGGCATCCCACCCGGTCGCACCGGCCCGGGGTCGAGGACGCAGTCGGTGACGTCGTAGTAGCTGCCGTGGGCGTCGGCCCGACCCTCGCGCACGAGGCTGCGGATGATGGCGAACGCCTCCTCGAAGCGGCCGACCCGGTGGTCGAAGGGGAAGCCGTAGGCGGCGTACTCGCGCTCGTTCCAGCCGGCGCCGAGCCCGAGCACGAGCCGTCCACCGGAGATCGCGTCGACGGTGGCAGCCATCTTGGCGAGCATGGCCGGTGCGTGGAAGCTCGTCGACGCGACGAGCGGTCCGAGCTCCACCCGGGTGGTGACGGCGGCGAGCGCGGCCAGGGACGTCCAGGCCTCCCAGGGGCCTCGTGCGACACCACCGGGCAGGTCGTAGAGCAGGTGGTCGCCGAGCCAGACGGAGTCGAGACCGACGTCCTCCGCGGTACGTGCCATCGTCACGAGCTCCGGCCACTCGACCCGGCGCTCGACCTCGGGGAGCTGCACCCCGACCTTCACCGCCCGGCTCACCGGGCATCTCCTCGACTCATCGCCATGTCCCGATCCTGCCGCGTGGACGACAGGTCGAGGGCGGTGGCTCGGCGCGTGTGGCCGATGCGCTGGTCTGCCGAGCCGCCCAGTAGGGTCGGGAGCCATGGCGCACTCGTTCGACACCGAGACCGAAGCCCAGGGCCTGATCGACTACGTCGACGCCTCGCCCACCCCGTTCCACGCGTGCGAGCAGGCGGCGGCGCGGCTCGCGGCGGAGGGCTTCACCGAGGTGGTCGAGGCGCAGGCCTGGCCCACGGAGCCCGGTCGCCACTACCTCGTGCGCGGCGGGTCGCTCATCGCCTGGGACACCACCGGTGCGCACGGTGCCGGCTCGGGCCCGGCGGCCGGCTTCCGGGTCGTGGGGGCGCACACCGACAGCCCCAACCTGCGGATCAAGCCCAACCCCGACCACTCGCGGGTCGGCTGGCAGCTGCTCGGCGTCGAGTCCTACGGCGGCCTGATCCTCAGCTCCTGGCTCGACCGCGACCTCGGCCTGGCCGGCCGCGTCGCCGTCCGCGGGGCCGGCGGGGTGGAGTCGCGCACCTTCCACGGGCGGGAGGCCCTGCTGCGGGTGGCGCAGCTGGCCATCCACCTGGACCGCAGCCAGAACGACGGGCTGACCCTCAACAAGCAGGCCCACATGGAGCCGCTGTGGGGCCTCGGCGACGAGCCCGGCGACTTTGTCGGCTACCTCGCCGAGCAGGTCGGCGTCGACCACGAGGACGTCCTCTCGTGGGACGTCATGACGCACCCGGTGCAGCCGTCGGCGCGGCTGGGCCGCTCCCGCGAGCTGATCGCCGCACCGCGGCTCGACAACCTCGCGACGTCGTATGCCGGGGTGCGGGCCCTGCTCGACGCCGTGGCCACCGAGCCGTCCCACGTGCCGGTGCTCGTGCTGTTCGACCACGAGGAGATCGGCAGCACCTCGGAGCGCGGCGCGACCTCGACGCTGCTCCCGTCGGTGCTCGAGCGCATCGTCGCGGCCGGTGGCGGCACGCGTGACGACTACTGGCGTGCCCTCGCCGCGACGGTCATCGCCTCGGGCGACATGGGGCACGCGACGCACCCCAACTACGCCGAGCGCCACGAGCCGATGCACCAGATCAGCGTCAACGGCGGCCCGGTGCTGAAGGTCAACACCAACCTGCGCTACGCGACCGACTCCGTCGGTGCGGCGGCGTTCCGCCTGGCTTGCGAGCAGGCGGGCGTGCCGATGCAGACCTTCGTCACGCGCAGCGACCTGCCGTGCGGGTCCACCGTCGGCCCGGTCACCTCGTCGCTGACGGGCGCGACGACGGTCGACTTCGGCGCGGCGTTGCTCTCGATGCACAGCACGCGCGAGCTCATGGGCGCCGAGGACCCGGCGATGTATGCCGCCGCGCTGAGCGCCTTCCTCGCGCCGGCCTGAGCGCCCTTGCGGTGGTGGAGTTCCCGCTGGAGAGCGGGGGAGGGCGGATCGCGCAGGTGGCCGACGGCATACGTCCTCGGGCGTTCCCGGACAGACCTGGCACCCCGCCCGGCGGGCGACGCGCCGCTTCTCCGGACGTGTCGGGGCACTCCGCCTCGATTTGATAGTGCGGTGCGGGCTCTGGCACACTGTTCAGGTTGCTTGACGCGCGTCGCTGACCCATGTCGGTGGCGCCGCCCCTTGAGAGCCTCCTGACGGGGACTCGCCCGGACTCCTCTCGGAGGCCCGAGGGAAGCGCAAGCCACCCGGTTCGGCCGGGCAATCCACACGAGAGTGGCACTGAGGCGTGCACCTTTCACCGCGGAGCGGGCGCGACACGCCCGACCTCGGGGGTCGGATGGCCAAGGGAACCGGTAGTCAGAAGCGAGAGAGAGACGTTCATCAGATGGCGGGACAGAAGATCCGCATCCGGCTGAAGTCGTACGACCACGAGGTCATCGACAACTCGGCCCGGAAGATCGTTGACACAGTGACGCGCGCCGGCGCGACCGTGGTGGGCCCGGTCCCGCTGCCGACGGAGAAGAACGTGTTCGTCGTCATCCGGTCGCCCCACAAGTACAAGGACAGCCGCGAGCACTTCGAGATGCGCACGCACAAGCGCCTCATCGACATCATCGACCCGACGCCCAAGGCCGTCGACTCGCTGATGCGTCTCGACCTGCCGGCGGACGTCAACATCGAGATCAAGCTCTGAGGCGGTTGATCATGACTGTTGCAACCACGACCTCCGGCAAGACCATCAAGGGCGTGCTCGGCGAGAAGCTCGGCATGACCCAGGTCTGGGACGCCGACAACAAGCTCGTCCCCGTCACCGTCGTCAAGGCCGGCCCCTGCGTCGTCACGCAGGTGCGCGCCGACGAGACCGACGGCTACTCCGCGGTCCAGATCGCCTTCGGTGCGATCGACCCGCGCAAGGTGAACAAGCCGATGACCGGCCACTTCGAGAAGGCCGGCGTCACGCCGCGCCGTCACCTCGTCGAGCTGCGCACGGCCGACGCCGCCAGCTACGAGCTCGGCCAGGAGATCACGGCCGAGTCCTTCGAGGCGGGCCAGCGCGTCGACGCGACCGGCACGACCAAGGGCAAGGGCTTCGCCGGTGTCATGAAGCGCCACGGCTTCGCCGGCGTCTCCTCCTCGCACGGTGCGCACCGCAACCACCGCAAGCCGGGCTCCATCGGCGGCTGCTCCACCCCGGGCCGTGTCTTCAAGGGCATGCGCATGGCCGGTCGCATGGGTGGCGTTCGCCAGACGACCCAGAACCTCCAGATCCACGCCGTTGACGCCGAGAAGGGTCTGCTGCTCATCAAGGGTGCCGTCCCCGGTCCCCGCGGTGGCATCGTCCTGATCCGCACGGCTGCGAAGGGTGCATGATCCAGATGGCCACGAAGACCCCCAACCTGCCTGCCGAGATCTTCGACGTGCAGACCAACGTCCCGCTGATCCACCAGGTCGTGGTGGCCCAGCTCGCGGCCGCCCGCCAGGGCACTCACTCGACGAAGACGCGCGGTGAGGTCCGCGGCGGTGGCGCCAAGCCGTACCGCCAGAAGGGCACCGGCCGCGCCCGTCAGGGCTCGACCCGCGCACCGCAGTTCGCCGGCGGTGGCACCGTCCACGGCCCGCAGCCGCGTGACTACGCGCAGCGCACCCCCAAGAAGATGAAGGCCGCCGCCCTGCGCGGTGCCCTCTCCGACCGGGCCCGCTTCGACCGCATCCACGTCGTCGACTCCATCGTCTCGGGCGAGGTGCCCTCGGCGAAGGACGCCGCCGCGCTGCTCGCCGGCCTGACCGAGCGCCGCAACCTGCTCGTCGTGCTCGAGCGCGGTGACGAGGTGTCGTTCAAGTCGGTCCGCAACCTGCAGAACGTCCACGTCCTGGTCGCCGACCAGCTCAACACGTACGACGTCCTGTGCGCCGACGACATCGTCTTCACCCAGGCCGCTCTCGACGCGTTCGTCGCCGGCCCCGTGAAGGCCGACAAGGCCGACAAGGAGGCCACCAAGTGAGCATCCACACCAAGGACCCCCGCGACATCCTGATCGCACCGGTCGTCTCCGAGAAGTCCTACGGGCTGCTCGACGAGGGCAAGTACACCTTCATCGTCGACCCCCGTGCGAACAAGACGGAGATCAAGATCGCCATCGAGCAGATCTTCAACGTCAAGGTCGACAAGGTCCACACCCTGAACCGTCAGGGCAAGACCCGTCGCACCCGATTCGGCCTCGGCAAGCGCAAGGACACCAAGCGTGCGATCGTCTCCCTCCGCGAGGGCTCGATCGACATCTTCGGTGCCGGCGCCTGAGATCGACGAAGAACAAGGACTGAGCCAACATGGGTATCCGTAAGTACAAGCCGACCACGCCGGGCCGTCGTGGCTCGTCGGTCGCCGACTTCGTCGAGATCACGCGTTCGACTCCCGAGAAGTCGCTCGTTCGCCCCCTGTCCAAGACGGGTGGCCGCAACAACGCCGGCCGCATCACCACGCGCCACATCGGTGGCGGCCACAAGCGTGCCTACCGCGTCATCGACTTCCGTCGCCACGACAAGGACGGCGTGCCGGCCAAGGTCGCTCACATCGAGTACGACCCCAACCGCACCGCGCGCATCGCGCTCGTCCAGTACGCCGACGGCGAGAAGCGCTACATCCTGGCGCCGAACCGCCTCAAGCAGGGCGACCCGATCGAGAACGGCCCCGCGGCCGACATCAAGCCGGGCAACAGCCTCCCGCTGCGCAACATCCCGGTCGGTACCGTCGTGCACGCGATCGAGCTCAAGCCGGGTGGCGGCGCCAAGATCGCCCGCTCCGCCGGTGCTCGCGTCCAGCTCGTCGCCAAGGACGGCCCCTACGCCCAGCTGCGTATGCCGTCCGGCGAGATCCGCAACGTCGACGCGCGCTGCCGCGCCACCGTCGGCGAGGTGGGCAACGCCGAGCAGAGCAACATCAACTGGGGCAAGGCCGGCCGCATGCGCTGGAAGGGCAAGCGCCCCACCGTCCGTGGTGTCGCCATGAACCCGGTCGACCACCCGCACGGTGGTGGTGAGGGCAAGACGTCCGGTGGACGTCACCCCGTCAGCCCCTGGGGCCAGGCCGAGGGCCGCACCCGCAAGGGACACAAGGAAAGCGACAAGCTCATCGTGCGTCGCCGTCGTACTGGCAAGAAGCGCTGATAAGGAGCCTTTGGAATGCCTCGTAGCCTGAAGAAGGGCCCCTTCATCGACGACCACCTTCAGAAGAAGGTGGACGCCCAGAACGAAGCGGGCACCAAGAACGTCATCAAGACCTGGTCGCGTCGTTCGGTCATCAGCCCGGACATGCTCGGTCACACCTTCGCCGTCCACGACGGCCGCAAGCACGTCCCGGTGTTCGTCACCGAGTCGATGGTCGGCCACAAGCTCGGCGAGTTCGCACCGACCCGCACCTTCAAGGGTCACGTGAAGGACGACAAGAAGGGTCGTCGTCGCTGATGGCCATCGAATCCAAGGAAGAAGTCATGGAAGCCAAGGCTTCGGCGCGGCACGTCCGTGTCAGCCCGCAGAAGGCTCGCCGTGTCGTGGACCTCATCCGCGGCAAGGCCGCCACCGACGCCGTCACGGTGCTCACCTTCGCCCCGCAGTCGGCCTCCGAGCCGGTCAAGAAGGTGCTCGAGAGCGCCATCGCGAACGCCCGCGTCAAGGCCGACCGTGAGTCGGTCGCCTTCGACGAGCGCAACCTGGTCATCTCGGCCGCGTTCGTCGACGAGGGCCCGACGATGAAGCGCTTCCGGCCGCGTGCCCAGGGCCGCGCCGGTCGCATCAACAAGCGCACGAGCCACATCACCGTGGTCGTCACGCAGCCGGAGAACAAGAAGGGAGCCCGCTGATGGGTCAGAAGGTCAACCCCCATGGCTTCCGTCTCGGCATCACGACGGACCACAAGAGCCGCTGGTTCGCCGACTCGACGAAGTCGGGCCAGCGCTACCGCGACTACGTCAAGGAAGATGTCTCGATCCGTCGCCTGATGGAGAAGGGCATGGAGCGCGCCGGCATCGCCAAGGTCGAGATCGAGCGCACCCGTGACCGCGTCCGCGTCGACATCCACACCGCGCGCCCCGGCATCGTCATCGGTCGCCGCGGCGCCGAGGCCGACCGCATCCGCGGCGAGCTCGAGAAGCTGACGGGCAAGCAGGTCCAGCTGAACATCCTCGAGGTCAAGAACCCCGAGGTCGACGCCCAGCTGGTCGCCCAGGGCATCGCCGAGCAGCTCTCGGCGCGTGTGTCCTTCCGTCGCGCCATGCGCAAGGGCATGCAGTCCGCCCAGCGCGCCGGTGCCAAGGGCATCCGCGTGCAGGTCTCCGGCCGCCTCAACGGCGCCGAGATGAGCCGCACCGAGTTCTACCGCGAGGGTCGCGTCCCGCTGCACACCCTGCGTGCGCAGATCGACTACGGCTTCTACGAGGCCCGCACCACCTTCGGTCGCATCGGCGTCAAGGTGTGGATCTACAAGGGCGACATGACGGCCAAGGAGCTCGCTGCCCAGCAGGCCGCCGCCCCGCGCCCGTCGCGTGGCCCGCGCCGTGACGGCGGTGACCGTCCGAACCGCGCCCGTCGTGGTGACCGCAACGAGACCGCCGCTGCCCCGGCAGTGAACGAGACCGCTGCTGCCGAGGCCCCCGCCGCGGCCAGCACCGAGAATGAGCAGGCCTGACCATGTTGATTCCCCGTCGAGTCAAGCACCGCAAGCAGCACCACCCGAACCGCCACGGTGCGGCCAAGGGTGGCACCACGATCGCGTTCGGTGACTACGGCATCCAGGCTCTCGAGCCGGCCTACGTGACCAACCGCCAGATCGAGTCCGCTCGTATCGCGATGACCCGCTACATGAAGCGTGGCGGCAAGGTGTGGATCAACATCTACCCCGACCGTCCGCTCACCAAGAAGCCCGCCGAGACCCGCATGGGTTCCGGTAAGGGTTCCCCCGAGTGGTGGATCGCCAACGTCAAGCCGGGCCGCGTCATGTTCGAGATCTCGGGCGTGGCAGAGCCGGTGGCGCGGGAGGCCATGCGCCTCGCGATGCACAAGCTCCCCATGAAGTGCCGCTTCGTCCAGCGAGAGGGTGGTGACATCTGATGGCAGTCGGAACCAAGGACCTGGCTCCCGAGCAGCTGCGTGGTCTCGACGACACGAAGCTCGCGGACGAGCTGAAGAAGGCCAAGGAAGAGCTGTTCAACCTGCGTTTCCAGTCGGCCACCGGCCAGCTGGACAACCACGGCCGTCTGCGCGCGGTCAAGAAGGACATCGCGCGGATCTACACCGAGATGCGCGAGCGCGAGCTCGGCATCGGCTCGGCCCCCGCCGCCCCCAAGGCGGAGGAGAAGGCCGACAAGAAGGCTGCCAAGGCCGACAAGAAGGCCGAGAAGTCCGAGAAGGCTGACAAGGCCGAGAAGAAGGCCAAGAAGGCTGACGAGGCGCAGGAGGCTGACGCATGAGCGAGCAGGAGCAGGTCGTGAGCGACCAGACGAGTGAGCGCAACTACCGCAAGACCCGCCAGGGCTACGTGGTGAGCGACAAGATGGACAAGACCGTCGTCGTCGAGGTCGAGGACCGCGTCAAGCACGCCCTCTACAGCAAGGTCATCCGCCGCACGAGCAAGGTCAAGGCGCACGACGAGCAGAACGCTGCCGGCGTCGGTGACCGCGTCCTGATCATGGAGACGCGTCCGCTCTCCGCGACGAAGCGCTGGCGTGTCGTCGAGATCCTCGAGAAGGCCAAGTAAGCAACCCACCGGGGGCTCGCCCCCTGTGTGCCCCCCATCCGTTCGGCAAGGCTTCACCCGCTCGGTGAAGAACCAGCACGACGACAGGAGTTAGACAGTGATTCAGCAGGAGTCGCGGCTGCGCGTCGCCGACAACACCGGTGCCAAGGAGCTCCTTTGCATCCGTGTTCTCGGCGGTTCGGGCCGTCGGTACGCCGGCATCGGCGACACCATCGTCGCCACCGTCAAGGACGCGATCCCAGGCGGCAACGTGAAGAAGGGTGACGTCGTCAAGGCCGTCATCGTCCGCACCGTCAAGGAGCGTCGCCGCGCCGACGGTTCCTACATCAAGTTCGACGAGAACGCCGCGGTGATCCTCAAGGCCGACGGCGACCCGCGTGGCACCCGCATCTTCGGCCCGGTGGGTCGTGAGCTGCGCGAGAAGAAGTTCATGAAGATCATCTCTCTCGCGCCGGAGGTGCTGTGAACATGGCGAAGGCAAAGATGAAGATCAAGAAGGGTGACCTCGTCCAGGTCATCTCGGGCCGCAGCCAGAAGAACGGCGGCGACCGTGGCAAGCAGGGCAAGGTCATCGCGGTCTACCCCGAGACCCAGCGCGTGCTCGTCGAGGGCATCAACCGCGTCACCAAGCACGTCAAGGCCGGCGCGACCGCCCGTGGCACCCGCACCGGTGGCCTGACCCACACCGAGGCCGCGATCCACGTGAGCAACGTCGCGATCGTCGACCCGGAGTCGAAGAAGCCGACCCGCGTGAAGACGCGTGTCGAGACCGTCGAGCGCAATGGCCGCCAGAAGGCGGCCCGCGTCCGTGTCGCGGTCAAGTCGGACAAGGACCTCTGAGAATGACCGAAACCATCACCGAGACCACCGCTCCGTCGGGCCGGGTCAAGCCGCGCCTCAAGCAGCGCTACCAGGACGAGATCAAGGGCGCCCTGCAGCAGGAGTTCGGCCACGCCAACGTCATGCAGGTCCCCGGCGTCGTCAAGGTCGTCGTCAACATGGGTGTCGGCGACGCGGCCAAGGACAGCAAGCTCATCGAGGGCGCCGTCCGTGACCTCACCGCCATCACCGGCCAGAAGCCGGTCGTGACCAAGGCCCGCAAGTCCATCGCGCAGTTCAAGCTGCGCGAGGGCATGCCGATCGGTGCGCACACCACGCTGCGCGGCGACCGCATGTGGGAGTTCCTCGACCGTCTCGTGACGATCGCCCTCCCGCGCATCCGCGACTTCCGCGGCCTCTCGCCCAAGCAGTTCGACGGTCGGGGCAACTACACCTTCGGTCTGAACGAGCAGTCGATGTTCCACGAGATCGACCAGGACAAGATCGACCGCGTCCGGGGCATGGACATCACCGTGGTCACCACGGCGACCAACGATGACGAGGGTCGCGCGCTGCTCAAGCAGCTCGGCTTCCCCTTCAAGGAGAACTGACATGGCCAAGACCGCGCTGATCAACAAGGCGAACCGGAAGCCGAAGTTCAAGGTCCGCGCGTACACCCGCTGCCAGAAGTGCGGTCGTCCGCACTCGGTGTACCGCAAGTTCGGCCTCTGCCGCATCTGCCTTCGCGAGATGGCTCACGCGGGCGAGCTGCCGGGCGTGACCAAGAGCTCCTGGTAACGGCTCCCGAGCCGCTGGTAACGCAGTAGCAACCCCAAGACCAACACACCTCTGACACCGTAGGTCGGCCCCACGGCACACGCCGAACGGCACCACTGCCGAAGGTCGAAACCCCGGTGAGGAAGGGCGGAGAGCCCACAATGACCATGACTGACCCGATTGCGGACATGCTGACCCGCGTCCGGAACGCCAACTCGGCGCACCACGACGTCGTCTCCATGCCGTACTCGAAGCTGAAGAAGAACATCGCCGAGATCCTGCAGGCCGAGGGCTACATCGCCTCGTGGCGGGTCGAGGAGGCCGAGGTCGGCCAGACGCTGACCATCGACCTCAAGTACGGCCCCAACCGTGAGCGCTCCATCGCCGGGGTGCGCCGCGTGAGCAAGCCCGGCCTGCGCGTCTACGCCAAGTCCACGAACCTCCCGCGGGTTCTCGGTGGCCTCGGCGTGGCGATCCTGTCGACGTCGAACGGTCTGCTGACCGACCGCCAGGCACACGAGAAGGGCGTGGGTGGGGAAGTCCTCGCCTACGTCTGGTAAGGAGACACTGACATGTCGCGAATCGGACGACTCCCGGTCTCCATCCCCTCGGGTGTGGACATCAAGGTCGAGGGCCAGGACGTCACGGTCAAGGGCCCCAAGGGTGAGCTCTCGCTGACCGTCGTGCAGCCGATCACCGTCGAGCTGGCCGAGGGCAACCTCGAGGTCAAGCGCCCCAACGACGAGCGTGACTCGCGCTCGCGCCACGGCCTGACCCGGTCGCTCATCAACAACATGGTCCTCGGTGTCACCGAGGGCTACGAGAAGAAGATGGAGATCCACGGCACGGGTTACCGTGTCGCGGCGAAGGGCTCGGACCTCGAGTTCTCGCTCGGATACTCGCACCCGATCCTCATCCAGGCTCCCGCCGGCATCAGCTTCGCCGTCGAGAACCCGACCCGCTTCTCGGTGCAGGGCATCGACAAGCAGCTCGTCGGTGAGGTCGCGGCCAACATCCGCAAGCTGCGCAAGCCCGACCCGTACAAGGGCAAGGGCGTTCGCTACGCGGGCGAGCAGATCCGTCGCAAGGTTGGAAAGGCCGGTAAGTAAGCCATGGCAATGATCATCAAGCGCGGCAAGTCCAAGGCTGCCGCCCGCATCCGTCGCCAGGTGCGCGGTCGCAAGAAGATCGCCGGCACCGCGGCCCGTCCCCGCCTCGTCGTGTCGCGGTCCAGCCGTCACCTCTTCGTGCAGGTCGTCGACGACACCGTCGGCAAGACCGTCGCCTCGGCCTCGACGATGGAGGCCGACCTGCGCGCCTTCGACGGCGACAAGACGGCCAAGGCCAAGCGGGTCGGCGAGCTCGTCGCCGCCCGTGCCAAGGACGCCGGCATCGAGGCCGTCGTGTTCGACCGTGGTGGCAACAAGTACCACGGCCGGGTCGCGGCGATCGCCGAGGGCGCCCGCGAGGGCGGTCTGGCCCTGTGAGCAACTTCGTGAACGCAACCGTTGAGATGAGGAACATCTGATGCCCGGACAGCAGCGTCGAGGCACCGGCCCCGCCGGTGGCGGCGAGCGCACCGAGCGCGGAGACCGCCGCGACAACCGCGGTGGCCGCGACAACCGCGACAGCCGTGACGACAAGAACCAGTACGTCGAGCGCGTCGTGACCATCAACCGTGTCGCCAAGGTCGTCAAGGGTGGTCGTCGCTTCAGCTTCACCGCCCTCGTCGTCGTCGGTGACGGTGACGGCACCGTGGGTGTCGGCTACGGCAAGGCCAAGGAAGTTCCCGCGGCCATCGCCAAGGGTGTCGAGGAGGCCAAGAAGAACTTCTTCAAGGTCCCGCGCATCCAGGGCACCATCCCGCACCCCGTCCAAGGTGAGGCGGCTGCCGGTGTGGTCATGCTGCGTCCCGCCGCTCCCGGTACCGGTGTCATCGCCGGTGGCCCGGTGCGTGCGGTGCTCGAGTGCGCCGGCATCCACGACGTCCTCAGCAAGTCGCTGGGCTCCGACAACGCCATCAACATCGTGCACGCGACGGCCCAGGCCCTGCGCGAGCTCGAGCGTCCCGAGTCGGTCGCTGCCCGCCGTGGCAAGACCCTCGAGGAGGTGGCCCCGGCCGCCATGCTCAAGGCCCGTGCTGCCGGCATCGCCGAGGCCCAGGCTGCGAAGGCTGGTGTGTGATGGCTCGTCTGAAGGTGACCCAGACCCGTTCCGAGATCGGTGGCAAGCAGAACCAGCGTGACACGCTGCGCAGCCTCGGTCTGAAGCGCATTGGCGACGTCGTCGTCAAGGAGGACCGTCCCGAGATCCGCGGGATGGTCAAGACGGTCACGCACCTCGTGACCGTCGAGGAGGTTGACTGACCATGGCCGACAACGCCAAGAAGTCGGGCGAGTCCGCCCTCAAGGTCCACCACCTGCGTCCGGCCCCCGGAGCCAAGACCGCCAAGACCCGTGTCGGTCGTGGTGAGGGCTCCAAGGGCAAGACCGCCGGTCGTGGCACCAAGGGCACCAGCGCCCGCTACCAGGTTCCGGAGCGCTTCGAGGGTGGCTCGATGCCGATGCACATGCGTCTGCCGAAGCTGCGCGGCTTCAAGAACCCGTTCCGCACCGAGTACCAGGTCGTGAACCTCGACCGCCTGCAGCTGCTCTTCCCCGAGGGTGGTCAGGTGTCCGTCGCCGACCTCGTCGCCAAGGGTGCCGTCCGTGACGGCTTCCCGGTGAAGGTCCTCGGCACGGGCGAGATCTCCGTGAAGGTCGAGGTGGAGGCGCACAAGTTCTCTGCCTCCGCCAAGGAGAAGATCGAGGCAGCCGGCGGCACGGTCACGGCCCTCGCGGGCTGATCGACCGGTCCCCGAGACGCTCCGAGAAGCCGCGAGCAGACCTCGAGTGACCACCACACACCTCGTGTGACCAGCGCCCCGGGCGCCCACCGCAAGCCGACGTGACGTCGGTAACCGCGGGAGGGAGCCCGGGGCGCTGCGCCTTTGCGTTAACCTTCCACGGATTGCATGACTTACGCCGCGCCACCCGTGCGGCCCCCAGGAGGACCCAGTGCTCGCCGCTTTCGTACGCGCGTTCCGAACCCCGGACCTGCGCAAGAAGCTGCTCTTCACGCTCGGCATCATCGTGTTGTTCCGGCTCGGATCACACGTACCGACGCCGGGCATCAGCTACAGCCTCGTGCAGCAGTGCCTGCAGGCCGGCAAGGCCGCCGGCGGTAGCGACCAGAGCGGGTTCCTCAACCTCGCCAACCTCTTCAGTGGCGGAGCGCTGCTGCAGCTGTCGGTCTTCGCGCTCGGGATCATGCCGTACATCACGGCGAGCATCATCATCCAGCTGCTGACGGTCGTCATCCCGCGCTTCGAGGCGCTCAAGGAGGAGGGGCAGTCGGGTCAGAGCAAGCTGACCCAGTACACCCGTTACCTGACGATCGGCCTGGCCATCCTGCAGTCGGCCACGCTGGTGACGTTCGCCCGCAACCCGTCCAGCCTCTTCGGTGGCTCCTGCGACACGATCATGGTCGACCAGTCGCCCGTCACGATCCTCATCATGGTCCTGACCATGACGGCGGGCACCGGCCTGATCATGTGGTTCGGCGAGCTCATCACCGACAAGGGCGTCGGCAACGGCATGTCCCTGATGATCTTCACCTCGATCGCGGCCGGCTTCCCGGCCTCGCTGTGGAGCATCAAGAACAACAAGGGCTGGGGCACGTTCCTCGCGATCCTGCTCCTCGGCATCTTCGTCATCGCGGCCGTCGTCTTCGTCGAGCAGTCGCAGCGCCGCATCCCGGTGCAGTACGCGAAGCGCATGGTGGGCCGCCGGATGTACGGCGGGACGTCGACCTACATCCCGCTCAAGGTCAACATGGCCGGCGTCATCCCGGTCATCTTCGCCAGCTCCCTGCTGGCCCTGCCGGGCCTCGTGGCACAGTTCAACACCCACGCCAACGGCGACAACCCCGCCTGGGTCGACTGGGTGCAGGCCAACCTCGTCAAGGGTGACCACCCGATCTACATGATCACCTACGTCGCCCTGATCCTGTTCTTCACCTTCTTCTACGTGTCCATCACGTTCAACCCGACCGAGGTCGCGGAGAACATGAAGAAGTACGGCGGCTTCATCCCGGGTATCCGGGCCGGGCGACCCACGGCCGAGTACCTCAACTACGTGCTGACCCGAATCACCGTGCCGGGCGCCATCTACCTCGCCATTGTCTCCCTGATCCCGCTCATCGCCCTCGTGCTGGTGGGGGCCAACCAGAACTTCCCGTTCGGTGGCACCTCGATCCTCATCGTGGTGGGTGTGGGCCTCGAGACGGTCAAGCAGATCGAGGCGCAGCTGCAGCAGCGCCACTACGAAGGGTTCCTCCGTTGACGCGACTGATCATCCTCGGCCCGCCCGGCGCCGGTAAGGGCACGCAGGCCGCCCGCATCGCCGAGCGGTTGGGCATCCCCGCCATCTCCACGGGCGACATCTTCCGCGCGAACATCAAGGACCGGACCCCGCTCGGCGTCAAGGTCGACGAGATCATCAAGTCCGGGGGCTACGTCTCCGACGACATCACCAACGAGATCGTCGAGGACCGCCTGTCCTGGGACGACGCGGCGGGCGGGTTCCTGCTCGACGGCTACCCCCGCACCTCCGGCCAGGTCGAGGCGCTCGACGCGATGCTCGCCCGGCACGGGCACGCCCTCGACGCCGTCCTCGAGCTCGAGGTCGACGAGGACGCCATCGTGCAGCGGCTGCTCAAGCGCGCCGAGACCGAGGGGCGCGTCGACGACACCGAGGACGTCATCCGCGAGCGCCAGGCGATCTACCGCAAGGAGACGGCGCCGTTGGCGCAGCACTACGAGCTCGTCGGCCTGCTCGTGAAGGTGGACGGCATGGGCGAGGTCGACGAGGTCACCGACCGCGTCATGGCCGCCCTGCCGCAGCACGCCTGAGCGCAGCCGCGCCGACCTCCGCGCCGACCTCCGGGCCACCGACCGCGGCCCCACGAGTACCAACCCAGAAGGACCCCCGATGTTCGGACGCCGGAACCGGCTCCAGGGCCGCACCGACGAGCAGCTCCTCCTCATGCGTGAGGCGGGCCTGCTCGTCGGGCGGACGCTCGAGCTGCTGGCGCGCGAGCTGCGCCCGGGCATGACCACGCTCGAGCTCGACCGGCTCGCCGAGGAGTTCATCCGCGGCCACGGCGGCATCCCGAACTTCCAGCTCGTGCCGGGCTACAGCCACACCCTCTGCACCAGCGTCAACGACGAGGTCGTGCACGGCATCCCCGGCCCGCGCGTGCTCGAGGCCGGCGACGTCGTCTCGGTCGACTGCGGGGCCGAGGTCCGGGGCTGGAACGGTGATGCCGCCTTCACGGCGGTCGTCGGCGGCCGCGAGGCGGCACGTCCCGAGGACCTCGCGCTCATCGACGCCACGGAGGCCAGCCTCTACGCCGGCATCGCGGCCATGCAGGTGGGTGGGCGGCTGTATGCCGTCGGCGACGCCGTCGAGGCCAGCATCGAGGCGGCGGCCGGGCGGGACGGCCTGACCTACGGCGTCATCGACGAGTACGTCGGCCACGGCATCGGCACGCAGATGCACATGGACCCGCAGATCCCCAACTACGCGGTTCGCGAGACCGGGCCGAAGCTCGTCGACGGCTTCACCGGCGCGATCGAGCCCATGGTCACGCTCGGCGGCACCGACACGAAGGTGCTTGCCGACGACTGGACCGTCGTCACGACCGACGGCACCCGGGCCGCCCACTGGGAGCACTCCGTGGCCGTCCGCGAGGACGGGCTGTGGGTGCTCACGGCCATCGACGGTGGCAAGGCCGCCCTCGAGGCGGTCGGGGCGGCATACGCCCCCCTCGACGCGGCCGTCTGAGCCGGCCGTCGGCCCCGGTCTCCCGCCCGCGCGGTGGGGGTGCGTAGCCTCGCGTCCATGAGCCTCCCTCGCAGCACCCCGTCAGATCAGGGCGTCGACGCCGCCGGCGTCCTCGCGTTCGTCGACGCCGCGGAGCGCGGCGACCTCGGCCTGCACAGCCTCATGGTCGTGCGCCACGGCCACGTCGTCGCGGAGGGGTGGTGGGCGCCGTATGCCGCGAGCCGCGTCCACCTCGCGTACTCCCTGTCGAAGACGGTGACCGCCACGGCCGTCGGCTTCCTCGTGCAGGAGGGCCGCCTCTCCCTCGACGACCCTGTCCTCGACCACTTCCCGGACCTCGACCGCAGCGCCGTCGCCGAGGGCTGGCAGCAGGTGCGCGTGAGGCACTGCCTGTCGATGACGGTGGGCCACGAGGAGGACGCGTGGGGCCACGTCTTCGACCGGATGAGCGGCAGCGACTTCGGCGACGAGGGGGACTGGGTGCCCAGGGTCTTCGCGACCCGACCGACCCGCGAGCCGGGCACCGTCTTCGCGTACAACCAGGTCGCCACCTACCTGCTCGCCGTCATCGTGCGCCGCGTCGCCGGGGTCGGCGTGGCCGAGTTCCTGCGCCCGCGGCTGCTCGACCCTCTCGGCCTGCCGGACATCCCCTGGCACCGCGACCCGCTGGGCCGCGAGCTCGGCTTCACCGGCTCCCACCTGACGACGGAGGGCATCGCCTCGATCGCCCAGCTCTACCTCGACCGCGGGCGGTGGGACGGTCGGCAGCTGCTGTCCGAGGCGTGGGTGGAGGAGGCGACGCGCGCGTTCGGGCCCCTCAACGAGGACCCCGGCGCCGAGGAGGACTGGCGGCGCGGCTACGGCTACTCCTTCTGGATGCAGCTGCACGGCTTCCGCGGTGACGGAGCCTTCGGGCAGTTCCTCATCGTGCTGCCCGAGCAGGACGCGGTCGTGGCGATCACGGCCGAGCAGGAGCGGATGCAGTCGACCCTCGACCTGCTCTGGGCGCACGTGCTGCCCGCCCTCGAGGGCAACGGCTCGCAGGGTGCGGACGAGCAGCTCGCGCAGCGGCTCGCGTCGCTCGAGATCCCGGCGCTGTCGGGCGAGGCGCTCGGACCCGACCACGCCGAGCTGTCCAGGTCATCAGCGTCCGACCTGGCCTCCGGCTACACAGCCGTCTCGGTGACCCGCGACGGCAACGACCACGTGCTGGGCCTCGAGCGGCGAGGAGAGTGGCTGCGGGTCCCCGTCGGCCGCGGTGTGTGGCGCGAGGGCCAGCTCGTCGGCGGGGGAGCGACGGTGCCGGTCGTGGCCAGCGGCGGCTGGGTCGACGAGGACGTGTTCCGCGCGGAGGTCATCGTGATCGAGTCGCCGCACCGCTTCGGGGTCGAGGCGCGGCTGCGCAGCGGCGACGCCGACCTGACCTGGCGCATGGTGCCGCTCACCGGGCCCGACCCGCTCTGGCTCTCGACGCGCTGGTCCTGACCTCGTCGCACCGACTCGGCCCACTCACCCGCGCCCAGCCGGGCCAGGCGGTTCAGCGGCCGAGGGCTCCGGCGCGGCCGCCGACGTGCACGACCATGCGCTCGGCGACGACCCGGGCGTTGGCCCGCAGCACATCGAGGGGGACGCGCGGCAGGTTCTCCTCCCAGTCGACGAGCGGGGACCCACGGAACTGCAGCATCCGCGCCGGCCGGCCGAGGAAGAACAGGTGCAGGTGCGCGCCGCCGTCGCCCCACTTGGCCACGTGCACCCGCCCGACGCTCGGCACGTGCTCGACGGCGTCGGAGACGGCCACGAGCAGCTGCCCCAGCTCTGCGGCGAGGTCATTGGGAAGCGAGGTGAGGTCGTGGTGCTCCAGCGGCTGCAGCATCAGCATCACCGGCAGGCCGGTCTCGCCGGAGAGGGTGAGCCGCCACCGCGCGTTGGACCAGACGACCTCCGGCCCCTCGCCGGCTCCCTCCTCTGGGGTGCTCACGCACCAGCACTCGGACGGGTCCTCGCCGCGGCGTGCCGGCTCGTCGTCGGCCGGCGGCTGCACGGGCTTGAGGCGCAGGCTCTCGATCTCGTAGGGGTAGATGTCCCAGCCCGGCATCTCCTCGACGGCCACGGGCAGCCGCCCGTCGGCGCCGGCCGCGGCCGCGATGCGCGCGTAGTACGCCTCGACGTCCTCGGCCTCGGCAGGTGGGGCGCTGACCACGTCGGTGTGGTCCTCGGGCGCCTCCGCTGCCGGCGGGGTGGGCGGTTCGGGGGCGTCGGTGCCTGTCTGGGTCATCACGTCAGTATGCCGTCGCGGCCGTTCTCGCGTCGGCTGCGGAATGCGGGCCCCGGCGCGGTCCAGTGGCACCCGGCACACGGCATACGAGTCCGGCCCGGGCCGCCCGGTGGGACCCTCGGTGCATGGGCACCATCGGGGACTACCTCTCCGGCCTCCCGGCCGAGCAGCGGGAGGCGCTGCAGCGCGTGGTCGACGACGCGGTCCGCGCCGCGCCCGACGCCGACGAGGGCACGAGCTACGGGATGCCGGCGCTGCGCCTCGACGGGCGCCCGCTCCTGGGGGTGCGTGCCTCCGCGAAGCACCTGTCCGTCTTCCCGTTCAGCCCCGCGGTCGTCGACGCCGTCGCGGGCGAGCTCGACGGCTTCTCGCTCAGCAAGGGCACGATCCGGTTCACCCCCGGTCAGCCCCTGCCGGACGGGGTCGTGGAGCGGCTCGTCCGGCTCCGTCGGGCCGAGCTCGAGGGGGAACCGGGCTGAGGCCCTCGACCGATTTCGGGAACGGCGCCATCTGGCGTAACCTTGACCGTTGGGTGTCGCGTGCCACGACGCCCGATGCACGGTCGTGCCTCCAGCACGGTCACCAGGCACGTCACAAGGCCGGCTCATTCCGGGTCGGCCACCAACAGTTAGACGGAGGATATGGCCAAGAAGGACGGTGTCATCGAGATCGAGGGCACGATCGTCGAGGCTCTCCCGAACGCGATGTTCCGGGTGGAGCTCTCCAACGGTCACAAGGTGCTCGCACACATCTCGGGCAAGATGCGACAGCACTACATCCGGATCCTCCCCGAGGACCGTGTCGTGGTGGAGCTCTCGCCCTATGACCTGACCCGCGGTCGGATCGTCTTCCGCTACCGCTGAGCACCAGGTCCGGCCCACACGTGGCCCGCGCGAGCGGGCGCCCGGGCCGGGACGAGTGCGAGGCACCAACTCCCGATTACCCAACCAAGCTCCTGGCCGTCACGTGCCCTCCGGCACGCGGGGAACAGGTGCGCGATCTGAAGACAGCAGGCAGATGAAGGTTCAGCCGAGCGTCAAGAAGATCTGCGACAAGTGCAAGGTGATCCGCCGCAACGGTCGGGTCATGGTGATCTGCGAGAACCTGCGCCACAAGCAGCGCCAGGGCTGAGCAGAGCCACCACCTCGCCGTCGACAGACTTTCGACAGCACGCGAAAAAGTGAATGAAAGCAGCACCCGGCCCCTGATGACCGACCGTCGTGTCGGCGCAGGACGTCACCCCCGGCACGGAGGCCGGGGACCGGTGGCCCGTCCTTCTGAGTGGCGGGCCGTGACCCCGGATCGGTGACTGCTCCAGACCTCCGCGAAACAGAAATCAGGAGACAACCCAACATGGCTCGTCTTGTTGGAGTCGACCTTCCGCGCGAGAAGCGCGTCGAGGTCGCACTGACCTACATCTTCGGTGTCGGTCGCACCCGTTCCAAGGAGGCGCTGGTTGCCACCGGCGTCAACCCCAACACCCGCGTCAAGGACCTCGGTGAGGCCGAGCTCGTTGCGCTTCGTGACTTCCTCGAGGGCAACTACCGCCTCGAGGGTGACCTTCGCCGTGAGGTGCAGGCCGACATCCGCCGCAAGGTCGAGATCGGTTCCTACGAGGGTCTTCGTCACCGTCGTGGTCTGCCCGTGCGCGGTCAGCGCACCAAGACCAACGCGCGCACCCGCAAGGGCCCGAAGCGCACCGTGGCCGGCAAGAAGAAGGCCCGCTGACGTTGATCGCACCGCGATCACGTCTCACCGACATTCAGTTCTGACGTAGGAGAAAAATGCCTCCCAAGGCTCGCGTGACGAAGGTTCGTCGCAAGGAGAAGAAGAACGTCGCCCACGGGCACGCTCACATCAAGAGCACGTTCAACAACACGATCATCTCGATCACGGACCCCACGGGCGCCGTGATCTCGTGGGCCTCTGCCGGCCAGGTCGGCTTCAAGGGCTCGCGCAAGTCCACCCCGTTCGCCGCGCAGATGGCAGCGGAGGCTGCTGCCCGCCGCGCCATGGAGCACGGCATGCGCAAGGTCGACGTCTTCGTCAAGGGCCCCGGCTCGGGCCGCGAGACGGCGATCCGCTCCCTCACGGCCACCGGCCTCGAGGTCGGCGCGATCAGCGACGTCACGCCCACGCCGCACAACGGTGTCCGCCCGCCCAAGCGCCGTCGCGTCTGATCCGGCCCTGAGCGAGAGAGAGAACTAGAACATGGCTCGTTACACCGGCCCGATCACCAAGAAGTCCCGCCGCCTCAAGATGGACCTCGTCGGCGGCGACAAGAACTTCGAGCTCCGTCCCTTCCCGCCCGGCCAGCACGGCCGTCGCCGGATCCAGGAGAAGGAGTACCTGACGCAGCTGCAGGAGAAGCAGCGTGCGCGCTTCACCTACGGCGTCATGGAGAAGCAGTTCGTCCGGTACTACCAGGAGGCGGCCCGCCGCCCCGGCAAGACCGGTGAGAACCTGCTCACCATCCTCGAGTCGCGCCTCGACAACGTGGTCTACCGCGCGGGCCTGGCCCGCACGCGTCGTCACGCCCGTCAGCTCGTGACGCACGGCCACTTCGAGGTCAACGGCGTGCGCGTCGACGTCCCGTCCTACCGCGTCGAGCAGTACGACATCATCACGGTCCGCAAGCAGTCCGTCGAGAGCTTCCCGTTCGAGCTGGCCCGCCAGACGTTCGGCGAGCGTCCCGTCCCGGCCTGGATGCAGGTCGTCGAGGGCTCGCTGCAGATCCTCATCCACCAGCTCCCGGTGCGCGCGCAGATCGACTCGCAGCTCACCGAGCAGCTCATCGTCGAGCTCTACTCGAAGAACTGATGCAAGGCGGCGTATGCCGTCCGGTGCGCCGGACGGCATACGCCCCCCTTGTGCCCATCAGGGATCAAGGGGTCGTGTTCGCAGACAGAGGCGAGCCGGCCCGCCCGGGTCACGACCGGGCAGTTTCACGAGGCGTCATATGGCGGTCGCCCGTGGGAAGGAAATGAACAGTGCTCATCGCACAGCGTCCCGTGCTCTCCGAAGAGGTCGTCGCGGGCAACCGCAGCCGCTTCACCATCGAGCCGCTCGAGCCCGGCTTCGGCTACACGCTCGGCAACTCCCTCCGTCGCACCCTGCTCTCGAGCATCCCGGGCGCGGCGGTCACCTCCATCCGCATCGACGGCGTGCTCCACGAGTTCACGACCGTTCCGGGCGTGAAGGAGGACGTCACCGAGATGATCCTCAACATCAAGGGCCTCGTCGTCTCCTCGGAGCACGACGAGCCGGTCGTCATGTACCTGCGCAAGCAGGGCCCGGGTGCGGTCACCGCCGCCGACATCACGCCGCCGGCTGGTGTCGAGGTGCACAACCCCGACCTGCACATCGCGACGCTGAACGACAAGGGCAAGCTCGAGATGGAGCTGACCGTGGAGCGTGGCCGTGGCTACGTCTCGGCGCAGCAGAACAAGTCCGGTGACCAGGAGATCGGCCGCATCCCGGTCGACTCGATCTACAGCCCGGTGCTCACCGTGACCTACAAGGTCGAGGCGACCCGTGTCGAGCAGCGCACCGACTTCGACAAGCTCATCGTCGACGTCGAGACGAAGAACTCGATGACCCCGCGCGACGCCATGGCCTCGGCCGGCAAGACGCTGGTCGAGCTCTTCGGTCTGGCCCGTGAGCTCAACGTCGAGGCCGAGGGCATCGACATGGGCCCGTCGCCGACGGACGCCGCGCTCGCCGCGGACCTCGCCCTGCCGATCGAGGACCTGGACCTCACCGTTCGTTCCTACAACTGCCTCAAGCGCGAGGGCATCCACACCGTGGGTGAGCTCGTGGGCCGCAGCGAGGCCGACCTGCTCGACATCCGCAACTTCGGTGCGAAGTCGATCGACGAGGTCAAGGCCAAGCTCGTCGGCATGGGTCTGGCCCTCAAGGACAGCCCGCCCGGGTTCGACCCGTCGGCCCTGGTCGACGGCTACGGCGACGATGACTACAGCGACGACGACGACCAGTCGTTCGTCGAGGACGAGCGTCTCTGACCAACCGCTTCTTGACCGAGCCCTCGACGCCCTGCTCGAGAACGGCCTGGTCGGACTTCTAGGAGAAACGAAATGCCCACCCCCACCAAGGGTCCCCGCGTCGGTGGCGGCCCCGCCCACGAGCGGCTGATCCTGGCCAACCTCGCGACGTCGCTCTTCGAGAACGACAGGATCACCACGACCGAGGCCAAGGCCAAGCGCCTGCGCCCGCTCGCCGAGCGCCTGATCACCTTCGCCAAGCGCGGTGACCTGCACGCCCGTCGTCGCGTCCTCACCGTCGTGCGCGACAAGGGTGTCGTCCACCGCCTCTTCGCCGAGATCGCCCCCGACATGGCGGCTCGCGAGGGTGGTTACACCCGCATCACGAAGATCGGCGCCCGCAAGGGTGACAACGCCCCCATGGTCGTCATCGAGCTCGTCCGCGAGCCGCTGTCGGCCAAGAAGGCGACGGTCAAGGAGGCGGAGGCCGCCACGAAGCGCGCCGCCAAGCAGAGCGAGGCCAAGCCGGCCGACGAGACGCCGGCCGAGGACGCCGCTGTCGAGGACGCGGCTGCCGAGCCGACCGAGGACGCCGCCGCGACCGAGTCGAGCGAGTCGACCGAGGACGCCGGCGCGGAGAAGTCCGAGGCCTGAGCCTCACCCGGCACCACCCGCGGTATCGCAGAAGGAGCAGTCCGTCCCTGAGGGGCGGGCTGCTCCTTCTCGTGGTGCTACCAGCGGTGCGCGACGTCGACGACGAGGCGTCGGCCTCCGTCGGCGTCGGTCAGCACCAGGACGCGCATCGGCAGTCGCGCGCGCACCCCGAGGCCGTAGTCGGTGTAGCCCTCGAAGCTGCCCAGGCCCTTGAGCTGGCGGAAGGTGCGCCAGCCCACGAAGTTCGTCGTGGTCCCGGCGAGCGTCGACGGGGCGTTGATGGTGATCTGGATCCTCGCGCCGCCCGCGACGGGCACCGGCAGCCCGCTCCCGGGACCGGTCACCTGGTTGACGTAGCGCACGTTGTAGCCGACCGCTCCGTGGCCCGGGGCGATGTCGAAGACGAGGCGGTCGTAGCAGGTGTGCTGTCCGTAGCGCGTGCGGACCACGTTGCCGGTCCAGTGCAGGTCCGGGCTGGTGGCCTTGGGCAGCGAGCCCCAGGTGATGCCGCAGAAGGGTGCCGTGCTGGAGACCGGGCTGGTCGCCGAGCCGGTGGCCGCGCCGGCGGCAGCGCCCCCGACCGAGAGGGCGAGCGGCGCCGTGAGGCTCACGGCGATGGCGACGGCCGCGAGGCGGCGTCGCGGGATGGCGTGCATGGGTAGGTGCCCCTCTCTAGAGAGCCGGGCACCGTTGCCCGGCGTCCACCTCCAGCATGCGCCCGGTCGGTGCCCCGCCCGGCTCGTACGGGGGAAACGCGGCCGCGGTGGCAGTCGGAGCTGCGGCGCTCGGTAGGCTCGGACGCCATGACCGAGCCCAGCGCGTCCGACGCGGCCCTGCTGCGGGTGCGGCTGGACCTGGCCTACGACGGCACCGACTTCTCCGGATGGGCCGCGCAGCCCGCCCTCCGCACCGTGCAGGGCGAGCTCTCGGCCGGCCTCGCCACCGTGCTGCGCAGCCCCCAGCCCGTACGCGTCACGGTGGCCGGGCGCACCGACGCGGGCGTGCACGCCCGGGGCCAGGTCGCCCACGTCGACCTCGACCCGTCCGCGTGGGCCGCGCTACCGGGCCGGTCGGACCGTGAGCCGGGCCGGGCCCTCGTCAGCCGCCTCGGCGGCGTCCTGCCCCACGACATCGTCGTGCGCCGGGCCGCCCTCGCGCCGCCCGGCTTCGACGCCCGCTTCTCGGCGGTGGAGCGGCGCTACCTCTACCGCCTCGCCGACACGGACGCCCTGCGTGACCCGCTGCGGCGGCACGACACCGTGTGGTGGCGCCGTCCGCTCGACGTCGACGCGATGGACGAGGCGTCCCGGGCCCTCGTCGGCCTGCGCGACTTCGCCGCCTTCTGCAAGCAGCGCGAGGGCGCCACGACGATCCGGACCCTGCTCGACTTCTCGTGGACGCGGCTGCCAGACGGCGTGCTCGAGGCGACGGTGCGCGCCGACGCCTTCTGCCACTCGATGGTGCGCTCGCTCGTGGGCGCGGTCGTCCCGGTGGGGGAGGGGCGACGTGACCGGGGGTGGCCCCGGTCCGTGCTCGAGCGGGCCGAACGCGGCTCCGGCCTGCACGTGATGCCCCCGCACGGCCTGTCCCTCGAGGAGGTCGTCTACCCGGACGACGCCGACCTCGCCGCCAGGGCAGAGATGACGCGGGCCCGGCGACAACCGTCCGAGGGCCGCCCGTCTGCCGGGGCGGCGCCCGCCGATGAGGCGCCCGCAGAGGACGCGCCCGCAGCGGAGGCGCCCGCAGCGGAGGCGCCCGCGGAGGAGGCCCAGCGCGCGGGCACGTAACCCGCGTGACGAGGGCACACGGCATACGACAGGCTTGGCTCTCGTGGGCCACGTCGATGTCAACTCCGTCTCCTTCAGCCTGCCCGACGGCAGGCCGCTGCTCAACGACGTCTCCCTGCGCGTCGGGGAGGGCGCCAAGATCGCGCTCATCGGGCCGAACGGCACGGGCAAGACCACCCTGACCCGGATCGTCGCGGGGGACCTCGCGCCGCACGAGGGCGCGGTGACGCGGTCCGGTGGGCTCGGCGTCATGCGCCAGTTCATCGGCAAGGTCCGCGACGACACGACCGTGCGCGACCTGCTCGTCTCGGTCGCCCCCGAGCGGCTCCGGGCCGCCGCCGAGGAGGTCGACCGCACCGAGCTGCTCATGATGGAGCGCGACTCCGAGGCCGACCAGATGGCGTACGCCCACGCCCTCGTCGAGTGGGGCGAGGCCGGCGGCTACGAGCAGGAGACCCTCTGGGACAAGTGCACCGTCGCCGCCCTCGGGGTGCCCTACGAGAAGGCGCAGTGGCGCAAGGTCACGACCCTCTCCGGTGGCGAGCAGAAGCGGCTGGTGCTCGAGGCGCTGCTGCGCGGCCCCGAGGAGGTGCTGCTGCTCGACGAGCCCGACAACTACCTCGACGTCCCGACGAAGCGGTGGCTCGAGGAGGCCCTCGTCGCATCACCGAAGACGGTCCTGTTCATCAGCCACGACCGCGAGCTCCTCGACCGGGTGGCCACCCGCGTGGCCACGCTCGAGCCGGGCCCTGCCGGCGCCACGCTGTGGGTGCACCCCGGACGCTTCGCGACCTACGCGCAGGCCCGCGCCGACCGCAACGCCCGCCTCGAGGAGCTGCGCCGGCGCTGGGACGAGGAGCACGTCAAGCTCAAGGCGCTCGTGCAGACCCTCAAGGTCAAGGCCAAGTTCAACGACGGCATGGCCTCGCGCTACCAGGCGGCACAGACGCGCCTGGCGAAGTTCGAGGAGGCGGGCCCGCCCGAGGAGACGCCGATGACGCAGTCGGTGAGGATGCGTCTCACCGGCGGCCGCACGGCCAAGCGCGCCGTCGTCGCCACGGGCCTGGAGCTGACCGGCCTGATGAAGCCGTTCGACCTCGAGGTCTGGTACGGCGAGCGCGTCGCCATCCTCGGCAGCAACGGGTCGGGCAAGTCGCACTTCCTGCGGCTGCTCGCCTGTGGCGGCACCGACCCCGAGCGCGAGCACCAGCCGGTCGGTGACGTGCGGCCGGTCCCGGTGGAGCACTCCGGGGTGGTGCGCCTGGGGTCACGGGTGCGGCCCGGATGGTTCGCCCAGACCCACGAGCACCCCTCCCTGGTGGGCCGCACGCTCCTCGAGATCCTCCACCGCGGCGACGAGCACCGGGACGGGATGCCGAGGGAGCCGGCGGCCCGGGCGCTCGACCGCTACGAGCTGGCGCGGTCGGGGGAGCAGCGGTTCGAGTCCCTGTCGGGTGGCCAGCAGGCGCGGTTCCAGATCCTGCTGCTCGAGCTGTCCGGTGCCACCATGCTGCTGCTCGACGAGCCGACCGACAACCTCGACCTCCAGTCGGCCGAGGCCCTGGAGGAGGGGCTCGAGGCCTTCGAGGGGACCGTCGTCGCGGTGACCCACGACCGGTGGTTCGCGCGCGGCTTCGACCGCTTCCTGGTCTTCGGTGCCGACGGGCGCGTCTACGAGTCGGCCGAGCCGGTGTGGGACGAGGGGCGGGTCGTCCGTCCCCGCTGACGGTAGTAGCGTCGGGGCATGCTGCTGCGTTCGGTGGAGACGGGTGTCGTCGGCGCCCCGATGGCCGGGGGACCGACGACGCCCGAGCTCGTCGCCGCGGTGGGGGAGGCGGGCGGTCTCGGCTTCCTCGCCGGCGGCTACCTCAGCGCTCCCCAGCTCGCCGCGGCCATCGCCGAGGTCTGGGACGCCACGACCCGTCCCTTCGGGGTCAACCTCTTCGTGCCCGCGCAGGCCAACGCGTATGCCGTGGGTCCGGGCGAGCTGAACGGGCACGAACGGGCGGACGCCGTGGCGGCCTACCGGGAGACCCTGGCGCCGGAGGCTCGCTCCGTCGGCGCCGAGCCGGGTGAGCCGCGGCCGGGCGACGACGACGACTGGGAGCGCAAGCTCGACCTGGTCGTGCGCGAGCGCGTCCCGGTGGTGTCGTTCACGTTCGGGCTGCCCAGCTCCGCGGTGCTCGGCGAGCTGAGGAGGGCCGGGATCGAGACCCTGATGACCGTCACGGACGTCACGGAGGCGCGCGCCGCCCTCGACGCGGGCGTCGACGCGCTCTGCGTCCAGGGGACCGACGCCGGCGGACACCGCGGCACGCTCGACCCGGTCAAGGAGCCGGGCGATGCCGACCTGGTCGAGCTCGTCGCGGCCGTGCGGGCCGAGACCGACGTGCCGATCGCCGCCGCAGGCGGCATCTCCACGGCCGAGCGCGCCGCGGCGGTGCGCGCGGCGGGTGCCGACGCGGTCCAGGTCGGCACGGCGCTGCTGCTGACTCCGGAGGCGGGCACGGGCCTGGCCTACCGGCGTGCCCTGACGGACCCGGCCCACGAGCGCACCGCGGTCACGCGGGCCTACTCGGGGCGCCTGGCCCGCGGTCTCGAGACCGACTTCCTCCGGCGGCACGACGGTCACGCCCCGGCCGCCTACCCCGAGGTGCACCACGTGACCGCCCCACTGCGACGCGCATCGGCCGCCGCCGACCGGCCGGACCTGCTCGCGCTCTGGGCCGGAACGGGGTGGCGCAGCGCTCGACCGGTGCCGGCGGCGACGGTGGTCGCCGAGCTCGCACGCTGAGGTCGACGGCGCAGGGTCACCTGCGCGCTTGGGGGAGGGGGCGGCATACGCTCTGCGCATGCCGAGTGCCGAAGGGAACCTGACCTGGGTGGCCGCCTTGGAGCGGCCCGACCTGCTGGCGCCGCCGGTGGCGGCAGCGCTCGAGCACGTGCCGGGGGCTCGCGTCGCGCCCATCGACGCCTCGCTCGCCGACACGGCAGCGTTCTGCGAGGCCTACGACGTGGCGCCGGAGGCCTCCGCCAACTGCGTCGTCGTCGAGGCGCGCCGGGGCGAGACGACGACACATGCCGCAGTGATGGTGCTCGCGACCGACCGGGCCGACATCAACCGGGTGGTGCGACGGCACCTCGGGGCGCGCAAGATCTCGTTCGCCGACCAGTCCCTGGCGCAGGAGGCCACGGGGATGGAGCAGGGCGGCATCACGCCGGTCGGGCTGCCGGCGGACTGGCCGGTGCTCGTCGACGAGGCGGTCGCGGCCGCCGGGCTCGTGGTGGTCGGGGCGGGTCTACGCGGTGCGAAGCTGCTGCTCGACGGTGCGGACCTCGCCGGCCTGCCGACCGCCGAGGTGATCCCGCTCGCGATCCGCTGATCGACAGCGGGCTCAGCCGGCGACGTCCCAGAGCATCTGGGCGCGCTCGGTCGGCGTCGTGCCGCCCCAGATGCCGAACGTCTCGGGGACCCGCAGCGCGTGGTCGAGGCACTGCTGGCGCACCGGGCAGCCGCCGCAGACCATGCGCGCGGCCTCGGTCTTCTCCCGGCGCTCGCGCTGGTCGAGCTCCTGGTCGTCCGTGAAGAACTGCTCCACGTGCTTGGTGCGGCATCGACCCTGCTCCTGCCACTCGTACGAGGAGTAGGTGGGGCGCGGTAGGCGGGTGACGGTCATGGCTTCCTCCCGGTGGGCGGCGGAGTGTGCGTGTGAAGCGATCTGATGCAGAACTTACGCAAAAACCTACGCATTGCACAAGAGGCGTGCATAAGTTTATGATCGCAGTGCCCGATGGGGGTCGGAGCGGTCCATGACGGGAATCTCGGACCGCTCCGCCCAGTCGGGACCCAACCCGGACGGTGATGAACGAGATGACCCAGCCCCCTGCAGCCACGCCCTCGGCGACGGAGTTCGACGCCGACCCGGTGCCCCGGCTCGGCTGGCCCGTCGGCGTCGTCTCCGAGCGCCTGGGCATCGCGGCGCCGACGCTGCGCTCCTGGGACCGGCGCCACGGTGTCGGTCCCAGCCTGCGCACGAGCGGCAACCACCGCCGCTACACCGAGCTCGACATCAGCCGCGTCCGGCTGATGGCCCGGCTCACGGCCCAGGGGGTGCCCGCGCAGAGCGCGGCCGACTCCGTCCTGTCGATGGACGCGGCCGCCATCGTCGAGCACCTGGAGTCGTCCCCCGGGCCGGCCTCCGGGACGCCCGACTCGAACCGGACGATCGGGGCGCGAGGAGCCGGCGGGACCGGCGGGGCGCCCGCGCTCGAGGACTCCGCCGCGCTCGTCGAGGCGATCGTCGCAGCCGCGCGCGCCCTCGACCCTCGCACGATGGCCCAGCTCTACCGCCAGGTGATGCGCCGCTCCGACGTCGGCAGGGCCTGGGTCGAGGTCTTCGCGCCTGCGCTGCGCCGGGTGGGCGACCTCTGGCAGGAGGGTCGGCTCGGGGTGCAGGCCGAGCACCTGACGAGCGAGCTGCTGCAGTCGGAGCTGCGCGCCGTCGTCCGTGCCAACCGACTCCGGGTGGCCGGCTCGCCGGTGGTGCTGGCGGGCGCCGACGACGAACAGCACCACCTGCCCCTGCTCGCTCTCGAGGCCGAGCTGGCCCGCAACGGTGTCGCCAGCCTGTTCCTCGGCCCGCGCGTTCCCGCCGAGGCGCTCGTGTCGACCCTGCGGGAGACGCGCCCGCGGGCGGTCTTCCTCTGGGCGTCGCTGCCCCGGCAGCGGACCGAGGCCTTCTGGCAGCACCTCGCCGTCGTGGACTGGCCCCTCGAGGTGGTCATCGGCGGTCCCGGGTGGTCCGAGGGCATCGAGCTCCCCGACGGTCCGGTGACCCTGACGCGGGTGGCCGACTTCACCACCGCGGTGCGCACGCTGGTCTCGAGCCCCGGGGGGCTGAGTCGCTGAGCGCTCGTGCCGGGCGGGCCGCGGGCCGGCGACCCTGACGTGCCGAGAAAGAATCGCGCAACTTTCTGAGCTCGAATGCAAAAAGTTGCAGCGTACGTCTGGCGCTTTGTCCGATCTGGGCGCTACGTTCTCCTCCGGTGGTCGAGCGTCCAGACGCGGGCGGGTGCGACCGAGCCCACAAAGGAGTGCGCATGCGCCGTCGCCCGGCCCTGTCCGTCGCCAGCATCTCGGCCCTCGTCATGGCCGGACTGGTCGTCCCGCTGACAGCGGCACCCGCAGCCCGGGCGGAGGGGCCTCGCACGGCCACCCTCGTCGGCTCGCTCCAGGACGAGCTCGGCTGCAGCGGTGACTGGCAGCCCGACTGCACCAAGACCGACCTCACGCTCCAGCCCGGCACGACGACGTATGCCGCCGAGTTCCGAGTGCCGGCGGGCAGCTACGAGCTGAAGGTCGCGATCAACCACTCGTGGGGCGAGAGCTACGGCCAGGACGGCGGCAACGTGCCGCTCGTGCTCGCCGGTCCCGCCACCCTCCGCTTCACCTACGACGACACGACGCACGCCGTCGGCGTCGCACCGACCGACCTCCCGGGCGCCGCGACGGCGGCCGATGCCAAGCTCGCCGAGCCGTCTCTGCGCAACCTCTCGACGCGGGAGCGCTTCTACTTCGTCATGGCCGACCGCTTCGCCAACGGCGACACGGCCAACGACCGCGGCGGCCTCACCGGCGGACCGATGACGACCGGGTTCGACCCGACCAACGAGGGCTTCTACCACGGCGGCGACCTCAAGGGCCTGACCGGCAAGCTCGACTACATCAAGGGCCTCGGCACCACGGCGATCTGGCTGACGCCCTCCTTCAAGAACCGCCCGGTCCAGGGCAGCGGCTCGGACGCCAGCGCCGGCTACCACGGCTACTGGATCACCGACTTCACGCAGATCGACCCCCACCTGGGCACGAACGGCGACATGAAGGCGCTCATCGCGGCGGCGCACGCCAAGGGGATGAAGGTCTACTTCGACATCATCACCAACCACACCGCCGACGTCATCTCCTACGACGGTGGCACCTACACCTACGTCAGCAAGGCGACGAAGCCGTACAAGGACGCGCAGGGCAACGTGTTCGACGACGCCGCGGTCGCCGGCAAGCCCGCGTGCACCGGGTTGGCCACGGTCCCCGACTGCTTCCCGGCGATGTCGGCCGCCACGTCGTTCCCCTACGTCCCGAAGGTCGCCGACGCCGACAAGGACGTCAAGGTGCCGGCGTGGCTCAACGACCCGACGCTCTACCACAACCGCGGTGACTCGACGTATGCCGGCGAGTCCGCCACCTACGGTGACTTCTCCGGCCTCGACGACCTCTTCACCGAGAACCCCAAGGTCGTCTCCGGGATGGAGGACATCTACAAGTCCTGGGTCGACTTCGGCGTCGACGGCTTCCGCATCGACACCGTCAAGCACGTGAACATGCAGTTCTGGCAGTCGTTCTCGCCGGCGATCCTCAGCCACGCGGCGGCGACGGGCAAGAAGAACTTCTTCATGTTCGGCGAGGTGTACGACGGCAACCCGAGCTACACGAGCCAGTTCACGACGCAGGGCAAGCTGCCGGCCACCCTCGACTTCGGCTTCCAGGGCGCGGCGCTCGGCTTCGCCCAGGGCAAGGCGACGACCGGGATGCGCGACCTCTTCGCCGGCGACGACTACTACACCGACACCGACTCCAACGCCTACGAGCTGCCCACCTTCCTCGGCAACCACGACATGGGCCGCATCGGGGCGATGCTCCTCGCCGGCGGCGCCAAGGGCACCGACCTGCTCGCCCGCGACCAGCTCGCGACCTCGCTGATGTTCCTCACCCGCGGCCAGCCGGTCGTCTACTACGGCGACGAGCAGGGCTTCACCGGGCCGACGAGCGACTTCGGCGACAAGCGGGCGCGCCAGGACATGTTCGCCACCCAGACGCCGATCTACCAGGACGACGTCGTCGTCGGCAGCGACAAGCCCGAGGGCACGGCGGCGCACTACGACACCTCTGCCCCCCTCTACCGCCAGATCCAGCAGCTCTCGGCCCTGAGGGCCGCCAACCCGGCGCTCGCCGACGGCGCGCAGGTGCACCGCTACGCCTCCGACGCGGCCGGCATCTACGCCATCAGCCGCATCGACAAGGCCTCCAAGCGCGAGTACGTCGTGGTCGCCAACAACGCCACGACCGCCAGGACGGCGACCTTCTCCACCTACTCGGCCGGCTCGAAGCTCGTGCCGCTCCTCGGCGCCACCTCCGACCTGCGCGTCGCCGCCGACGGTCGCGTCACGGTGACGGTGCCGCCGCTGTCCGTGGCGGTCTACCGCGCCAACGACACCATGGCCCAGCCGAAGTCGGCGCCCGCCATCTACCCGACGTCCCCCAGCGCCGGCGGCGTCGTGGGTGGCCGGGCCGAGATCGGCGCCGCCCTGCCCGGCAACACCTTCGCCGAGGTGACCTTCCTCCAGCGCCCGGTCGGGACGTCGGCCTGGACGCCGATCGGCACCGACGACAACGCCCCCTACCGCGTCTTCCACGACGTCTCGGGCGTCGCCAAGGGCACGCTCCTCGAGTACCGCATGGTGGCCAAGGACATCGCCGGGCACGTCTCCGCCACCTCCACCTACGGCATCGTGGGTCAGCCGGCGAGCTCCGGCAGCAGCGCCGGCACGGGCGGGGTCGGTCCCGTCACGCAGCCCGCCAACGTCAGCGTCCCGGGCAACCACAACTCCGAGATGGGCTGCCCCGGTGACTGGCAGCCGGACTGCACGCAGGCGCAGCTGGCGCTCGACCCCAAGGACGAGATCTGGAAGGGCTCCTACGACTCCATCCCCGCGGGTGACTACGAGTACAAGGCGGCGATCAACAAGTCCTGGGACGAGAACTACGGCGCCGGTGCCGCCAAGGGCGGCGGCAACATCGCCTACACCGCCCCGGCGGGCAAGCGGGTCACCTTCTACTACGACCACCGCACGCACTGGGCCACCAGCGACGCCCAGGCCCCGATCATCACGGCACCCGGCAGCTTCCAGAGCAAGCTCGGCTGCCCCGGCGACTGGGCGCCCGACTGCATGCGCTCCTGGCTGGAGGACCCCGACGGTGACGGCACCTACACCTTCACCACCGACCGGATCCCTGCAGGCAACTACGAGTTCAAGGTCGCGCACGGCCTGAGCTGGGACGAGAACTACGGGGCCGGCGGTGCTCCCGGCGGTGCGAACGTGGCCTTCAGCGTCCCCGCGGACGGGGTGCTGACCACGATCACCTACGTGCTGTCCACGCACGCGATCTCGGTCAAGACCAGCCGCGCCGGCGCAGCGCCCGACCTGGCGAAGTCCAAGGCCTACGTCGTGGGCCCCGACCTCGTCGCCTGGCCGGCCTCCTCGCTGCCGGCCGGCACCGACCCGGCGACCCTCTCGTGGCGTCTGCACTGGTCGTCCACCGGCGGCCTCGGGCTCGACGCCGAGGCGGTGACCGGAGGCTCGGTGGCCGGCCTCACCCGTGACCCGGCCGGGCTGCCGGCCACGCTCGTGGCCGACCATCCCGAGCTCAAGGGCTACGTCGCCCTGCGCCTGGACAAGGCCACGGCCAGGAAGATGCCCGAGATCCTCCAGGGTCAGGTCGCCGTCGCGATGTACGACTCCACCGGCTCGCTGCTCGACGCCACCGGCGCGCAGACGGCCATCGCCCTCGACGCCCTGTATGCCGCGTCCGCGCGGACCCGCTCCTACGGCGTCAGCTTCTCCGGCTCCGGCCAGGTCGGCTTCCGCCTGTGGGCGCCCACCGCCCAGCAGGTGACCCTGCTGACGTGGCCGGCGGGCAGCGCCGACCAGCCGGTCGACACCGCTCGCCGCACGACGATGACCCGGGACGGAGCAGGGGCGTGGAGCGCCTCGCTCGGCGCGTCGGCGCGCGGGGCCCGCTACCTCTACGAGGTGAAGGTCTGGGCGCCGACCACCGGCAAGGTCGAGACCAACGTGGTGACCGACCCGAGCTCCGTGGCCCTGACGCTGAACTCGACCCGCTCGGTGGCCGTCGACCTGAGCGACCCGGCCTTCATGCCGACGGCCTGGCGCACCACGCCCACGCCGAAGCTCGCCCAGGACGTCGACTCGACGATCTACGAGCTGCACATCCGCGACTACTCCATGTCCGACACCAAGCTGCCGGCGGCCCTGCGTGGCAGCTACCTCGCCTTCGCCGCCGACGGCGACGGACGCGCGCACCTCAAGGCGCTCGCCAAGGCCGGCCTCAACACCGTCCACCTGCTCCCGAGCTTCGACATCGCCTCCATCGAGGAGGACCCTGCCAGGCAGGAGACGCCCAGGTGCGACCTCGCCTCGTACGCACCCGACAGCGAGGAGCAGCAGAAGTGCGTCACCGCGGTCGCGTCGAAGGACGCCTTCAACTGGGGCTACGACCCCTACCACTGGAGCGCCCCCGACGGGTCGTACGCCTCGAGCGCCAAGACCGCTGACGGTGGCGCGCGAGTGGCCGAGTTCCGCACCATGGTGGGCGCGCTGCACCAGGACGGCCTGCGCGTCGTGCTCGACCAGGTGTTCAACCACACCGCGGCATCGGGACAGGCCGACAAGTCGGTGCTCGACAAGATCGTTCCCGGCTACTACCAGCGCCTCAACGCCAGTGGCGCCGTCGAGACCTCGACGTGCTGCCAGAACGTCGCCACCGAGCACGCGATGGCCGAGAAGCTGATGGTGGACTCGGTCGTGTCGTGGGCGCGGAACTACCACGTCGACGGCTTCCGCTTCGACCTCATGGGTCACGCCAGCCGCGCCAACATGCTCGCCGTGCGTGCCGCCCTCGACGCGCTGACGCTGCAGAAGGACGGCGTCGACGGCAAGTCGATGTACCTCTACGGCGAGGGCTGGAACTTCGGGGAGGTCGCCGACAACAAGCTGTTCGTCCAGGCGACCCAGGGCCAGCTCGGCGGTACCGGCATCGGCACCTTCTCCGACCGGCTGCGTGACGCCGTCCGCGGTGGCGGCCCCTTCGACGAGGACCCGCGGCGCCAGGGCTTCGGCTCCGGCGAGGCGACGGACCCCAACGGCGCAGCCGTGAACGCCGACGCCGCGAGCCGCCTGGCGAGCGACACCGACCTGGTCGAGCTGGGCCTCGCCGGCAACCTCAAGTCGTTCACGTTCCGCAGCCAGAGGAGCGGCGCCGTCGTCAAGGGGACACAGGTCGACTACAACGGCTCGCCGGCCGGATACGCCGACCAGCCGGACGAGGTCGTCAGCTACGTCGACGCGCACGACAACGAGACGCTCTTCGACTCGCTGACGTACAAGCTGCCGGTTGCCACCTCCATGCAGGACCGGGTGCGCATGAACACGTTGTCCCTTTCGACCACCGCGCTCGCGCAGACGCCCTCGTTCTGGCACGCCGGCGCCGACCTGCTGCGCAGCAAGTCGCTGAACCGCGACTCCTACGACAGCGGGGACTGGTTCAACCGGCTCGACTGGACGGGCGCCGACAACGGCTTCGGACACGGCCTGCCGCCCGAGGCGCAGAACTCGGCCAAGTGGCCCTACATGAAGCCGCTGCTCGCCAACCCGGCGCTCAAGCCGACCGCCGCCGACGTGCACAGCGCCGACGCGATGGCGCAGGACCTGCTGCGACTTCGCTTCAGCACCAAGCTGTTCCGTCTGGGCAGCGCCGACGCCATCAACGCCAAGGTCACTTTCCCGGTGTCCGGCACGGCCGACGCGAAGCAGGGTGTCATCGTGATGCGCATCGACGACACGGTGGGCGCCGACGTCGACCCGGCGCTGCGCGGAGCGGTCGTCGTCTTCAACGCGACGCCAGGCGCCGTCAGCCAGAAGGTCCCTGGCATCACGGGGCCGGTGGAGCTGAGCCCGGTGCAGGCCAACGGCTCGGACAGCGTCGTCAAGCAGGCGGCATACGACGGCGCCACGGGCTCGTTCTCGGTGCCCGCGCGCACGGTGGCGGTCTTCGTCCAGCCGAACTGACACACGCCGTCCCGAACGGCCGGTCCCCGAGCGGCGGGGACCGGCCGTTCGTCTGTGTCCGACCCGGTCTGTCGCGAGGCGGGAGGGCGGCATACGTTGGGCGGGTGACGACGACTCCTGACATGACCTACCGCCAGCTCGGCGACAGTGGCCTGACCGTCTCGACCGTGGGGCTCGGCTGCAACAACTTCGGCCGGAGACTCGACCAGGAGGGGACCAACGCGGTCGTGCGACAGGCGCTCGACAGCGGCATCACCCTCTTCGACACCGCGGACATCTACGGGCAGGGCGCGAGCGAGGAGATCCTGGGTCTCGCGCTCGGCTCCGAGCGCGAGAACGTCGTGGTGGCAACGAAGTTCGGCATGGACATGCAGGGCGCCAATGGCCCCGACTGGGGAGTTCGCGGGTCGCGCCGCTACATCCGCAAGGCGGTCGAGGCGAGCCTGCGGCGCCTCGGCACCGACTGGATCGACCTCTACCAGCTGCACCGTCCCGACCCGCAGACGCCGATCGAGGAGACGCTCGCCGCGCTCGACGAGCTGGTCCGCGAGGGCAAGGTGCGCTACCTCGGCAGCAGCAACTTCACCGGCTGGCAGGTCGTGGACGCCGACTGGACCGCCCGCGCCGCGGGGACGTCGCGGTTCATCTCGGCGCAGAACGAGTACTCGCTGCTCGAGCGCGACGTCGAGGACGAGCTCGTGCCCGCCTGCGAGCACGTCGGGGTCGGCCTGCTTCCCTTCTTCCCCCTCGCGTCCGGCCTGCTCACCGGGAAGTACCGCCGGGGCGAGGCGGCGCCCGCGGGCACCCGGCTCGCGGGCATGGCCGACCGGCTGGCCGCTGCCGACTGGGACACCATCGAGCGCCTGGAGGCGTATGCCGCCCAGCGCGACCTGCGTCCCATCGACGTGGCGATCGGCGGCCTGGCCGCGCAGCCGGCGGTGGCCTCGGTCATCGCCGGTGCCACGCGTGCCGAGCAGGTCGTCGAGAACGTCCAGGCAGGTCTGTGGGAGCCGAGCGCCGACGACCTCGCCGAGCTCGACGACATCACCGTCGCCGCCTCCTAGCCGCACCCGGCCGACCGAGCGGGGCGGACTCAGGCCAGTCGCAGCTTCTCGATGAGAATGGGCGACAGCGTCCGCACGAACGTGTTGGTCAGGTGGTTGTCGCGATAGACCACGACGTTGCCGATGACGGCCGGGCAGCTGCCGTGCCGACACAGCCAGGGAGTCAGGTCCAGGACCTCGACGCCGTCGACGTCCTCGGCTGCCTCGACGAGAGGATCGCCGGCCGCGGGCAGCGCGACGTCGGAGGGCGTGTCGCACTGCTCGCGCTCGTCCTCGTGCTTGCGCAGGCAAGCCGGCGCCGCCTGGGCCATCCGCGGCACGTCTCGCAGGACCACCGTACGAATACCGGCGCGCGCCAAGGGCGCAAGGGCGTCGCGATAGCCGGCCACCAGTGCAGCGCGGTCGCTCCAGGTCCACTTGAGGTCCCTGGCGTAGGACTCGGGCGACATCGCGGAGGTGACCACGAGGTCCGGGTGCAGAGCCACGACCTCGTCGAGCACGGCACGGTTCTGGTCGGAGCACATGGTCAACGGTCCCGAGGAGTTGCGCGGGGCGGCCAGGGTGAAGGGGCAGCCGAAGCGCACGGCGACCTTGACCTTCCACTCGGGGTGAGTGCTCACCCACTGCTGCAGCGGTGTGGAGAACTGCGCTGCATGCGAGTCGCCGAGGAGCACGATCGTGTGGGGCGCGGAGGGGTTGCCGAGCACGCAGTCCGGCCCGCTGAGAGGCAGGTTCTTGTAGTCGTAGACGTCACATCCGGGACCGCCGGTGAAGGAACGGTCCTTGAACGCGATGGACGGGTCGGGCTGCAGCGCCACGCCGGGGACCACCCT
The DNA here is from genome assembly GCF_039531305.1 of Terrabacter lapilli. NCBI lineage: Bacteria > Bacillati > Actinomycetota > Actinomycetes > Micrococcales > Intrasporangiaceae > Terrabacter > Terrabacter lapilli. The sequence continues at coordinate 227,795 of NZ_BAAAPU010000008.1, forward strand.
CATCGGGTGTGCCCCGTCGAAGGCCATCGCGCCGGGGTGCTTGGCATCGATCGCCGCGGCGACCAGCTGGTCAGCCTCGACCTGGCCGATGTGCCAGGGCACGATGGTCGCGCCACACGTGAGCACGATGGCGATGGCTGCGGTGAGGAAGACGGGGCGGGCCTCGGCACGGGGCGCACGCGGGACGGAGTGGCGGCCGACCTTTCGGCGGGCGCGGAAGGTGTCCTCGACGAAGCGTTTCGTCAGCGCCGCCAGCGCCAGCGACAGCGCCAGCATCGTCACGGCCTCCACGGTCCCGAGCTCGCCGGTCGCGGAGCGCGCCAGGACGAACACGAGCACCGGCCAGTGCCAGAGGTAGAGGCTGTAGGAGATGTCACCGACGTAGCGCATCGGGCGCAGGGCGAGCCAGTGGGCGGTCTCCGCGCGAGCCGGCGCGGTGCCGCTCGGGAGGTCCCCCGCCAGCAGCATGGCGGCGCTGCCCGCCACCGGAAGCAGGGCCACCCAGCCCGGGAAGGCCATCGACGTGGAGAAGGTGCCTGCGGCGACCGCCACCGCCAGCACCCCTGCCCAGCCGAGGAAGACTCGGTGTCGTGTGGTCATCCGCAGCCGAGGAGCCCCGAGGGCCGCGAGCCCTCCGACCCCGAGCTCCCACATGCGGGTCGGGGTGACGAAGTACGCCGTCGACGGGCTGACGTTGCTCCAGATGACCGAGCACGCCAACGACGAGAGCGTGATGGCGGTGATCACGACGACCGCCCCGTGGGCCTCGGTCCAGCGTCGGCGGCGAGCGACCAGGCCGCCGACGATCATCGCGACCGGGACGACGAGGTAGAACTGCTCCTCGACGGCGAGGGACCAGTAGTGCTGCAGCGGCGACACGTCTGCGGTGGCCTCGGCGTAGCCGCCCGCGAGGTAGGCCTGTGACCAGTTCTGGACGTCGAGCGCCGAGGCGACGACATCGCGCATGACCTGTGGCCACTGGGCCACCGGAAGCACGAGCAGCGTCAGGGCGGCCGTCACCAGCAGCACGAGGAGCGCCGCCGGCAGGAGTCGCCGGATGCGTTTGGCGTAGAAGGCGAAGAGCTTGACCGTGCCCGTGGCCCGCAGCTCCCGGGCCAGCATCCCGATGATCAGGAAGCCGGAGATGACGAAGAACACATCGACCCCGACGAAACCCCCGGGCACCAGATCCGGCCACAGGTGGTAGGCGATGACGAGCAGGACCGCGATGGCACGCATTCCCTGGATGTCGCGGCGTTGGGGGTGGCTCGCCTGCCGCCGGGGGGTGACGGGAGCGCGGTGGTCCTGCATCTGCTGACAGCCTTCTTGTCGTTGGGGCCGTCGAATTCTAGTGACGCGTATGCCATCGAAAAGTGCAAATGGCCGGCTTGCCTCGGTGCCCGGTGGCGACAGGAACCCAGCGTGCGTCAAGGTCGGCCGCGGGATCTGCTGTCGGCCGGTGGCCGGTCGAGGTCGAGGGGGTAGGCGAAGGCGTAGACCGCGACACGACGGGCACGGGGGTTGCCCTGGCCGACACGACGGTAGCGCTCGATCAGGTCCCTCATCTCATCGCGCATGGCCTCGAGCACCTCGGGCGTGACGAGGACCGAGGCATCGCTCGAGCCGCAGGCGTCCTGCCAGGCCGTGGGCCACGTCGTCGAGACGTCGAGCCACCTGTCGTACTGCTCGCCGAAGTGTCGGGCGTAGTCGCGGGTCAGCCAGTTGAGGGCAGTCTCGGCGTCCTCGTCGCCCTCGACATCGCTCGGCTGCCAGGGGTGGTACTCCGCGCTCGCCTGCCAGAGCCGCCGCCTGCCCGCGCCCTCGCCCGTGTCCGAGACGAGCCCGACCGACTCGAGCTTGCGCAGGTGGTAGCTCGTGGCGCCGGAGTTCGTCCCGAGCAGGGTTGCGAGCTGGGTGGCCGTCGACGGGCCGTGCCGCCGCAGGAGCCCCAGCAGGCGGGAACGCAGGGGATGGGCGAGCACGCGCAGGCTCTCCGGGGTGAACGCGCCGTTGTGGTCAGGGGGCGGGTTGGCGGGTGCAGGTGCAGGTGCAGGTGCAGCCATAGTGTGCACACTACCTTTGCACAATCTGTTTGCACAACGGATGCCTACGCGACACTGCGCACCATGTTTCCGCAGGTCAGACCGCATGTACGGTGCTTTCTGCCGCGATTTGGGGAGGGGATCACGACCCCGTAACATGGATGAAGTTGTGCACCGGGCCGTCAGGCGAACCCAGCTCACCGCTTCAGGGGGCGAGCGGGCGACGCGGACCGAGCCCAGCGGCATTCACACTGCTCCACCATTTCAAGCGAAGGCAGACTCCATTGCGCACGTACACCCCGAAGCCCGGCGAGGTCACTCGCACGTGGCACGTCATCGACGCGACCGACGTCGTGCTCGGCCGTCTCGCGAGCCAGGCCGCTGTCCTGCTCCGGGGCAAGCACAAGCCGCAGTTCGCGCCGCACGTCGACACCGGTGACTTCGTCATCATCGTCAACGCCGACAAGGTCGCCCTCACCGGCGCCAAGCTCGAGCAGAAGAAGGCCTACCGCCACTCCGGCTTCCCGGGTGGTCTGCGGTCGACCTCCTACACCGAGCTGCTCGCCAAGAGCCCCGAGAAGGCCGTCGAGAAGGCCATCCGCGGCATGCTCCCGAAGAACTCGCTGGCCCGCCAGCAGCTCTCCAAGCTCAAGGTCTACCGCGGTGCCGAGCACCCGCACGCGGCCCAGCAGCCCGTCCCCTTCGAGATCACCCAGGTTGCGCAGTAAGCCCCCGGCTGCTGCGTAGAAAGCGACAAGACACGTGACTGACATCGTGAACGAGGACGTCCTCGACACCGACGAGCCCGAGCTGACCGAGTACACCAGCGAGTCCTCGGCGACCGACTCTGCCCTCGGCGAGCCGCGCCGCGCCCGCCAGGTCTCGACCCCCGGCGCTGCCACCGGCCGCCGCAAGCAGGCCATCGCCCGCGTGCGCATCGTCCCCGGCACCGGTGAGTGGAAGATCAACGGCCGCACGCTCGACGCGTACTTCCCCAACAAGGTGCACCAGCAGATCGTCAAGGAGCCGCTGACGCTCCTCGAGCTCGACGGCTCGTACGACGTGCTGGTCCGCGTGCACGGCGGTGGCCCCTCCGGCCAGGCCGGCGCGGTGCGCCTCGGCGTGGCCCGCTCGCTCAACGGCGTCGACGAGGAGCTGAACCGTCCCGCCCTCAAGAAGGCCGGCTTCCTCACGCGCGACCCGCGCGTTCCCGAGCGCAAGAAGGCCGGTCTCAAGAAGGCCCGCAAGGCCCCGCAGTACTCCAAGCGCTGATCCTGGCAAGCCAGGCTCACCGCTTGGCTCCAGTCGCGCTGATGCTTCGGCTGGCGCCGAGCATCACCGCTTGGCTCCAGTCGCGCTGACGGCGATCAACCGACGCCCCCGAGCATCGCTCGGGGGCGTCGGTCGTCCTACGCCGAGCCGCTTTGCCGGACCGGGTCCGTTCAGGCGGATACCAGTCCAGCTCGAACGTCGCGTGACACGCTTGCGCCATGCGCAAGGGGATCCTGCGCCAGGCGTGCCTGCTGGTCCTGGCGGGCGCGGCGCTGTCAGCCGCCTGGATCTCCACAGGATCGCAGCCGGGCCTCGTGCTCTGGTGGCTCTGTGTCGTCCTCCTCGGCGTGCTCACACCCGGCTGGGTGCTGACGCGCTGCCTGCGGGCGGGGGGTGTCAGCGCCACTGACCTCGGCTGGTCCGGGCCCGTCGGTCTGGCCCTGACCCTGGCCACCTGGCTGGTGGGGCACCTCGTCGGCCACTCGCTGCCGACCCTCGTCGTCGGCCCCGTCGTCGCAGCGGTTCTGCTGCTGGTCCCCAGCACCCGCCGTCGAGCTCTCGCCCGTCCCCCGGACGACGGTGACCGCTGTCCCTGGTGGGGGTGGGCCGCCCTCACGACCACGGTGCTGGCAGCCGTGCGGTTGATGTGGGTGGGCGGTCTCGCGAACGTGGCGCCTCGCCCCACCGCGGGCTTCCAGATCTACTACCAGGACCTGCTGTACCAGACCGCGCTGACGGGTGAGGCTCGCCGCAGCCTCGTGCCCGAGTACCCGATGGTCAACGGTGAGCCGCTCGGCTACCACTGGTTCTTCCACGCGGTCGCGGCGCAGCTCAGCGGGACGGGGTCCGACGACCTGGACGTCGTCGCGCGCCTGCTTCCGGCAACTCTCGTGGTCATCCTGCTCCTGCTCGGCGCTGCGGTGGGCCGGCAGGTGACCGGTGACTGGAGTGGGGCCCTGGGGGCCGCCATCGGCATCGCCCTCGTACGTCCGCTGTTCGCCGACAACTGGGTCGAGCCGGGAATGAGCCCGCTGCCGTCCTACTGGCAGCTGAGTCCCACGGCGACCCTGGGCTGGGTGTTCGGTCTGGCCGTCGTCGGCTGCCTGGTCGGCGTGCTGCGGCGCCATCCGGACGATGCGCGCGCTCCGACTCGGCTTCTTCCCGCTTTCGCCGTCGGTGCCGCGGGCGCCAAGTCGGCGCAGCTACCGGTGATCTTCGCGGGAGTGGCCCTCGCGGCGGTCGCGGTCCTCGTCGCGGAGTGGCGTCGCCGGCGGTGCGCCGCAGCCTCGCTGAGGGCGTTGGCATTGCGCTACGCCTCGTGCCTCGGCATCCTCCTCGTCGTCATGGTGCTGGCACTGCTGTTCCTCTACCCGGGTTCCTACGGGCTCCGCCTCGACCCGAGCTTCTGGCCGACGGACCAGACCCGTGTGGTCTACGGTCACCCGGTCCCGGCGCAGGGCGCGGAGATCCTGGCGATGCTCGTCGCGCTCGTGCACCGGTGGGTCCCGACCGTGCTCCCGGCGCTGGGCCTCCTCGTCCTCGTCGTACGCCGACCGTCCGACCCCGCGGGGTGGATCGGCATCGGCGCGGTGGTCACCGGGGTCCTGGCCGCCCTCGTGCTGACACACCCCAGCGGCAGCCAGCTGTACTTCCCGGTGGCGGCCCTGCCCATCGGCTACGCGCTGTCCGGGGCGGCGGTCGCATCCGGCATGCAGGCCATGCTGGCTCGTCGCGGCAAGGACGCCGCCCGGTTCGAGGCCGACGCCCGGCTGCAGCCTGCTGCTCGCGGCGGACCGGCGCTTGCCCTCGTTGGAGCGGCTGCTGCAGGGGTGGGCGTCGTGCTGTCGGTGCGGCGGCTGCTTCCCTCGGGGGGAGCGCGACCCGAGGGCGCGGCCGACGTGACGGCGTACGCCGCGGTCGCCCGCGCCTGGCTGGCGCCGTCCCTGGTGGCCCTGGCCCTGCTCACCGTGCTCGTCACTGCGGCCTGGTTCCTTGTGCGGTACGCCGACCGGCGCTCGCCCGGCTCCCTGCTCCGCGGCACCTGGATGATCCTCCTCGTGCTCGCCGTGGCGGGGGCGGGGGTCCGGCCCCTCGTGCACACCCTCGACCTGACGACTGACCCGGGGACCCCTCGCAGCGCCACCACGGCGACGGACCCCCAGCACCGGCCCGCCGTCACACCAGCACTCTTCGCGGCGGGTCAGTACCTCCGGGCCCACGCCGCGCCCGGAGACGTCGTGGCGACCAACCGAGTGTGGAACGGCGTCACTCCGGCGGGGTTCCCGGACAACCGCGACTTCTCCGTGTCGGCCCTGTCGGGGCTGCGCACCGACGTCGGAGGGTATGGCTACGCGCCGCGTCTGCTCGAGCGCCTGGCCAAGGGAGCGTCCTACGCGACCGCCCCGTTCTGGGACCAGCCGCGCCTCGAGGCCGAGCTGGCGCTCGTCCGGGCTCCCGACGCGGCAGGTCTCGAGGCGGCGTACCGCACCCGGGGCGTGCGGTGGATCGTGGCTGACGAGCGCTCGGGCCCCGTGTCGCCGGACTTGGCCCGGCTGACCGATGTCATCAGTCATGATGACGGCGTGTGGTTGGCGCGCCTGCGGCCGGGAGGCGCCTGACCGCCGCGAGGCGGGCGACGACAAGATGTGGGGGTATCGTCGTCCGAGCACAGCATCAGGTGGCCGACCCGGCCACGCACCGGGAAGGCAGATCGAGTGGGGCGACTCTTCGGCACGGACGGCGTCCGTGGTGTGGCGAACAAGGACATCACGGCAGAGCTGGCGGTGGACCTCTCCGTCGCTGCGGCGCACGTCCTGGGGGAGGTCGGCGCGTTCAGCGGCCACCGGCCCGTCGCCGTGGTGGGCCGTGACCCTCGCGCCTCCGGCGAGTTCCTGGCGGCCGCCACCGTGGCAGGGCTCGCGTCCTCCGGGGTCGACGTGCGTGACGCAGGCGTGCTGCCGACGCCGGCGATCGCCTACCTCGTCTCGGAGCAGGACGCCGATCTCGGCGCGATGCTCTCGGCCTCGCACAACCCGATGCCCGACAACGGCATCAAGTTCTTCGCCCGCGGCGGGCACAAGCTCGCCGACGAGCTCGAGGACCGCATCGAGGCCCGCCTGCGGGAGGACTGGGACCGCCCGACCGGTGGGAAGGTCGGGCGCATCGTCCCGCTGGCCGACGGCGCCGACCGCTACGTCGCGCACCTGCTCTCGGTGCTGCCGCACCGTCTCGACGGCCTGCACGTCGTCATCGACACCGCCCACGGGGCCGCCTTCGAGGTGGCTCCCCGGGCCTTCCGCGAAGCCGGCGCCCGGGTGACGGTGATCGGTGGCGAGCCCGACGGCCTGAACATCAACGACGGCTATGGCTCGACCCACCTCCAGCACCTCAAGGAGGCGGTCGTCGCCGAGGGCGCCGACTTCGGCATCGCGCTCGACGGGGACGCCGACCGCTGCCTCGCCGTCGACGCGGCCGGGCAGGAGGTCGACGGCGACCAGATCATGGCGATCCTGGCCCTGGCGATGAAGGAGCAGGGCGTCCTGCGTGGCGACACGCTCGTGGCCACCGTCATGTCCAACCTCGGCATGACCCAGGCTCTCGCCGGCGCCGGCATCAAGGTCGTGCACACGGCCGTCGGCGACCGCTACGTGCTCGAGGAGATGAAGACGGGCGGCTACTCCCTCGGTGGCGAGCAGTCGGGCCACGTCGTCATGCTCGACCACGGCACGACCGGCGACGGGACGCTGACGGGCCTGATGCTGGCGTCGCGCGTGGCCGCCACCGGCCGCACGCTCGCCGACCTCGCCGGCGTCATGACGCACTTCCCGCAGGTGCTCGTCAACGTCAAGGACGTCGACAAGTCCGCCCTCGAGGCGAACCCCGCCGTGGCCGACGCGGTGCGGCTGGCCGAGGGCGAGCTCGGCCACAACGGGCGCGTGCTGCTGCGCAAGTCCGGCACCGAGCCGGTGGTGCGCGTCATGGTCGAGGCCGCCGACGGCGACCAGGCCCGCAGCCTCGCCGACCGGCTGGTCGGGGTCGTCAAGGCCGAGCTCTCCCTCTGACGCCCGCCGGCTGGGCCGGCCGGACGGCATACGCCCTCGCCGATCCTGAGGACGAGGCAGGGGAGGGGCCGGAGGTGGCTGTCACACTTGGTCCGTGAGCCACGTCGACGCCGTGTCCCGACCGAGGCGGATGAGACCTCGAGACCCCCACGAGGCGCACCGCGTCGCCACCCCTCTCGAGCTGTTCTTCGACCTCGTCTTCGTCGTCGCAGTGGCCGGCGCTGCGGCCCAGTGGCACCACGGCCTGGCCGGGGGACACCTCGGTGACCTCGTCAACTTCGTCATGGTCTTCTTCGCCATCTGGTGGGCGTGGATGAACTACACGTGGTTCGCGTCGTCCTACGACTGCGACGACGTGCCCTACCGGCTGCTGACCTTCACGATCATGGCGGGTTCGCTCATGCTCGCGGCCGGCATTCCCGACCTGTTCGACACCGGGCAGTCGGCGCTCGTCGTGAGCGGCTACGCGGTCATGCGCTTCGCGATGGTGGCCATGTGGTTGCGGGCAGCCGCCAGCGACCCCCGGGGGCGGCGCACCGCGCTGACGTATGCCGCCGGGATCGCCGTCGTGCAGGTGCTGTGGATCGCCCGGCTGCTCCTCGAAGGGCACACGCAGCTTCTCGCGTCGTTCTTCCTGCTCGTCGTCCTCGAGCTCATGGTCCCCGTGGTCGCCGAGCGTCGTGGCATCACCCCGTTCCACCCGCACCACATCGCCGAGCGCTACGCCCTGCTGACGCTGATCGTCCTCGGCGAGGTCATCCTCGCCTCCGTCCAGGCCGTGCAGGGGGCGCTGGGACAGGGCGCCGAGAAGGGCCTGCTCCCGCTGGTGGTCGGGGGGCTGCTCATCGTCTTCTCGATGTGGTGGCTCTACTTCAAGCGGGAGCACGCGGGGCTGTTCGAGGGCGGCATCCGCAGCACGTTCCTGACTGGCTACGGGCACTACCTGGTGTTCGCGTCGGTGGCGGCGACAGGCGCTGCGCTCGGGGCCGCCATCGACGCCGTGCAGGGCGAGGCGCAGGGTTCGGCCCGCGCCATCGGCATCGCGCTCGCCGGCGCGGTCGCGGTGTTCGTCTGGTGCGTGACCCTCATGCACTCCATGGCAGGGGCGCCGCGGGCGCAGACCCGGTTCGGCGCCGCCACGGGCGCCCTCGCGGTGCTCGTGGCGGTCGCGGGACCGCCGGTCGGCCTCACCGTGCTGACGGCGGGCCTGCTGCTGGCGGGTGCGGTGGCGCACCACGTGTGGGGCGCGCGGTCCGGGGTGGACCGGCCGGCGCCTGAAGGTGCCCACCCGACGTGGAGAAGTGCCCACTCGACGTGGTGACGTCGAGTGGGCACCGGCTCACGGCAGGCCGGTCAGTCGACGGGCTCGAGCAGACCGGAGTCGACGTCGTAGACGAAGCCCCCGACCAGCGTGCCCTCGGCGATGAGCGGGTGGCTGCGCACCTTGGCGAGGTCCTCACGCAGCGCGCGCTTCTGGTCCTCGATCGCGTGGAACGTCATCCAGGACGCGTCCTTGCCGGCACTGGTCCCCACCCGCTCGCGCAGCTCGGCCTCGCTGTTGGAGGCCATCGCGCAGCGGGTGTGCGGGACGACGAGGATGCGCTCGACGCCCAGCAGGTGCGTCGCCAGGACCAGCGCCTCGAGCGCCGACGAGCCCACGCGGCCGCCAGGGTTGCGGAAGATCTTCGCGTCGCCCGGCTTCAGGCCCACCAGCCCGAGGGGGTCGATGCGGGAGTCCATGCACGTGACGATCGCGACGCCCGCGCGGGCGATGCCGTCGAACCCCGCCATCTCGAAGGCGTCCGCATAGGCACGGTTGGCGGCGAGCAGGTCGTCGAACCCCTTGCCGGCAGAAGCGTTCTCGCTCATCTGTGTCCTCTCTCGTGACTTACTGGAGACCGGGTCGCCTGGAGATGGTGAACGCCATCGGCTTGCTCACCTCGGCGAAGAAGTCGTTGCCCTTGTCGTCGACGACGATGAAGGCCGGGAAGTCCTCGACCTCGATCTTCCACACCGCCTCCATGCCGAGCTCGGGGTACTCGAGGACCTCGACGTGCTTGATGCAGTCCTGGGCCAGGCGTGCCGCGGGGCCGCCGATCGAGCCGAGGTAGAAGCCGCCGTGCGCGGCGCAGGCGTCGGTGACCTGCTTGCTCCGGTTGCCCTTCGCGAGCATCACCTTGCTGCCGCCGGCGGCCTGGAACTGGTCGACGTAGGAGTCCATGCGTCCGGCGGTGGTCGGCCCGAACGAGCCGGACGGCATACCCTCCGGCGTCTTGGCGGGGCCGGCGTAGTAGACCGGGTGGTCCTTGAGGTACTGCGGCATCGGCTCGCCGGCGTCGAGGCGTTCCTTGATCTTGGCGTGCGCGATGTCGCGGGCCACGACCAGCGGCCCGGTCAGCGAGAGCCGCGTCTTGACCGGGTGCCTGGACAGCTCGGCGAGGATGTCGTCCATCGGCTGCGTCAGGTCGACCTTGACGACGACGTTGCGGCTCGTCGAGCTGACGCCGATGGCGTCGTCCTCGTGCTCGCCGAGGTCGACGGCACCGGTGTCGGGCAGGAAGCGGGCCGGGTCGGTCTCGAGCTGCTCGAGAAAGACGCCGTCGGCGGTGATCTTGCCGAGGACCTGGCGGTCGGCCGAGCACGAGACGGCAATGGCCACCGGCAGGCTCGCGCCGTGGCGGGGGAGGCGCACGACGCGCACGTCGTGGCAGAAGTACTTGCCGCCGAACTGGGCGCCGATGCCGAACTGCCGGGTCAGCTCGAGGACCCGCTCCTCGAGCTCGGTGTCGCGGAAGCCGTGGGCCGTGACCGGGTCGCCCGACTTGGGCAGCGTGTCGAGGTACTTCGCCGACGCGTACTTCGCGGTCTTCAGGGCGAACTCGGCGCTCGTGCCGCCGATCACGATGGCCAGGTGGTAGGGCGGGCACGCAGCCGTGCCGAGCGAGCGCAGCTTCTCGTCGAGGAAGCGCATCATCGCCTCCTCGTTGAGGATCGCCTTCGTCTCCTGGTAGAGGTAGCTCTTGTTGGCCGAACCGCCACCCTTGGCCATGAACAGGAACTTGTATGCCGCCTCGTGGCCCGGCGCCGTGTCCGCGTAGATCTCCACCTGCGCGGGGAGGTTGGAGCCGGTGTTCCTCTCCTCCCACGTCGTGATCGGTGCCATCTGGGAGTAGCGCAGGTTGAGCCGGGTGTAGGCGTCGTAGACGCCTTGGCTGATCGCGCGCTCGTCGGTGCCCTGGGTCAGCACGTGCTGGCCCCGTTTGCCCATGACGATGGCGGTGCCGGTGTCCTGGCACATGGGCAGCACGCCGCCGGCGGCGATGTTGGCGTTCTTGAGCAGGTCGAGGGCGACGAACTTGTCGTTGTTGCTCGCCTCGGGGTCCTCGAGGATGTTGCGCAGCTGCTGCAGGTGGCCAGGCCGCAGGTAGTGCGCGATGTCGTGCATCGCGGTCTCGGTGAGCAGCCGCAGGGCCTCGGGATCCACCTCGAGGAACGTGCGTCCTCCCGGCCCGTCGACGGCGCGCACGCCCTCGGTCGTCAGCAGTCGGTACGGCGTCTCGTCGGCGCCGATGGGCAGCAGGTCCTCGTAGGCGAACTCAGCCATCACTCACGTGTCCTCGATGTCGTTCCTCGGAGCCGACCTCGTCGCTCGCGCTCCTGCGCCGCCCAAGGCACGACGCCGTCTGCGAGCCTAATCGGTCGCCCCCGCCGGGCCTCAGGTGGTCTCGACCGTCCGGGGTGAGCCCGAAGTGCGAGGAATCCGGCTCTGGGAGAGCCTCGTCGCGTGGTCACATCACGATTCGGGTAGTAACAGCATGGCAAAACCCTGTTGAGGGTGTGGCGAGTGTCACTCTGGTTGGTGTTCAGTGTGACTACGCGAACTCTGCTCTAGATGGACGGCGCCGACCGTCAGCACCACCGTCCGGCGGTGACGCCGGGCACACCTGTTTGGAACCGGCATGAGACGTGACCGGTCAGCTTTGGGGCCGATGGAGCCCCCAACCCTCCGAGGAGGAGCAGGCATGATCAATCGCAGGGCTACCGTGACAGCGTTGGTGGGGATCGGTGTCGCCGGTCTGGCAGCGGGGTGTCTGTCGTCCAACTCTGGTGGCAGCGCCTCCAACGGTTCGGCCGCCAGCGGGCCGGGCAAGACCACGGTCGAGGTCATGTACGGCCTGGGGCCGGACACCGAGCCGGGCTTCAAGGCCGACGTGTCCGCGTGGGCGGCGAAGAACGGCATCACCGTCAAGTTCACGAAGTCGGCCTCGTGGGACACCGAGATCCGCACCCGCGTCCAGGGCGGCAACCCGCCTGACGTCGGGCTCTTCCCGCAGCCGGGCCTCATGTGCGACCTGGCCAAGCAGAAGAAGCTCGTGCCGTTCGACGACGCCACGGTGACCACCGACAAGGCGACGCTCGTCCCCGGCTTCGCCGAGGCCGGCACGTGCGCCGACGGCAAGGTCTACGGCCTGCCCAACGAGGTGAGCGTCAAGAGCATCATCTGGACCGACGCCCCGGCGTTCAAGGCCGGCGGCTACACCGTGCCCAGGACCCTCGACGACCTGCTGGCTCTCTCGGCGAAGATCAAGGCCGACGGCAAGACCCCGTGGTGCATCGCGGCCGAGTCCGGGCAGGCGACCGGCTGGCCCATCACCGACTGGATCGAGGACCTCGTCCTGCGCATCGCGGGCCCGGACAACTACGACAAGTGGGTCAAGGGCCAGCTGAAGTTCAACAGCCCCGAGATCAAGCCCGCGTGGGAGTACTTCCAGAAGATCGCCTTCACCGACGGCTGGGTCCGCGGCGGCACCAAGTCCATCCCGGCGACCAACTTCCAGACCGGTGGCAACGCCATGTTCACCCAGCCCCCCGGCTGCTACCTGTTCAAGCAGGCCACGTTCGTCGCGAACAAGGGCGGCTTCCCCGACTCGATCATCTCCAAGCTCGACAGCGAGACCCAGCCGATGCCGTTCCCCGCGAAGACGGCGGGCAACAACGCGGTGCTCGTCGCCGGTGACCTGGTGTCGACGTTCAACAACGACCCCACCTCGATCAAGCTGCGCAACTTCATCGCGAGCAAGGAGAACGGCACGCAGCAGGCGAAGAACGGTGCGTTCTCGCCGCACAAGACGGCCGACGTGTCGCTCCTCCCGAACAAGACGCTCCAGACCATCGCCAGCGAGGTTCTCTACAAGGCGTCGGTGGCGCGCTTCGACGGCTCCGACGCCATGCCCGCCAAGGTCGGTGCCGGCACCTTCTGGACCGAGCCGGTCAAGTGGCTCTCGGGTCAGCAGGACCTCGACACCACCCTCAACAACATCGACGACAGCTTCCCCAAGTCCAGCAGCTGACGCCGCCTGACCGCGAGGGTGACCGGTAGGTCGCCCTCGCGGTCGACAGCGCATTCTCCACTCGAGAGAGGAAGTGCCATGGCCATCAAGATCGCCAACGCAGTGATCGCGATCCTCGGCGGCATCGGCGGCGCCATCATCATCTTCTGGATCCTCAACAAGCTGGCCGAGTCGCTCAAGGGCCGTTGGGAGGACCGGGTCAAACCGTGGATGTTCGCGGGGCCGGCGATCCTCGCTATCGCCGTCTACCTGATCTACCCGGCCATCGTGACGATCCAGTACAGCTTCGCCAACGAGGACTCCACGGCGTACGTCGGTTTCAAGAACTACGTGGACATCCTGACCGACAGCACGTTCCTGAAGGTGATCTTCAACAACGTCCTGTGGATCATCATCGTCCCGGCCCTGACGGTCGTCCTGGGTCTCGGCGTCGCCGTGCTCGCCGACCGGCTCCGCGCCCGCGGTGAGAAGACGACGAAGACCTTCATCTTCCTGCCGATGGCGATCAGCATGGTCGGTGCCGCCACGATCTGGCGCACCGTCTACGACTACCAGCCCGAGGGTGCCCCGCAGACCGGCATCCTCAACGCGATCCTCGGCTTCTTCGGGAAGGCCCCGGTCTTCTGGTACGGCCAGAGCACCCTGCACCTCAACAGCCTGCTCCTGATGATCATCCTGATCTGGACGCAGGTCGGCTACTCGATGGTGCTGCTGTCGGCCGCGATCAAGGGCGTTCCCGAGGACACCGTGGAGGCGGGTCGGATCGACGGGGCCGGTGAGCGGCGGATCTTCTTCAGCATCATCGTTCCCCAGATCTGGCCGACCGTGATCACGGTCTTCATCACCGTCCTCATCGGCGTCATGAAGGTCTTCGACGTCGTCTACGTCACGACCAACGGCGCCTACAACACCGACGTCATCGTGCGCCGCTTCTACGACGAGCTCTACACGCAGGGCAACAACGGCATCGCGTCCGCGATCGTCGTCATCCTGCTCCTCGCCGTCATCCCGATCCTGATCTACCAGGTCCGCCACTTCAAGGCCGAGGAGGCAGCACGATGACCACCACGGTCCAGCCGGGCACGGGCACGCCGGCCGAAGAGCCGCAGATCATCCGGCAGAGCAGGCCCGGTTCGGGCTCTGGATCGGCCAACTGGCCGGTGCGCATCGGGCTGATCATCCTCTGCATCACGTGGATGATCCCGGCGCTCGGCATGCTCGTGAACTCGTTCCGTCCGCGTGACGAGCAGTTCGCCTCGGGCTGGTGGACGGCGTTCTTCAACCCCTTCGGATCCTCGTGGACGCTCCAGAACTACACGACCGTGCTGACGTCCGACGCGGCCGGCATCCCGATGGCACAGGCGTTCCTCAACAGCCTCATCGTTGCGGTGCCGGCGACGGTGATCCCGATCCTCATCGCAGCCTTCGCCGCCTACGCGTTCACGTTCATGCAGTGGCGGGGCCGCGACGTCGTCTTCGTCATCATCGTCGGGCTACTGGTCGTGCCGAATGCGGTGGCGTTCGTCCCGCTGGTCAAGCTCTACTCGGCCCTCGGGCTCAACGGCACCTTCATCGCGGTCTGGCTCGCCCACATCGGCTTCGGCATGCCGCTCGCCATCTACATCCTGCGCACCTACATGTCCGGCCTGCCCACGGCGGTCATCGAGTCGGCGAAGATCGACGGAGCCAGCCACTTCACGACGTTCTGGCGGCTCATCATGCCGATGTCGATGCCGGCCCTGGCGTCCTTCGCGATCTTCCAGTTCCTCTGGGTCTGGAACGACCTGCTCGTGGCGCTGATCTTCCTCGGCCGCGGTGACAACACCGTCGCGACCGTGGCCCTGCAGGGTCTGCAGGGCCAGACCGGCGCGGGTCGTGAGCTCATCCCCGCCGCGGGCTACATCACGATCATCGTGCCGATCATCGTGTTCCTGTCGCTGCAGCGGTACTTCATCCGCGGCATGACCTCGGGTGCGGTCAAGGGCTGACGTCCGCGCCGAGACCTCCCGCACGACGAAGGGTCGTGGCCCCGCCCGGGGCCACGACCCTTCGTCGTGTCGGTGATGCAGCTAGACGCAGCGGCCGTTCTTGCAGCTGTGGTCGAACAGGGCTCGCGCCAGCACGGTCTTCATGTCGCCCGCGGAGGGCGCCGCGTAGAACTTCGAGTGCGTCATGGTCGAGATCTGCGACAGCGCGGCGGGGTCGACATCGGGTCCGACCCCGATGGTGGTGACGGCGACCGGACGCTCCGGGTCCCACGCGGCCTGGAGCCTGGCCTCGAGCTGCTGCAGGGTCATGCCGTTGGGGTCGTCGTTGCGACCGTCGGTGAGGATGACGACGGCGTTGACGCGGTCGGGGTCGTAGTCCTGCTGCGCCTGCTGGTAGGCGGCCCAGATGGTGTCGTAGAGGCCGGTGCCGCCTCCGATGTGGCTCGAGAGGCTCCCGAGGGCCTGGGCCACGGCCTGGCGGTGCTGGGCGTCGTCGAGGCGACCGATCGGGGCCAGCTCGCGGTAGTCGACGCCGTTGACCCCGAGGTCGGTGGAGAACATCCACAGTCCCAGCTTGGTCGAGGGGGGCAGCGTCGCCAAGGCGATGCCCGCGGCCTCCTGCGTGACGCCCATGCGGGTGGTCGCGCCCACCTTCTGCTTCATCGACCCCGACACGTCGAACACCGACAGGAGCGAGAAGTCGGCGGTGACGGCCTGCCACGCGTCGGTGGCTGCGGTGACGGAGGCCGGGTCGACGCTCGCGCCGACGGTCACCGTCCCGACGCTGCCCTTCGGGGACGCGACGGCGACCGGGTGGGCGGTGGACCGCAGGCCGTACTGGGCGAGCACCGTGGCGGCCGCCGGTGTCGCGAGGTGGGCCCGGAGCTGCTCGACGAGCCGGGCCCGGGCCGGGTCGGTCGCGACGTCGACGAGCGAGAACTCGAACGGCGGCGTGCCCTCGCGCGGCGTGACGGAGACCATGGGGTGGCTGGGGGACACGCGGTTGTGCTGGAGGAGGTCGGCCTCGGCCACCGGGAACGCCGGAGCCTGGGCCGGGTCGGCGTCGTGCGCGCGGAAGAGCTCGTCGACCGACGCGGCGGTGGTCCTCGCGAGCGCGGGGAGGGCAGTGCGGTCCTGTTCCTGGGAGAGCCCCGGCAGGGCCGAGGCGAGGGTCAGCATCCCCGCCGTGGTGGACCGCGGGTCGCTCATCCGAAGAGCGCCGTCGCCGGCGACGAGGTCGCGCCACGAGGGCTGGGCGCTGAGCCGACCCGCCTGCTGGGGGTCCATCGCGATGACGAGAGGGCTCTTGGCGAAGGGGGCGGCCGGCTTGGCGGCGAGCTTGGCCGTGGCCTTGGCGCGCTGCACCCACTGCTCCGAGTCGGGCACCCAGCCGTCCGGGCGACCGGGCTGCCCGGGACCGAGCCCGATCATGGCCTCCACCGGGGACTTGGCGGTGACGGCGAAGTGGACGCAGCCGGAGGCGGGCTCGGCCTCGTACTCCTTGGCGACAGCGGCGAGGGCGGGCTGTGCCGCCTGCGACACCCACAGGGACACGGTGGAGCGAGTGGGGCACGCTGCCGCGCTCGGCGAGGCGCCGGTCGGCGAGTCGGCCCCGCGGGCGTTGCGCCAGGCGAGGCCGCCGACGACTCCCGCTGCCAGTAGCAGGAGCGCGACGGCAGTGGCGATGACGCGACTACGCCGGCGAGCAGCCCGCTCGGCGAGCTGGGCCTGGCGGGCCTCGCGTCTGGCGCGGCTCTCGATCAGGCTCTGCTCGTAGGGACCGATTCGTCGTTGTGGAGGGGTGGGGTCGGGCACGAGGTGTTCCTCACTGGAGGGCGCCCCGACTCTGGGGCGCCAGCCGGACCTGCGGCCGATGTCACCGGCAGGTCGCCCAGCATGGTGCCCCAGGCATCGACCTTCTGTCGAATGCCCGATTTGTCCTCAGGGCAAGTCGATTCGCGTCGGCGCGTGTGCGCCGGCGCGCTCGACGGTGAGTGCTCCGGTGCGCAGCGCGCGCTCCACCGCGGGGAGGACGTCATCGATCGTCGCCTGCCGCAGACGAGCCCGTGCGTCCGGCCCACCGAGCAGCCCTGCGTCGATGAGCCCCGACACCAGGCCGGCCATGAAGGAGTCGCCCGCCCCGACCGTGTCGACGACCTGCACCACGGGGGCAGGCAGAGCCTGCTGCTCACGGGTGCGGGTGACCCGGACGACCGCGCCCTCACCGCCGCGGGTCACGACGACCAGCGCGGGGCCGAGCTCACCCCACGCCCGAGTGACCTCGTCGAGGGACTCGCCGGGGCACAGCCAGGCGACGTCCTCGTCGCTCAGCTTGACGACGTCGGAGAGGGCGACGTTGCTCTCGACGGTGTGTCGGGCCTGCTCGGGCCGTCCCATGAGAGACGGGCGCGCATTGGGGTCGTACGACACGGTCGCACCGAACCTGCGGGCCTCGGCGAGGATCTCGCGCACCTGCTCGCCCCCGGGCGGCAGCACCGCACCGATGCTGCCGGTGTGGACGTGGCCGTATGCCGCGAGCCCGGGGACCGACGCCAGCTGCCACTCGAGGTCGAACACGTACGTCGCGGCGCCGTCCGCGTCGAGCGTGGCGTGGGCGACCGACGTGAACGCGGCTCCCTGCGATCCGGGGGTGAGGGCGACCCCCCGCTGACGGCATACCTCCTCGATCCGTCGGCCCCGCTCGTCGGTGGCGATCCACGTCGCCAGGTCGACGGGGTGGTCGAGCGCCGCGAGCCCGAAGGCGACGTTGGCGGGGCTGCCGCCCACGTGCTCGAGGGTCGCCCCGGCCGAGGTGGTCACGGCGTCGACGAGGGCCTCCCCGACGACCAGCGTGCGCACGGGGTCGACGGACTCCATCGCAGCCGGGCCGCTCACGCGTCGATCATCTCGGCGCTGCCGAACCAGCCGGGCCGGTCGAAACGGTGCTCGCTGTGGATGGTGCGGATCGTGCCGCTGCGGGAGCGCATGACGAGGGAGTTGGTGCGCGCCGACTTCGCGCCGTAGCGGACGCCCCGCAGCAGCTCGCCGTCGGTGATGCCGGTGGCGACGAAGAAGCACTCGCCGGTCACGAGGTCGTCGGTGGACAGCACGCGATCGAGGTCGTGACCGGCGTCGATGGCCTTCTGGCGCTCCTCGTCGTCCCGCGGCCACAGCCGGCCCTGGATGACGCCGCCGGTGCACTTGATGGCGCACGCCGCGATGATGCCCTCGGGGGTGCCACCGATGCCGAGGAGCAGGTCGACACCGGTGCCCGGCCGGGCCGCCATCACTGCGCCCGCGACGTCGCCGTCGACGATGTAACGGATGCGCGCGCCCGTGGTGCGGATCTCCTCGGCGAGCCCCTGGTGGCGTGGGCGATCCAGCATCACGACCGTGACGTCGGCCGGAGTCTCCCTCTTGGCCTTGGCGATTCGGCGGATGTTCTCGGCTACCGGGAGGCGGATGTCGACGACGTCGGCGGCCTCGGGACCGGTCGCGATCTTGTCCATGTAGAAGACGGCGGAGGGGTCGTACATCGCACCCCTGTTGGCGACCGCCATGACGGCGACGGCGTTGTTCATGCCCTTGGCCGTCAGGGTCGTCCCGTCGATCGGGTCGACGGCGACGTCCACCTCGGGGCCCGTCCCGTCACCGACCTCCTCACCGTTGAAGAGCATCGGTGCGTTGTCCTTCTCACCCTCGCCGATGACGACGACGCCGCGCATGCTGACGGTCGAGATCATCGCGCGCATCGCCTCGACGGCGGCGCCGTCGGCCTTGTTCTTCTCGCCGCGGCCGACCCAGCGGCCTCCGGCCATGGCTGCTGCCTCGGTCACCCTGACCAGCTCGAGAGCGAGGTTGCGATCGGGCTGGCTGTGCTTCATCAGGTGGTCCTCCGTCGGCGCAGAACGAGTCGGCGCCAGCCTATCGGTGGGCAGGCCCCGGTTTGGACCGCGTCGCGGAGTCGGGGACGATGAGAGACATGAGCACCCCGTCGACACCGTCGACGCCGTCGTCCGAGAGCGCCCCTCCCACCCCTGACGCGGCTCCCGCCCCGTCCGCGGAGCAGGCCGCGGCGGTCGAGCCGGCACGACCGCAGGAGCGGGGCGGCGAGCAGGCAGCCGCACCGGCAGCGCCGCGGAGCCGCTACTCCCTCGGCACCTTCCCGAACATGATCCGCTCGATGGTCGTCATCGGCCTCTTCGTGCTCGCCCTCGTGGCGATCGTCCCGCGCATCACGGGGGTCCAGCGTCCGGCGGTCGACGCGGCCGGCAAGGCCGCCCAGGTCGCCGCGCAGACCTCGTGGCCGGTGCTCGTTCCCCAGGGACTCGGTCAGGGCTGGGTGCCCACCGTCGCGACGTATGCGCCGGGTACCGACCAGGTGGCGACCTTCACCACCGTATGGACCACGCCGAGCGGCGCCGACATCGCCCTCAAGCAGGCGGCGGGCGCGACCCAGGGCTGGCTCAGCCGGTCCGTCAACGACGGGCAGGCCGCGGGTCGGGTCACGGTCTCCGGTCGCTCGTTCGACAAGTACGTTGCGAGCAGCGTGAACCAGATCGCCTACGTGGCCAAGGGATCCGGGGTCAAGGCGGTCACCGTCGTGGCGAGCGGCACCGCGCCCGAGGACGAGCTCAAGGCCTTCGTGGCGGCGCTGGCGCCCGTGAAGCCCGCAGCCGGTGTCAAGCCGGCGCCAGCACCGACGACCGCGGGCTGAGCCCGACTCCGGTCAGGGGTCGTCCTGGGTCAGGACTCGTCCTCGTCGAAGATCTCGTCGTCGGCGTGCAGCTCGCCGCCGCCGGGGGCCGGGCGCGTGGCGCGCTCGATCTCGGCCTGCGCGCCGTCGAGCCAGGTGGCGCAGTGCGCGGCGAGCGCCTCGCCGCGGCGCCAGAGCTGCATCGAGTCCTCGAGCGGCGCCTGCCCGGCCTCGAGCTTGGCCACGATGGCGATGAGCTCCTCGCGGGCGTCCTCGTAGCGCATCCCGGCGATGTCGGGGAACGAGCCGTCGGTCGTCGTCGCGTCAGCCATGGGCGACACCCTATGACCCCGCGCCGTCAGCGGTGTCAGCCGTCGAGCCGCCGGCCGCGCGGGTCTTCCGGGGCTCCGATGCGGTCGCCCTCGATGCGGTCGCCCTCGATGCGGTCGCCTTCGATGCGGTTGCCTTCGATGCGGTCGCCTTCGATGCCGTGGCCGGTGCCTCGTCGGTGCCGGCGCCGACCGGCCGGACCCCGAAGTCACCGCGGGCCACGCGGACCCGCAGGAGCTCGCCGACGCCGACGTCGTCCTGGTCCATGACGATCCGCCCGTCGCGGTGCTGCACGACGGCATACCCCCGCTCGAGCGTCGACTGCGGGGAGAGGGCGACGACCTGGCGGCGCAGGTGCTCGACCTGGTCGCCGGCACGGTGGAGGCGTGCCTCCATGCGGGTGGTCGCCCGCCCGCGCAGGGCGGCGATCTCCTGGCGCCGCGCCCGGACGAGCGCCACGGGGTCGGCCATGACCGGTCGGGAGACCAGCGACCGCAGGCCTGAGCGTTCGGCCTCGACGCGCCGGACGAGGGCCCGGCGGACGCGGTCGCGGGCGGTCTCGACGAGGGCGCGCTCGTGCGCCGCGTCCGGGACGACCTTCTTGCCGGCGTCGGTCGGCGTGGAGGCGCGCCAGTCGGCGACGAGGTCGAGCAGTGGCTGGTCCACGTCGTGGCCGATGGCGCTGATGACCGGGGTGCGGGCCTGTGCGACCGCGCGGATCATCGCCTCGTTGGAGAAGGGGAGCAGCTCCTCGAGGGCCCCACCGCCGCGCGCGATGACGATGACGTCGACGGCCGTGATCGCGTCGAGCTCCCGCAGGGCCTCGACGACCTCGGTGACGGCGGTGGTGCCCTGGACCGCGACCTCGCGGATCTCGAACGCGACGGCAGGCCAACGCCGCCGCGC
This sequence comes from Terrabacter lapilli, assembly GCF_039531305.1. NCBI lineage: Bacteria > Bacillati > Actinomycetota > Actinomycetes > Micrococcales > Intrasporangiaceae > Terrabacter > Terrabacter lapilli. The sequence goes on from NZ_BAAAPU010000008.1 coordinate 248,441, forward strand.
GTTCTCGACGACGTCCTTCTCCGCCGCCGAGTTGCGGCCGGTGATCAGCCCGACGCGGTGCGGGAGGAAGGGGATGGGCCGCTTCCGGTCGGCATCGAAGACGCCCTCGGCCGCGAGTGTCCGCTTGAGGATCTCGACCCGGGCCAGCAGGTCGCCGATGCCCACGGGCCGGATCTGGCGCGCCTCGAGCTGGAGGGTGCCGCGCTTGGTCCAGAAGGTCGGCTTGGCCTGCAGCACGACCCGCGCGCCCTGGGCCAGGGGGATGGGCATCGCGTTGACGGCGTTCATCGGGACGGAGACCGACAGGGACATGTCGACGTCGGGGTCGCGCAGCGTCAGGAACGCGGTGGCGCCGCGCGGGTTGAACTGCACGACCTGGCCCTCGACCCAGAGCTGGCTCATGCGGTCGACGTAGTCGGAGATCTTCAGGCTGAGCACCCGCACCGGCCACGGCTGCTCGGCCGTGGTGTCGGCGGCCTTGTCGGGCAGCGGGCTCGTCATGCTCACCCGCGCCACCCTAAGGGTCTGCGCCCACGGCGGGGCCGGACCACCGCGTCGCGGGGGGGTGACAGGCGGCGAATCGGGCAGGCGGGGACACTCCCCGTACGATGGCTGCATGAGCCAGACCGCCGACCAGACGTCCGCCAAGAAGGTCCTCCTCGCGGCGCCACGCGGCTACTGCGCCGGCGTGGACCGGGCCGTCGTGACGGTCGAGAAGGCCTTGGAGCTCTACGGGCCGCCCGTCTACGTCCGCAAGCAGATCGTGCACAACAAGCACGTCGTGACGACGCTCGAGAAGCGCGGCGCCATCTTCGTCGACGAGACCGACGAGGTGCCCGAGGGCGCGACCGTCATCTTCTCCGCTCATGGTGTGGCCCCCGTCGTGCACGACGAGGCGCGGGCCCGCAGCCTCAAGACGATCGACGCCACGTGCCCGCTGGTCACGAAGGTGCACCGCGAGGCCGTCCGCTTCGCCGACGACGACTTCGACATCCTGCTCATCGGGCACGAGGGGCACGAGGAGGTCGTCGGCACCTCCGGTGAGGCGCCTGAGCACATCACGCTCGTCGACGGCCCGGACGACGTCGACAACGTCACCGTGCGCGACCCGGAGAAGGTCGTCTGGCTGTCGCAGACCACGCTGTCGGTGGACGAGACGATGGAGACCGTCGCGCGCCTGAAGGAGAAGTTCCCGGCGCTGCAGAGCCCCCCGTCCGACGACATCTGCTACGCCACGCAGAACCGCCAGCTGGCGGTCAAGCAGATGGCCAAGGACACCGACCTGATGATCGTCGTCGGCTCGCGCAACAGCTCCAACTCCGTACGCCTCGTCGAGGTGGCGCTCGAGCACGGCGCTCGCGCCGGACATCTCGTCGACTTCGCCGACGAGATCCAGCCCGAGTGGCTCGAGGGCGTCTCCACGGTGGGCGTGACCTCCGGCGCCAGCGTGCCCGAGGTGCTCGTCCGCGACGTCCTGGCCTGGCTCGCCGAGCGCGGCTACGGCGAGGTCGAGCCCGTGGTCGCCGCGGAGGAGTCGCTGCTGTTCTCGCTGCCCCGCGAGCTGCGCCGCGACCTCAAGGCCCGTGACGGCTCGGACGCCGGGACGGTGCGGCACGACGCCGCCTTCGAGGAGTCCGGCTCGCTCCACTGACCTGACCGCCAGGCCCGACCGGAACCGCGCCGTGGCGCACTTTCGGCCGGGGTCGGGGCCGGCAGGAACCTGGAACCGCGCCGTGGCGCACTTTCGGCCGGGGTCGGGGGCCGGCGGGAGCCTGTAACCGCGCCGTGGCGCACCCTCGGCCAGCCTCGACCCGCTCGCACCTCGTCCGGTGCGGCGGCCCCCGCCGAGTCAGGCGGACGCCTCCCCGGCGCCGGGAAGCCGGTGGGCCGCCTCGCGATCGAGGTAGGCCTCGTCCCGCGCCGTGCGCCCCAGGTCGTCGGTCAGCTCGGCGGCGCTCAGCGACCGCGGGGCGACCTCGAGCGGGACGAGCGCCGCCGGCTGCTCGCTCGCCAACTGCAGCTCGTGCATGCGCCGCGCCGTGACGAGCACCCGCGACTCGAGGGTGCCGACGAACTTGTTGTACTGCTCCACCGAGCGCGACAGGGACTGGCCCATCGTGGTCACGTGACCGCCGAGCGTGGTGAGCCGGGCGTAGAGCTCCTGGCCGATGGCGAGCAGCTCACGCGCGTTCTGCTCGAGGGCGTCCTGCTGCCAGACGGCGCCGATGGTGCGGAGCACCGCGAAGAGGGTGCCCGGCGAGGCGAGGACGACCTTGCGGGACAGGGCGTGCTCGTAGAGACCCGGGTCGTCGGACAGTGCCGTGGCGAGGATCGCCTCGCCCGGGACGAAGCAGATGACGACCTCGGGGGAGCGGGTGAAGGCAGTCCAGTACGCCTTGGCGGCCAGGCCCTCGACGTGCCGGCGCAGCGACGTCGCGTGCGCCGCGAGGAGCTCGGCCCGCTCGAGCTCGGAGACCGTGTCGCCGTGGGCCTGGAGGAAGTGGGCCATCGGCGCCTTGGAGTCGACGACGACGTGACGCCCCCCGGGCAGATTGATGACGGCGTCGGGACGCACGCCGGCGCCGTGACGGCTCACGCCGCTGACCTGCTCGTCGAAGTCGCAGCGGGCCAGCAGCCCGGACAGCTCGAGCACCCGTCGCAGCTGCACCTCGCCCCAGGCGCCGCGCACCGTCGAGGCGTTGAGGGCGCTCGCGAGAGTGGCCGTCTCGGACCGCAGCGACTCGGTGGAGCGGCTCACCTCGGTCAGGCGCTCGCCGAGCTGGCCGAACTGCAGCGAGCGGTCGCGCTCGAGCGCCCCGACCTGTCGCTCCACGCGCCCGATCGTGTCGCGCAGGGGAGCGAGGAGACTCGCTGTCGCGTCGTCCACCTCGCGTGCGGCCTCGAGGTCGGCCACCCGCTCGCGGAGCACGTCGCGCTCCGCCTCCGCGCCCGCCGAGCGCGCCAGCAGCGTGGATCGGGCGGACAGCCAGGCGAGGAGCGCGCCCAGCACCGCGCCGATGACGAGGCCGACGAGCAGAGCGGTGAGGTCCATGGGAGCACCGTCCCAGAGAGCGCCGACAGCGTGCGGACGCGACACGTCTGTTACACCTTGTCCGTGAGCGAGTACGACGACGCGACCCGGCTCGAGACCGGCGACGACCCCACCCGGCGGCACGGAGCCTTCTCCGAGGAGTGGATGATCGGCAACGCCGTCAACGGTGGCCTCGTCATGGCCACGGCGTTGCGCGCGCTCGGCGAGCACCTTGCGGCAGACCCGGGCGAGACGACCGAGCACGTCGACCCGGTGGTGCTCTCGGCGTACTTCATGACCGCCTCGCAGCCCGGCCCCTTCACCGTCACGACGGAGGTCATGCGCTGCGGGCGCAGCCTGTCCACGGGGCAGATGACGATCCACCAGCCGGGCGACGACGGTGGTCCGGTCGAGCGGATGCGGGCGATCGGCTCGTTCGGCAACCTCGACGGGCTCGACATCCAGCGCCAGGCGTCGCCGCCGGAGATGCCCCCGCCGGAGCAGTGCCTCTCGGCCGACCAGGCACCGCCCGGCTTCCTGTCCAACGCCAAGTTCCTCGACCGCCTCGACCTGCGGCTCGACCCCGACACGGCCGGCTGGGCCCTCGGCAAGCCGTCGATGCGCGGCGTGATGCGCGGCTGGCTCCGCCTGCGTGATGGACGCGAGCCGGACACGACGCTCCTCATGCTCGCGCTCGACGCCCTGCCCCCGGTCGCGTTCGACCTCGGCCTCTTCGGGTGGACGCCCACGCTCGAGTTCACCGGACACGTGCGTCGCCGGCCCGAGCCGGGCTGGCTGCAGGTCGCGCTCGGCAGCGACACGCTCGGCGGCGGCATGATGGAGGAGGACGCGATGATCTGGGACTCCGCCGGCAACCTCGTGGCCCAGTCGCGCCAGCTCTGCGGCGTGCGCACCGCACGGTGAGAGCACAGCCCGGATGAGCGTGCAGCTGGTCTACGAGACGCACTCGATCACGGAGGACAACGAGGCCGGCATCGCGACCGGCTGGCTGCCGGGACGGCTCTCGGAGCAGGGTCGGCTCCTCGCCGTCGAGCTGGGGCAGCGGCGCCCGGCCGACGGGTTCGCGGCCGTCTGGTCCTCGGACCTCGACCGCGCCGTCGAGACCGCCGAGCTGGCGTATGCCGGCAGCGGCGTGCCGCTGCACGTGGACGCCCGGCTGCGCGAGTGCGACTACGGCGCGCTCAACGGCCGCCCGGTGGGGGAGCTCCACCGCGTGCGGCTCGACCATGTCGACGAGCCCTTCCCGGGCGGGGGCCAGAGCTACCGGGACGTCGTCGAGGCGACGGCAGGGTTCGTCGAGGACCTGCGCCGCGACCATGCCGGCGAGCGGGTGCTCGTCATCGCGCACTCGGCCAACCGGTGGGCCCTGCAGCACCTGCTCGACGGCACGCCGCTCGAGCACCTCGTCAGCGCGCCGTTCGAGTGGCAGCCCGGCTGGGAGTGGACGCTGGCGTGAGCGGAGGGTGACGGCATACGCCCTCGTGGTCGGGACGCCGCCGGAACGCCACTAAACTCTTGTCCTCGTGGCACTCACCATCGGAATCGTCGGTCTCCCCAACGTCGGCAAGTCGACGCTCTTCAACGCGTTGACGAAGAACAACGTGCTCGCCGCGAACTACCCCTTCGCGACCATCGAGCCGAACGTCGGCGTCGTCCCGCTGCCCGACCCACGACTGAAGGTGCTCGCCGAGATCTTCAGCTCCGAGAAGATCCTCCCGGCGACGGTCAGCTTCGTCGACATCGCCGGCATCGTCCGCGGCGCGAGCGAGGGGGAGGGGCTCGGCAACAAGTTCCTCGCCAACATCCGCGAGGCCGACGCCATCTGCCAGGTCGTGCGCGCCTTCGAGGACGGCGACGTCGTCCACGTCGACGGCAAGGTGAGCCCGGCGAGCGACATCGAGACGATCCACACCGAGCTCATCCTGGCCGACCTGCAGACCCTCGAGAAGGCCGTGCCGCGTCTCGAGAAGGAGGCGCGGGTCAACAAGGAGAAGAAGCCCGCGCTCGACCTGGCGCTCGCCGCGCAGAAGGTCCTCGAGGAGGGGCACACGCTGTATGCCGCCGGGCCGGCCGCCGGGGTCGACCTGGGCGAGGCCAAGCAGCTGGGGCTGCTGACGACCAAGCCGTTCATCTACGTCTTCAACCTCGACGAGGAGCAGCTGGCCGACGCCGAGCTGCAGGCGTCGCTTCGCGAGCTCGCCGCCCCGGCCGACGCGGTGTTCCTCAACGCCAAGCTGGAGATGGACCTCATGGAGATGGAGCCCGACGAGGCCCTCGAGCTGCTCCAGAGCTTCGGCGCCGAGGAGTCCGGGCTCGATCAGCTGGCCCGCACCGGTTTCCACACCCTCGGCCTGCAGACGTACCTCACGGCCGGGCCCAAGGAGTCGCGCGCCTGGACGATCGGGAAGGGCTGGACCGCCCCCATGGCTGCCGGCGTCATCCACACCGACTTCCAGCGCGGCTTCATCAAGGCCGAGGTCGTCAGCTTCGAGGACCTCGTGGCGGCCGGGAACATGAACGCGGCGAAGGCGGCCGGCAAGGTCCGCATCGAGGGCAAGGACTACGTCATGGCCGACGGCGACGTCGTGGAGTTCCGCTTCAACGTCTGACGGTCGAGCGCTCCCGGACACTCGTAGCCTGACGCCAGCGCCCGGTCGCCCTCGCCGCACGTCTAGATGCGGCTACGACCAGGGGTTGTCCGCCTTGTCGCGCATCTGCTTGGTCCACCGCAGCTCCTGCGCACCACATCGCTGGCAGACGAGCATGTCCTTGTCCCCGGGTTTGGTGCGGAACATGTGGCCCATGATCCAGCAGGGGAAGTTCCTCAGTCGCACCTCTCGAGTCTCCTCCCGTCGAGCCGAGCTGGTGACGGTTTCTGCCGGCAGAGTGAGCGCCCGCTGTGATGCGACTGGACGTTGACCGCGAACGCGGCGCGGAGGATCGTGGATCAGCACAGGGCCTCGTCGGGCGGCGCCCGACCAGTGCCCTGTCACCGCCTCAGTCCGCGATCGAGCGAGGGGAAGCGGCCATGGGAATCCGGGGCGAGCTCGGTCGGCTGGTCGGCAAGGGCGGCACGGCCGATCACAACGGCGCGTCCACGCACCGGCAGGTGCCCGAGGCCGAGCAGGCGCGCGACCTCGCCCGGTACAAGTACCTGGTGCGAGTCGCCTCCAGCGAAGGCCTCGAACAGGCTCACCAAGCGGCGTTCGCTGAGCTGCTCCCGGAGCAGCGCGAGCGCCTGTTCCTGCGTCTGTGCCACGACCTGCCCGAGGAGGACCGGCCGATCAGCAGCTCTCCGACCGAGCTCGCGCACGCCGCGGTGGTGGCGCAGGAAGCCGACCACGGGTACCTCGTTCGGATGCTGCGTCGGCCAGGTCACGGCGTGACCGAATCCCACTCCACTGCCTCCTCAGCAGGACACTCCTTGTTCGCCGACTCGGTGCTGGGGCAGGTTGCTGCGGCCGCCGCCCGCTCGGAGGCGGTGAGCACTTCGCTGGCCGGGTTCGAGAACTCGCTCGAGGCGGCGCAGCTCGAGGCGTCCGTCTTCGTGCGCCCGCCCGATCCCCGCGGGCACGCCGCTTGGGAGGCCGGGGTCGGCGGAGGCGTCTGACGCCGGCTCCACTCCCGGGCACTGCGTACAACAGCCCGGCCACCTCATGAGCTCGACGACTCCTGCGCGATTCCCCCGCCGCCCACCCATCTGGCCTACCCTTGAGGTGGTAGCCCCAGACCCCGGCACCCGACACGTGCCCGGCAGGCTGGAGATACCGTTGACCAATCAACTCGACGTACGTGTCGCCGGCCGTGATTGCACCCAGGCGGTGACCCGCCCCACTCTCGTCCCGCTCCGGCCGGCTCCGCTGGAAGACGAGACGCTGCGGGAGGAGATCGAGCTCCTGCTGGATGTCATGGCCAGCGTGGCGGACTGCCCCGGGCACCTGACATCCGAGCAGGTCGATGCTGCGCTGGGACTTCCGGATGAGGAGCCTCGCGTTCATCGCATCGATCGCAGGGCGACCCGGAAGACCCGTAAGACCCGTAAGACCCGGTCGACCCGTAAGACCGGGAAGACCCGGGTGCCCGGCGCGATGGGCGACCTCTTCCTGCCCGAGCCGGAGCACTGGGACGCAAGTGGCAACAGCTGCCACCGGCACGTCTGGGCCTCGATGCTGTCGCGCCTCGCAGCGGAACGGGTGCCGCCGACTCGTAAGGCCGTCGAACGGGTGCTCGCTGACGCCTTCCGCGCCGTCGTCGGCGTCGACCTCAGCCCTGACCCGCTCCCCGAGGCCATGAGGCAGGTGTACTGGCTGCATGTGACGGGCAACGAGATGTCCAGCGGCGTCGTCGACGTCGAGGAGTGGAAGCACCGACTGATCCCACTCCTGCTCAACCGAGTCGAGCCCACCACGCCCGGCCGTGTGTCGAGCGAGGCAGCGTCCTACCAGCAGTGTCAGCACCGGACAGAGCGGGTAGGCGCACGGCCGCACATGACCTAGGCTTCCGGGTCATGGCCCCTGAAGTCGACGCCGGACGAGGACTCCCGTCCCCCGCTGACACGGGCACCACCAGCGACGACGACCAGCTCGCACGCCAGCTGAGTGACTTCGCCAGGCGAGCCCAGTCGGAGGAGGACCCTGGCCTCATGCTCGACGAGATCGTCAAGGCGGCCCTCGCGTTGATTCCCGGTGTGGACGAGGCCTCGATCAGTGTCACCACGGGACGGCGCGATGTCAGCTCGCAGCACCCCTCGGGAGAGCTGCCCGCGAAGGTCGACGCCGTGCAGACGGAGACCGGGCAGGGGCCGTGCATCGATGCCGCGTACGAGCACGAGACGGTCCGCGTTCCCGACATGTCCAGCGAGGACCGCTGGCCGAGGTTCGCCGCCCGCGCCTCCGCGCTCGGAGCAGCGAGCATGCTCTCGATCCAGCTGTGGGTGGAGAACGACAACCTCGGCGCGCTGAACCTCTACAGCTACACGGCCGACAGCTTCACCGACGAGTCCGAACACGTCGGTCTGCTCTTCGCCAGCCACGCCGCCATCGCCTTCGCCGGCGCCGACAGGGTCCACCACCTCAACATCGCGGTCGCTCGGCGCGACCTGATCGGGCAGGTCAAGGGCATTCTCATGGAACGCTTCAAGATCACCGCCGACCAGGCATTCGGCATTCTCGTCCGGGTGAGCCAGGAGAGGAACCGCAAGCTCTTCGAGGTCGCCGAGGACCTCGCCCAGACGGGGCAGCTCAAGGTGTGACCCAGCCCGGCAACGCTGTCGTTACCCCTCCCCAACGGGGGCTCGTCCAACGGTGACGACGCCGGCTAGTGCGCGGCGACGGTCAGCTCCGGGTGGCTCGCCTGGTCGTGCAGGAGCGCGTCCGCGACGTCGGTGAGGCGGTAGTGGTTGCGCCGGCTGTAGGCGCGCAACATCTCGAAGGCCATGTCCGGGGTGACGGCGTGGAGCTGGGACAGGGCGCCCTTGGCCTGCTCGACGGTGATGCGGCTGTTCAATGCGCGCTGCAGCTGCTCGGTGAGCAGCTCGCCGCGCCTGATGGTCCGCTCCTGCAGGATGCCGATGGTGGCCACGTCGGCCAGGGCCTGCAGCAGGTGGGTGTCGGCGTCGGAGAAGACCCTGGACTCGACGTCGAAGAGGTTCAGTGCACCGATGACGGTTCGCTGGTGGCGGAGCGGGAAGGCATGCACCGCATGGAAGCCCGCCCTGACGGCACGCGGGGCGAAGAGCGGCCAACGCTCGGTCGCCGTCTCGAGCTCGGGCTCCCGGATCGCAGCGCCGCCGCGGTAGCAGCCCTGGCAGGGGCCCTCCTCGCGCTGGACCTGGAAGAGCTCGACGAGCCGGGCCGACTCCGTCGATGCGGCCATGAACTGGAGGTGACCGTTCTCGTCGCTGAGCAGGAGGCCGGAAGCCGAGGAGCCCGTCAGTTCGGCTGCACGCTGGGTGACCACGGTGAGGAAGTCGATCAGGTCGAAGTCGTCGACGAGGGTGTCGGCGACCTGGACGAAGGTCTCGGCGAGACGCTCCCTGGAAATGGCGCTCATGCTGGTCTCCCGTCGACCCGGTGGCTGCGGCAGGGCATCGTCGTGGTCACACGTCCTCCCGGGTGAAGACAATGGTACCGGCGAGGACCTCGCGGGCGATGTCCGCAATGGGACGGCTGCTGGCGTACGCGTGGGCTCGAAGACGGACCATCGCCTCCTCGAGGGAGGTCCGCAGCTGGACCATGACGACGCCCTGCGCCTGGTAGACCTCGGGGCTCAGGGGAAAGGCATCACCCAGTCCATCGGCGACCTCCCCGACCGGCGCGCCGGCAGGCAGTTCCAGCATCGTGGTCAGACAGATCCGCGCCAGGCACAGCGCGTCCCGCAAGGCCTCGGGCGTGAGAGGCCCTTCCCGGTATCGGTAGACGTCGAGGACCCCGAGCCGGGCCGCGCCGGCGTGCACCGGGAAGGCGAAGGCGGCGTTGACGCCTTCCTCCAGAGCGGCCGCACCGTATGCCGGCCAGCGACGCCTCCCCGTTCGTCGCATGTCCTCCTCGAGCACCGGGCTGCGGGCGGCCGACGCCTCGACGCACGGACCTTCGCCCAGGGTGAACTGGATGTCCTCCAGACGGCGGAAGAGCGGACTGGAAGCGGCGATGGTGCCCAGCGGACGGGCGTCCCTGTCCATCATCGTGACCCCTGCTCCGTCGGAGGGCAGCAACCGCACGGCAACCCGACAGATCCGGTCGAGCCGATCGGCAAGGGCGCTCCCACCGACCAGAGCCGGCTCGTCGTCGATGAGCCTCAGGACGTGATGCAAGCGCTCGAGAGCAGCGCTCACCGGCGTGATCCTGATGATCCGGCACGCTCCTGCATGGCTCTGCGTCCTGCCTTCTGCCGAGATCGCTGGTGCCTGGTGCCACGAGTCTAGGCGCCGACCAGGTGCAGTGGTCGCTCGCAGATCGTCAGCGCTATGTAGCGGTGTCGCCCGCATAAAGCGGTGTGCGATAGTCGAGTGTTGCTTGCAGGCGTGCCCCTGGACCCCGGTCCCGCCGTGATGGCGCTGGTTCGGCGTGGGTTCTTCGGCCCGCACGGGAGCCGGCGTACCCGACGTCCCGTGGGCGCCTGAGCCCGCGGGACGGTCCCCTGCTTCGCGCGGCCTCCGGCACCCGGACGGAACGTGGCTCCGGGGAACGCACCTTGCGCGTCGTACCTCGACCCGCGACCGAGCGGAGCTCGCCGATGTCAGCACCAACGAACGTGCCGCAGTCCCGGAGGTCGTCGACGTCGCAGGCTGACGGTGACGATGGCCCTCGGGGTTCGCGGTCCTCGACCGCTGCCAGTGACTTCACAGCCCTGATGCGACAGGCTCAACAGCTGGGTTTGCTGCGACGGCGCTACGGCTACTACTGGACGCTGCTCGTCGGGGCGGCGGTCGCGGTCTCGGTGTGGGTCGCCGGGTTCATCCTGCTGGGGGACAGCTGGTGGCAGCTGGCCATGGCCGTCGCGCTGGCGGTCATCATGACGCAGGTCGCGTTCCTGGGGCACGACGCGGCACACCGACAGATCTTCAGGTCGGCGGCCTGGAACGACTGGGTCAGCCTGGTCCTGGCGAACCTGCTCGTCGGAATCAGCTACGGCTGGTGGCGCGCCAAGCACAACCGCCACCACGCCAGCCCGAACAAGGACGGTGCGGACCCCGACATCGCGCCGGGAGCCATCGCGCTCACGCCCGAACCGGCCGACCGTCCTCGCGGACCGGTCGTGCGTTGGCTCGTGACGCATCAAGGCTGGTACTTCTTCCCGCTCACCCTGCTGGAGGGCTTCTCCCTCCACTGGAAGGGCATCCGCGGGATCGCCTCGCGCTCCTCGATGCCTCGCCGGTGGATCGAGGCGCTGCTCCTGACGGTCCGGCTGGGTGGCTTCGCTGCGCTCGCCTTCGTGGTCCTGCCGCCGGGCAAGGCCGTGCTGTTCCTGACCGTGCAGGTCGCCGTCTTCGGGTTCTACCTCGGGTGCGCCTTCGCGCCCAACCACATCGGGATGCCCCTGGTCCCCGCCACCCTCAAGCTGGACTTCCTCCGCCGTCAGGTCCTGGTCAGCCGCAACATCACGGGCGGACGCGCCGTCTCGGTCCTGATGGGCGGGCTGAACCACCAGATCGAGCACCACCTGTTCCCCTCGATCGCCCGACCGCACCTGCGCACGATCGCGCCCCTCGTGGCGGCCTACTGTGCCACCCAGGGGATCCCCTACACGCAGACCAGCCTCGCGATGGCGTACCGGCATGTCCTTCGCCACCTCAACCAGGTCGGCCTCGCCGGGAACGACCCCTTTCTCTGCCCGCTGGTCGCGCAGCGCCGATCCCTCGACCCCCGCTAGGTGTACCCGGCCACCACGTTGGTAGCGGCGTGCCTGGTTGAACGAACGAGAACCTCCGAATGGGAT
>NZ_BAAAPU010000009.1:0-45556 GCF_039531305.1 Terrabacter lapilli
CAACCAAAGGATAATTCGTCCAAGACCAGCAAAGACCCACCGAACAGTGAGACCACACCAGCCCCGGAACGAGGTAATTGGCATCGATTTTTGACACGCTGTTGAGTTCTCAAGCATCGGACACACACCATCAACCACACCCACCAACGCGGGCCCGGCCTCCGGGGCAACCCTTCAAACTTACCCGCCGGACCCTGCCGAGTCAAACCCGCGAAACGTCCTTCAGGACGACCAGATCCGACCCGCTGCGTCCAGCGGTTCCTGCGAGGCTCAAGCGTACCCGATCACTCGGACCGCCTCAGCCACTCCACTCGAAGTCTCGACACGTCGAGAGCCATGTGGTGCAGCTCGCGAGGACACCGGACAAGCCGGCCACTCTCGAACCACGGGCGCCAACCCCGGGACCGGCCAACTTCGCTCTCGACCGTGTCGATCGCGGTGGCGTCCGTTCCTCCCTGTCGGGCTGACGAAGAGAACAGTAGCCCGGGCCGCCGGGCGAAGACAAATCCGCAGCGTCCCGCTGCTCCCAGGCACGGCAAAGGGCCGAAACCCCTTCTCTGACAAGGAGTTCCGGCCCAGTGAGAGACCTTCAGGCGCGCCGAGCCGCCGCCAGGCTGCGCCGGCCACGCTTGATCACGGCCACTGTTCCGTGCAGGAAGTCACCCTCGTCGAGCACACGCTCGAGGTCCGTGACCTTGACGTTGTTGACCGAGGCGCCGCCCTCCCCGATCGCTCGCCTCGCACCGTTGCGGGAGTCCACGAGCCCGACGGCGACGAGGGCGTCGACGACCGAGGTGCCGATGGGGACGTCCGCACCCGGGAGCTCCGCAGTGGCGTCGCCCAGGGTGCGCGCATCGAGACCCGCGAGGTCGCCCTTGCCGAAGAGAGCCTCCGACGCGGCCTGGACGGCTGCCGTCGCCTCGGCCCCGTGGACCAGCGTCGTCACGTCCGCCGCGAGGGTGCGCTGCGCCGTGCGGCGGAACGGCTCGGTGGACACCTGCTCCTCGAGCTCGGCGATCTCCTCGCGCGAACGGTCCGTGAGCGCCTTGAGCATCGCGACGACCGACGCGTCCTCGACGTTGAGGAAGTACTGGTAGAACGCGTACGGGCTCGTCATGTCGGCGCTGAGCCAGACGGCGTTCCCCTCGGACTTCCCGAACTTTCGCCCCGTCGAGTCGACGAGCAGAGGCGTCGCGAGGGCGTGCACCGTGGCGCCCTCGGCGCGGTGCACCAGGTCGACGCCGGCGGTGATGTTGCCCCACTGGTCGCTGCCACCGATCTGGAGGCTGCACCCCCGGCTGCGGTAGAGCTCGAGGAAGTCGAGCGCCTGCAGCATCTGGTAGCTGAACTCCGTGTAGGAGATGCCGTGCTCGCTCTCCAGGCGACGCGCCACCGCCTCCTTGCGGATCATCTGGTTGACCCGGAAGTGGCGACCGACGTCACGCAGGAAGTCGATCGCGCTGAGCGGCGCGGTCCAGTCGAGGTTGTTGACCAGCAGCGCCGGGTTGTCCCCGTCGAAGTCGAGCAGGGGCCCGACGAGCTGCTGGATGCGCTCCACGGAGGCCGCGATGGTCTCCTTGTCCTGCAGCACGCGCTCGGAGTCGGGCTTGGGGTCGCCGATGAGCCCGGTGGAGCCGCCGACGAGGCAGATGACCCGGTGACCCGCCGCCTGCATCCGGCGTAGCACCGAGAGCTGCACGAAGTTGCCGAAGTGCAGCGACGGAGCGCTCGGGTCGAAGCCGCAATACACGGTGACCGGTCCGTCGGCGAGGGCCTCGCGCAGCGCCGCCTCGTCGGTGGACTGTGCCACCAGGCCGCGCCACTGCAGCTCGTCGAAGATGTCGGTCACGGGTATCGGTGTCCTCTCTGTCCGGCGGGCCCGGTGCCCACCTCGGACACAGCCTGCCGTATGCCGTCCGGGCCGGGCCAGCGAGTACCCCGCGGTCCCGAATGCCGGGCCGCCTGCTGCCGGTCCATCGCCCCGGGCCGTGACCCGGCGCCGCCGGACGACACCCGGTCGGTAGTCGGAGACGAACCGGTCCCCCGCGAGGAAGAACCGCCACGGGTAGGCCGTCCCGTCACCCCCGGGGCCGCTGACGCCGACGCGCGGACCCGTGGCCACCGCCGCCGCGGGCACGGGCTGCGCCGGAGCACTGACGACCAGGTCGATGGGCTCGCCGAGCGTGGGCCGGCAGAAGTCCCGGCCGCTCAGCTCGCCTCCCATGGCGAGCGCCTGTCCCAACCGGCCCGGTCCCCGCGCCCAGTCGCGTTCCGGCACGCTGCCTCGACGTTCGCGGACGATGTCGTGGCCCTCGACCACCTCCCCCGCTCGGACCAGGACGGCCTCGGCCGTCCCCTCGTGTCCCGCGACGAGGTTGAGGCACCAGTGGTGGCCGTAGGTGAAGTAGACGTAGGTGAACCCGGCCGGCCCGAACATGGGGCGGGTGCGAGGGGTGACGCCACGGAACGCGTGGGATCCGGGGTCGCGCTCACCGGCATACGCCTCGAGCTCGGTCAGGCGCAGCGTCACGCCGCCGACGCTCAGGCGACAGCCCAGGAGGTCGCGGGCGACCTCCTGGGAGGAGCGCGCGAAGAAGTCCCGCGGGAGACGGGTGTCGTCGGTGCTCACGGACGACACGCTAGCCGCCCCCTCAGACGGCCTCCGACACCCACCCGCGTGCGCCGGCTAGGCGCTCCCGTGCCGCGGCGAGCTGCTCCGTCACCCGCGCGGGCGCGGTCCCGCCCACCGCGTCACGCGAGGCGAGGGACCCGGCGACGGACAGGACCGAGCGCACCTCCGGCGTGAGGTGCTCGCTGATCCGGGTGAAGTCGTCGTCGGTCAGGTCCCACAGCTCGATGTCGCGCGACTCGCACTCGCGGACGCAGGCGCCGGCGACCTCGTGGGCCACCCGGAAGGGGACGCCCTGCCGCACCAGCCACTCGGCGATGTCGGTGGCGAGCGCGAAACCCTGTGGCGCCAGGGACTCGAGGCGGTCGGTGTTGAACGACAGGGTCGCGACCATGCCGGAGAAGGCCGGGAGGAGGACCTCGAGCGTGTCGACGGCATCGAAAACCGGCTCCTTGTCCTCCTGCAGGTCGCGGTTGTAGGCCAGCGGCAGCGCCTTGAGCGTGGTCAGCAGCCCGGCCAGGTCACCGACGAGCCGGCCGGCCTTGCCCCGAGCGAGCTCTGCGACGTCGGGGTTCTTCTTCTGCGGCATGATGCTCGACCCCGTGGAGTAGGAGTCGTGCAGCGTGACGAAGCTGAACTCCTTCGTCGCCCACAGCACGACCTCCTCGGCGATGCGCGAGACGTCGACGGCGGTCATGGCACACACGAACGCGAACTCGGCGGCGAAGTCGCGCGAGGCGGTGCCGTCGATCGAGTTCTCGACGGCGCGGGCAAAGCCCAGGTCGCGGGCGACGGCCTCGGGGTCGAGACCGAGCGACGACCCGGCGAGCGCGCCCGAGCCGTACGGGGACGCGTCGGCCCGGACGTCCCAGTCCCGCAGCCGGTCGACGTCGCGCAGCAGCGCCCACGCGTGCGCGAGCAGGTGGTGCGAGAGCAGGACGGGCTGGGCGTGCTGCAGGTGCGTGCGACCGGGCATCGCGACGCCGAGGTGCTGATCCGCCTGGGCGACGAGGGCCTCGACGACGTCGAGGACGAGCCCGCCGACGACGCGGGCGTGCTCGCGCAGGTACCTGCGGAAGAGGGTGGCGACCTGGTCGTTCCGGGAGCGCCCGGCTCGCAGT
This sequence comes from Terrabacter lapilli, assembly GCF_039531305.1. Classification (NCBI taxonomy): domain Bacteria; kingdom Bacillati; phylum Actinomycetota; class Actinomycetes; order Micrococcales; family Intrasporangiaceae; genus Terrabacter; species Terrabacter lapilli. The sequence continues at coordinate 3,751 of NZ_BAAAPU010000009.1, forward strand.
CGTCCGCCGAGGTCGGTGCCCACCCGCTCGATGAGCCCCCGCTCCAGAGCGGTGTGGACGTCCTCGTCGTCCTCAGCGGGGACGAAGGCGCCGGACACCACGTCGGCCTCGAGCCGGTCGATGCCGTCGAGCATGCCGGCGAGGTGCTCGTCGGAGAGCAGCCCCGCAGCGTGCAGCACGCGCGCGTGGGCACGCGAGCCGGCGAGGTCGTGCGGTGCGAGCCGCCAGTCGAAGTGCGTGCTCTTCGACAGGGCCGCGAGCGCCTGGTCGGGGCCGCCGGCGAAGCGGCCGCCCCACAGGCTCACCCGCGCGGCTGGGGCGCCCGCCTCGGCCTCGCTTCCGTCGTCCGAGGTCGTGCCGGTGGCGTCGGTCATGCGAGTCTCCTCGGGGGTGGGGTGTGGGTCATCGGGTGCGTTCGTCGACGCCGTCGCGCAAGAGTCTGCCGGTTCGACGGGGCGGCTCCCGCGCGGGGGTGCAGCTCAGTCGCGGCTTCCGGCAAGCGCGTGGAGCCGCTCGGCGACCGCGCCGGCCTGCTTCGCGCCGGCGGTCACGAGCAGGATCGTGTCGTCGCCGGCGATGGTGCCGACGACGTCGGGGTCGCGCGCCTGGTCGATCGCGGACGCCAGGTAGTTGGCGGCACCGGGCGGGGTGCGCAGCACGACGAGGTTGTCGGCGGCGACCGCGGAGACGAGGAGCTCCTCGCAGGTGCGGCGGAGCCGGGCCGAGGCGGCGTCGCCGATCGAGCCGACGGCGGTCACCTCGCCGCCCTCCCCCGGGACGGCATACACCAGGGCGCGTCCGCGCCTGACCTTGACGGCGCCGAGCTCGACGAGGTCACGCGACAGCGTCGCCTGGGTCACCTCGGTGCCCTCGGCGACGAGCAGGTCGGACAGCTCGCCCTGGCTGTGCACCTCGTGGGCGCCGAGCAGCTCGACGATGCGCCGCTGGCGCTGGGTGCGGCTCACGACGCCGCCCCCGCTGCGGTCCGTGCCGCGTCGAGGATCGCCGGGAGGGCGTCGAGGAAGCCCTGCAGCTCCTCCTCGGAGATCACGAGCGGCGGGGCCAGCCGCAGCGCGGTCGGGGTGACGGCGTTGACGATGAAGCCCGCCTCGCGGGCCGCCGCCATGACGGCCGAGGAGGGTATGCCGTCGAGCTCGACCGCGCGCAGGAGCCCGCGGCCACGGGTGCCGGCCACCCCGGCGACGTGCACGCCGTCGAGGAGCGCGCCGACGCGGCGCACGTGCTCCAGCAGGCGGTCTCGCTCGATGGTGTCGAGGACTGCGAGCCCGGCCGCGCAGGCCAGCGGGTTGCCGCCGAAGGTGGTGCCGTGCTGGCCGGCCGTGAGCAGGGCGGTCGCCTCCGGGCCGAAGGTCACGAGGGCTCCGACGGGCACGCCGCCGCCGAGCCCCTTGGCCAGGGTCATGGCGTCGGGCACGATCCCCGAGGCCTGGTGCGCGAACCAGTCGCCGGTGCGGCCGATGCCGGTCTGGATCTCGTCGACGACGAGCAGGGCACCGTGGGCGGTCGTGAGTCGGCGGGCGAGCCGCAGGTAGTCGGCGGTGAGCTCGCGCACGCCGGCCTCGCCCTGGATCGGCTCGACGAACAGCGCCGCGGTGGTGTCGTCGACGGCAGCCTGCAGGGCGTCGGCGTCGTTCGGCGGGACGAAGACGACCTCGGGGATCAGCGGCTCGAACGGCTCCCGGTAGGCGGCCTTGTGCGTCAGGGCCAGGGCCCCGGTGGTCCGGCCGTGGAAGGAGCCCTCGAGCGCGACGATGCGGGTGCGCCCGGTGCGCCTCGACAGCTTGATCGCGGCCTCGGTGGCCTCGGTGCCGGAGTTGGCGAAGAAGACGCCGGAGCCGGCCGGAGCCGCCGAGATGGCGAGGATCCGCTCTGCGAGGGCGATCGCCGGCTCGGAGGTGAAGAAGTTCGAGACGTGGATCGCCGACTCCGCCTGCTTGGCGACGGCCTGCACGAGCGCCGGGTGGCCGTGGCCGAGGGCGTTGACGGCGATGCCGGAGAGCAGGTCGAGGTAGCGCCTGCCGTCGACGTCGGTGACCCAGCATCCTTGCCCGGAGGCGAGGACGAGCTGCGGCGTGCCGAAGACCTGCACCATGGCTCCGGCGTACCGGCCGAGCAGGTCGCTGCCCGTCGTCATGAGGCCTCCTCCGACGTGGCGGTGGACGGGGACGGCGGGCACGACGGTGCGTCGCCGGACCGAGATGCGGGGGGAGCCGAGCCGGTGATCTCGGGCAGCACCATGGTGCCGATCCCCTCGTCGGTGAAGATCTCGAGCAGGATCGAGTGCGCCTTGCGGCCGTCGACGACGTGCGTCTGCGGCACGCCCCCCTCGACGGCTCGGATGCACGCCTCGAGCTTGGGCACCATGCCGTGGTCGACGCGCGAGAGCAGCTCGCGGGCTGCGCCGACGGTGATCGTCGACAGCAGCGAGCCACGGTCGGGCCAGTCGGCGTAGATGCCCTCGACGTCGGTGAGCACGACGAGCTTCTCGGCCTCGAGCGCGACGGCGATCGCGGCCGCGGCGGTGTCGGCGTTGACGTTGAGCACCTGGCCCTCGACGTCGAGGTCGGGGGCCACGGTGGAGACGACCGGCACGCGTCCGGCGTCGAGGATGTCGAGGATCGCCGACGGGTTGACGCTTTCGACGTCACCGACGAGGCCGAGGTCGACCTCCTCGCCGTCGACGACGGTGCCGCGCCGACGAGCGCCGAGCAGGGCCGCGTCCTCGCCGGAGAGGCCGACGGCGATCGGGCCGTGCTGGTTGAGCAGGCCCACCAGCTCGCGGCCGACCTGCCCGGTCAGCACCATCCGCACCACGTCCATGACCTCGGGCGTGGTGACGCGCAGGCCGCCTCTGAACTCGCTCTCGAGCCCGACCCGCTCGAGCATCGCCTTGATCTGCGGGCCGCCGCCGTGCACGACGACGGGGCGCAGGCCGGCATACCGCAAAAAGGCGATGTCCTGGGCGAAGGCGGCCTTGAGCTCGTCGTCGACCATGGCGTTGCCGCCGTACTTGACGACGACGAGCGCGCCGCGGAAGCGCTCGAGCCACGGCAGCGCCTCGACGAGGGTCGCGGCCTTGCCTGCGGCGACGCGGATCGCGGCGGCGTCGATGAGGCCGCGCACGCTGGTGAGCTGCTCGCCGCCGCCGGTGCCGGCCTTGCCGGCGGTGCCAGCGGTGCCGGCGCCGCTGGTGCTGCTGGTGCTCCGGTGGGCGTTCATGTGCTGTAGGCCGAGTTCTCGTGGACGTAGTCGTGCGTCAGGTCGTTGGTCCAGATCGTGGCGCTCTCGTGGCCGGCGTGCAGGTCGACGAGGACGTGCACCTGCCGCGGGGCGAGGTCGACCAGGCCGCGGTCCTCGCCCGCGCCGCCGGAGCGGCAGACCTGGACGCCGTTCATCGCCACGTCGAGGACGCTCGGGTCGAAGGCCGCCCGGGTCGTGCCCACGGCGGCCAGCACCCGCCCCCAGTTGGGATCGTTGCCGAAGACGGCGCACTTGAAGAGGTTGTTGCGGGCCACGGCGCGGGCCACCTCCAAGGCGTCGTCGACGCTCGCGGCGCCCACCACCTCGATGGCGATGTCGTGGGCCGCGCCCTCGGCGTCCGCGACGAGCTGACGCGCGAGGGACGCGCACACCGCGGTCAGTGCCTCGGAGAGCTGTGCCCGCTCGACGCGGACCCCCGAGGCCCCGGAGGCCAGCACGACGACGGTGTCGTTGGTCGACATGCACGCGTCGGAGTCGATGCGGTCGAACGAGACGGCGGTGGCCGATCGGAGGGCCTCGTCGAGCTCTGCCGGCTCGACGACGGCGTCGGTCGTCAGCACGACGAGCATCGTCGCCAGTGCGGGTGCGAGCATCCCCGCGCCCTTGGCCATGCCGGACACCGACCAGCCCTTCCCCGTGTGGGCCGCGACCTTGTGCACGGTGTCCGTGGTCTTGATGGCGACAGCCGCGTCCTCGTGGCCGGACCGCGAGAGCGCCGCGGCTGCCGCGTCGACGCCCGCCGTGACCTTGTCCATCGGGAGCAGCTCGCCGATGAGCCCCGTGGAGCACACGACGACGTCTCCGGCGGAGATGCCGAGGACCTCCGCGACGTGCTCGGCGGTGCGGTGGGTGTCGAGGAACCCCTGCGCACCAGTGCAGGCGTTGGCGCCGCCGGAGTTGAGCACCACGGCGTCGGCCCTGCGGTCCGCGACCACCTGGCGGGACCACGTCACCGGGGCCGCTTCCACCCGGTTGGTCGTGAAGACGGCAGCGGCGTGGTGGTCGGGGCCGTCGTTGACGACGAGCGCGAGGTCCGGGCTGCCGCTGGCCTTGAGCCCGGCCGTGACGCCGGCTGCCCGGAAGCCCGCCGGCAGCTCGACCCGCGGCACACCGTGACCGGGGCTGGCGGGAGCATTCACGGTGCGACTCCCGCGATCGGCAGGCCGAGGGTCTCGTCGAGGCCCAGGGCGAGGTTGGCGCACTGCACGGCGGCGCCGGCGGTGCCCTTGGTCAGGTTGTCGACGGCCGACACGACCACGACCCGGCGCAGCCGCTCGTCGACGGCGACCTGCAGCAGCACGTGGTTGCTCCCCACCACGGACGCCGTTGCCGGCCAGGAGCCCTCGGGCAGCACGTGGACGAACGGCTCGTCGGCGTAGGCCTTCTCCCACGCCGCGCGCACGGCAGCGGGGTCGGCGCCCTCCCGGAGCCGCGCGGTGGACGTCGCGAGGATGCCGCGCGGCATGGGCGCGAGGGTCGGCGTGAACGACACGGAGACCGGCTCGCCGGCGGCGCGTGAGAGGTTCTGCTCGATCTCGGGCGTGTGCCGGTGCACCCCGCCGACACCGTACGGCGACATCGACCCCATCACCTCGCTGCCGAGCAGGTGCGGCTTGAGCGACCTGCCCGCGCCGGAGGTGCCGGACGCCGCGACCACCACGACGTCGTCGGTCTCGAGCAGGCCCGCGGCGAACCCGGGCGCGAGCGCCAGGGAGATGCCGGTCGGGTAGCAGCCGGGCACGGCAATGCGCCGAGCACCTGCGAGCCGCTCCCGCTGCACCGACCCGGCCGCGCCGGGGAGCTCGGGAAGGCCGTACGGCCAGGACCCGGCATACGCCGTGTCGTAGAAGGACGTCCAGGCATCCTCGGACTCGAGGCGGAAGTCCGCGCCGCAGTCGATGACGACCACCGAGTCGGGCAGCTGCGCCGCGATGCCACCGGAGTGGCCGTGCGGCAGGGCCAGGAAGACGACGTCGTGCCCGGCGAGCGTCTCGGGCGTGGTCGCCTCGAGCACCCGGTCAGCGAGGGGCACGAGGTGCGGGTGGACGCCCCCGAGCCGTTCACCCGCACTGCTGGCCGCCGTCACGGCGCCGACCTCGAACCGCGGGTGGGCGAGCAGCAGCCGGAGGATCTCTCCTCCGGCGTAGCCGCTCGCCCCCGCAACTGCTGCCCTGATCACGATGCATGACTATACACGCGCGTGCATATTCGTGCATCAGCGGATCAGCGCTGGACGGCTCCCGTCGCCTCGGCGGCCGCCGCGACCGCCGCGTCGCGGAAGCCGTTGACCTCGTCGGTGGTCAGTGTCCGGTCCGGCGCCCGGAAGGTGAGGCGGTAGGCGAGGGAACGGTGGCCCGCCTCGATCCGCTCGCCCTCGTAGACGTCGAAGAGCGTCACGGACTCGAGCGACGCCCCTGCACCGCGCCGGAGCGCCGCCTCGACGTCGGCTGCGGGGACCGTCGAGTCGACGAGCAGCGCGATGTCGGTCATGGCCGGTGGGAACGTCGAGAACGGACGCGCCTGCACGGGCTCGGCGCTCGCCGCCACCAGCACGTCGACGTCGAACTCGGCCGCGACGGTGCGTGCCGGCAGGTCGAGCGCCGCGAGCACCTTCGGGTGCAGCTCACCCGCGTGGCCGACGAGTGTGCCGTCGGTCAGCGTGATCCGTGCGCAGCGGCCCGGGTGCCACGGCGCGTGCCCGGAGTCGGCGGCCACGACGACCTGGACCGCGAGCGCCGTGGCGACGGTCTCGACGGCGGCGACGGCGTCGCTCCAGTCCGCGGCCCGGCCCGGGCCCCACCAGCCGGCCGGCTCGACCTGGCCGGTCATGAGCAGAGCGGCGTGGCGCGGCTGGGCGGGCACGGCGGCATACAGCTGCTCGAGCGTCTCGTCGTCGGGACGGCTCAGCACGCTGGGGATCGGCGCCTTCGCGAGGGGACCGCCGGGGCGGAAGACGAGCCCCAGCTCGTAGACCGACACGTCCTTGTGGCCGCGGGCCACGTTGCGGCGCAGCGCGTCGACGAGGCTCGCGAGCACGGAGGTGCGCAGCAGCGGACGCTCCTCGCTGAGCGGGTTGGCGATCCGCACAGCGTGACGACGGTCGTCGTCGGCCGGGAGCATCAGGTCGTCGGCGACCGACTCGGCGACGAACGGGTAGGTGAGCACCTCGGTCAGGCCCGCGCCCGCGAGCGCGTTGGCAACGACCCGGCGGGTCTTCTGGCCGTGGGTCAGGCCCTGGCCCCCCACGGGCGTCGGGGTGATCGACGGGATGTTGTTGTAGCCGTCGATCCGCGCGACCTCCTCCGCGTAGTCGGGGCCGTCCACGAGGTCGGGGCGCCACGACGGCGGCGTCACCAGCACGTGGGTGTCGTCGGTGCCCTCGCCCGTCTCGTCGACCGTGCAGCCGAGGTCGCGCAGGATCTGCACGACGCGCTCCCGCGGGTAGTCGAGACCGACGATGCGGCCGGGCTCCGTGACGTCGAGGAGGTATGCCGACGGCTCGGTCGTGTGGTCGACGTCGGTCACGCCCTCGTCGACGGTGCCGCCCCCGTGCTCGACCAGGAGGTCGACGGCGAGCTGGGCGGCTGCCGGGGCGAGCCTCGGGTCGACCCCGCGCTCGTAGCGCTTGGAGGCCTCCGTCACGAGCTTGTGGCGGCGGGACGTCCGTGCCACCGACGTCGGGTCGAAGTGCGCCGACTCGATGAGGATGTCGGTGGTCGAGTCGTCGACCTCCGAGGACGCACCGCCCATGACGCCGGCGATCGCCAGGACGCGCTCGCCGCCGTCGGTGACGAGCAGGTCCTCGGGCGAGAGCTTGCGCGAGACGTCGTCGAGGGTGGTGAGGCTCTCCCCTGCCCGGGCGCGCCGCACGACGACAGAGCCGGAGAGCTTGTCGAGGTCGAAGGCGTGCAGCGGCTGCCCGACGGCCAGCATGACGTAGTTCGTGACGTCGACGGCCAGCGAGATGGGGCGCATCCCCATGGCCGTGAGCCGCTGCTGCATCCACGCCGGGCTCGGCCGCGTCGGGTCGATGCCGCGGATGACGCGGGCGACGTAGCGGTCACAGCCCGTCATCCCGTCGATGGGCGCGGCGTCGTCGACCCGCACGGGGTAGCCGGAGTCGTTGGCGGCCGGCGTCTCGACCAAGGCCGGGTCGCGGTAGCCGCCGGCGGGGCTGCCCTGCGCGTGCCAGTACTCGCGGGCGAGGCCGCGCACCGAGAAGCAGTAGCCGCGGTCGGGCGTGACGTTGGCCTCGATGGTCTCCTCGCCCAGCCCGAGCAGGGCGATGGCGTCGTCACCGGGCTTGAGACCGGCCGCCGCCTCCTCGCCGAGCAGGCGGGAGAGCACGATGATGCCCTCGTGGTCGCTGCCGAGGCCGATCTCGTCCTCGGCGCAGATCATGCCGTTGGAGACGTGGCCGTACGTCTTGCGCGCGCTGATGTGGAAGCCGCCCGGCAGCGTGGCCCCGGGCAGCACGACGACGACGAGGTCTCCGACCTCGAAGTTCAGGGCGCCGCAGACGATCTCCTGGTGCTTGCCCTCGGTCAGCATCTGGCCGTTCTCGCCGACATCGACGGTGCACCAGCGGATGGTCTTGCCGTTCTTCTGGGGCTCCTCGACGAAGTCGAGGACCCTGCCCACGACGAGAGGACCGGTGATGTCGCCACCGTGGAGGTCCTCCTCCTCGATGCCGACGGAGACGAGCGCGGCGGCGACGTCGGCCCCGGTCGTGCCCGGGGCGACGTCGGCGTACTCGGCGAGCCAGCGCAGCGGCATACGCATGTCAGACCTCCATCCCGAACTGCTGCGAGAAGCGCACGTCGCCCTCGACCATCTCGTGCATGCCCTGCACGCCGTGACGCAGCATGAGCGCCCTTTCGATGCCGAGCCCGAAGGCGAACCCGGAGTAGACGTCGGGGTCGATGCCGCAGGCGCGCAGCACCTTGCGGTTGACCATGCCGGAGCCGCCGAGCTCGATCCAGCCGGAGCCGCCGCAGCTGCGGCACTGGCCGCCGCTGTCGTCGTGGCCCTCGCCGTGGCAGGCGAAGCAGACGAAGTCGGTCTCCATCGACGGCTCGGTGAACGGGAAGTAGGAGGCACGCACGCGGGTGCGGGTGTCCTCGCCGAACATGATGCGCACGAACGCGTCGAGCGCCCCGCGCAGGTGGGCCATCGTGAGGCCCTTGTCGATGGCCAGGCACTCGATCTGGTGGAAGACCGGCGTGTGCGTCGCGTCGAGGTCGTCGGTGCGGAAGACCTTGCCCGGGGCGACGACGTAGATCGGGGGCTCCTTCTCGAGCATGGTCCGGATCTGCACCGGCGAGGTCTGCGTGCGCAGCACGAGGCCGGAGTCGACCGGGTCGAGGAAGAAGGTGTCCTGCATCTGCCGCGCCGGGTGGTCGGGGCCGAGGTTCAGGGCATCGAAGTTGAGCCACTCGCTCTCGAGCTCGGGGCCCTCGGCGACCTCCCAGCCCATGCCGACGAAGGCGTCGGCCAGGCGCTGGGCGACCAGCTCGATGGGGTGCCGGGCGCCCGGCTGCCGACGCAGCGCCGGGAGGGTGACGTCGACGCGCTCCTCGACGAGGATGCGCTCGTCGCGCTCGGCCTCGAGCTCGGCCTGCCGGGACGCGATGGCCTGTCCCACCCGCCCGCGGGCCTGGCCGACCCGCTTGCCGGCCTCGGCCTTGGCGCTGGGCGGCAGGGCGCCGATCTCGCGGTTGGCGAGGGCCAGCGGGCTCTTCTCGCCCTGGTGGGCGATGCGGGCGGCCTTGAGGTCGTCGAGGGACGCTGCGGCTGCGATCGCGGCCAGGGCCTGCTCCACGGCGGCGTCGACGTTGGCCGGGTCGAGCGCGGAGACCTCGACGGGGTCGTAGTTCGTGTTGGGTCCGGACATCGGCGTGCGTTCGCTGCTCTCGCTGGGGTTCACGGGGTCGGCCGCGCGTCGGCGCCGGGTCGCGTCAAGCCGACCTCGTGCCGACGACCCGTCCACACGAGGCGGGCGGGTGCGTGCGTGCGCACCAGTCTAGGGGCGCCGTCGAACGGGTTGTCCGGCCGCCCGCGCGCCGTCAGCCACCCAGGACCGCCGGCAGGCCGGCCGGGAGACGGACGACGAAACGCGCTCCGCCGGCGCTGTTGTCGGTGACCGTCACCGTGCCGCCGTGGGCCTCGACGAGACCCCGCACGACGTAGAGCCCGAGCCCCGTGCTCGCGTTGGAGGGACCGTGCCAGAAGCGCCCGAAGATCTTCTCGCGGTCGCCTGCGGGTATGCCGTCCCCCTCGTCGTCGACGAACACGACGACCGACTCGGGTGAGCCGTCGAGCGCGTCCCCGCGGTCGAGGGTGACCGTGACGCCGCCGCCGCCGTGCGTCAGGGCGTTCTCGATGAGGTTGAAGAAGATCTGCTCCAGGCGGTCGGTGTCGGCCCACATCTGCGGCAGCCCGTCACGAGTCGCTGACTCGCCGAGGCGCAGCTGGACGGCGCCGGCGGTGCGCCCGAGCTCGTAGCGCACCATGTGGGTGCGCAGCAGACCGTGCAGGTCGACGGGACCAAGGCGCAGGTTGAGGCTGTCGGAGTCGAGCCGGGAGATGTCGAGCAGCTCGGTGATCAGGCGCGTGAGCCGCGTCGCGTCGGCCTCGATGGTCTCGATCATCAGTCGCTTCTGCTCGTCGCTGAAGCGGTCCCACCGCCGCAGCAGGCTGCTCGTGAAGCCGGTCACGGAGGTGAGCGGCGCCCGCAGCTCGTGCGCCACCGTCGACAGGACGCTCGCCTGGTCCCGCTCCGCGCGCTGGCGGGCCTCGGCATCGCGCAGGCCGACGAGGACCTGCTCGACGGTGCCGGTCTCGGCAGAGCGCAGGTAGCGGGCGGTGACGAGCACCTCGTGACCCCTGGGTGCCACGAGCAGCGTCTCGAGGTGACCGGTGCGGGTGCGCGGGCCCGTCCACGGGTCGCTGTGCGCCCACCAGTCCCGTCCGTACTTGTCGGTGAGCGGCAGCCCCTCGGCCAGGCTGCGCCCGACGAGGTCCTCGGCCTCGCAGCCCAGGACGCGAAGGGCCTCGGCGTTGGCGAGCGTGACCCGGTGATCGGCGTCGACGACGACCAGGCCGTCGGGCAGCAGCTCGGCCAGGCGGGCCAGCTCCGCGGGGTCGACCGGCTCTGCCACCTGGAGCGTCGCCGGTCCGGAGGGTGCCGCACCGGACGCGTCGACGGAGGTCATGTGCCGACAATAGTCACGAGGCTGCGAGAAGGGGACGGTCAGCGGGCGCTGCGATGCGCCTCGGCCGAGGTGTAGAGGCAGATCGTCGCCGCCATCGCCAGGTTGAGCGACTCGGCGTGGCCGTGGATCGGGACCCGCACGACGTCGTCGCAGGCGTCGCGCACCTCCTGCGGGAGGCCCCAGGCCTCGTTGCCCATGACCCAGGCGTGCGCCCCGGAGAGGTCCGCGTCGTGGAGCAGGGTGGTCCCCGCCCCGTCGGCGGCGAGCAGCCTCACTCCCCGCTCCCTCAGGGCCGCGAGGATCTCGGGGACCGGCGCCCCCACGCTCAGCGGCAGGTGCCACAGCGAGCCGACCGTGGACCGCACGACCTTGCTGTTGTAGACGTCGACGCTCGCGTCGCTGACGAGAACGGCATCCGCGCCGGCCGCGTCGGCGCCCCGGATCACCGTGCCGGCGTTGCCGGGGTCGCGCACGTTGGTCAGGACGCACACGAGGGCGTCGGGCGGCAGGTCCGCGAGGGCCTCGTGCAGGGGGACGTCGAGCACCCGGCATACGGCAGCGATCCCCTGTGGGGACTCCGTGTCGCACATCGCGGCGAGCACGTCCGGGCTCACGTCGTGGACACGGAGGCCGGCCGCCTGAGCGGCCTCGACGATGGCGGTGTGCCGCTGCGCGGCCTCGGGTGTGACGTAGACGTCGCGGACCAGGTCCGGGCGGAAGGCGACCGCCTCACGGACCGCCTGCGGACCCTCGGCGAGGAACTCGCCGGTGCGGGAACGCACCGAGCGCCGGGACAGCGCCCGCACTGCCTTGACCCGATCGGATCGGGGGTTGGTCAGCACGGGGCGTCCCGGCGCTTCGGTGGTCTGTGCGTCGTGTCGGACAGCGCTCAGGCGGCGTCGCCGGCGGCCTTGGCCTCTGCCTGGGCAGGGACGTTGGCGCGCGAGAGCTCCACGAGCGAGGCGAAGGCCGGCGCGTCGTTGACGGCGAGGTCGGCGAGGATCTTGCGGTCGACCTCGACACCGGCGGCCTTGAGGCCCTGCATGAACCGGTTGTAGGTCATGCCGTTGGCGCGGGCGGCGGCGTTGATGCGCTGGATCCAGAGACGACGGAAGTCGCCCTTCTTGGCGCGACGGTCACGGTAGGCGTAGCCCAGCGAGTGGGTGACCTGCTCCTTGGCCTTGCGGTAGAGACGCGACCGCTGACCGCGGTAACCGCTGGCGCGCTCGAGAACGACGCGACGCTTCTTCTGGGCGTTGACCGCCCGCTTCACGCGTGCCACGTGAATACTCCTTCTCTGCTTGACGCAGTGCTTGCTGCTGCTGGCCTACCGGGGACCCGGCTGCTCAGCGAAGTGCTGATGGGTGGGGGTCCCGGCTCACTTGCCGAGGAGCTTCTTGGCCTTCTTGGCGTCCGGCTTGGCGAGCTCGACGTCGTTCGCGATGGAACGCATCTTCTTGCTCGACTTGTGCTCGAGCAGGTGACGGCCGCCGGCCTGCTCGCGCATGACCTTGCCGGTACCGGTCAGGCGGAAACGCTTCTTCGCACCGCTGTGCGTCTTCATCTTCGGCATGGGGGCCGATCTCCTTCGTGTTGCGTGCGTCAGTGGACGCACGTGGTCTGTCGTGCCGGCAGCTCGCGCCACCGGCCGGTCACCGACCGCCGGTCACTCGGCGGCTGCGGTGGCCTCGTCGGTCTGCGGGGCCTGGGCCGCCGGCTGCTCGCCGGGCGTGACCTGCTCGCCGGTCTGCTCGCCGGTCTGCTCGCCGGCAGGTCGCTGCTCGTGCTGCTCACGTGAGCGACGCTGCTCGGCCTTGGCCTCGGCCTTCTTCTTGGTCGGGCCGATCACCATGATCATGTTGCGGCCGTCCTGCTTCGGGGCCGACTCGACGAAGCCGAGCTCGGCGATGTCCTCGGCGAGGCGCTCGAGCAGGCGGCGCCCCAGCTCGGGGCGGCTCTGCTCGCGACCACGGAACATGATCGTCACCTTGACCTTGTCGCCGGCCTTGAGGAACCGCTCGACGTGGCCCTTCTTGGTGCCGTAGTCGTGCGGGTCGATCTTCGGACGGAGCTTGATCTCCTTGATGACGGTGTTGACCTGGTTCTTGCGCGCTTCCCGTGCCTTCATGGCGGCTTCGTACTTGAACTTGCCGAAGTCCATGAGCTTGGCGACCGGCGGCTTGGCCATGGGGGCCACCTCGACGAGGTCGAGGTTCGCCTCCTCGGCCAGACGCAGCGCGTCCTCGACGCGGACGATGCCGACCTGCTCGCCGTTGGGGCCAACCAAGCGCACTTCCGGGACCCGGATGCGCTCGTTGATGCGAGGCTCGCTGATGTGGTGCTCCTTAGATCGTGAAACGTGGTGACCAGACGGGTGTGGTGCCAGTCCTTGCCGCGACCACAACGAGAAAAAGGCTCCCCGTGTGTGCACGAGGAGCCCAAGGGTCGCGTATGCCGGACGAACGACGTCACGTCACACGGCTCGACTCGTGCGCCCCGAGGGACATCCGGTCGAGCAGACCTTGACCCGGCAACCGTGAGGTCGACGCGGGTGGAAGCGAGCTTCTCTTGCACGTCGTCACACGCGCCCGCCGGAGCGGATGCACATGTGACGGCTGGTCAGTCACCCATGCTAGCAGCCGGGAGGCCACGCTCCGAATCGGTCGGCGCAACCCCGACTGGTGGAGCTGCTGGTGCGGCTCCTGGTCCCGGAGCCGTTCGGCTCGCTGCGACGCGGCCCCCGCGGCGCGAGGCGAGCCAGCCGGTCGCCGCGATGAGCACGCCGAGGCCCGAGACGACGGCGAAGCCCCACGGCCACCCGCCGTGGTCGATGGCGAAGCCGGCGACCGGCGCGCCCACGGCCGAGCCGGCCGTCATGGCGGAGCCGTGCCAGCCCATCATCTCGCCGCGGAACCGCTCGGGCACCAGGCGGCTCAGCTGCTCGACCGTGGCCGTGATCGTCGGGGCGCAGAGGAAGCCGGAGACCGTGATGAGCACTGCGAAGCTCGGCACGCCGAGGGCCAGGGCGACCGGCGCGGTGGTGGCGGCCAGGCCGCCGAGCAGCCAGAACACCGACAGGGACCGGTGCCAGGCGCCGTAGACGAGGCCGCCGACGAGGGAGCCGGCGCCCCACAGCGCGAGCACCCAGCCGATGGAGCCGGTGGCGCCGAAGGACCTCAGGGCGGCGACGATCGAGACGTCGGTGCCGCTCAGCACCAGCGTGGAGCAGGCGGCCGCCAGCAGGACGGCCGCGACCGGCACGGTGACCAACCCCCGGACGGACCTTGGTGCCCGTTCCCCGGCGGGGACCGTCGGCGCCGCGACGGCCTCGCCCCGGGCGCCCTCGCCCTGCTCGTCGTGGGGACCTCGCTCGGGCGACGCGTCGGCGGACCCGGAGGTGAGCGGCGGGTTGACGAGCCACAGCACGAACCCCGCGGCCACCGACGTGAGCTCGCAGACGAGCAGCGCCCACCCGGTCTGCCACGACGTCGCGAGCCAGACGCCGATGGCCGGGCCCGCCATGAACGACAGCTCGGTGGCGGAGGAGTCGAGCGACAGGGCCGTGCGCCGCTGCTCGCTCGGGACGGAACGGATGATGACCTGGCGCAGGATCGAGAAGGTCGGGACGACGAAGAGCCCGGCCAGCGCGGCGAAGGCGACGAGCGGGAGGTAGCCCACCCACGGCGCGACCGACCAGCACACGACCTGCACGACGAGCGAGGGCCCCACGGTGCGGCGCAGGCCGATCCGGTCGAGGAGACGTCCGCGCCACGGACCCGAGACCGCCACGGCGACCGTCGAGGCGGCCGTGACGAGGCCCGCCTCGCCGTAGCTGCGCCCGAGGGAGGTCACGACGTGCAGGGTGAGGATGACCGCGCCGGCCCACATCGGCACGCGGATGAGGAAGCCGAGCAGCAGCGCGTTTCGGGTGTCGCGGTCGGCGAGCACCGGCCGGTAGGCCCCGAGGTTCATGCAGCCCAGCCTGTCACTGCCCACCGACGGTGCGCACGCGGGTTTGCGGCGCCGACGGGGACACAGAGAAAGCCGGCGTGACGGACGCGGCAGGGCGGCATACGCGAAAGTCCTTGTGAGGGGTGCGTGAGAGGAGAAAGGTGGTGGTATGGCGCGAGCAACCGGCAGACCAGACCTTCCTGCGGCCCCCAACCCCGCCTCGCCGCAGGACATCCGCAACGTCGTGCTGGTCGGACCCGGCGGGGCCGGCAAGACGGCACTCTTCGAGGCACTCGTCGCGGCGCGGGTGTCCGGTCAGCGCACCGGCACGACGGAGCACGTGCGCACGACCAACCTGACGGTCGCCTCCTTCGAGTCGGGCGGCGTCACCGTCAACCTCCTCGACACCCCCGGCTACCCAGACTTCATCGGTGACCTGCGGGCCGGGCTCCGAGCTGCCGACGCCGCGGTGTTCGTCGTCTCGGGCGCCGACGGCATCGACCGTCCGGTCTCGCTGCTGTGGCGCGAGTGCGCCGCCGTCGGCATGCCCCGCGCCGTGGTGGTGACGCACCTGGACCAGCCGCGGGCCGACTTCGCCGCGACGGTCGAGACCTGCCGGCGCACGTTCGGTGACGCCCGGGCCACGCTGTGGCCGGTCATCGAGGGCGGCGCGGTGACCGACGTCGTCGGTCTGCTCACGGGCGAGACCTCGTCCGAGCACGAGGAGGCCCGCGCGGCCCTCATCGAGTCGGTGATCGAGGAGTCCGAGGACGCGACCCTGCTCGACCGGTACCTCGAAGGGGAGCCGCTCGACACGAACGCCCTGCTCGCCGACCTGCGCACGGCCATCTGCCACGGCACCTTCTTCCCGATCGTGCCGGTCGCCCCCCTCACCGGGGTCGGGGTCGAGGCCCTGCTCGGGATCATCGAGCGCGCGTTCCCCGACCCGACGGTGCACCCGCTGCCGGCGGTCGCCTCGCCGGTCGGCGGCGCCGTCAAGGACGTCACGTGCGACCCGTCGCAGCCGCTCGTCGCGGAGGTCGTGCGCACGACGACCGATCCCTACGTCGGACGACTCTCGCTCGTGCGCGTCTTCTCCGGGACCCTGCGGGTCGACGAGACGGTGCACGTCTCCGGGCACCTCGGCGACTTCGTCGGGCACGAGGTCGCGGGCCACCCTGCCCACGACGACGACGAGCGTGTGGGCCCGCTGGCCTCGCCGTTCCTCGACCAGCACCGGCCGCGGGGCACGGCCGTCGCGGGCGACATCGCGCTCGTCTCGAAGCTGACCCGCGCCGAGACCTCCGACACCCTCTCCTCGCCGGAGCGGCCGGCGGTGGTCGCACCCTGGCTGCTGCCCGAGCCCCAGCTGCCCGTGGCGATCCGCGCCGCGACGAAGTCCGACGAGGACAAGCTGGCCGGCGCCCTGCAGCGCCTCGTGGCCGAGGACGTCACGATGCGGATGGAGCACTCGGGTGAGACCGACCAGGTCGTGCTCTGGGCGATGGGCCAGGCACACGTCGAGCACCTGATCGGCCAGCTGGCAGACCGCTTCGGCGTGACCGTGACGGCCGAGCCCTACCGCACGGCGCTGCGCGAGACGTTCGTGCGCCGCTGCTCGGCGCAGGGCCGGCACGTCAAGCAGTCGGGCGGCCACGGGCAGTACGCCGTCTGCTCGATCGAGATCGAGCCGCTCCCCCGCGGGGCCGGCTTCGAGTTCGTCGACAAGGTGGTCGGCGGGGCGGTGCCGCGACAGTTCATCCCGTCGGTGGAGAAGGGCGCGCGGCTGCAGCTCGAGAAGGGCCTGCTGACCGGGCACCCCGTCGTCGACGTCCGGGTGACGCTGACCGACGGCAAGGCGCACTCGGTCGACTCCTCGGACGTCGCGTTCCAGACGGCGGCCGCCCTCGCCCTCAAGGAGGCGGCCAACGAGACGACGATGGCGCTGCTCGAGCCGATCGACCGCGTCGACATCACGGTGGCCGACGACTACCTCGGCGCCGTCATGTCGGACCTGCGCGGGCGGCGGGGGCAGGTGCTCGGCACCGAGCCCGCCGACGGCATGGGACCGGAGGGCGGCTGGACCGTGGTGCACGCGGAGGTGCCGCAGGTGGAGCTGTCGCGCTACCCCATCGACCTGCGTTCGGTGTCGCACGGCACGGGGTCGTTCGTGCGCGAGCCGCTGCGGCACGACCTCCTGCCTGCGGACAAGGCGAAGGAGCTGCTCCGCAGCTGAGTCGGGCCCCGGACGACGACAGGGCCCGGGACGACGAAGGGGCGGGTGCCGTGGCACCCGCCCCTCCCTGCCCTCTCGCGATGGCGCGACGGCTCAGAGCCGGACGACCATCTTGCCGACGTTCTCGCCACGCAGGACCCCGAGGAAGGCGTCGACCGCGTGGTCGATGCCGTCCGCGAACGTCTCGCGGGAGGTCAGCGTGCCGTCGGCGATCCAGCCGGCCGCGCGCCAGGCGTACTCCCCCGCGAGGTCCCAGTGGTCGCCGACGAGGAAGCCGGTGATGGTGCCGCGCGTCTGGATGAGGCGGGCGAGGTTGCGTGGCCCGGGCGCCGGCTCGGTGTTGTTGTAGACCGAGATGGCCCCGCAGATCGCGATGCGGCCGCCGAGGCGCAGGGAGCCGATGGCGGCCTCGAGGTGGTCGCCGCCGACGTTGTCGAAGTAGACGTCGATGCCGTCGGGCGCGGCCTCGCGCAGCAGGTCGGACACCCGGCCTTCCTTGTAGTTGAAGGCGGCGTCGAAGCCGAGGTCGTTCAGGAGGTGGTCGACCTTCTCCTGCGAGCCGGCGCTGCCGATGACCCGGCTCGCGCCGAGCGCCTTGGCGACCTGGCCGACGACGCTGCCCACCGCGCCGGCCGCTCCGGAGACGAACACGACGTCGCCCTCCTTGAGCCCCGCGACGCGGGTCAGGCCGGCGTATGCCGTCAGCCCGGTCATGCCGAGCACGCCGAGGTAGGCGGAGGCGGGGGCCACCGACGTGTCGACGACGCGCACGCCGGTGGCGTCCAGGACCGCCTCCTCGCGCCAACCGAGGCCGTGGAGCACGTGGGCGCCGACCTCGATGCCGTCGGCTCGCGACTCGGTGACGACGCCGACCGCACCGCCGTTCATGGCCTCGCCGAGCGCGTACGGCTCGGCGTAGGACTTGGCGTCGCTCATGCGCCCGCGCATGTAGGGGTCGACCGACATGACCTCGTTGCGGACGCGGACCTGGCCGTCGGCGAGGTCGACGTGGGCGCTCTCGACGATCTCGAAGTCGTCGTGGGTGGGCCAGCCGACGGGGCGGCTCTTGAGCTGGACCTCACGGGGGTTGGTCATGGTTCTCCTTGTCGTTCTGGGGGGTGCTCGTTCTCAGGGGGTGCCGGGGTCGGCGACGGGCGGCGTCAGTCGACGACGATCTCGACGGGGATGTTGCCGCGGGTCGCGTTGGAGTACGGGCACACCTGGTGCGCGGTGTCGACGAGCTCGCGACCGAGCTCGGGGTCGATGCCGTCGGGGAGCTCGACGTGCAGGACGACACCGAGGCCGAAGCCGCTGCTCGAGGAGCCGGAGAGGCTGACGTCGGCGGTCACGGCCACGTCGAAGTCCTCGACCCGGCGCTTGCGGGCGACGAGGCCCAGGGCGCTCGCGAAGCACGCGGCATACCCGGCGGCGAAGAGCTGCTCGGGGTTGGTGCCCTCGCCGGTGCCGCCGAGCTCGCGCGGGGCGGCCAGCGTGACGTCGAGGCGGCCGTCGGAGGTGACGGCGCGTCCTTCGCGGCCCGACGCGGTCGCGGAGGCGACGTACGAGGCGGTCTGGGTGGCGGTGCTCAAGGGAACTCCTTAGGTTGGCAACAATTCAATTGCGCGCAATTTGATAGTACGCTGGAGCCATGAGCCCGTCCAATGCGCCCTCCGTAGGCACGTCCGCGTCTCCGGCAGACCTGAGCCTCGAGCGCCAGATCTGCTACGCGATGCACACGACGGTGCGGGCGTTCGACGGTGTCTACCGCGAGCTGCTGGCGGAGCACGGGCTCTCCTACCCGCAGTACATCGCCCTCATGACGATCGGCGAGCACGGCCCTGTCACGGTGGGACGGCTCGGCGAGCTCATGCACCTCGACTCCGGCACCCTGTCCCCGCTGCTCAAGCGCATGGAGGCCGCGGGCCTCGTCGGCCGCGCCCGCGACCCCGAGGACGAGCGCCGCGTCGTCGTCTCCCTGACGCCCGTGGGCAGGGAGCGGCTCGGCCAGCTCGGCGACGTCCCGGGGCGCATCGCCGAGCGCAGCGGCCTGTCGCGGCAGCAGCTCGTCGACCTGCACCGAACCCTTCGCGCGATCACCGAGAACCTCGGCGCCCAGGCCTGACCTCAGGGCTCGCGGACAGGGCGGCCGACGGAGCTGCCGACGCCCGCTCGGGCGCCACATCGCCGGCTCCGGTCGGCGGAAGGCTCAGGACGGCAGCAGGATCGAGACGGCGTGGATGAGCATGCCGATCAGGCCGCCGACCAGCGTGCCGTTGATGCGGATGAACTGCAGGTCGCGGCCCACCTGCAGCTCCACGCGCTCGGCGGTCTCCTTGCCGTCCCAGCGGTCGACGGTGTCGCTGATGATGCGGGTCAGCTCGGTGCCGTAGCGCTCCACGGCGTAGACCGTGGCGTCGCAGATGCGGTGGTCGATGCGTTCGCGCAGCGCGGCGTCGGCCAGGAGCCGCTCGGCGAGGGCCGTCACCTCCTTGACCGCACGGGCGCGGACCGGCCCGTGCTCGTCCTCGAGCGCGGAGATGACGACCGCGCGCAACGACGCCCACAGGGACATGGCGGTGTCGGCCACCTGGGGGTGGGATAGGAGCCGCTCCTTGAGGCGCTCGGCCTTGGCCTGGGTGACCGGGTCGTGCTGCAGGTCGTCGGCGAGGTCGACGAGCAGCTTGTCGAGCGCCTGGCGCACGTCGTGGTGCGGGTCGTTGCGGACGTCGGCGAGCCACTTGAGCGCCTCGACGTGGATCTTGCGGGCGACGAGGTCGTTGACGGCGTCGGGCACCCAGGCGGGTGCGCGCTGGGTGATCAGCGACTCGAACAGGTCCTCGTTGTCCACGAGCCAGACGCGCATCTCGTCCAGGGCCAGGTCCACGAGGCCCACGTGCGCCTTGTCGCGCACCACCTGGTCGAGCAGGCCGCCGGCCAGCGAGCTCACCGGCTCCTGGGCCAGTCGGGGCAGGAGGGCGTGCTCGATGACGGCGCGGACGTCCTCGTCGGGGATGCGGTGCAGGGCGTGGACTGTCACCGTGGCGACCTCGTCGACGAGGCGTTTGGCGTGCCCGGGGACGAGGGCCCACTCGGAGGCGCGCCGGGTGGGCTCCGCGTCGAGCACACGCTCACGGATGATGTCCTCGCGCATGAAGTTCTCGCTGACGAACTCCTCGAGGCTGCGCCCGATCATCTCCTTCTTGCGCGGGATCAGCGCGGTGTGCGGGATCGGCAGACCGAGAGGGTGGCGGAAGAGCGCGGTCACGGCGAACCAGTCGGCGCAGGCACCGACCATGGAGGCCTCGGCACCGGCGTTGACGAAGCCGAGCAGGCCGTCGTCGTGCCCGCGGGTCAGGATGTAGACGACGGCGGCGAACACGAGCAGCCCGGTCGCGACCATCCGCATCCGGCGCAGGTCGCGGCGGCGCCGGGCGTCGACGGCGGGGTCGACGATGAACCCGAGCGGACCACTGCCGCGGTTGCCGCGGCCGGTCCTGCCTCCTGCGGAGCCGTCGGGGCCGGACGAGCCCGAGGACCCGGGTGGCAGGGAGGATCCCGAGGGAGCCGAGGGCAACGCCGGCGGGCCGGAGGGACCGGGCGGCGGCGGCTCGGGGTCGCGCTCCTGCGTCGTCGGTGGTGTGGTGTCCACGTGCGGCACCTCCGCGGGTGGTGTGCTCAGCGCGCCGCTTCGAGCGCGAACGTCAGAGCATCGATCCTCGCACGGGTCTCGCCGTCAGTCGCGATCCGCTCGCCGATCCGGGTGGCGATCGCGCCCAGCTGCTCGGCGTCGAGGCCCGGATGGAGCTCCAGGACGACGCGCAGGACGCCCGCGCCGGCCGGCTCCCCCGCCTCGAGACGGTGGGCCGACACCTGGGGCTCCGGCTCGACGGCGCGACGCACGGCGGCCGCCACGTGGGCGTCACGATGGCTGGGCTCCCAGGCGCGCTCCTGCGCGAGCGCCCACAGCATGCTGGGCCGCAGGACGACCGCGTGCGGGGAGGCGACGTCGACGAGGAGCACCTGGCACTCCTCGCTGATCGCGGCCTGGGCGGCGGATGCCGCTGCGACAGGGACGGGCCGCGCGGTCGGGTCCCAGGCGGCCAGGCTCTCGAGCGAGGTGAACATCGGCAGCGCGCGGGAGCCGTCCGGTGAGGTCAGCGTGACGGCTGCCATGTCGCTGCGGGTGTCCACAGCGTGCGCGCCCGAGTCGTCGACCTCGGCCGCCACGGCGACGACCGGCACGAGCCACCGGGCCCTCGCGACCTTCTCCATCACGGCCAGCTCCGCCTCATCCCCCGGCGCCTCGTTCGCGGCGACGAGCGCGCGCACGAGGGTCTGGTCGGCCTCCCCCGTGTCCCCGGAGAACCCGTGGGATGGGATCGACTTGCCCTCCCAGGCCTGACCGGCCGAGTCGGCCGGACGGCCGGACTCGTCGTGGTGGGCGGGTGTCGCGGGCGTCATGCGCCCGGCCGCCCGGCGACGTCGAGGGCCTCCGGAAGCGTGAAGGCGCCCCGGTAGAGGGCCGAGCCGACGATCGCGCCCTCGACGCCCTCGCCGACCAGCTCGCGGATCGTCGCGATGTCGTCCAGCGTCGACACCCCGCCGCTCGCGACCACCGGGCGGTCGGTGCGGGCACAGACCTCGCGCAGCAGCCCGACGTTGGGCCCCTGCAGCATGCCGTCCTTGTTGACGTCGGTCACGACGTAGCGGGCGCACCCCTCCGCGTCGAGCCGCGCGAGGGTCTCCCAGAGGTCGCCGCCCTCCCGGGTCCAGCCACGCGCCGCGAGCGTCGTGCCGCGGACGTCCAGGCCGATCGCGACCCGGTCGCCGTGCGCCGCGACGATCGAGGCCGTCCACTCGGGGTCCTCGAGGGCGGCCGTGCCGATGTTGACCCGGCGGCAGCCCGTGGCGAGCGCCGCCTCGAGGGACTCGGTGTCGCGGATGCCGCCGGAGAGCTCCACCTGCAGGTCGAGCCGACCGACGATCGTGGCGATGAGCTCGCGGTTGCTGCCGCGGCCGAAGGCGGCGTCGAGGTCGACGAGGTGGATCCACTCCGCGCCCTGCTCCTGCCAGCGAGACGCCGCCTCCCACGGGTCGCCGAACTCGCCGCCGCTGCCGGCCACGCCCTGAACCAGCTGGACGGCGCGACCGCCCGAGATGTCGACGGCGGGAAGCAGCTCGAGGCGGGGCTGGTCGGTCGGTGCGGTCATCGCGGGGCGTGCTCCTCGGTGGGGTGGACTGGCCTCCCGAGTATGCCGTGGGCCGCATCCCCGGGTCGGCGCGGGCCCACGGGATGGGCGGCACGACGTGGCCTCTCGACGGGTTCGAGCGGCCGGACGTGGCCTCTCGACGGGTTCGAGCGGCCGGTCGTGGCCTCTCGACGGGATCGCAGGGGTCAGAGGCTGCGGACCCAGTTCTCGAGCAGGTGCAGACCTGCCTCGCCCGACTTCTCGGGGTGGAACTGGGTCGCGGTGAGCGGACCGTTCTCGACCGCTGCGACGAAGTCGGCGCCGTGATGTGCCCACGTGACCCGGGGTGCCACCCGCGCGAACGCGCCGGTGGCCTCGAGCGTCCAGTCCTGGACGGCATACGAGTGGACGAAGTAGAAGCGCTCGTGCTCGACGCCCGCGAAGAGGGTGGACCCCTCGGCCGCGCGCACCTCGGACCAGCCCATGTGGGGCACGACGTCGGCGGGCAGCCGCTCGACGGTGCCCGGCCACTCGGCGAGCCCCTCCAAGGGGTGCTCGGAGGGCTCGGTGGAGCCGTCGAAGAGCACCTGCATCCCGACGCAGATCCCGAGTACCGCACGACCGCCGCTGATGCGCCGGCCGATGATGCGGGGCCCATGGGCGGCGGCGAGCCCGGCCATGCAGGCGTGGAAGTTGCCCACGCCGGGCACGAAGAGGCCCTCGCACTCCAGCGCGCGCACCGGGTCGGAGGTCAGCGTGACACTGGCGCCGACGCGCTCGAGCGCGCGCACGGCCGAGCGGACGTTGCCGCTGCCGTAGTCGAGGACGACGACGTCAGCGCTCATCGGCACACCTGCACGGTCACAGGGCGCCCTTGGCGCTGGGGATGCCCACGACGCGCGGGTCGGGGGCGACGGCGGCGCGCAGCGCCCGCGCGACGGCCTTGAACTGCGCCTCGACGATGTGGTGCGGGTCGCGGCCGGCGAGCACCCGCACGTGCAGGCACAGGCCCGCGTTGTAGGCGAAGGACTCGAGGACGTGGCGGGTCATGGAGCCGGTGAAGTGTCCGCCGATGAGGGCGTACTGCTGCCCCTCCGGCTCCCCCTCGTGCACGACGTAGGGGCGACCGGCGACGTCGACGACGGCGTGGCACAGCGCCTCGTCGAGCGGCACCGTGGCGTCGCCGAAGCGGGAGATGCCGGACTTGTCACCGAGCGCCTCGCGCAGGGCCTGGCCGAGGACGATCGCAGTGTCCTCGACCGTGTGGTGCACGTCGACGTCGACGTCGCCGGTGGCCTTGACGGTGAGGTCGATGAGCGAGTGCTTGCTCAGCGAGTGGAGCATGTGGTCGTAGAACGGCACGCCCGTGGAGATCTCGGACCTGCCGGTGCCGTCGAGGTCGAGCCACAGCTCGACGGACGACTCGGAGGTCGTCCGGGTGATCTTCGCGGTGCGGCTCCGGCCGGTCGGCGTGCCGGCGGGGGTGGTCTGGCTCATGCCTGGTGTTCCTCACGCTCGACGTGGGTGGGGGCGAGGCGCGTCATGGCCTCGAGGAAGGCGGTCGTCTCGTCGGGGTCCCCGGCCGTGACGCGCAGGTGGTGGGCGATGCCCATGTCGCGCACGAGGACGCCCTCGTCGAGCAGCGCCTCCCAGGTGGCCTTCTCGTCACGC
The DNA here is from genome assembly GCF_039531305.1 of Terrabacter lapilli. Lineage (NCBI taxonomy): Bacteria > Bacillati > Actinomycetota > Actinomycetes > Micrococcales > Intrasporangiaceae > Terrabacter > Terrabacter lapilli. Next base: position 27,294 of record NZ_BAAAPU010000009.1, read on the forward strand.
AGACCACCGAAGAGCACGAAGTTGCTGTCGCTCGCCACCGGTCGCGCACCGAGCTCGGCCAGGCGCTCGACGATGCGGTCGCGCTGGTGCTTGATGACCTCGACGGTGCCGAGCATGACGTCGGCGTGCTCGAGGGCGACCCGGGCGATCGTCTGGGTCGGGCTGCTCAGGTGGTAGGGCAGACGGACCAGCCGAAGGGCGTCGACGAGCTCCGGCGCGGCCACGAGGTAGCCGAGGCGTCCGCCGGCGAAGGCGAAAGCCTTGCTCATCGTCCGGGTCACCACGAGCCGCGGGTGCCCGGCGAGGAGGGTCAGCGCGGATCGCGTTCCGGGACGGGCGAACTCGGCATACGCCTCGTCGACGACGACGATCGCGTCGGGCGACGCCTCGAGCACCGCACCGATCACCTCGAACGGCAGCGCCGTGCCGGTCGGGTTGTTGGGCGAGCAGAGGAAGACGACCGAGGGGTTGTGCTCGCGGGCCTGCGCGGCAGCCGACTCCGGCGTCAGGTCGAAGGCGTCGGGCTCGGTTGCGGCAGAGCGCAGCCCGTCCACCCACGTCATGCCGTGCGTCTCGCTGATGATCGGGTGCATCGAGTAGCTCGGCGTGAACCCGAGCGCCGTGCGGCCGTGGCCGCCGAACGCCTGGACGACGTGCGAGAGCACCTCGTTGGAGCCGTTGCCCGCCCACACCTGCTCGGGCGTCACCGACACGCCCGACTGCTTCTCGAGGTATGCCGTCAGCGCCTTGCGCAGGTCGGTGAACTCGCGGTCGGGGTAGCGGTTGAGGGAGGCGATGTCCTCGGCAAGGGCCGTGAGGACGGCGTCCACGACCACCTGCGGCACCGGGTAGGAGTTCTCGTTGGTGTTGAGGCGGACGGGGACGTCGAGCTGCGGGGCGCCGTAGGGCGTGCGGCCGCGCAGGTCAGGGCGCAGCAGCCGCTGCACCTCCTGCCCTGCCGACGTCTCCCGGTCGGCCCCGCTCACCGGGGGACCTCGTCGCCGAAGCGCGCCGTCACGGCCTCGCCGTGGGCCGGGAGGTCCTCGGCCTGGGCGAGGGTCACGACGTGACGGGCGATCTCGCGCAGCGCGGGCTCGTCGTAGGTGACGACGTGGATGCCACGCAGGAACGACTGCACCGACAGGCCGCTCGAGTGGGAGGCGCAGCCGGCGGTCGGGAGCACGTGGTTGGAGCCAGCCGCGTAGTCGCCGAGGCTGACCGGGCTGTGCGGGCCGACGAAGACGGCACCGGCGTTGCGCACCCGGGCCGCCACCTCGGCGGCGTCCCTTGTCTGGATCTCGAGGTGCTCGGCGGCATACGCGTTCACGACGTCGAGGCCGGCGTCGACGTCGTCGACGAGGACGATGCGCGACTGCGTGCCCTCGAGCGCCTCGGTGACGCGCTCGGCGTGCTTCGTGGCCGCCACGCGGCGGGCGAGCGCCTGACGGGTGCGCTCGGCGAGCTCCTCGCTGTCGGTGACGAGGACCGACGCGGCCAGCGGGTCGTGCTCGGCCTGGCTGACGAGGTCGGCCGCGACGTGGTCGGGGTCGGCCGAGTCGTCGGCGAGGACGGCGATCTCGGTGGGGCCGGCCTCGGCGTCGATGCCGATGAGCCCCTTGAGCAGGCGCTTGGCGGCGACGACCCAGATGTTGCCCGGGCCCGTCACGAGCGACACGGGGTCGCAGACGACACGCTCGCCGTCGACCTCGCCCCACTGGGGGTCGTCGTCGACGAAGCCGTGCGCGAACATGGCGACCGCCTGGGCGCCGCCGACGGCATACACCTCGTCGACACCGAGCAGCTCGCACGCGGCGAGGATGGTCGGGTTGGGGTAGCCGGCGAACTCGCCGACGTTCTCGCGCTGCGGCGGCGAGGCGACGGCCAGCGAGCCGACCTCGGCCAGCTGGGCCGGGACGACGTTCATGACGACGCTGCTCGGGTAGACGGCCAGACCCCCCGGGACGTAGAGGCCGACGCGGTCGACGGGCACCCAGCGCTCGACGACGGTGCCACCGGGCACGACCTCGGTGGTCGTGTCGGTGCGGCGCTGGTCGGCGTGCACGAGGCGGGCGCGGCGGATCGACTCCTCCAGCGCGGTGCGCAGGTCGGGGTCGAGCTGCTCGAGAGCCGAGCGGAGCACGGCGCGCGGCACCCGCAGGTGCGTGGGCCGGACACCGTCGAAGCGCTCACCGAGGTCGCGCAGCGCCGCGGCACCGCGATGCTCGACGTCCTCGCAGATCGGCCGCACCTGCTCGAGGGCGGCCGTGACGTCGAACTCGGCTCGGGGCAGTTCCCGGCGCAGGAAGCGCACGTCGAGCGTGCGGCCGCGCAGGTCGAGGGAGGACATCATGGGTCACAAGTCTAAGAGGCGCTCGACCTGCCGAGGACCGCGGTCTCAGCCGGCGGAGGCCCGGGCGCGCAGGCTGCCGAATCCTGAACCGGCCGAGACGAAGGTCAGACCAACGACTGACCCGGTGTGCACACGCCGTCCGCCACGCTCGGAGCGCCGCCCGACACACCGGGCGCCGAGCGTCCGGTAACCACCGGACATCCCTTCCGGACAGAAGAACCCGTGCCCGTCGTCATCGCCAGGCGTCGTCTCGCCGCCGTCGTCACCGGACTCACCGTCGCGCTCGTGCCCCCGAGCGTCGCGCTCACCGCAGCCGCCGGCACGCCCGCGTCCGGGCCGCCGCTCCCCCGCGCCGCCGCGCCCGCCCTCGTGGCCGCGGCTCCTCTCACCGTCTCGCAGGCGATCGGCTCGCAGGACGGCCAGAGCGCCACCGTGCGCGGCTACGTCGTCGGCCAGCCCACCGGGACCAGCACCGTCGTGCGGTCGGGCTTCCCCAACGACTACGCCCTCGCCATCGCCGACTCGGCGTCCGAGACGTCGACGAGCCGCATGCTCTACGTCCAGGTCCCGTCGGCCTTCCGGTCGTCATGGGGGCTGCAGAGCAACCCGTCGCTGATGGGCCGGCAGCTCGACGTCACGGGCGCGCTGTCGGCGTACTTCTCGCACCCCGGCATGACCTCCACCACTGCTTTCGCGTTCAGCGGCAGCTCCACCAGCACGAGCCCCACGAGCACGACCAGCCCGACCAGCGCGACGAGCACGACGGCCCCGGCGCCTACGGGCACGACGAGCCCCTATGACTCCACCTACTACGCCTCCGCCATCGGCAAGACCGGCTCCGCCCTGCACACCGAGCTGCACCGGATCATCTCGAGCGGTGCCACGACCCTGACCTACGACCAGGTCTGGACCGCCCTGAAGGACACCGACCAGGACCCGAACAACCCGAACGACGTCATCGAGGTCTACTCGGGCCGCTCGATCGCCAAGTCGGACAACGGCGGCGGTGTCGACCAGTGGAACCGCGAGCACGTCTGGGCCAAGAGCCACGGCGACTTCGGCACCGTCAACGGCCCCGGCACGGACGTGCACCACCTGCGGCCCGAGGACGTGACGGTCAACAGCACCCGCGGGAACCTCGACTTCGACAACGGCGGCTCCGCGGTCGCCCAGTGCACCGGCTGCCGGAGCGACGGCGACTCGTTCGAGCCGCGTGACGCCGTCAAGGGCGACGTGGCGCGGATGATCTTCTACATGGCGGTGCGCTGGGACGGCGGCGACGGCTTCGCCGACCTCGAGCCCGACAACCTCGTCGGCAACGGCACCGCCCCCTACATCGGCAGGATCTCGGTGCTCAAGGCGTGGAACCTGCAGGACCCGCCGGACGCGTTCGAGAAGCGGCGCAACCAGGTCATCTACGACACCTGGCAGCACAACCGGAACCCGTTCATCGACCACCCCGAGTGGGTCACCGCGATCTACGGGTCCTGACCCGCGGACGGCGCCGGGAGGCGGCCGTGCTCACGACGTCTGGTCGATGAGCACGGCCGTCTCCCAGGCCCACTGGCGCCACAGGTCGTAGCGGCCGGACCGCCCGCCGTGGCCGGCGGCCATCTCCGTGCGGAAGAGGATCTGGGCGGGGTCCTCGACCTGCTGGTCGGCGTGCCGCAGTGCGGCGACCCACTTGGCCGGCTCCGTGACGTAGACGCGGGTGTCGTCCAGGCCCGCGGTCACCAGCAGGCTCGGGTGTCGGGCCGGACGCACGTTCTCGTAGGGCGTGTAGGACTTCATGAGGGCGTATGCCGTCGGGTCCTCGAGCGGGTTGCCCCACTCCTCCCACTCGACCACCGTGAGCGGAAGGCTCGGGTCGAGGACGGTCGTGAGGGCGTCGACGAAGGGGACCTGCGCGTGCACGAAGCGGAAGCGCTCCGGGGCGAGGTTGACGACGGCGCCCATGAGCAGGCCACCGGCCGAGCCGCCTTCTGCCGCAAGGCGGTCGGGGGCGACGATCCCGCTGTCGACGAGGTGGTCGGCGGAGGCGACGAAGTCGGTGAAGGTGTTGGGCTTGGCCTCGAGCTTGCCGTCGTCGTACCAGGACCGTCCCATCTCCGAGCCGCCGCGCACGTGGGCGATGGCGAAGACCCAGCCGCGGTCGAGCAGCGAGAGGCGCAGGACCGAGAACCAGGGGTCGCTCGAGATGCCGTACGCACCGTAGGCGTGGAGCAGTCCCGGCGCCGTCCCGTCGGCCTCGACGTCGTGCCGGTGGACGACGGAGATGGGGATGCGCGTGCCGTCGGGGGCGGTGGCCCACTCGCGGCGCTGCCGGTAGCGTCGCACGTCGACGTCGCCGCGCACCGTTTGCTGCTTGAGCAGGGTGAAGGTGCGTGACCGGACGTCGTAGTCCTCGACCGTGCGCGGCGTGACGAGCGACTCGTGCACGACCTGCAGCGTCGGCGTGCTCGCCTCGGGGTTGACGCCGACGTGGAGGGTGCCGATCGGCTCCCCCACCGCTATGTCGTGCGCCTCGCCCAGGCCGTTGGCGGCTGCGGTGTCGCGCAGGATGACGCGGATCCCCGTGCCCCCCTCGCGGCGCAGTGAGACGGCGATGAAGTCGTCGAATCCCTCTGCCCCTGTGACGTACTCGTCCTCGCTCGTGACGTCGAGCGGCACCCAGTCGTCGGCCGAGGTGCTCGTCACCGGCGCGAGCGCCAGCTCGAAGTTGACGCGGCCCGCGTTGTGGGTGACGAGGAGCTGGTCGCCGAAGGGCTCGATGTCGTACTCGACACCGTGGCGCCGCTCGGCCACGATCCGGGGCGTCCCCAGCGGGTCGTCCGCGTCGAGCACGCGGAACTCGCTCGTGGTCTTCGAGCCGATCGCGATGAGGACGAGCCGGTCGTCGCGGGACGTGCCGACGCCGACGAAGAAGCGCTCGTCCGCCTCCTCGTGCACGAGGACGTCGCCCTCCACCGGTGTGCCGACCTCGTGCCGCCACACCTGGAAGGGGCGCCACGCCTCGTCGACGCGGGTGTAGAAGAAGTACCGGGCGTCGAGCGACCAGGCGAGCGAGCCACCGGTGCGCCGGACCACGTCGTCCAGCACGACGCCGTCGTCGATCCGGCGGACACGCACGTCGTAGCGTTCGTCGCCCACGACGTCGACGGCATACGCCAGCAGGTCGCCGGCCGGCGACACCTCGCTCGCGCCGACGGCGAAGAACTCGTGGTCGCGGCCCTCCTCGTTCTGGTCGAGCAGGACCTGCTCGCCGGCCGGAGGACGGCCGGCGTCCAGAGCGGGCCGCTCCGGGTGGTCGGCGACGGCGACCCGGGCCTCGACGGCGTACTGCTCGCCCTCGACGGTGCGGGAGTAGTACCACCACCGGTCGTGGCGCACGGGAACCGACAGGTCGGTCTCCTCGATGCGCGAGCGGAACTCCTCGAACACCTGCTCGGCGAGCGGACGCAGGTGCTCGGTGCGCTCAGTGGCGTAGGCGTTCTCGGCGACGAGCAGCTCACGCAGCTCGGAGGACTCACGGTCGGCCATCCAGGCGTAGGGGTCGTCGAAGCGGTCACCGTGGTGCTCGCGGGCGACAGGGTCGCGCCGGGCGGTCGGGGGTTGCTGCATTCCGCTCACTCTACGGACCCTGAGGCACGACGCGACGGTGCCCGGCGGGGAGATGACCCCGCCGGGCGCCGTTCGTCAGCACTGGCCTGCAAGGTCAGTGCAGCTTGACCTGGCCCTGGACCCGCTGGCTGCCGCTGTCGTAGACGACGGCACCGGAGGCGTCACGGACGACGACGCTCAGCGTGTCGGTCGCCGCGTCGGTGGCTGTCGCCTCGAAGCGGTAGCCGGGCGCGCCGTCGACCGTCGCCGGGCCCGCGAGGCGGGCGGTGTTGCCGGTGACGACGAGCCAGTCGAGCCCCGTCGAGGCGAGCGCCAGGCCCGGCGTCACCAGCGTCAGGGAGCCGTCCGGACGGGCGGCAGCCGTGGCATACCTGGCCGACACGGAGAACTCCGCCTTGCCGCTCGCCGACGGGGACCCAGCCACGGCGCCCTGGGGCGAGGTGAACCAGCCTCCACCGGTGAGGAACCCGGCGGCGGGGTCGTAGACCACGACGGTCGTCGTGCCGGTGCCGGCGTGGCCCCACTGGTCGGTGACGGTCACTGTGACGGTGTAGACACCCGCCGCCGAGTAGACGTGGCGGCCGCTCACGGCGTCACCGCTGACGGTGCCGACCGACGTGGACCCGTCACCCCACTGGACCGAGGCCGTGTGGCTGTCGAGCCGGTCGGCGTCGGCGAAGGTCGCGTCGACGTTCACCGGGGCGCCTACCGACACGGCCGAGGACGGTCCCGTCACCGAACCGATGGTCGGCGCGGCGTTGGTCAGGTCCAGGCCCACGACCACGGGGTCGTGGTCGGAGATGCGGAACTGGTCGGGCGCGTAGAGGCTCGTCACCTGGCCGGGCGTCTTGAACTCGGTGTTGTAGTCGAGGATCGCGGGCTCGTCGGCGTTGACGTGCCAGTCGCCGACCCCGGTGACCTGGCTGCTGAGCGAGGCCGAGCCGAGGGCGTGGTCGAGGTAGCCCCACTGCCCGTCGAAGGCGTAGGAGTACGCCTCCCGACCGTTGCGCTGCTCGATGAGGTTGGCGTAGCCGGCCTTCCCGAGGGTGGTGATCGGGTCCTCCTTGGCGTAGGAGTTCATGTCGCCGAGGATGAGGACGTCGGGGTCACCGGTGCCGGTCGGGTCGCCGGCCAGCCAGTCGGCGAGCAGCTGCGCGGAGCGCACCCGGACGGCGTTGCAGTTGCCCTGGCCGTCGCCGGCGTCGGGAACGCTGCACGCGCTGCCCTTGCTCTTGAGGTGGTCGGCGACCGCCACGAACGTGCCGCCGGTGGTGTTGTCGCGGAACGCCTGCGCGAGCGACGGGCGGTTGCGCGGCGCGGGGTCGCCCCCACCCACGAACTCCACGGAGTTGAGCGCCGCCGTGGTGCCCACCGGGGTCACTGCGGCCGGCTTGTAGAGCATGCCCACCTTGATCGCGTCGTTGCCGAGGGCGTCGGTCTGCCCGGTGCGCGCGTCGGCATCGATGAACGACCAGGTGCCGGCGCCGTCGACGGCGTTGAGCTTGTCGACGAGGAGCTGCTCGGCGCTGTCGGGCCCGTAGCCGTCGTTCTCCATCTCCATGAAGGCGACGACGTCGGCCCCGGTGCCCGAGACGGCGGCGACCGTCTTGTGCCACTGGCGGTCGAACTCGGTGTCGGTGTTGGCGCCGCGGCAGTCCATGACCTCACCGGTGAGGCCGCCCTTGCAGTTGTTGCCGGTGGTGTCGAGCGTGTTGAAGAAGTTGAGCAGGTTCATCCCGACGACACGGACGTGTCCGCCCACTGCCGGCGGGGTCGCCGGCCGCGGGTTGGCCGGCCGGAAGTCCACCGTGGCGGCGGCGCTCGTCGGACGGATGCGGTAGGCGTTGCCGCTCGCCGCGTTGCCACCCCAGGTGTAGGTCAGCACTCCGGTGAGGTCGGTGACGATGTCACCGCCGCGCAGGGTGTTGGCCGCCGAGAGCGGCTGCCCTCCGCGCCCGAAGGCGATGGGGTCGACGTTCTGGGCCTGTGACGTGTCGTCGAGGATGATCTTGCGCAGGTCGTTGGCGGCCTGGAGCGCGGCGGCCGGGGCGCCCGGCGCGACGACGTTGGTCGGCTGCTCGAGGCGGCCACCCTGGGCGAGCGTGACCTGGCCGAAGCGGCCGAGCTGGTAGTGCTCGGTCACGCTCAGGTCCTGCGGCAGCGTGACGAACATGCCCTCGTAGCGCTCGAGCACGGTCGGCGAGGCGACGGGGAAGCGGACCTCCGTCGGGGTGACCGTGCCCTTGCCGCACACCGTGATGGTGGCCGCGCTGACCTGCGTCTGACCCTGGTTCTCGCCGGCGGTGCCCTTGACGGTGACGAGGTCGCCGAGCTGGACGGTGTCGGCGTTGCTGCCCTCGAAGACGAAGATGCCGTCGGAGGTGGCGGGGTCGCCGTCACCCGTGGGGTCCTGGATGAAGAACCCGCGCAGGGCCGGCGACGGGCCTTCGTAGTCACCGACGACGACGCCACGGGTCGTGACGGAGCCGGTGACCGCCGCGGTGGCGCCGCTGCCCTGGATTGCCGGAACCGGCGTCGCACTGGCCTCGCACGGGTTGGCGGCCGGCACCGAGAACCGCACGACGACGTCCGCCGGGAGGGTGTCGGGCGGGTCGATCGCGTCCTGGTCGGTCACCGCGGACGCCGACACGGTCAGGGTGCACGCGTCACCGCGGGCGAAGTCGCTGGAGGGGTCGAGGGTGAAGGTCGTGGGACCGCCGGCGACGGCGAGGGTCTTGGCGCCCGAGAGCGAGCAGGACACCGTGAACGCCCCAGCCGCGGCCGTCACCGGCTCGGAGAAGGTGACCGTCGGACTCGCGTCGACGGCGACGGTCGACGAGCCGTCAGCCGGGGTCGTCGAGGCGACCGAGGGCGCGACGTCGGCGGCAGGACCGCCGTCGACGGCGTGGCTGCCGAGACCGTCGAAGGTGTTGGTGGCGAACCCGTCCCACTGCACGGCCGGGTCGAAGGCGTCGGAGCCGTCGGGGTCGCCGGCGGTGACGGAGGCCTTGCGACGGATCGTGTTGTCGGTCGTGTTGGCGGGGTCGGTCCCCCACCCGGCGGCGCCCGGGTCGTTGCCGATCTGCCCGATGACGTCGATCACGGTGGTGCCCTTGCGCAGCGCCACGGCGTCGTTGCCGTTGTAGGTCACCGAACCGCTCAGCTGGTCGGCCGCCGCCCGCAGCAGCGGGTCGTTGGTGCTGGAGCTGTTGGCCAGGACGAACGCGTCGCCGTTCGCGACGGAGCCGGTCAGGGCGATGGGCGACCCTCCGGTCGTGCTGCCGTTGGTGAAGACCTGCACGTTGTAGCCGGCGGCGCCCAGGTCGACGGGCGCGCCTGTGCCGTTGTAGATCTCGAGCGCCTTGTTGTTGCTCGAGCCCTCGACGTACTCGCTGATGAACAGCTCCGTCGGGGCCGCCGCCGAGGCCGGTGCGGCCAGGGCGAACGGGGTGATGCCCACGGCGAGTGCAGCGGTGGTGACCGCGGCGACCCGGCGCAGGGCAGGACGAGTGTGACGCATGTGCTTCCTCCCTGTGACCGGCTCCTCCGCTCGGTCTGCGCGTCACCCTAGACCGGAGCCCCGACGTCCGCGCGTCGAGACAGGCACGGGGCGCTGAACGCCGCATGAACGCGACCTGGGTGTCGCCGGGGAGGTCAGGAGAGGGGCCACTCCCCCGGCCACGCCGAGAGCCGACGCCTGCTGACGAACCTGCGGGGCGTCCCGTCGACGGGGTCGTCGAAGGCGAGGACGGCCGCCAGCAGCTGCAGCGGAGTGCCGAAGTCGTCGAGGGGCACGTCTCGCTCGACCGGGTAGAGCGGGTCGTCGACGATGGGGATGCCCAGGCCGTACAGCTGGCACCGCAGCTGGTGCGTACGGCCCGTGCGTGGGCTGAGCCGGTAGAGGCCGAGGTCCTCGCCCCCGGCTCCCCGGGCCGTCGCGAGCAGCTCCACGAGCGTCTCGGCGTTGGGCACCGCTCCGTCGACCTCGCGGGCCTGGTGTGTGCCGTGCTCCTTGACGATGTGGGTGCGGCGCACGAGAGGTAGCGCCAGGCCGCGGCGGACCGGCGCCACGGCGAGGTACTCCTTGTGCGCCCGGCCCTCGGCGAAGATGCGCTGGTAGGCCCCGCGCCACCGTTGCTCGGTCGTGAACATCAGCACCCCCGCCGTCGGGCGGTCGAGGCGGTGCGCCGGAGCCAGGCGGGGCTCACCGGTCAGGACCCGGGTGCGGGCCAAGGCGCTCTGCACGACATGTCGCCCGCGGGGCATCGTGGCCATGTCGTGGGGCTTGTCGACGACGACGAGGCGCTCGTCGCCGTGCAGCACGACCGGCTGGTCCGGGTGCGTGACCTCGTCGGGCAGGTCACGGTGCGCCCAGACGGCCGCCTGCGGCACGAACGGCGCCTCCGGAGCCACCGGGACCCCTGACGCGTCGACGAACTCGCCCGCCTCGAGCATGCGGTCGACCTCGTCCGCTGCCAGCCCTGGCGAGAGCCGCTCCACGAGGTGGTCGCGCAGGGTCGGCCACGGCCCGCCCTGCGGCATACGGAAGCGCTGGGCGTCCACGCCGTGACGGGGTGGCAGTGGCGACGGCGGGATCGCCCCCCGGGCCACTCAGCCGCTCCCGGTCCGCGCCGCAGCGTCCGACGAGACCTGCGGTGGTGCCGGCAGTCCCGGCCCGACGCGTACGACCTCGGCCTCGGTCCCGAGGAAGACGCCGTATGCCGCCGCGGCGCGGTCGACCTCGCGCCACCGTCGGGCGGACAGCTGGGTGAAGGGCTGCACCTCCACCCGGACGCGGTCTCGCCTCTGCTCCCGTCGCCAGGTGCCGGCGACCTCTCCGTCGACGACCAGGGTCGGCTTGAACACCATGTTTCGCCCGGGCACGACCTTGGCGAAGTGCTCGGACGGCAGGGTCACGTCGCGTGACTTGTAGCCGAGCAGGAACTCGTCCCACTGGGGCAGCAGGTGCACGCCACCGGGGCCCTCGGGGACGGGGCGAGCGTCGACGTGCGTGAGCCACACCTGCCCGTCGAGGTCCTCGCGCACGAGCCGGTCCTGCACGAGCGCCAGGGCCTCCCGTGTGAACGACAAGGGCTTGAGGAGCCAGCCGGCGAGGTCCTTCTCGGTGACGGGGCCGTGGCCGCGGACGTAGCGCTCCGCCATGATGGCCAGCGCCTCTTCGCGGGATGGCTTGCGCGAGTGGGGGACCCAGGCGTCGATGAGCACGAAGCTCGGCTGCTTGCCGATCAGGGGACCCTGACAGATCAGGCCGGTCATGCAGTGGTAGCCGATGAGGTGGTAGTTGCGCTGGTCGGTCGGGTCGATGCCGTGCTCGACGAGCAGGGCCGCGACGTCGGGCCGGCTCATCGGCCGGCCGAGGTGCTCCTCGAACGCGGCGCCGGACCGCTCCACATCCGCCCGGGTGATCCCGAGCTGCGCGAACCGGGTGGCCAGGCTGGTGCTGCGGGGCGCCGCGAGAAGCTCGCACATCCATCGCGCGTCCTCGGCTGGCACCCAGTGGATGGTCCCGCGCATGGGCCAGGTGCGCACGACCTGACGGTCGACGACCGCCTGCTCGACCTGCCGGAGCGTCAGGCCGGTGCGCACCCCGAGGGACCACGCGCCGCTGGCGTAGTCCTGGGCCTGGAGGGCCCCGAGCTCGCGAGCGACCTCGAGCGCCGACACCGGCACGCCCGGCGAGGTGGTGCCGAGCGGCGGGGTGAGCCCGAGGGCTGCCATCCGCGCCCGGCGCAGGCGCCGGCGGTCGGTCTCGCGCATCGCCGGCCCGTCAGCTGAGGCAGGCCGGACCCAGCAGGGCCTTGAGGTCACCGAACAGGGCCGAGGTCGCGTTGACGCGGAGGGAGTCGTCGAGCGACATCAGCACCGACCGGCCGGGCTGGGTGAGCTTGACCTGCACCTCGGTGGCCCCCGGGTGCTCGCCCAGGACCCGCTTGAGGCTTTCGGCGATGGCCGGGGTGGCCCGCCCGAGGGGCAGCGTCAGCACGACCGGGCCTCGCGGCCCCTCCTTGATGTCGGGGATGGTCAGCTCCTGGGCGAAGATCGAGATCGAGTCGTCACGGGCGCTGACCCGGCCCTTGACCGCGCACACGGTGTCCTGGGCCAGCATCGTGGAGTACGTCATGTAGGCCGACGGGAAGAAGAGGCACTCGACGGCGCCGTCGAGGTCCTCGACCGTCGCGATCGCCCAGAGGTCGCCCTTCTTGGTGCGCTTGAGCTGCAGGCTCGTGATGAGGCCGGCCACGGTGACGGGGGTGCCGTCGGGCTTGGGGTCATCGCCCATGAGTGCGGCGATGGAGGTGTCGGCGTGCGTGGCGAGGATGTGCTCGATGCCGAAGAGCGGGTGGTCGCTGACGTAGAGCCCGAGCATCTCGCGCTCGAAGGAGAGCAGGGTCGCCTTGTCCCACTCGAGGGTCGGCACCGGGGGCAGGCCGTCGAAGGCGCCCGGGCCCGGCTGCCCGTCGGCGGCGCTGTCGTCACCGAAGCTGCCGAAGAGGCTGTCCTGGCCGATCGCCTCCTGCTTCTTGACCTCGATGAGGGCGTCGATGTAGCGCTCGTGGACCTCGACCATGCCGCGGCGGGACTCACCGAGCGAGTCGAAGGCGCCGCCCTTGATGAGGGACTCGATCGTGCGCTTGTTGCACACGACGGCAGGCACCTTGGAGAGGAAGTCCTTGAACGAGGCGAACGCGCCCTTCTCCTCGCGCGCCTTGATGATCGCCTGGACCACCGGGAGGCCGACGTTGCGGATGGCGGCGAGGCCGAAGCGGATGTCGGTGCCCACGGCCGCGAAGTTGGCGATCGACTCGTTGACGTCGGGCGGCAGCACCTTGATGCCCATGTGCCGGCACTCGTTGAGGTAGAGCGCCGACTTGTCCTTGTCGTCGCGCACGCTCGTCAGCAGCGCCGCCATGTACTCGGCCGGGTAGTTGGCCTTGAGGTAGGCGGTCCAGTACGAGACGAGGCCGTATGCCGCCGTGTGCGCCTTGTTGAACGCGTAGTCCGAGAACGGGACGAGGACACCCCAGAGGGCGGCGATCGAGGCCTCGTTGAAGCCGTTGGCCTTCATGCCCTCGGAGAAGGGGACGTACTCGGCGTCGAGCACCTCCTTCTTCTTCTTGCCCATGGCGCGGCGGAGCAGGTCGGCGTTGCCGAGGGTGTAGCCGGCCAGCTTCTGGGCGATCTCCATGACCTGCTCCTGGTAGATGACCAGGCCGTAGGTCATCTTCAGGATCGGGTCGAGGGCCTCGACCATCTCGGGCTGCAGCTTGCCCTTCAGCTGCGGGTCGAGCGGGATGACCTCCTGCTTGCCGTTCTTGCGCAGGGCGAAGTTGGTGTGCGCGTTGACGCCCATCGGCCCCGGTCGGTAGAGCGCGAGAGCAGCGGAGATGTCCTCGAAGTTGTCGGGCTGCATGAGGCGCAGCAGCGCGCGCATGCCGCCGCCGTCGAGCTGGAAGACGCCGAGCGTGTCGCCACGGCCGAGCAGCTCGTAGGTGGCCTTGTCGGTCATGTCCTTGGACAGGGCGTCGAGGTCGATGTCCTCGTCGCGGTTGAGCTTGATGTTCTCGATGGCGTCGTCGAGGATCGTGAGGTTGCGCAGCCCCAGGAAGTCCATCTTGACCAGGCCCAGGTTCTCGCAGCTGGGGTAGTCGAACTGCGTGATGATCTGGCCGTCCTGCAGGCGGCGCATGATCGGGATGACGTCGACGAGCGGCTCGCTGCTCATGATGACGCCGGCCGCGTGGACCCCCCACTGGCGCTTCAGGCCCTCGAGGCCGAGGGCGGTCGCCACGACCTCCTGCGCCTGCGGGTCCTCGTCGTGGACGGCCCGGAAGTCGACCGCCTCGTTGTAGCGCTTGGAGTCGGGCTTGAAGACGTCGGCGAGCGGCATGCCCTTGCCCATGACGTCGGGCGGCATGGCCTTGGTGAGCTTCTCGCCCATCGAGAAGGGGTGGCCGAGCACGCGGCTCGCGTCCTTGAGGGCCTGCTTGGCCTTGATGGTGCCGTAGGTGACGATCTGGGCGACGCGCTCCTCGCCGTACTTCTCCGTCACGTAGCGGATGACCTCACCGCGCCGGCGCTCGTCGAAGTCGACGTCGAAGTCGGGCATCGACATGCGCTCGGGGTTGAGGAAGCGCTCGAAGATCAGGCCGTGCGGGATGGGGTCGAGGTCGGTGATGCCCATCGCGTAGGCGCACATGGACCCGGCACCCGAGCCACGGCCCGGCCCGACGCGGATGCCGTTGCGCTTGGCCCAGTTGATGAAGTCCGCGACGACGAGGAAGTAGCCGGGGTAGCCCTTGGAGACGATGACGTCCTCCTCGAAGGCCGCCTGCTTGCGGGCGTAGTCGGGCACCCCCTCGGGGAAGCGGCGCTGCAGGCCGGTCTCGACCTCCTTGATGAACCACGACGTCTCGTCCTCCCCCGGCGGGCAGGGGAAGCGCGGCATGTAGCGCCCTTCCCCCTCCTCGAAGGAGACCTCGCAGCGCTCGGCGATCAGCAGCGTGTTGTCGCACGCCTCGGGCAGCTCGCGCCACAGGTGTCGCATCTCCTGCGCGGACTTGAGGTAGAAGTCGTCGGCGTCGAACTTGAACCGGTTGGGGTCCATCAGGGTCGAGCCGGACTGCACGCAGAGCAGGGCCGCGTGCGCCTTGGCGTCCTCGGCCCGGGTGTAGTGCAGGTCGTTGGTGGCCACGAGCGGCAGCTTGAGGTCGCGGGCCAGGCGGATGAGGTCCTTCTGGGTGCGCCGCTCGATGTCGAGGCCGTGGTCCATCAGCTCGACGAAGACGTTCTCGTTGCCGAAGATGTCGCGAAGCTCGGCGGCCACCTCACGCGCCTCGTCGTACATCCCGAAGCGCAGCTTGGTCTGGATCTCGCTCGAGGGGCACCCGGTGGTGACGATCAGGCCCTTGCCGTAGGTCGACAGCAGGTCGCGGTCGATGCGCGGCCACTTCGTGTAGACCTGGTCGAGGCTCGCGATGGAGCTCATCCGGAACAGGTTGTGCATGCCCTCGTTGTTGCTCGCGAGCATCGTCATGTGCGTGTAGGCGCCGCTGCCCGAGACGTCGTCGCGGCCGCCGTCGCCCCAGCTGACCTTGGTGCGGTCGCTGCGGTGGGTGCCGGGCGTGATGTAGGCCTCCACGCCGATGATCGGCTTGACGCCGGTGCCCTGCGCCTTCTTCCAGAACTCGTAGGCGCCGAACACGTAGCCGTGGTCGGTGGTGGCCAGGGCCGGCATCCCCATGCGGGCCGCCTCGCTGAAGAGGTCGCCGATGCGGGCCGCCCCGTCGAGCATGGAGTACTCCGTGTGCACGTGGAGGTGCACGAAGTTCTGGTCGTTTCTCGGGGCGGCTTCGGTCGACATCGTGGATGAGTCTAAGCCTCGCCGGGGACACTCCTGGCGTGTCGCAGTCGGTGTCGGAGCCGGTGTCGCAGTCGGTGTCGCCGCGGGTGTCGCGGCGGGGGTCTCGGGCCCGTCGTCGGCCC
Organism: Terrabacter lapilli; assembly: GCF_039531305.1. NCBI lineage: Bacteria > Bacillati > Actinomycetota > Actinomycetes > Micrococcales > Intrasporangiaceae > Terrabacter > Terrabacter lapilli. The sequence continues at coordinate 42,769 of NZ_BAAAPU010000009.1, forward strand.
GGGCACGACGAGACCGTCCGGGCCCACGGACGGGGCCCGGACGGCATACCGAGCGTCTCTCGACCTCAGCTGGAGGGTGAGGGTCCTAGAACGTCGCGACGACGTCCAGGGCCCGCTGCAGGTCCTCGGGGTACGGGCTCTCGAAGTGGACGTAGTCGCCCGTGCCCGGGTGCTCGAAGCCGAGCCCGACGGCGTGCAGCCACTGGCGCTCGAGGCCGAGGCGGGCGGCCAGCTTCGGGTCCGCGCCGTAGGTGAGGTCGCCGCAGCACGGGTGGTGCAGGGCCGCGAAGTGCACGCGGATCTGGTGCGTGCGGCCCGTCTCGAGGTGGATGTCGAGCAGGCTGGCGTGCCGGAAGGCCTCGATGACCTCGTAGTGGGTCACCGACGGCTTGCCGCTCCTCATCACCGCGAACTTGTAGTCGTGGCCCGGGTGCCGCCCGATCGGTGCGTCGACGGTGCCGACCACCGGGTCGGGCAGGCCCTGCACGAGCGCGTGGTACGTCTTGTCGACCGTGCGGCTGCGGAAGGCGTGCTTGAGCCGGGAGTACGCGTACTCGCTCTTCGCGACGACCATGAGTCCGGAGGTGCCCACGTCGAGCCGGCTGACGATCCCCTGGCGCTCTGGCGCTCCCGAGGTGGAGATGCGGTAGCCCGCGGCGGCGAGTCCCGAGACGACGTCCGGACCCGTCCATCCGACGCTCGGGTGGGCGGCGACCCCCACCGGCTTGTCGACCACGACGATGTCGTCGTCGTCGTGGATGATCTTCATGCCGGGCACCGGCTGGGCGATGACCTGCAGGCTGGGGCTCTCCTGGGCGCTGGGCAGTGACACCTCGAGCATCGAGCCTGCCGAGAGCCGCTCGGACTTGGCCACGGCCTTGCCGTCGAGCACGACGTGGCCGTCGGCGGCCAGGTCGGCGGCCTTGGTGCGGGAGACGCCGAAGAGCCTGGCGACCCCGGCATCGACGCGTTCGCCCTCCAGGCCGTCGGGCACGAGGACGGTGCGCAGCTCAGGCATCGTCGTCGCCCCCGCGGCTGCGGTGGTCGCGTCGGCCGTCGACGCCGATGCCGAGCATCGCCAGGAGGACGATGAGGACCGCGGCCGAGACGATCCAGATGTCGGCCACGTTGCCGATGAACCACCGGTTGTAGTCGATGAAGTCGACGACGTGTCCCTGGCCACCGCCGGGTGGCCGGACGAAGCGGTCGGTGAGGTTGCCCAGCGCGGCCCCGAGCAGCATGCCGAGGGCGATGGCCCAGGCGCGCGAGCCCAGCTGGCGGGCGACCACGACGATCGCCACGAGGACGGCGATGGCGATACCGGTCATGACCCAGGTGTTGCCGGCGCCGAGCGAGAGCGCCGCGCCGGGGTTGCCGATGAGCTTGAAGCGGATGAGCTGCCCGAAGAAGGGGCGGGGCTCCCCGTCGGCGAGCACGTCGAGCGCGACCACCTTGCTGAGCTGGTCGGTGACGTAGGCGACGACCGCTACGACCCCGAGCACCACGAAGAGCCGCTTGCGCCGGCCGGGTGCGGGGCGACTGTCGTCAGCGGGGTCGGGTGAGGTCACGGTCGGGGCGTGGGGTGAGGCGTTGGTCGAGGCGTCGGTCGGTCTCTCACGCGAGGTCTCCGTCGAGGTCTCGGTGTCGGCCGGGTCGGTCGTCGGGGCGGCGGACACGCCGTCGACCCCCGCTCGGGGGGTCGACGTGGCGTGCTCGGGGGTCAGTGGCGGTCCTGCTTCTCCTGGCATGTCATGCACAGGGTCGCACGAGGACGGGCCTGAAGTCGAAGCTTGCCGATGGGGTTGCCGCACTCCTCGCACATTCCGTAGGTGCCGGCGTCGAGCTGCTCGAGCGCGTGCTCCGCCTGGCGCAGGCTGGCTCGGGCGTTCGCCGCCACGGAGATCTCGTGCTCCCGCTCGGCGGTCTTGGCGCCGGCGTCGGCCTGGTCGTCGCCCGCGCCGTCGCCGGAGGCGCGCATCATCTGGTCGAGCTCCTCCTCGGCGAGCCGCAGCTCGACCCGGTGCTGTTCGATCTCCTCGAGCAGGATCCCGCGGACCTCGGTGATCTCCTCCTCGCTCCAGGGGCTCTCGTCCTCCTTGACCTGCAGCTGCTCGGTGAGCTTCGCAGCGTCGACGGAGGGGCGGGTGGTCTTGGCTGCGCTCTTCGCAGCGGACTTCTTGGCTGTCGCCCTCGGGGCGGTTGAACTCGTCGTCACTGCTGCCTTCTTGGTTCGGGGTGCAGGAGCCGTCGCGGCGGTCTTCGCGCCGGCGGCACCTGCTCGGGATGAGGGTGTGGCGGTCGGCTTCTTCGCCGCCGTGGACCGGCTGGTGGCCGAGCTGGCCGCCGTGCCGGTGCGGTTGTGCGTCGCGCTGTCCTTCGCGCTGGTCCTCGGGGTCGTCTTCGCGGTGCTCTTGGGGGCGGTCTTCGTGGCGGCCTTCGTGGCGGTCCTCGGGGCGGCCGTGGCCTTCTTCTGCTCGGTGCTTGCCGGAGTCTTCTTCTCGGTGGCCTTCGACGTGCTCGCCGGAGCCTTGGCGCGGGCTTTCGTGGTTGTCGTGCTTGCGGCCTTCGCCGTCCTCGTCGTCGTCGCGGGTGCCTTCTTGGCCGGCGCCTTCTTCGCCGGCGCCGGAGTCGTCTGCCGCGCAGCGGCGTCCGCTGCTGCCGTCTTCCTAGCCGCCATCAGACCCTCCGTCGTCACACCGTCGACGCTGACAAGTGGGGCCGACAATAAGCCCCGTTCGGGTCGCGCACAAACGCGAAACGCAATTTGGTGCACCCGGGTTCATCCCTC
>NZ_BAAAPU010000009.1:45582-131620 GCF_039531305.1 Terrabacter lapilli
TGGTCCGGGCGGCCTGGTGCGTCTGTCGAGGCGCGCCTCAGCCCTGGTTGCCCTCACCGGCGCCGGCGTGGGCCGGCTCCTGGGCGCTGGAGTCGAGGTCGTGCAGCTGGGTCTCGATGTAGGACTTGAGGTTGGAGCGGTAGTTCTTCTCGAAGCCCCGCAGCTCGGCGATCTTGCGGTCGAGCAGGCCCTTCTGCTTGTCCAGCTCCTCGAGGACGGCGGCCTTCTTCTGCTGCGCCTCCGCGACCATGCCGGTGGCTCGTTCGCGGGCCTCGGTGAGCATCTCGTCGCGGCGCGTGGTGGCCTCGGCGATCATCTGGTCGCGCTGGGACGTCGCCTCGGCGATCATCTGGTCGCGCTGCGAGGTGGCCTCCGCGATCATCTGGTCGCGTTGCGCTGCAGCCTCGGCGGCGATGCGCTCGGCCTCCTGGGTGGCCTGGTCGTGGCGGCTCTGGCCGGTGTGGATGAGCTCGTCGTGCCGGCTCTGGGCGGCGTTGACCAGCTCGTCGTGACGCGCCTGGGCAGCCTCGAGCATCTCGCGGTGGCGGTTCTCGGCCTCCGAGATGAGCTCGTCGCGGCGGCTCTCGCCGGCTGCGACGTGCTCGTCGTGCAGGCGCTGGGCGAGGGCGATGACACCGGCGGCGTCGAGATTGCCGGCCGTGGCAGCGGGGACCGCGTCAGCGGCCGGCGCAGCCGGTGCGGCGGCGGGGGCCTTCGCGGACTCCTCGCGCAGGCGGGCGGCCTCGGCCTCTGCGGCCTCGGCGTCGGCCTGGGCGCGAGCAGCCCGCTCCTCGGCGGCGCGGGCGTTCTCCTGGACCTTGGCCAGCTGCGCCTCGGCGTCGGCGACCTGGGACTTGAGGGCGTTGAGCTTGGCCTGCGCGTCGTCGAGGGCCTGGGAGTCGACGGCCGCCTTGGCAGTCGCCTCGGCCCGCTCGGCCTCGGCCTTGGCCCGCTCGATGCGCTCCTTGGCGACACGCTCGGCGTTGTCGGCCTCGGACTTCGCCTTGGCGGCGCGTTCGCTGGCCGCCTTGAAGGCACGCTCTGCATCCTGGATCTTCGCGGTGAGCCCGCCGAGCCTGGCCTCGTCACCAGGGCGTGCGACCGCCGGCATCGCCGCGGTCGGGGCGTCGGCGCGTACGGCACCCTGGTTCTTGCTCGCCCGGCAGTCGTTGAGCTGCTTCAGGTAGTCGTCACGCTGCTCGATGAGCGAACGCATCTCGGCGACGATCTCGTCGAGGAAGTCGTCAACGTCCCGCTCCTCGTAGCCACGACGAAACTGCGTGGTCTGGAAGTGCTTGTTGAGCACCTGTTCCGGCGTTAGCGCCATGGGTCACCTCGATGCAGACGTAATGATTCGGGTCAACGCTATCCAACGACGTGGTCGGCGACCAAAGCAACGTCCGCCGGGTCGGGCGTTGCTCAAGTGGACGTCAGCGGGTCGGATCCGGGCAGTCGCGCCGCTGGTGGGCAGGAGTGGCGCTCAGAAGTAGTTGGGCACGTTCAGGGCGAGAGAGGTCAGCAGCATCAGGACGAGGAAGCTGAGGTCGAGCCTGACCCCACCGATGTTGGGCGACGGGATCACCTTGCGCAGCGCCCGCAGCGGCGGGTCGGTGACGGTGTAGACCGCCTCGGCCAGGACGAGGACGAGCCCCGACGGCCGCCAGGACCGGGCCAGCACCTGCACCCAGTCGAGGATGAAGCGTGCGATGAGGGCGAGGAAGAAGGTGAAGACGACCACCCCGTAGATCGTCCAGAACACATCCATGGTCGTCAGTGTCCCTGATCTTCACGCCGGAACGAAACGTGGCACCGCGCAACCGCTCCGGATCGCTCCCCGACGTGCAGGACGGGAACCTCAGCTCTGGTTGAAGAAGCCGCGCGCGGAGGCAGCCGGCGGCTCGGGCTCGTCGGCGGAGATCTCGACGTGGGCGGGCGAGAGAAGGAAGACCTTGGAGGTGACCCGCTCGATCGTGCCGTGCAGCCCGAAGACGAGTCCCGCGGCGAAGTCGACGAGACGCTTGGCGTCGGCGTCGTCCATGTCGCTGAGGTTCATGATGACCGGCACCTGGTCACGGAACCACTCGCCGATGTTCTTGGCCTCGTTGTAGGTGCGCGGGTGGATGGTCGTGATGCGGTTGAGCGAGCCGACCTCGACGTCGCGCACGACGGCGGCCACGGGGCGCTTGGTGGGCAACTGGGTCACGGCCGCGGTGTGCTCGCTCTCGTCGTCGTAGCGGTCGGACTCGTCGTAGGCGTCGTAGTCGTCGTAACGGTCATGACGCTGGTCCTCCTCGCTGAGTCCGAGGTACACCATCGTCTTGCGCAGTGCCCCTGCCATGGCCAACTCCCAGAACGTCGAATTGTGATCCCCGCCGACGTTACAGAAGTGACGGGCGTGAACCGAGGATTGCGGTTCCGACACGCAGGTGTGTCGCTCCGTGGCGCAGCCCGGCCTCGAGGTCGCCGCTCATCCCCGCCGAGACCCAGGTCGCACCGGGGTGCCGGGAGCGTATGCCGTCCGCCACCTCTCGCAGGCGCGCGAAGGACGCGTCGGGGTCGGCTCCGAGCGGCGCGACGGCCATGACGCCTCGCAGGTCCAGCAGGTCCTCCGCAGCGACGGCGTCGGCCAAGGCGTCGAGCTCCTCGGGCAGGGCACCCCCGCGGGAGGTCTCGCCGTCGAGGCTCACCTGGAGCAGCACGAGCAGCCGCCGGTCGTGGGCGTGGGCGCCCTTGGCCAGCGCGGTGACGAGCTTGGGGCGGTCGACCGACTGCACCACGTCCGCGTAGGCCGCGACGTGCCCCGCCTTGTTGCTCTGCAGCTGACCGATGAAGTGGAGCACGGGCTCCTGCTCCCCGGCGTGGGAGAGCGCCGCGCGCACCTCACCGAACTTCTGGGCCGCCTCCTGGTCGCGGTTCTCGCCGAAGTGGCGCACGCCGAGCCGGTGGAGCAGCAGGACGTCGGATGCGGGGAAGAACTTCGTCACGACGACGAGGGTCACCTCGGCCGGGTCACGACCGGCGTCGGCACAGCCGCGCGCGATGCGCTCGTGCACGGCCGCGAGGTTGTCGCGCAGCTGCCCGAGCCGCCGCTGTTCGTCGCTGCTCACGCCGTCACCGCCCGACGGGCCACGACCCCGGCGAACCGGCCCGTTCGGCCGTCGCGCCGGTAGGAGTAGAGGTCTGCCGTCTCGCGCGTGCACCCCGGCACCCACTGGACCGGGACACCCTCTGCCGCGAGCTGCTCGACGACGCCTGCTGCGACGTCGATGGCGGTCGTCCCGGTCCACGAGCGGGCTGCGGCGCTCGGGGACGTGCGCGCCGCCTTCATCGCCATGTCCTGCGGCACCTCGTAGCACCGGCCGCACACCGAGGGGCCGACGGTGGCGGCGATGTCCTTCGCCCCGAGGTCGCGCATGGCGCGGACCGAGCGGGGCACGATGCCGGCGACCATGCCCGGCCGTCCGGCGTGGACGGCCCCGACCACTCCGCCGTCACCGTCGTGAAGCAGCACCGGCACGCAGTCCGCGACGAGGACTGCCAGGGCGAGGTCGCCTGCGCGGGTGACGAACGCGTCCGCCGCGGGCACGTCGCCCTGCCAGGGGCCGCGCACCTCGACGACGTCGCAGCCGTGCACCTGGTCGAGGAACAGCAGGCGCTCGCGCGTCACGCCGACCTGCCTGGCAAGGACCTCCCTGTTCGCCTCGACGTCGGCGGGGTCGTCGCCCACGTGGCCGCCGAGGTTGAGGCCGGCATACGGTCCGCTCCCCCGGCCTGCCGACCGGCCGGTGAAGGCCAGCTCCACGGCACCGACGCCGCGCGAGGGGGTGTGGGTGGCGCGCCAGTAGAACACGGGGACCAACCTAAACCCCGGGACGATTGGCCCCCACCGCGAGGGTGCGGCGCCATCCGGAGCCCGGGGACGCCGACGGGCGGGAGACGCCGCTGCGTCTCCCGCCCGTCCTGGGAGTGCCTGTCGGGGCGCCCGGCCCGGGCGCGTCCCGACTACTTGAGGAAGTCGGGGACGTCGAGCTCGTCGCCCTCGTCGAAGGTCACCTGGCGAGGCGGCTGCTGCACCGGCGGCTGGTGCTGCGGCACCTGCTGGTGCTGCACCTGCTGGTGCTGGGGCACCGGCTGCTGCTGGACCTGCTGCTGGTGCTGCGGCTGCTGGGCCGGCACCGCCGGCTGCTGGGTGGGCAGCTGCTGGGCCGGCCGGTGGGCGGGCTGCTGGGGCTGGGCGTGCTGCGGCTGCCCACCCGGGTGCTGCGCCTGGCCGTTCTGGTGGGGAGCCTGCTGAGGGACGGCCGACCGCTGCTGGGCCTGCGCCGGCTGCTGCGACCGGCCGACGACGTGACCCAGGGCCCGCTCGTCGTGGCGCTGGCTGGGCCCCCCGCCGTCGAAGCCCGCCGCGATGACGGTGACGCGCACCTCGTCGCCGAGCGCGTCGTCGATGACGGCACCGAAGATGATGTTGGCCTCGGGGTGGGCCGCCTCCTGCACCAGGCGCGCCGCCTCGTTGATCTCGAACAGGCCGAGGTCCGAGCCGCCCTGGATCGAGAGCAGCACGCCGTGCGCGCCGTCGATGGAGGCCTCGAGCAGCGGGCTGCTGATGGCGAGCTCCGCGGCCTGGACCGCACGGTCCTCACCGCGCGCGGAGCCGATGCCCATGAGAGCGGAGCCGGCGCCCTGCATGACCGACTTGACGTCGGCGAAGTCCAGGTTGATCAGGCCCGGGGTGGTGATGAGGTCGGTGATGCCCTGCACACCGGACAGCAGCACCTGGTCGGCCGAGCGGAAGGCGTCCATCATCGAGACGTTGCGGTCGCTGATCGACAGGAGCCGGTCGTTGGGGATGACGATCAGGGTGTCGACCTCCTCGCGGAGGCTGCCGATGCCGGACTCGGCCTGGTTGGCGCGGCGACGACCCTCGAAGGTGAACGGGCGCGTGACGACACCGATCGTCAGGGCGCCGAGACCGCGGGCGATGCGAGCGACGACCGGCGCGCCGCCGGTGCCGGTGCCGCCACCCTCGCCGGCGGTGACGAAGACCATGTCGGCGCCCTTGAGGACCTCCTCGATCTCCTCCGCGTGGTCCTCGGCGGCCTTCTTGCCGACCTCGGGGTCGGCGCCGGCTCCGAGACCGCGGGTCAGCTCACGACCCACGTCGAGCTTGACGTCGGCGTCGCTCATGAGCAGCGCCTGCGCGTCGGTGTTGATGGCGATGAACTCGACGCCCTTGAGGCCGACCTCGATCATGCGATTGATGGCATTGACGCCGCCGCCGCCGATGCCGACGACCTTGATGACGGCCAAGTAGTTCTGCGGTGCTGCTGCCACGAGAGTGGGCCTTCCTGACTGGTGGTGCCGTGCTGCGGGTGGGCTGGGGACGGGCGGGCGTGGTGCGCGCCCGATGGAGAGCTGGCTGAGGTCTGGCTGGTGCGGCTCGTCCCCGAGCCTGTAAACCCTCAAACCTTAAACGTAGACCTAAAGGTTACAGTTTGGTCACGAACCAGTGCCCCGACGGTATGACGAGCCGCAGGGCCGATCAACCCACGGCGCGGCGTGTCGTCCGGAGGATTCCCGCATTTGCGCAGGTCATACCTCACGAGCACCATCCGCCCCAGGGGCAACCGTCGAGGCCACCGCGGACCAGCCTCCCACGGGGCCGAAAGGTCCGGGATGTCGGGGTTGCACGCCCGAGATGCGATGAATTCATCGTCGGTGACCCTCACCGGGTCACGGGCGAGGAGGGGACGCTGACGTCGATCGTCGATCCCGGCTCCGGCAGCAGGATCTTGACCAGCTCCGCCTTGCGCGGACCGTCTCCCGCGCCGCCCCACACGACGGTCTTCGGCTGCTGCCGCTCGGGCCTGACCGTGAACGAGACCTGGTCGGCGGCCGACACCGAGACCCCCGACACCTTCGCGCGCAACGCGGGCTCGAGCGACCCGAGGGCCTGGAGTGCCGCATCGACCCCCTCCTTGGTCACCTGCGCCGCTCCCGAGCTGACGAGAGGCACGTCCGAGGGCGGCTTGTCGACCGTGCGGAAGGCGACGCCGTCACGATCCACGACGTCCACCTCACCTTGAGGGTTGCGCACCGCCAGCACCGCGACGCGGGGACGGACCGAGATGACGACGGTGTCGGGCAGCGCCCGGCTGACCGACACCTCACCCCACGCCTTGCCGGCGCGCAGGCGCTGGGTGATGGCGTCGGTGTCCACCTGCAGGAGGGGTCCACCGAGGGGCACCCTGGCGACGGTGCGCACCTGCGCCGAGGCCGCTGCACTCACACCCCTGACCTCCACCTTCGAGGCCGTCAGGACGCTGCTGAACCACCCCACCCAGACGAGCACGCCGGCGAGCACGACGACCCCACCGAGGACGGCAGCCAGGAGGCGCGGTCGGCGCCGGGCCGCGGCCGCGCGGCGCTCGAACCTGCTGCGGGAGGAGGCGAGCCCGGTCCCCGCGAGGCGGCGGCGGGACCCGCCCTGCTCGAGCATCACGGTCGCTCCCCTCCGAGGAGCCGCAGCACCTCCGGGCCCACCATCGTCACGTCGCCGGCGCCCACGGTCAGGACGAGGTCGCCCGGCCTCGCGAGTGCGACGACCTGCCCGGCCACGTCGGACCAGGACGGCACGTAGTGCACCTCCGCCGCCGGCCGTGCCGAGCTGACGGCATCGGCCACCAAGGCTCCCGAGACGCCCGGGAGGGGGTCCTCGCGGGCCGCGTACACGTCCATGACGACCACGACGTCGGCCGGCGAGAGCCCGGAGCCGAGCTCCGCCGCGAAGTCGCGGGTGCGGCTGTAGAGGTGGGGCTGGAAGACGACCAGGAGCCGGCCGCTGTCGCCGACGAGCTCCTTGGCGGTCTGGACGACGGCCGCCACCTTGCCGGCGTTGTGCGCGTAGTCGTCCACGACGACCACGCCCGCTGCCTCCCCCTTCGGCTCGAAGCGGCGCCGGGTGCCCGTGAAGGAGGCCAGTCCCGCCAGGACGCGGTCGGGCTCCTGCCCGAGCCCGTGCACGGCTGCGGCATAGGCGGCGGCGGCGTTGAGCGCGTTGTGGCGTCCCGGCACACCGAGGGTCATCTGCCGCTCGACCGCGACGTCGATGACCGTGACCGCCGCGGTGACGCCGTCCTGCTGGTAGTCGCGGAGCACGACGTCGGCCGTGGGGTCGAAGCCGTACGTCAGCACCCGCGTGCCCCTGGACCGCGCCCGCTGGGCCAGCTCCACGGCGCCCGGGTCGTCGGCGCAGGTCACGAGCAGGCCGCCCGGCCGGATCGTGCCGACGAAGGTGTCGTAGGCGGCCTGCACAACCTTGAAGTTCGAGTAGAAGTCGAGGTGGTCCGGCTGCACGTTCGTCACGACTGCCACCTCGGGGCGGTAGACGACGAACGACCCGTCGCTCTCGTCGGCCTCGACGACGAAGACGTCGTCGGCACCGTCGTGGGCGTTCGTGCCGTGCTTGGCCAGCTCGCCACCCACGGCGAAGGACGGGTCGAGCCCACAGCCCTGCAGGGCGACCGTCAGCATCGAGGTGGTCGTGGTCTTGCCGTTGGCACCCGCCACCGCGACCGGGCGGCGGCCGTGCATCAGGGAGGCCAGGCCCTGGGCCCGGTGCAGTACCGGCACCCCGCGCTCGCGCGCGGCGACCAGCTCGACGTTGTCGTCGCGGATGGAGGAGCTCATGACGACCGCGTCCGCGCGCTCCTGGTGCGCCTCGTCGAACCCGACCCACACGCCGGCGCCCTCGCTCTCGAGCGCCTTGAGGACCGGGACGTCCTTCGCGTCGCTCCCGGTCACGCGGATGCCGCGGGCGAGCATGATGCGGGCGACACCGGACATCCCGGCTCCGCCGATCGCGAGGAAGTGCACGTGCCCGAGCTCGTCGGCCCTGGGCACGGGCGCGGTGAAGTCGAAGCGCGCCGCGGCGAAGGGGTCATCGACGCTGGGAGTGCGCGGGGACCGGGTCACGGGTGGTTCCTGTCTCGTGCAGCCCGGTCGACGAGGTCGGCGAGCGTCTCGTCGGCGGCGGGTTCGCCGAGGGCCCGGGCAGCGGTGGCCATCCGGGCCACCCGCTCGCCGTCGGTGGCCAGGGGCAGCAGCTCGGCGTCGATCCACTCGGGGGTGAAGGCCGCGTCGTCGACGACGAGCCCGCCGCCGGCGGCGACGACCTCAGCAGCGTTGAGCCGCTGCTCCCCGTTGCCGATCGGCAGCGGGACGTAGACGGCCGGCAGGCCCACGGCCGTGAGCTCGCAGACGGTGTTGGCACCCGCGCGGGCCACAACGAGGTCGGCGGCGGCATACGCGAGCTCCATGCGGTCGGCGTACGGGACGACGACGTAGGGGGCGCCCGTCTCGGGAGGCGTCACGGCGAACTCCTTGCCCAGACCGGTGATGTGGAGCACCTGGACACCCGCACCGCTGAGGGCCGCCACGCGGCTGCGGAACGCGTCGTTGAGCCGCTGCGCACCGAGCGAGCCGCCGGTGACGAGGAGGGTCGGCCACTGTGCCTCGAGGCCGAAGTGCTCGAGGGCCTCCGGGCGCGACGCGGCCCGGTCGAGCGTCGCGACCTCACGACGCAACGGCATGCCCACGCGTTGGGCCCCGGGCAGCACGGTGCCGGCGAACGTGGTGGCCACGGCGCTGGCCCACCGCGCCCCGAGGCGGTTGGCGAGCCCCGCTCGCGTGTTCTGCTCGTGGACGACGATCGGCACGTGCCTCCGGCGGGCGGCCAGGTAGGCGGGCGTGCTGACGTAGCCACCGAAGCCGACGACGACCTCGGCGCCGGTCTCGTCGATGGCGGCTCCGGCAGCGTCGACGGCGGCCTTGAGGCGCCCGGGCAGGCGGAGCAGGTCGCTGCTCGGCCGCCGCGGCAGCGGGACCTTCGGGACGAACCGCAGGTCGTAGCCGCGCTCCGGGACGAGGCGCGCCTCGAGTCCCTGCTCGGTCCCGAGGGCGGTCACGCGCAGGTCGGGGTGGCGGCGCCGCAGGGCGTCGGCGAGGGCCAGGAGCGGGGACACATGGCCGGCACTCCCTCCCCCTGCGAGCAGGACGGAGGTGGGCGAGGACAGCGGGATCACCGACTTCTACGACGTTGCGGCACGGAGCGGACCCGGGCGGGCAGCACCGCGAGGGACCTGCGGACGAGGCTGGGGCGCGCGTCGAGCAGCGCCTTGCAGCCGGGCTCGTTGCGGGCGAAGGACAGCAGGATGCCGAGGGCCACCAGGGTGGTGACGAGCGACGACCCGCCGGACGAGACGAGCGGGAGCGGGACACCGATGACCGGGAAGAGCCCGATGACGGCGCCGATGTTGATGATCGCCTGGCCGAGCAGCCAGGCCATGATGCCGAACCCGGCGATCCGCACGAAGCGGTCCTGGGTGCGGGTCACGAGCCGGAAGCAGGCCCACGCGAGGATCGCGAACAGCGCGAGGATCAGCAGGGTGCCCGGCAGGCCCAGCTCCTCGCCGATGATGGCGAAGATGAAGTCGTTGTGCGCCTCGGAGAGCCACTCCCACTTCTCCTTGGAGGCACCGAGCCCCACGCCCCACCAGCCACCGTCGGCGAGGGCGTACATGCCGTGCACGGACTGTCCGCACCAGCCGTCGGGGTCGGCCTGGCAGGCCGGGTTGAGCCAGTTGGCGATGCGGCTGGTGCGGTTGCTGCTGCCGGTCACCATCAGGGCCACGCCGATGACCGCGAGACCACCGGCCATGGCGAAGACGCGCTTGGGGGCCCCGGCGACGAGCAGCACGGAGGCGATGATGACGAGCAGGACCAGGGCCGTGCCGAGGTCGTGGCCGGCCAGCACCAGCCCGAGCACCACGAGGGCGATCGGGGCGAGGTAGGGCACGGCGACGTGCACGAGGCTGCCCATCCGCGAGGACTTGTTGGCGAAGACGACCGCACCCACCAGCACCAGCCCGAGCTTGGCGAACTCGGAGGGCTGGAACTGGATCGGCCCCACCGCGAGCCAGTTGCGGTTGCCGTTGACGGTGCGGCCGAGCGGGATGACCGCGGCGAGCAGGAGCACCGAGACCACCATCGTCGGTGCCGCCAGCCGCTTCCACCACCGCACGTCGAGGCGGCTGGCGAAGCCTGCGGCGACCGCGCCGACGACCGCGAAGAGCAGCTGGCGCACGAACACGGCATACGACGCCTCGTCGGCGAGGAGGGCCTCGACGCTCGAGGCGGAGAAGACCATGACGAGACCGAAGACGACGAGCGTCGCGGTGACCCCGAGGAGGAGGTAGTAGGTCGTCAGCGGCGACTCGAGCTTGCCGATGACGGCCAGGGGCCGGTGCCCCTGGGGGGTCCCGGACGTGCCCGAGCCGGTGCCGCTGGCACCGGCCTTGGGACCGGCGGTCGTCGCGCTCACTCGAGCCCTCCGTGCGCCTCCCGGTGCCGCCGGACCGCCTCCTCGAAGGCGTCGCCGCGAGCCCCGTAGTTGGTGAACATGTCCATCGAGGCGGCGGCGGGGGCGAGCAGCACGACGTCGCCCGGCTGGGCGAGGCGGGCGGCCTCCCTCACGACGCGGTCCATGACCCCAGTGTCCGTCTCGGCCACGTCGACGACCGGCACATCCGGGGCGTGTCGGGAAAGGGCCTGGGCGATCTGGTCGCGGTCGGCCCCGAGCAGCACGACACCCCTCAGCCGCCCGGCCATCTCCTGCACGAGGCTGTCGACGTCGGCGCCCTTGAGCAGCCCGCCGGCGACCCAGACGACCGAGTCGAACGACCGGATCGCCGCCGCGGCGGCGTGCGGGTTGGTGGCCTTGGAGTCGTTGACGAAGCGGACGCCCCTGACCGTGGCGACCTCGGCGATGCGGTGCCGGTCGGGGCGGAAGGCCCGCAGGCCGTCGCGCACGGCGATGGGACCGACCCCGTACGCACGCGCGAGCGCCGCGGCGGCCAGGGCGTTGGCGAGGTAGTGCGGCGCCACCGAGGGCGCGTCGCCCTGCAGGTCCGCGATGGTGCAGAGCTCGGCCGCCGAGCGTTGCCGCTGCTCGACGAACGCGCGGTCGGCGAGGACGTCCTCGACGACGCCCACCATGGAGGGCGCGGGGATGCCGGTGGTGAAGCCGATGGCGCGGCAGCCCTCGACGACGTTGGCCTCCATGACGAGCTGCTCGGTCTGGATGTCGGCGACGTTGTAGATGCAGGCCAGGTGGGTGTTCTCGTAGATCTTGCCCTTGGCCCGGAGGTACTCCTCGTAGCTGCCGTGCCAGTCGATGTGGTCGGGCGCGACGTTGAGCACCGCCGACGCGACGGCCGAGATCGAGCGCTGCCAGTGCAGCTGGAAGCTCGACAGCTCGACGGCGAGCACGTCGTAGGGCTCGGGGTGCAGGACGGCCTCGAGCAGCGGCGTGCCGACGTTGCCCGCGGCCGTGGCCCGGAGGCCCGCGTGCCGCAGGATCGAGGCGAGCATGTTGACCGTCGTCGTCTTGCCGTTGGTGCCGGTGACGGTGAGCCACGGGGCCGCGCCCTCCCTGGCGCGCATGCGCCAGGCGAGCTCGACCTCTCCCCAGACAGGTGTGCCGGCCGCTGCGGCCGCGAGCATCAGCGGGTCGTGGGGCGGGACTCCGGGCGAGGTGACGACGAGCTCGGTGCCCGGTGGCGGCGCGACGACGTGCTCGGGACCGATCCGCACGTCGACGTCGAGGATCTCGAGGATCGTCGCCCGCTCGCGGATGGCGTCGGTCTCGTCGCGAGAGACGGCGACCACGTGCGCGCCCCGGTCGGCGAGGGCGTCGGCGGCGGCGAAGCCCGACACGCCGAGCCCGACGACGAGGACGTGCAGCCCGGACCAGTCGGCGTCGCGGTGGGTGAGCCCCTCGCGAGGTTCGTAGAGCGGGTCGTAGGTCACTGCGAACCCACCACCCACTCGGCGTAGAAGACGCCGAGGCCGAAGGCGGCGAAGAGCCCGGCGACGATCCAGAAGCGCACCACGACGGTCACCTCGTTCCAGCCGACCATCTCGAAGTGATGGTGCAACGGTGCCATCCGCAGGACCCGTTTGCCAGTGGTCTTGAAGGAGGCGACCTGGGCGACGACGGAGAGGGTCTCGAGGACGAACATGCCGCCGAGGATGATGAGGAGCAGCTCGGTGTGGGTCATGATCGCGAGGCCCGCAAGTGCGCCTCCGAGCGCGAGCGACCCGGTGTCGCCCATGAAGATCTTGGCGGGGGTGGCGTTCCACCAGAGGAAGCCGAAGCAGGCTCCCATGCCGGCCGCGGCCACCAGCGCCAGGTCGTGGGAGTCGCGCACCTCGTAGCACTTGATGCCCGGGTTGGTCTGGCAGTTCTGGTTGAAGGTCCAGATGCTGATGAGGACGTAGGCGCCGAACACCATCGTCGAGACGCCGGTGGCCAGGCCGTCGAGACCGTCGGTCAGGTTCACACCGTTGGAGGCCCCGGCGATCATGACGTTGGCGAAGATGACGAAGAGGATGACGCCGACGACGGTGCTGCCGCCGAGCGCCAGGCTGATGTTGGTGTCGCGGACGAACGAGACGAGCAGTGACGCCGGGGTGCGGTACTGCTCGTTGGGGAACTGCAGCGCCAGGCCGGCGAAGATGATGCCGACGAGCGCCTGGCCGACCAGCTTCTGTTTCGAGCGGAGGCCGAGGCTGCGCTGCTTGCTGATCTTGATGAAGTCGTCGAGGAAGCCGACGAACCCGAGCCCGGCGGCGAGGAACAGCACGAGGACGCCGCTTGCCGTCGGCGGCACCAGGGTGAAGAGGTGCGCGAGGAAGTAGGCGCCCAGCATCGCCGCGATGATCACCGCGCCACCCATGGTGGGCGTGCCGCGCTTGGTGTGGTGCGAGGTGGGACCGTCGTCGCGGATGAACTGGCCGTAACCGCGCTTGACGAGGAACTTGATGAACACCGGGGTGCCGAACAACGAGATGAGCAGCGAGATGGAGGCTGCCAGCAGGACACCCTTCACCGCGTGACCGCCTGCGCGTCGGCGTCCCGGCTCGGGCTCGGGCTCGGGCTCGGGCTCGGCGGCTCGCCCGGTCCCCCGTCGGCGGCGAGCCGGTCGCCGAGCCACCGCAGCCCGCTGTCGCGGCTCGACTTGAGCACGACCAGGTCGCCGGGTCGCAGGCGGGTGGCGAGGAGCTCGTAGGCGGCGTCGGTGTCGGGCACCCACTCGGCCCCGGGGAAGGCCTCCCCGAGCGGCCGGGCCCCCTCGCCCACGGCCACGAGGTGGTCGAGTCCGAGCGACGCGGCATACGCCCCGACGGAGGCGTGCTCGGCCTCGCTGTCGGCGCCGAGCTCGAGCATGCCGCCGAGGACGGCCCACCGCTCCCCCGTGACGTGCATCGCGGTGACGGCGTCGAGGGCGGCCCGCATCGAGTGCGGGTTGGCGTTGTAGGCGTCGTTGACGACGACCACGCCGTCGGGCCGGTCGGTGATCTCCATCCGCCAGCGACTGGCCGCCTCGGCCGCGCCGAGCCCGGCGACGACCTGGTCGACCGAGAGCCCGAGCTCGAGCGCCGCGGCAGCGACGGCCAGCGAGTTGCCCACGTGGTGTGCGCCGCTCTGGCGCAGGGTGACGCGCGCCCGGCCCTGCGGGCAGACGAGGACGTATGCCGCCCTGCCGCGCTCGTCGAGCGTCACGTCCTCGGCGCGGACGTCCGCCTCGGGGGCCAGCCCCACGAGCTGCACCCGGGAGCGCAGGCCCGAGGCCATGGCGGCGACGAGCGGGTCGTCGGCGTTGAGGATCGACAGGCCCTCGGCGGGGACGGCGCGCGGCAGCTCGGACTTGGCGCGGGCGATGTTCTCGCGGGACCCGAACTCGCCGAGGTGGGCGCTGCCGACGTTGAGGACGATCGCGACCTGTGGCGGCGCGATGCGCGTCAGGTAGTCGATGTGCCCGACGCCGCGGGCGCCCATCTCGGCCACGAGGAAGCGGGTCGTCGGGGTGACCCGGCAGACCGTCAGGGGCACGCCGATCTCGCCGTTGAGCGAGTTGACGGGTGCGACGGTCTCGGCGACCGACGAGAGCACGGAGGCGAGGAGGTCCTTGACGCTCGTCTTGCCGGAGGAGCCGGTGATGCCGACGATGCGCAGCTCGGGTGCCCGGTCCACGACCCCACGCGCCAGCTGCCCGAACGCGGTCTGGACGTCGTCGACGACGACGCAGGGGACGCCCTCGACCACCCGGGAGGTGAGGGCGGCGACTGCACCGGCCTGCACGGCTGCGGCGACGAAGTCGTGGCCGTCGGCGACCTCGCCGACGCGGGCGACGTAGAGGCTGCCCGGCTCGCACTCGCGCGAGTCGGTGGTGACGGCGGCGTCGACGAGCACGGCCTCCGGGGTGTCGGTGCCGTGCACGACGCCGCCGGTGAGGTCTCGGATCTCGCTGAGGGACATGGGGATCACGACGTGGCCTCCAGCGGCGTCGGCGAGCTGACGGCTGCGAGCGCGGCGCGCACGGCGTCGCGGTCGTCGAACGGGTACTTCACTCCGTGGATCTCCTGACCCTTCTCGTGCCCCTTGCCGAGCACCACGACGGTGTCGACAGGGCGGTCCTTGCCGGCGGCCACGACCGCCAGGGCGATGGCCTCGGCGATGGCGTTCGAGCGTGTGCCGCCGTCGATGATCTGGCTCGCCCGGGCGGTTCCGGAACCGACCGCCTCTCGGGCGCCCGCGGCGACGGCGGACCGGATCTCGGCGGGCTCCTCCGAGCGCGGGTTGTCGTCGGTCACGACGACGACGTCGGCCTGCCGAGCCGCGGCGGCTCCCATGGCAGGGCGCTTGCCGCGGTCGCGGTCACCGCCGGCGCCGAGCACCGCGATGAGCCGGCCCGGCGTGGAGGGCCGCAGGGCGGCGAGCGCGGCCTCGACCGCGTCGGGGGTGTGTGCGAAGTCCACGACGCAGCGAGGGCCCTGCGGGCCACCCGGCGACACGACCTGCATCCGGCCGGGCACGTCGGGTGCCGACGCCATGGCCGCCTCGACGTCGTGGGGCTCGACGCCGAGGCGCAGCAGCGCCAGGGCCGCCAGGGCGGTGTTGGCGACGTTGAACCCGCCCGGCAGGTGGGAGACGAGAGAGAGCGCGGCCGCGCCGGAGCGCTCGCGGAGCGTGAAGCCGCCGGCCTCGCCCGGCTCCACCACCCAGTCGGCGCCCTCGGCTGCTGCGGGGCTGGTGGCCAGCGTCGTCACGGGGACGGTCGCCTCGCTCGCCAGCCGGCGACCCCAGTCGTCGTCGACGCAGACGATCGCCGCGCGCGACCGATGTGGCGTGAACAGGGACGCCTTGGCGGCGAAGTAGTCCTCCATCGAGGGGTGGAAGTCGAGGTGGTCCTGCGAGAGGTTCGTGAAGAGCGCGACGTCGTAGACGACGCCGTCGACCCGGTGCAGCTGCAGGGCGTGGCTGGAGACCTCCATGACGCACGCGTCGAGGCCACGCTCGACCATGACCGCCAGGAGGGCGTGCAGGTCCGGGGCCTCGGGGGTCGTGCGCACCGACTCGATCGCCTCGTCGCCGATGCGGGTCTCGACCGTGCCGATGAGGCCGGTGCGCTGCCCGTGGGCGCGCAGCGCGGACTCGACGAGGTAGGCGGTGGTGGTCTTGCCGTTGGTGCCGGTGATCCCGACCATGGTCAGGCTGTGGGAGGGCTGGCCGTAGACGTGGGCCGCCAGCTCGCCGAGGACACCACGGGGGTCGCGCGCGACGAGCACCGGCACCGGTGGGCCGTCGGTGGCAGCCTCGGTGGCAGCGTCGGACGAGCTGCCCAGCTCGGCCTCGCCGGCGGCGTCGGTCAGCACCGCTGCGGCGCCGGCGGCGACGGCGTCGGCGGCGAACCGAGCGCCATGGACGTTGAAGCCCGGCAGGGCGGCATACAGGTCCCCCGGCACCACGGCACGGCTGTCGAGGGTCACGCCCGTGACGAGCACGTCGGGGACCTGCCCTTCGGAGGGGGCGGCGCCCACGGCGTGCGGGTGGGAGGTGTCCGGGTGGGAGGCGCCCGAGCCGGTGACGACCACGCGCGCGCCGTCCCCAGCCAGGGGGGTCAGGTCGTGAAGGCGTACACCCGACGTGGCGGGTCGTAGAGGGGAAGGTGACACGTCATGCCAACTTACAGGCCATCCCGTTTGGCCCGCGCATTGCTGATGACCTCCGGGTCGTCGGGCGAGAGGGGCTTGTCGGCCCACACGTGGTAGTTGAGGCTGGACTTCGGGCTCGGCGGCGCACCCGTGCGCTCGAGCAGGTAGGACATGACCTGGTTGAACACCGGTCCGGCGAGGGCGCCGCCGAACATGCCCGCGCTCGGCTTCTGGATGAAGACCGCGACGACGTACTTCGGGGCCTCGGCCGGCGCGAAGCCGATGAACGAGGCCGTGAAGCCGTTGTAGCGCTTCAGCTTCTCGTCGTAGCGGTCGGCCGTGCCGGTCTTGCCGGCGACCCGGTAGCCCTTGATGCGGGCGGCGCTGGCCGTGCCGTCCTTGCCGGTCACCTCCTCCATCATGCGGGACAGCTTCACGGCGGTGTCCTGGGACACGACACGCACGGGCGTGGTCGGCGCGGCCGGGATGAGGGTGCCGTTCTGGTCAACGGTGCCCTCGACGAGGGAGGGCGGCACACGGACGCCCTTGTTGGCGATGGTCTGGAAGACGCCCGCCTGCTGGATGGCCGTCACGGAGTAGCCCTGGCCGAAGAGGATCGTGTAGCGGCGGCTGGCGACCCAGTCCTTGGCGCCGGCGAGGAAGCCGGCAGACTCCCCCGGGAAGCCGACGGGGGTCTTCGAGCCGATGCCGAACTTGCGGTAGTACGCCTCCATGACGGCGGGCGAGACTCGCTCCCCGATCATGATGGTGCCCATGTTGGACGACTTCGCGAGCACACCGGTGGCCGTCATGTTCTCGACGCCGTGGGGCTCGTTGTCCTTGAAGTTCGAGTCCGCGCGCGGCAGGCGCGGAGGCACGATCACGCCGGTGTCGGGCGTGATGACCTTCTGCTCGAGCGCGGCGGACATCGTCATGAGCTTGCCGGTGGACCCGGGCTCGAAGGCGTCGTCGAACGCGTAGTTGCGCAGCTGTGACGCCTTGGCGTTGGCGAGGTCGTTGGGGTCGAAGGTCGGGTAGCTCGCGGCCGCCCGGACCTTGCCGGTGGCGACCTCGAGCACGACCGCGGTGCCGGACTCCGCCCCCACCGCGGTCACCTGCTTGGCGAGCGCGTTCTCGGCGTACCACTGCAGGTCGGCGTCGATGGTCAGCTTGACGTCACGACCGTTGACGGCCGGGGTGTCCTCGCGCTGGGAGCCGGGGATGACGTAGCCGTCGCGGGCGCGCTCGGAGATGCTGACGCCGGGGGTGCCCTGGAGCAGGGAGTTGTACATCTGCTCGATCCCGCCCGCGCCCGACTGGTCCGCGGGCAGGACGTAGCCGACGAGCTGTCCGAGCGCCATCGACGTGGGATAGACCCGCTGGGCGATGCGCTCACCGCTGATGCCCGGGATGCCGAGTGCCCGGATCTCGCGGTAGATGGCGGGGTTGACGTCCTTCTTGATCACCACGTATCGGGTGTTGGCGCGCGTCAGCAGCTTGGTGAGCTGGGCCGGAGTCATGTCGAGCAGCGGCGCGAGATCCGAGGCCGCGCGCGTGACGCCCACCTGCTCGCGCACGCCGTCGACGGGGACGGTGTAGGCCGGGACGACCGTGGGGTCGGCGGCGATGGTGAAGCGCTCGACGGAGTCGGCGAGCACCTGCCCGTTGGTGTCGAGGATCTGCCCGCGCATCGCCGGGGTCGTGGTCTTGACCGTGCGCTTGGAGAGGGCGGCCGCCTGCGTCGCCGACGCGTCGAAGGCCTGGATGCGCAGCAGCTGGCCGGCGAAGATGGTGAACACGAACAGGATCGCCACGAACATCACGCGGGCCCGACGACGCGGGTTGGCCCGGGAGATCCGCAGGGGCCGCCGAGGTCCTCGAGGTCCCCGGGGTCCCCGGGGTCCCTGCGCCCTCGTGGCGCCGGTGGCGCGTGGCCTGGTGCTCGGGCTTCCACCGCGGGTCGACGGGCTCGCGGGCCTGCCGCGCTCCGGGGAGGGCCGGCCCTGCGTGCGGGAGGAGGGGGTACGCGTGGGGCGGGGTCCCACGCCGACGCGGGCGGCCGAGGATCCGGACGCCGGACGGCCGGCACGGGCCGCGCGGCCGTCCTTGGCGGGGCCGCCCTTGGCAGGGCCGCCCCTGGCGGAGCCGGCCTTGGCGGAGCCGGCCTTCGCGGAGCCGGCCTTCGCGGAGTCGACCCTCGTGGAGTCGACCCTCGTGGAGCCCGCCCTGGTGGCGGCGGCGCCGGTGGTGTTGCCGCGGGCTCCCGCGCCGGGCCCGCCCTGCGCCCTGGCGCTCGGCCCTGCGCCCGTGCGGGCGGGGGCACCTTGGCGGGTGGCTCTGGGCTGTCGGGCGGGTGCAGCGCCGCGACCGGTCCGCTGGGGATCGGTCCCTCGGTCCTGCGTCACCGGGTCACCTCGCCGTCGTCTGCTGGGCCTGCCCGTCCTGGCTCGACGCGGCCCCGCTGGCGGGCTGGCCGGTCGACGCCCCGGGCGTCCCGCCCAGTGTGGACGCTGCGTGGTCCTGCGGCCCGGCACCCGGCGTCGTCGGCGTGGCGGCCGTCGACGACGCGCCCGTCCCCGATCCGGGGGACGACGCGCTCGCGGCGCCGGAGGACAGGACCTTCTGGACCGTGCTCGAGAAGGACGGCGGGGTCGGGCTGGTCACGACGGGGAACGCGTTCTGGCTGGTGGCGGGTTCGGGCTGGCCGGTGACGGTGCCCTTGGAGAGGTCGATGTAGCCACGGGTGTTCATGCGGACCATGCCGATCCTGGCCGCACTGGCCGCGAGGGCACCGGTGGCCGAGGCGCGGGCGATCTCCTCCTGCAGGTTGCCGGTCGTGTCGCTCAGGTGCACCGACTCTCGCTGGAGGTCACCGAGGGCCAGCGAGCCCTGGGCCAGGGCGGTGTTCAGCAGCAGCAGCGCGATGAGCCCGGACGCGAGCAGCGCGATGCAGATCCCGACGAACACCCCGTTGCCGGTGCGCGAGATGCTGCTGGGGATCACCCGCAGGGGCGTCGGGGCGGGGCCGCGTCGCGGGGTGCGCAGCGGCCTGGCCGCGGCAGTCATCTGGCTCATCGGGTGTGTCCCTTCCTGGTCCTGCTGGCTGAGGGCGTGGAGGTGGCGCGCACGCGCTCGGCGACGCGGAGGCGGGCCGAGGCGGCCCGCGGGTTCGTGGTGACCTCGTCGTCGCCGGGCGCCTCGGCGCCGCGGGTCACGAGGGAGAGGTAGGCCGCGTGCTCCGGCAGCTCGACCGGGAGGCCGGGCGGCGTGCTCGAGGTCGCTCCGGCGGCGAAGGCCTGCTTGGTCGCCCGGTCCTCGAGCGAGTGGTAGGACAGCACCGCGATGCGGCCGCCGACGGCGAGCACGTCGATGGCCTCGTCGATGGCGCGGCGCCAGACCTCGAGCTCGTCGTTGACCTCGATCCGCAGGGCCTGGAAGGTCCGCTTGGCGGGGTGGCCGCTCTGGCGCTGCGAGGCGGCCGGGATGACGCGCCGCAGCATCTCGACGAGTCGCGCCGACGAGGTGTAGGGCTCGATCTCGCGGTCGTGCACAATCGCCCTGGCGATCTTGCGGGCGAAGCGCTCCTCGCCGTAGTCGCGCAGGATGCGGGTCAGGTCCTCGACCGAGTAGGTGTTGAGCACGTCGGCGGCGGTCCGGCCCGTCGACTGGTCCATCCGCATGTCGAGGGGCGCGTCCACGCGGTAGGCGAAGCCACGGTCGGCCTCGTCGAGCTGCAGCGAGCTGACGCCGAGGTCGAAGAGGATGCCGTCCACGGCCGGGAGGTCGAGGTCGGCGACGACCGCCTTGATCTCGTCGTACACGGCGTGCACCGGCCGGAACCGGTCGCCGAACCGGGCGAGGCGCTCCGCCGAGAGGGCCAGGGCCTCCCGGTCGCGGTCGATGCCGACCACGACGCACTCGGGGAAGCGCTCGAGGACGCCCTCGGCGTGACCGCCCATGCCGAGCGTGGCATCGACGTGGACGGCTCCGGGCTTGTCCAGCGCCGGGGTCAGCAGCTCGAGGATCCGGTCACGCATCACCGGGACGTGTCGTCCCTGTGCGGGTCCTCGGTCGCTCATGGTGCGTCCCTCACGCTGGGTTCTGGAAAGTGGCGGGTCGTGTGCTGCTGCGGTGCTGGGAGCCGCTGGGCCGGTCCCGTCGGCCTCCTGCGGGCTGGTCCCCATCCGCTGCCTCGCCCGGGACGGGGGAAGTCGTCCCGGGAGTGGAGCGGCTGGAGGCCGGCACCCAGGTGGTGTCGGGTGGGCGGGCATCCGGTGTGGTCGATCGGTGCAGGTCGGTGGGTGGAGCGGTCGTAGGTGGACGGTGCGTGGTCCGAGGACTCAGAAGAGTCCGGGGATCACCTCCTCCGCCGTGTCGGCGAAGCTCTGCTCGGTCTGCTCCAGGTAGGCGTTCCACACCGCGCTGTCCCAGACCTCGAGGCGGGAGCCGGCGCCGATGACCGTGACCTCGCGATCGAGGCCCGCGTACTGGCGCAGGTTGGCCGGGATGGTGAAGCGGCCCTGCTTGTCGGGGATCTCGTCGGAGGCGCCCGAGAGGAACACGCGCATGTAGTCGCGCGCGGCCTTGCTCGTGGTGGGCGCCTGGCGCATCTGCTCGGCGACCTTCACGAACTCGTCCATCGGGTAGATGAACAGGCTGCGCTCCTGGCCGCGGGTGACCACGAGCCCGGCGGACATGCGCTCGCGGTACTTGGCGGGGAGGAAGAGGCGGCCCTTCTCGTCGAGCCGGGGTGTGTGCGTCCCGAGAAACATGGTCCACCACCTCCCCTTGATCGACCCGCAGGCGCCCCATCTCCTACCTTGTTGCCCCACCGTACTCCACTTTGCTCCACCGTCAACGACGTTTGGCCAGAATTGCCCCGGCGCGTCGCGCATCTGCGCAGGTCAGTAGGGGTGGAGCGAAGTGGAGGGCCCCAAGCTGCAGCTCCCTCCCCCGGGCCCCGGAAGGGCGCCGCGGCCAACCCGACGGGGGCAGACGGCATACGTCCTCGGGTGCTCGTTCGTGCTCGCCGCCGGGTGGTGGCCGAACCGAACAGGACGTGAGGACGTCGACGGTGGTGGAAAGTGGAGGAAGAACCGGATGCCACCTGACGGCTCGAGCCGTCGGGCCCCGCGCCCGGCCGTGCCCATGGATCGCTACCGGATTGGCGGCTGCATGGGGGAAGATCTCCCCACGGGTCGCGCACCCCGCGAGAAGCAGGCTGCGCCACGACATGGGGACAAGCAGCGGAGGACAGCGTGACGAGGATGGACATCGGGCGTGAGGCGTCCGCCGGCACGGCCACGACCGGCTCCGCCCCCGGGGCGAGCCCGTCGGGGGCGTCCGGCTGGGCCCCAGCCCAGGCGGGTCAGGCCGGCCAGGCCGTGGACGGGACCGACCTCGGGCTCGTGCACGAGGTCGCCGACCTGCTCATGACCGCGATGATGCGCGTGATCGAGGGCAAGCCGGACGTCGTGCGGACGACCGTCACGGTCCTGTTCGCCGGAGGCCACCTGCTGGTCGAGGACGTGCCGGGCGTCGGCAAGACGATGCTGGCCAAGACCCTCGCGCGGAGCATCGACGCCACCGTGCGGCGCATCCAGTTCACGCCGGACCTGCTGCCCAGCGACGTCACCGGCGTCAGCATCTTCAACCAGGACGCGCGGCGGTTCGAGTTCCGGCCGGGGGCGATCTTCGCCAACGTCGTGGTCGGCGACGAGATCAACCGCGCCTCGCCGAAGACCCAGTCGGCACTGCTCGAGTCGATGGAGGAGCAGCAGGTCACGGTCGACGGCACGACCTACCAGCTCCAGACGCCCTTCATCGTCATGGCGACGCAGAACCCCATCGAGATGGAGGGCACCTACCCCCTCCCCGAGGCCCAGCGCGACCGCTTCATGGCCCGCATCTCGATGGGCTACCCCTCCCCGAGCGCCGAGCTCGACCTGCTCGAGACCCACGGTGCGCGGTCCCCGCTCGACGACCTGTCCCCCGTGACGGACGCGGAGACGATCAACAAGGTCGTGCACTCCGTCACCCAGGTCCACGCCAGCCCCGCGGTCCGCCAGTACATCGTCGACCTGGTGAGCCGGACCCGGTCGACGCCGGCCCTGCGGCTCGGGGCCTCGCCGCGCGCGGCCCTGCACCTGCTGCGCGCCTCCCGGGCGTACGCCGCGCTCGAGGGACGCGACCACGTGATCCCCGACGACGTGCAGATGCTCGCCGGCCCGGTCCTGGCGCACCGGCTCATGCCCTCGAGCGAGACGCAGCTCGCCCGCCGGACCACCGCCGAGGTGGTGAGCGACCTGCTGCGCCAGGTGCCCGTGCCGCCCTCGGCACGATGAGCAGGACGATGAGAAGCGTGACGAGAAGAGGCCGGCGCGCATGGGCCGCCTGCGCAGCGTCCTGACGACGAGGGGCCGGGCCTTCCTCGGCTCGGGCTGCACCCTCGCGCTGGCCGGCATCATCTTCGGGTTCCGGGACCTGACCCGCTTCGGGGTGCTGCTCATCGCCCTGCCCGTCATCTCCGCGGTGGTCGTGCGCACGCGCAAGACCCGCATGCACATCGAGCGCCACACCCACCCCGAGCGCATCAGCGTCGGCCAGGACGCACACGTCACCCTCTCCTTCGAGAACGTGTCGGGCACGACCACGCCGATCTTCCTCGCCGAGGAGCGCCTCGACTACGTCCTCGGGGACCGGCCCCGTTTCGTGGTGGGCCGCATCCCGCCGGGTCGGGTACGCGCCATCGACTACGTCGTGCGCTCACACCTGCGCGGCCGCTACCGCCTCGGACCCCTCGGTGTGCAGGTGCAGGACCCCTTCGGCCTGGCCAACCGCAACGCCCTGCTCGAGGGCAGCGCCGACCTGGTCGTGCTGCCAGCCGTGCACCCCCTGCCCTCGAGCCGGCAGCGCAGCTCGGGGGTCGGCTCCGAGGGTGAGCAGGCGCACCTGATCGCCCTGCACGGCGAGGACGACGTCACGATCCGCGAGTACCGCGACGGCGACGACCTGCGCCGCATCCACTGGCCCGCCACGGCCCGCACCGGCGACCTGATGGTGCGCCAGGAGGACCGCCCCGCGCAGCGACGGGCCATCGTGCTGCTCGACCCGAGGCCCGCCGCGCACGGCGGCGTGGGAGCAGGCAGCTCCTTCGAGTGGGCTGTGACCGCGGCAGCTTCCGTCGGCGCCCACCTCTACGAGTACGGGTATGCCGTCCACCTCGTCTGCGCCGAGACGGTCGAGAGCGCGCGCGCCGCCGAGACCATGACCACCGACGAGATGCTCGACGTGCTCGCCGTGGCCGCGATGCGTGACGACTCGGGCGAGGACGAGATCCTGCGCGCCGGGCAGGCCCTCGCCTCCGCGGGCGGTGTCATCGTGGCCATCGCCGGCCCCTCGGGTCGGGACGTCACCTCGCGCCTGGCGAGCCTGCGCCAACCGGGCACCACCGGTCTCGGGCTCGTCCTGGACGCGCGCACCTTCGGGGCCAGCCACGCCGAGGAGGCCGAGCCGCACGTCGACGCGCTGAGGCTCGCCGGCTGGCGCGCCGTCCCGGTCACGAGCGACGACGACATCGCCGGCGCGTGGGCCCTGCTGACGGCCGCGACCGTGGGGAGCAGCCGATGAGCCGCCGCCGCTGGAGGATCACCCTGCTCGCCGCGCTCGCGACGCTGAGCGCCGTCTACCCCATCACCAGCCTCTTCACCGAGACGACCTGGCTCACCGCCGCCGGGCCGGTCGTCGCCCTCGTCGCGGGCCTCGGCCTCATCGGGCGGGGCCTGACCCGCTCGCGCGTGCTCGTCGTGCTCGGCCAGGTGCTCGTGACCGGCTACGTCGTCCTCGCCGTGTGGACCGGCGACACCTTCACCTTCCTCCTGCCGACCCCCGCCACCGCCGAGGCCGCCAACACGCTCGGCCTCCAGGCCCTCGAGACGGTCCAGCGGTACTCCGCTCCGGCCCCGCTCAACGACGGCGTCACGTTCTGCCTCGTGGTCGCGGTGGCGCTCGTGGCCATCGCCGTCGACGCCGCGGCGGCCACCTGGCGCAGCCCCGCGGCTGCCGGACTGCCGCTGCTGACGGCATACCTCATCACCGCCGCCAACGGGGACTCCGCCCTCGCCCTGCGCTACTTCGTCGTGCCGGTGGCCCTCTGGCTCGTCATGCTGCACACCACGGCCCGAGCGCAGTTCGGGCGGTGGGGCACCACCCACGCCGCCGCCGGCGGGGAGATCGAGGAGGCGGAGCACGACCGCCAGGCCCTGAACTCGTTCACGGCGGGAGCGGTCAGGCTCGGCGCAGTGGGCGTCGTCGTCGCGGTGCTGGTGCCCGCCCTGGTGCCGCACTTCCCCCCGCACTACCTGACGGAGGGCCTCGGTCGCGCGAGCAGCGGCGGAGGCGAGGGCTCGGTCGGGTTCAACGACACCCTTGACCTCTCGCGGAGCCTCAACGACCAGGACCAGACCCCCGTCCTGACCTACACCACCACCGGCTTCAGCCGCCCTCCGCTGCGGGTGCTCGCGACGTCCTACTACTCCCGGGGCCAGTGGAGCGCCGTCGGCTCGGCCGCCGAGCGTCCCGACAGCCCCGCCCCGCTCCCCCCACCCAGCCAGCGGCGCGACTACGTCATCACCGTCAGCAACAACACCCTGGCGGCCCCGCGGATCGCCGCCCCCTACCCCGTCGTCGCCGTCGCGATGGAAGGCACCCCGTGGTCCATCGACCCGGTGACGCGCGACGTCCGCGTCGGGCGGGCGGTCAGCAGCTACCGCATCACCTACGCCGACCTCGCCCCCACGCCGCCGCAGCTGCGCGCGTCCGGCACGCCGGACTCCCCCGCCATCACGGGTGACGACCTCGCGGTCCCGGACCGGACCAGGGAGCTGATCCAGCGGTGGTCCGACGAGGTGACGCGCGGGAAGGACAACCCGCTCGACAAGGCGATCGCGATCCAGAACCACCTGCGCGACACGAGCACCTACACCTACACGCTCGACCTGGGCGAGCCGCTGCGCGACAGCGACGGCAGGCTGCTCGACCCGATCCAGAACTTCTACCAGACCCGCCGCGGGTACTGCGTGCAGTTCGCGACCGCGATGATCATGCTGGCCCGGGCGCAGGGAATCCCGGCCCGGATGGCCATCGGCTTCCTGCCCGGCCAGCTCTCGGGCGAGCAGTACGTCGTCCGCGCGAGCGACGCCCACGCCTGGCCCGAGCTGTACTTCCAGGGCTTCGGCTGGCTGCGCTTCGAGCCGACGCCCGGCGTCCGGACGGGCACCCCGCCGCCGTATGCCGTCCTCGGCGGCGACACCGGCGCCTCGCGAGGCGGTCGTGAGGTCACCGACAAGGCGACCAGCGGGGGCGCCACTTCAGCGCCGTCGACGCCGACTCGCGTGACGGTGGCACCGGTGAAGCCGCCACCCTCGTCGTTCCTCGAGTCCGTGGGGCAGCTGTTCACGCTGCGCAACCTGGTGGTGTTCCTGGCCGTCGTGCTCGGCCTGCTGGCAGCCTTCGCGATGCCGATCACCGCCTGGCTGCTGCGAGTGCGGCGTCGCCGGGCGGCCGTGACGCAGCAGGACCTCATCGAGGCCGAGTGGGACGAGCTCACCTCCCACCTCGGCGACCTCGGGATCGCCGCCCCCGCCGGTGTCACCCTGCGCCAGCTGCGCCAGCGCTACGTCACCGACGGGCACCTGGACACGGAGAACGCCAGCGCCATGAGCAGGGTCACCGCCACCCTCGAGAAGTCCCGCTACGACCGGCCCGACCGCACCACGCCCGAGGAGGCCGTACGCCTGCACGACGACATCCGCGCGATCCGCCGGCAGGTCGGCCGGACCCGGGCCTGGCAGGTACGCGTGCGCTCCTTCCTGTGGCCGCAGGCCGGTGTCTCGTTCTGGCGTTCGCTTCCCGGCCGGCTCGGGATGCCGGACGGCTCTGGCTCCCGCGGCCGGATGAGCCGCCGGGGCCGCTCCGGTCGTCGCTGACCGAGCGGTTGCCCTCGCGCGGTGGTCCACCGAGCGCTGGTTGAACGTTCAGGCGAAAGCGAGGCGCGCGAGGTGGCTCCGGGTGGATCCTGTTGTCCACCGAGCGGCCCACCCGCGGACCGCAGAGCGGACCCCAGGAGGACGACATGGCCGGCGCTGCTCCACCCACCGCCCCCTCAGGTGCAGGTGACCACGACCGCCTCGCCGATCTCGGCTACCGCCAGGAGCTCTCCCGCGTCCTGTCGCTCTTCGACAACTTCAGCGTGGCCTTCTCCTACCTCTCACCGATGGTGGGGGTCTACTCCCTCTTCGTCCTCGGCGTGGGGGCCGGTGGCCCGCGCTACCTCTGGCTCATGCCGATCGTCGTGGCCGGGATGTTGCTCGTCGCGCTCGTCTTCGGGGAGCTCGGCAGCCACTACCCGGTGGCCGGTGCGCTCTACCAGTACGGCAAGTACTCGGTGGGCGCCGGCTACGGCTGGTGGGTCGGGTGGATCTACGGCATCGCGCTGCTCGTCACCGTCGCCAGCGTCGACACCGGGGTCGTGCCGTACGTCGCCGACCTGGTCAACCAGGTGTTCGGGACGACCATCGACCCGACCAGCCACTCCGTCATCCTCCTGGTGACGGTTCTGTTCATCCTGCTGCAGACGGTCCTCAACACGGTGGGCGCCAAGGTGCTGGGCAGGATCGCCCGGCTCGGTGTCTACGTCGAGACCATCGGCACCTTCGGCGTCGCGATCGCACTGGCCATCTCCGGGTTCCACCACGGCTTCGGGTTCCTCTTCTCCACCGCGGGGGCGGAGACGGCCTCGACCAACAGCCTGCAGGTCGACTTCGGAGGGAACTGGTGGACCGGTGCCGCGCTCGTGGCGATACTCGCCCACGTCTACATCTTCTACGGCTTCGAGGCCGCCGGTGACGTGGCCGAGGAGACGGTCGACGCCAGCCGCCAGGTGCCACGCGCCATGCGGTCCGCCCTCGTCTACGGCGGCATCGCGTCCTTCGTGCTCGTCGCCGGCCTGCTCCTGGCGACGCCGTCGGACCCCAAGGGCTACGCGAACGCCACCTCGTTCGCCGGCGGCGTGCCGGCGATCCTCGCCCAGCTGCCGCAGTGGCTGCAGGACGTCTTCCTCGTCATGGTGATCCTCGCGTTCTTCTCCTGCGGCACCGCGGTGCAGGGGGCCGGAGCACGGCTCGCCTACTCCTACGCCCGAGACGGCGCGGTCCCGGCCAGCGCCTGGGTCCGGCGGATCTCCCCGCGGTTCCACACCCCGACCAACGCCCTGCTCATCGGTGCGATCGTCCCGGTGTTGTTCGCCCTTCTCGTCAACGTCAACCCGTCGAAGGACGTGAACATACTCTGGTTCACCTTCCCGGCCGGCATCAACGCCCTGACGGCACTTGTCTCGTTCGGGGTCTCGGGCATCTACCTGTCGTTCCTGCTCACCGTGATCGGCTCGATGATCGCGCGCTCGCGGGGTTGGGTGCCGGAGGGGACCTTCCGCCTGGGCCGCTGGGCCTGGCCCGTCAGCATCGTGGCCGCCGTCTACCTGGCACTGATGCTCCTCAACATCCTCGTGCCGACCGGTCTGACAAGCCCCCGGGGAGCGCTGTTCAACTTCGACTGGGTGACACTCGTGGTCGTGCTCGTCATCCTGCTCGTCGGCGGCATCTACTTCGTCGTCGCGCGCCCGCACCGGCGCCTGGAGGCGCACCTCGCCGACCGCCTCGAGCCCACGGGAGCCGAGCGTCACGAGACCCCGTCACCCGACGCTCCCTGACGGCATACGCCGTCGGACGTCGCATCTGGCCGACGGGGCGTCACGACGCGACGACACGAGCACGACAGGATGGGGCGCCGGCGACACACGGCACGCGGTGTCGGGGGACTCGTTCCGGCGCCGCCTGTCGGCTCACCGCTTGGCGTAGTCGGCGAAACCCTGCCAGTCGACGAAGACACAGGGCTCGTCACCGACGACCCAGGCGTCGTGGCCGGGCGCCATGATCGCGACGTCGCCCGGGCCGTAGTCCGCCTCCTCGCCATCGTCCATGACGACCTTCATGCGACCGGACACGAAGTAGCCCGTGTGGGCTGCCTGGCAGCTGTCAGTGCCGGCGATGGGCTTGACGTGCTCGGACCACTTCCATCCGGGCAGGAAGGTGGCGCGCCCGACGACGCCCTCTTGGGTGCTCACCAGCTCGAGCTGACCCGAGTCGCCCTCGAAGGGGCGGGTCTCCTCGGGTGAGTCGAGGCTCTTGCGCACGAGACCTGGCATGGTGACCTCCACGTGGCTGCTCTGGTCCGCGATCGATGCATCTTTCAGGTTCGCACCGCAGCGCACCGGTGTCAGCGGATCCCGACCTGCGCATGCCCGGACTCATCGTGGCCCTGTGGTCCTCCGGCGCTGTTGCGCTCGTCTCGAGGAAGGCAGCCACCTGGCGTGTCATGGTGCCCGACGTGGCGGCGCGCAGCACTCCCTGGTCGGCGCTTGTGCGGTGGTGCCCTAGACCCGGCAGGCCCTGTCGAATCGTCGCCGAACCTCATCGAGGATCTCGTGGTCCTGCCGGCCACTGCACTCCCGGAGCATCGTCACCAGGGTGCCCACGAGGGTGAGCGAGCCGCCCAGGGCGGCGTTGAGGTCGACCTCGAGTCCCTGGCCCTGGCCTTGGAGCGAGACCCGGCCACCCCCGATCGCGTGGACCCGCTTCCCTGCGAAGTCCAGGAGCGAGCTGTCCTGCGTGTCGTGGGATGACACCACGTCGAGTAGTGCCTGCCCATAGGACCGTGCCGTGGTCGGATCCGCCATGGGTCATGCCTACCCAACGGGAGGGCTCCGTGTCTGCCGGCGACTCGGTGACTCGCTTCACACGCGCAGCGACGCGTTCGCGGGAGGGCATGCCAACGGCCCCTGACCAGCGGACACGCGGTCAGGGGCCGTCAGGACTGTCAGGACTCAGTCGAGGTAGTCCCGCATTAGGGACGACACAACGCTGTGCACAAGCCGCACACGCGCATGTGCCGAACGAGCGCAGTGCTGTGCAATACCTTGGACTGACAAGCCCCATCACTCTCTAGGGCGTGTACGAGACGTCGGTCGCTCGAGCGGACAGCTTCGTCCCGGAGGAAGGGACAGTCCCTCTCTCTTCGGAGTCGAACGACGCCTGGCCATCCTCGATAGTGAAGGTGTTCACCGCCTCGCCGTCCTCGAAGCCCTTCACGGCATACGTGACCTCGATCGTCCCGGTATCGGGGATGTCCGCTAGGCCCACATACTTCGGGTCGATGCGGTAGGTGACGTTGCAGCCAGCGCTGCCGAAGCACTTCTTCCTGAGAATCTTGATGCCGATCTGGAAGTCAGCGGCCTTTCCCTCG
Source organism: Terrabacter lapilli (assembly GCF_039531305.1). NCBI lineage: Bacteria > Bacillati > Actinomycetota > Actinomycetes > Micrococcales > Intrasporangiaceae > Terrabacter > Terrabacter lapilli. The sequence goes on from NZ_BAAAPU010000009.1 coordinate 74,998, forward strand.
AACGTCGCAGCCGGCGGCGCTGGCGTGTCACTCGACGCATAAACCCTGGGCGTATCACTGTTCACGACGGTCCCGCCCAACCGGGGCTGCAGCGCTGGCGCGCCCTTTCCGTTGATGATCCAGTTAGGGCCCACGAGCAGCGACAGCTCCGAGAGGCCCCCACTCTGCAAGGTGTCTACGACCTCGTCTCGATTCGCCTCCGACGTGTACGTGGAAAAGACATCACTGTCGGAGCAGATTCCCGACTCAGAGGCTTTGTTGATGCTGTTCGTCTCCCCCCAAGAGGGGCATGGGTAACCAGCTGCCACGGCGGCATCACGGAGTTGGTCGAGGCTCTGAACCTCGCCGAGCTCGGTAGGCGTGGGCGTCGGTGTCGGGGACGAAGACGACGGTAAGGCTGCCGTTGCCGCCACCGGGGCGCTGGTCGGCGTAGCAGACGAGCAGGCGGTCAAGGCAAGGATGGCCACGATGGTGGCGGCGGCGTGGGCCGGTGGGAAACGCATGGGCGGCAGTCTTCCCTGCGCTCTCTCCTCATATGTCATTTTCAAAGATCTCGCTGCACACCGAGACGGACGGGCGGCCAAGCGCGGTCAAGGGCCTGCCGAAGAGATCAGATGAAACGCACCCGCGCGACCGAGGCATACTGCACGATCGAGGCCATGCGGAGAGTCTTCATCTTCATCGGCTCGGTCCTCTTCCTTATCGGCCTTGCCCTTGGCTTTGTACCCATGAGCAGTGGCGAACACGGTTGCGGCTCTTTCTTCGTTGCCGCGGCCCCGATCGCAGTGCCCCCACCCATGCCGGCCACGGTCGCGTCTACCGACGACTTGGCGAAGTACAACGCAGACCAGGAGTTGACCTACTCCATGGCGGCGTTGGCATGCTCTGAGGCTCGATCGAGCACGCTGATCTTCATTCTTCCCCTGGGGCTTCTGGGGTTCCTCATCCTCGGAAGTGCGCTCGTCTATCGCCGTCCAGCAGCCCGCAATCCCGCTATTTGAGGCGGTCGGGCCGCAGGCGCGAATCATCGCCGTCGGCGGACACCCGCGACTGTCGCCGCCATCAGGCAAGATGCGCCAGGACACGGATGGTCACGGAGAGGCATGACAGTGGACGTCGACATGATGAAGGACTTGATTCCCTACGTGGTGCCAGCCGTGATCGCATTCTTCGGTGTCACGCTCGGTCCTGCCTTCATCACCACTCGTCGCGTGCGCCAAGACCTCGCCGCCGACACAGAGCTCTTGGCACGGCTGCAGCCGGGCAGCAAGGAGCACACGGAACTGGCCGAGGCTGTTCAGTCACGCACGCTGCACCTGGTATCGATGATCCACTACCCAGCTGCCACACGCCTCGATGTGCTGGCCTGGCTTGGGACTGTCAGCTGCTCGGCGGTGGCGACCGCTTGGGCGATCGTCTCCACTCAACCTGCGTTGCGCCCCTTCACGACACTTGACTCCCTCACCTCTGGGTTTCCGGTGGGGCTGGGGCCCGTCAGCGTGGTGAGCGCATGGATGGGGTTTCAGCACCCATGGAGCAAACGGGCCGTCTCTCGGGTCCGTTACGTCAGAGCCCATCTTGGGCTTGAGGAGGCAATGGAGACGTACCGCTCTCTTCGCTTGGCCGAGAAAGCATCCTTCATCGTGGCGATGGTCTTGACGATCTACACCCTCGCCGTCGTGACGGTTGCATGCTTGTCAATGCCCGACGCTGTGCCCGCTTTCGTCGGTGTTTGCGCCGTTATGGCCGTGGCGATTGCAGGCGCCTGCTTCCTAGCCACGCGCCACCGCTTCGGGCTGAACAAGGTGCTGCCTTCGCTACTCAAGGCCGACATCGCAGCAGACGAGGCACGCGCGGCCGAGGAGGCTGAGCGGGCAGCGGTGGCACGGCGAGCCACGGTCGCGACGGCGCAGCGCCAGCCCACCTGGCGTCGGCTTTCCGCGGCGATGGTTGGCATGCTGCTGCTCGACCGACGGGGTGGCTAGGAGCGCGCCCGTGGCCGCGTGGAAACCATAGTCGGGTCACAGTAGCGATGGCAGGGAGGATTCGATGGGCTGCATGCCGAGCCGTCCCTCGAGTCCTCAATGCCCGCTCCGAGCCCCTCCTGCCTCTCGGCGGCCAGGCGTCATCGTGGCATCTTCTTGAGACACCCCCATCCCAAACGGACTTTGCTGTCCACGGCCTGACAGCATGCCTAGCATGAGCAACGGGGAGATTGAGGCGCAGGCGAACGACGAGCTCCGGCCTGCGGACGGGCACAGCGAGTGTGTCTTCTGTGGCCAGGACTATGACTTCGAACTGCCGCTTAGCCTGGTCCAGGCAGCGAAGCAAGGTCGTTTGGTGATCTTCGCCGGTGCGGGTATCAGCACCGAGACCAGCAGAGTGTTCCCCTCGACCTTCTACGAGGAAATCAAGTCGCAGTTGCCCGATGACTCGGCGCCTGAAGAGTTTCCGGCGGTCATGTCTGCATACGAGGAGATATACGGACGGCTCCAGTTGGTGCAGCAAGCCATCACTCGAATTCGCTATGCGGAGACGTTTCCGGCTGTCGAGTATGCGGCTGCTCGCTTCCATAGGGAACTGGCAACGATTTATCAGATCCGCGAGATCATCACCACGAACTGGGATGGGTTCTTCGAGGACGTCTGTGGCGCCATACCAATAGTGGTCGATGGTGACTACGCCTTCTACGAACTTCCGGACCGCAAAGTGTACAAAATTCACGGCTCGCTACGGAATGTTTCAACGGTCGTCGCGACGACTCAGGACTACCGACAAGCGGAGGAGAGCCTGAGAAAGTCAGCCGTCGGAGGGACACTGCGCCACCTGTTGGCGACCAAGGTCGTCGTCTTCGTGGGTTACTCACTCCGAGACGCCGACTTCCGGAATGTTTATGAGCCGCTCATGCAAGGGATGGGCAAGTTACGGCCGGTGTCGTACTTCGTTGGCCCGTACGATTCCGATGAGGCTGCGGCCCTAGGCCTGCGCCACCTCAAGACGGATGGAACCCACTTCGTACGGTCACTGAAAGCGCACTTGGTGAACGGTGGCGCATTGCTCCCTGATGAGGTAATTGACCGTGCTCGAGCCTTACGAGGCGTGGTCGGACTGGCTCATGACCTGACTGCCGACATGGATTGGCGCAGCCATCCCGAGATTGTGTTCTCACTGGCCTATCAAGATGGTTTACTCGATTCGCTCAATCGCATCGCGGCCCGTTGGATAACGGGCGAATATACGGACGCGCAGCGTGTGCAGGACTCATATCACTCCTACGGGCACCTATTGCACACGGCAGTCCACCGCGAGCGATTCTGGGACGCCGCATATATCGACGGTTACCGGGACGGAATCATGGTGCTGCTTCTGGAAGATGGTGCCGATGTTAAACATCTGCCCATATACGAGTTCTTCAACGACCCGTTCTTTCATGGGCCCGCTGAGCCTAGTTCCAAGCCAGATGGTGATGAGGATGCGGAGTCCAATCCGCTCGAGCCAGAAGGTGACGTTGACGGGGAGGGCGAGGAAGATGCGGAAGAGCAAGTGTTGCCGCGTTTACTAAGCCAGGACGAGCTGCTCGAACTGCTTGACGGCGTGTTCCAGGAGATTCCCGCCCTAGAGGGTGAGGCGCGCAAGATCGCTGAAGGCATGTCGGAGGGGATAATCCCCCAACACACCCCGTTCTTGAATGGGGTGCTAGACCCGGAGTAGACCGTGGGCAAGTCGTCCCCTGTACCGGACTTCCCACACGCGGCTGGCCTTGGCCCGCCACCGTGCCTTTCATGGACAAGTCAGGGACGCTGAACGCGGTCGGGCCGGCTGCTCGGGCGCGAGGGGGCGCTGCCGTCCTTCCCACATTAGGACGGCAGCGCCCCTGCTTCGCGGCAGCGGAGCGAATCTGCTCATCGTCCACCTGCGATGGCCTGCTACACGAGCCGGTCCATCGCTCCGAGCTGTGCGGGTCCCACGTCCTGCGGCCGATCCGCGTGCCGGCGCAAGAGACGGGTGCGGTTGATAAGCGCGCCGGGGCCGAAGGTTCGATGGAGAGAGCTGTCACGCGAAACGTCCTCCAGCACACTCAGACCTTAGAACATTAGTTCGAAAAAATGGACTCGCAGCCGCACGCATGGTGAAGTGCTACCCGCCATCGCCTTGTCCGTTACCGCATGTGGGGGCACTCCCCCCACCCTCGCCCCGCGTAACGTTCGGAGGCGGTGCTCGAGCGGCCCCTACTCCGCCCCAGCCCAATCAGGGCGTCTTTGCTGTCACTGCAGCATCCAATTCGTGTATAAGGTCTCGGCAAGCCCTGGCTGCCGAGACCAAGTCCTGCTCTTCGAGCACGACCTCATCGTTGACGATCGAGATACCTGTTCGGTTGATCTTCGTCATGGTGGAGGAGTGAGACCTCTGCTGCCGCCGAGTCAGTGTGCCGAGTCCATGAGCCACGGCGTTCCTAACCTCGGCCAACCCCTCAAGCTGGAGCCAGTCTGGGGAGATCTGATGCCACTTCTTAAATGCCTGCTTTTGCGCTTCCCACGTACGGGTGGTGTCGATCGCTACTTCTTCCCAGATCATTGTTCGAATAGGGTCAGCGGCAGGATCGACGGCGAGCTCGGTGTGCATGAGTAGACGCTCGGCGCAAAATGCTTCAGTGATAGATACAAGTCTCAGCAGCGTCGCCTGGCGTTGCACCTGCACAGGGTCTGGGCCCACGACCCCTAGTCGGCGACTAGAGCGGAGTCTTGCGGCTGGGCTGGCCATTGCCTTCTGGTGCATTCCCAGCGTCTGGAACAGAAGGCGTGTAGCGCCTTCGGCTCGTGCGCTCAGCCCGGCTGGCGCCATGTCCGCGTCGCTTCAATCAGCAATTGGTCCACACGGTCTTCACGGTTGGCCTCAGCTTGGTCCTCGTCCATGAGGGCCAAGCCCCACAGCATAAGAGGACGCCATGACGGACCCACACGATCGAGAGCGCCCACGACCACGTCTGTCTCGGACAGCCCGAGCTTACCTAGTGCGGCAGCCGCAGTGGCAGCGAGCGCTGGCGCTCCGACACGGACACATTCGACCAGCCACTCATAGTGTGCGTGGTCACTGTCACCTCGCACAACGTTTCCCGCCGCGTCGGCAAGCCACATCTTCTGCCAAGTGCTGAAGTTATCTTCTCGACAAAGGGCATCTAGACGAGTCCGAACCAGGCGTCGAGCCGACTTGCCGTTTCCGGCGAGCCCCACGATGTACTTCGCGGTCTGTGGTGTCAACGCCGGTTCATATCTAAGAACCAAGGACAGGTATTCGAGGGGATGCCGGTCCCCTCCCGCCCCCAGGATAGGAAGCGACCGGGATAGAAGTGCCTCCGTCACCGCTGCCGTCCGACTCGATTGCGTCTCTTCGGACTCGTCTTCGTCCATCCATATTTCCCAGGCGCGCCTGGCCGCGCGAAGTTGCGCCCGATCAACTTCGGCTTGCCGCTCCTCGGTGCCGTTCATCTCGACGATTGCGTCTGAGTCCGTGATGTCTTCGATTTCGGTGTCAGACAACGCGAACCCAGGCTCAGCGTCCTCGTCCTCACCGTCCTCATCGTCGTCATCGTCGCTGTAGTCACTTTCGACGAGCAGTCTGAGGTCGCGAAGCGCGGTCTCCTCATCGAACAACTTGGCCTCGGCGTCTGCGAACGCGGTGAGGGAAGCCTGGTAATTGTCTACGGCATATGTGTACGTCTTGCTCTCGTTCAGAACTAAACCCAAGAGGCGAACTTCAGCGGCGCATGCCTCAAGAGCGCTTCGCGCTCCCGCCAGAGACCCCGATGCGATTCTGAAGTCGTCTGAGAACGTATAGACCTCATACCCCGCCCGGCGAAGCCGGCGCTTGGCCGGGTCAATGTATGTGTCCCCGAGAATGTCGCTGGCCTTATGGACTTGAGGCAAACCGACTCGTCGACCCATCATTCGCTCTAGAAGGTCCATCAGAGCGTCGATCGCCAAAGCCTCGCCCGTTTGCGCCAATAGTTCATCGTGGAGCAGCTCGTGATCGATGAACTCGTAGTAGGCGGCGACATCGGTTTTGCTGATGTAGCGCACGTTCGGAACATCCAGGGGAGCGTGGCGAAAGCTCTCAATCGGGGGCCTGCGCACCAGCTCGTCAGGGAGCGATTGTGCGATGAGCGTAACCAAGGAACGATAGAGCACACGGTCCCGGATGGAAAGCTCACTTATAGGGCGGGTACCCTTCCGGTTCTTGTCGACAAAGAGGATCGAGGCTGGGGGCTCCATCTTGTCGCGGCGATACTGAGCCTTCAACCATTTGGCGATCTCTGAGGCGTGGGCGACGAGCGCCAAGCGGTCCCACCTTCTTGGCATCAGGCGGTTCGTCGTGGCAAGTTCCACCTTGACGGCCGTCTCGAAATCGAGCCGCTGCAGCAAGGCTTCTGGGAGGGACATGCCAGACATCCTGCCAGTCACGCGCACCGAATGCCTGCTTGCAGTGGGTCGTACCGCTATGCGCCTGTCCAGGGCTTCTGCATTAAGCAGGTCAGCCCGAGACGGTGGCGACATCTGCCACCGTCTCGGGTGACCCAATGGTTGGCCTACAAGGAAGCGTCGGCGAGGATCGCGTCGGCTTGTGCGGCGGTGTTGACCCGCAGCTGGTAGCCGCCGACGACGAGGGCGAGCCAGCGGCCGCCGAGCCGGTGCCGGTTGATGCGCTTGAGGGTGCTGCCGGCCACGGCGTCGAGCGGGTCGTACTGGACGGCTTCGGTGGTACCGCGCCACAGGTTCATGGCGCCGTCGTAGTGCGTTGACCCCTCGGTGGCCGCCAGGAAGAGCGCCGCAGGCTGGCGCTTCGGGCCGATGCCAGCCATGTCGGCCATCTGGATGCGGAGGAGGCCGATGCGGTCGAGCGTGGTGACGGCTGGTGCCAAAGCCCGGTATGCCGTGATAGCGGCCGGGGTGGCGTGCTCGAGCAGGCTGGTGGTGTCAGTGTCCGGGGTCAGCCCCTGTTGCGCAGCCCGCTGGACTGCCTTCAGAGCCAGCGCGAAGTCCTTCGCCATGTGGGCCACGATGGGGTCGGACAGGGTCCGCAGCGCGTCTGACGCGTTCTTTGCAAGGCGTGCCTCGAAGCCGAGCTGGACCTCGCCCTGGACAGGGTAGGTGGCACGGTCGATGCCGGCTTGGCGGACCCGCTCAGCGACCTCGCCGGCAGGCAGGTCGAGGAGGTCGCCGTCGAGGTGCCGGGCGGTGTCGCCGTGGGTGACCTTGTTGATGGCGATGGTGATGGCGTCGATCCGCTCGATGACGGTCCCGGTGTCGTATCCCGCGTCGCGGAGTGCGCTGGCGAGGGCCAGGACCTCGTGGAGCTCGAGGGGCCAGCCCGTGGGGCGGATGTACGGCACCTCGTGCGGGTCGATGGTGTGGACGACGCGAACGGTCTTGCGGTGGTGGTCGATGGTCATGAGGACTCCTTAGTGATGTAGCCCAGCGCACTGGTGTGCTGGAAGTGGAAGCGGTTTCTGGCCTTCGCAGTGCTTGTCGCAGAGCCACCGCACCGCAGTGCCGGTTTGGCCGGCGGTTGCGGACTCGGCGCCTCCACAGCGATCGGCCGGTGACGTCGAGTGAGTCATGGCCGGCTGCCTCCATGGCGAAGTACGGCGGACAGTTCGCGTCGTGGTGGAGGAAGCGCCACAGGAGGGGGCAGGTGAATACGGTGAACGTCTCGGCAGTACTCCGTACTGCTGCCGAGAGTTCACGTTCGCCGGCAGGGCTGAACTCGGCTGAACTGTCGATGGGAGTTCAGACGTTCCGTGCTTGAACCGGGCCCCGTCGGCTCCGTCTGAACTCCTGTGAACTCCGGAGCGCGCTCACCCGTCTCGGGCGGAGGTGAACTCCCGCTGGAGCTCACCCTTCCTGGTCCGGATCACGTCCTGGACGACACGTCCCGAGACTTTGATGCCGCGTGTGGCGGCGAAGGTGCGCACCGCGTCCCGGTTCGCCTCGACCGCCAGCCCGTTGGCGTTGCACAGCTCGACGAGGTGCGCGACCTTGGCGTCGTGGTCGCTCACCGCGCCGAGCACCTCGACGGTGTGGTGCAGGCGGGGCAGCTGGTGCCGGCGCAGGTGCAGCGACTTGGTGCTGATCTGCAGGCGGCTGTCGGTGCACTCGAGCCGGAAACGCTCCTCGGTGATCCGGGTCAGCCGCCAGATCGCGTCCACGTCGCCGGACTTCGCCGACCCGCCGCGCTGGCCCTTCGTCTCGTCCTTGCCGGTGTGGTCGAGGCGGAGCACGGCGATGCCCGCGCTCTTGAGCTTCACCAGGGTGTGCCGGTACAGGCCCAGCCAGGTGTCGTTGCTGTTCTCCTCGCCGTCGACCGCGCGGCTGACCGTGTCGATGACGACGACCTGGGACCCGTAGACGCGCACCGCCTCGAGGAGCTCGAGGGAGCCGCGCTCGGTGTCCAGCCCCGCAAGCCGCGGGAACGAGAGGTAGTCGAGGTGGTCCAGGTCATCGGGCGTGTAGCCCATCGCCTGCAGGCGGCTGCGCACGTCCCCGCGCGGGTCGTTCTCGAAGTCGACATACAGCACCCGGTGACGGGCCCCGATGGCATAGCCGAGGAACATGTCGCCGCGGCTGACCGCCACCGCCATCTCGAGCGCCACCAGCGACTTGCCGACCTTTGGCGGGGAGTAGATCACCACGGACCGCCGAGCCGGCAGGAGCGGGTGGTGAATCCACTCCTCTTCGGTGTCGTCGGCCCACAGCTGGTGCCAGTCGATCCGGGGGAACAGGCGCCTGGTCCGCGCGGCGGCATCCTCGTCCGCTGCCGCACCGGGAACAGTGCCGGCGACGGTGCCGGGGGCGGGCGACGGTGCGGCTGCGGGCGCACCGTCGAGCGCCTGCAGCGAGTCTGCCTCGTCGTTGCGGGCTCGGGTCCGCTCGGCCCGCGAGTCAGTCGCCTTGAGCCAGCACCTCAGCACGTCGTCGTCGTGGCGCGAGGCGAGCCGCTCGGCGAGGTCGGCCCGGTCGGCGACGACGCCGCGCGTCTGCGCCAGGGTCAGCCCGGTGTCGTGACACGCGCCGACGACACGCATGGTGTCGGTGGAGCGGTCGCCGCTGACCAGGGCGAGCGCGTCACGCACGCGCGCCGGCAGGGTGTCGAGGTCGACCGGCTCGGCCGCCGCCATCGGCGTGGAGAGGGCCTGCGGCAGGTCCGGCGACGGCAGGGCCACGCCGAGCGCCTGGGCGAGCAGCTCGGGGTCCCACGCGATGCCGGTGGGCTTGCGCCGCCACGCGACGGCGCGCGGCGGGGCGGCCTTGTGGTTCCAGGTCCCGGGCGGCCGGAGGAGGTCGTTGTCGCTGATCTTCGCGTCCGCGTCGCCGAGGTACCTCCCCAGCGCGCGGCAGAGTGCCTCGTGGTGGGCAGCCGGCACAGGCCGGTCGAGGTCGACGTAGACGTGTCCGTGGCCGGCGCTGCCGGAGGCCACGGCATACCCGGACAGGCGGTCGACCCGGTCGAGGTCGAGCTGGCCGTCGACGTCGGCGTGCACCTTCCGGCGCTCCACCGCCGCGCCCTTGGCGCGCCCCGAGCCCGCCATCAGGTACGGGCACAGGTAGACGTCGGCACCCGCTGCGGCCTCCTGGGCGACGTTCCGCGCCAGCAGGTCTCGCTCGGCCGGCCACGCGAACGACGACTGGACCCAGGACCGGAACCGCAGCTTGCCGTCCTCCAGGCGCTGCCCCGACCCGACGGCCAGGTGTGCGCGGCCGTCGCTCTCCCCGAAGACGGCGTCGAGGTAGCTGGCCACGGCGCTCGCCGGGCCACAGTCCTCCTCGAGCCGGGCCCGACCGGCGTGCGGTCCACGAACCTGGTCGGTGGCGCGGAGCGTGGGCGCCGTCATGCGGCGCCCCCGAACGGCTGCGTGCGCAGCCAGTCGTCATACGTTTGCTGCTGCTCGGGTGTCATGGGCGGCATGCCGGCGGCGCTGCGCCTGCTAGCCAGCCTGCGGGCGCGGGCCTCGGGGTCGCGCACGTAGACCGCAGCGAGACCGTGCCGCAAGGGAATCCCGTCCGGGGAGCCGGACGCGGTGGGCTGCATCGGCTGGGCGGCCCCGCCGCCACGAGCGGGCGTTGTCGTCGCGCTTGCCGTGTTGTTGTGGCCGGTCACGCGGGCTCACCCCCGAGCTCCGCGGGGTCGGCCTCGACCTGCTGGGCGGTGGCGATTGCCTCGCGCGCCTGGCGGCGGGCCTGGGCGCTCCTCAGGGCGAGGCGGGTGTAGTGGGCCTTCTTGTAGTGCTCGGCGCGGACGGGGTCGCCGTCGGCCATCGTGAGGAACTTGTCCTCGAGGGCGCGCCGGGCCGGTGCGGTGCGGGCGGCCCGGTCGGCGGTCTGGGCCCACGACTCGTGGGCGGCGATCCGGCCCCGGAGTTGGGCCAGGGAGTCGACGGATGACCGGCCGATGGGGTTGCTGGATGAAGCGGACATGAGGTGATGCCTCCACGACGTTCGTTCCTGTCGTGGCGCGAGCACCCGAGATCAAAGAGGCCGCTCTGCCGACCTGTCCCGCGGATGCGCCTGAAGCCCAGCACACATGTGTTTGGTTTCCCCCCGCTGTGACGTCCCAGAGCCGGACTGGCGGGGCAACTCTCGGCTGGAAGCCTACGGCACAGGGGTGCCCGTTCTGCGTGCATCTGCGCGCGCCTCACGCCTTGGGATCAGAGCGCGCCGAGGTTGAGCCGGGCGGCCTCCTCGGCGGCGCGGGCGGAGGCCTGTGCCTTGGTGTAGCGCAGGAGCATGTCGGGGCGTGTCCATCCCGCGACGGCCATGAGGCCGCCTTCGGAGCCTCCGGCGGCGAGCCAGCGGTGGGCGGCGGTGTGCCGCATCCGGTGCGGGTGGAAGCCGGTGATGCCGGCCGCCTGGGCACGCTCCCCCAGCGACTTGTGCAGCGCGTCGTAGGTGAACCCCTTGCCGCGGTCCCCGAGCCACAGCTCGGTCGTGGTGGCTCCGAGCCGGTGGTGTCGCCGCAGCCGCAGGTAGCGGTCGATCGCCTGGGCGGCCTGCGGGCCGACGGGGACGAGACGGCCCTTGCCGCCCTTGCCGCGACGGACGATGGCGGTGCCGGCGGTCAGGTCGACGTCGTCGACCGCCATCGCGACCACCTCCCCGGCGCGGGCGCCCGTCTCGAGCATGAGCCGCACGATCGCCTCGTCGCGGCGGTGCCGCAGCGCCTCGAGCGGGGTGGCGCCCTTCGGCGGCTGGCAGGCCTTGAGCAGGGCGCGGAGCTGGTCGTCGGTCAGCGGTTCGATGACGCGCTGGTCGAGCTTGGGCGCCTTGAACCCGAGGAAGGGGTCGGTGGCGATCTCGCCCTCGTCGGCGAGCCAGGCGGCGAACCGGCGCACGGCGAGCTGCCGGGCCACCGCGGTCGAGGCGGCGGCACCGGAGTCGAGCAGTTCGGCCACCCACGCCCGGAGGCTGGCTCGCGCGAGCGGGTCGGCGACCTGGGCCTCGCACCAGGCGAGGTAGAACCGGACCCCGTCGCTGTAGGTCTTGAGCGTCTGTGGGCTCTTGCGGTCGGCGCGCAGCGCGAGGGCCCACGAGGCGGCCAGCAGGCGAAGGTCGGCGGCGGACATCGGGCTCATGCCGCCAGCGTAGCGCCGATATCTGGACTAGGAGCGCTGTACCAAGAACAACATACCTGTCCGGGGCTACCAGAACGGCCCCTGACCTGCACTGATGCGGTCAGGGGCCGTTGGCACTCAGTCCAGGTAGTCCCGCAGCACCTGGCTGCGGCTCGGGTGGCGCAGCTTGCTCATGGTCTTGGACTCGATCTGGCGGATGCGCTCGCGCGTGACGCCGTAGACCTTGCCGATCTCGTCGAGAGTCTTGGGCTGACCGTCGGTGAGACCGAATCGCATGGACACGACGCCGGCCTCGCGTTCGGAGAGCGTGTCGAGCACCGAGTGCAGCTGCTCCTGCAGGAGCGTGAAGCTCACGGCGTCGGCGGGGACGACAGCCTCGGAGTCCTCGATGAGGTCACCGAACTCGCTGTCGCCGTCCTCGCCGAGCGGCGTGTGCAGCGAGATGGGCTCACGGCCGTACTTCTGGACCTCGACGACCTTCTCAGGGGTCATGTCGAGCTCCTTGGCGAGCTCCTCCGGAGTGGGCTCACGACCGAGGTCCTGCAGCATCTGGCGCTGAACGCGGGCCAGCTTGTTGATGACCTCGACCATGTGGACGGGGATGCGGATGGTGCGCGCCTGGTCGGCCATGGCCCGGGTGATGGCCTGACGGATCCACCAGGTGGCGTAGGTCGAGAACTTGTAGCCCTTGGTGTAGTCGAACTTCTCGACCGCACGGATGAGGCCGAGGTTGCCCTCCTGGATGAGGTCGAGGAAGAGCATGCCGCGGCCGGTGTAGCGCTTGGCGAGCGAGACGACCAGACGCAGGTTGGCCTCGAGCAGGTGGTTCTTGGCCTTCTTGCCGTCCTGGGCGATCCACCAGAGCTCGCGCTTGAGCTTCATGTCGATCTTCTCGCCGGAGTTGAGCTTCTCCTCGGCGAAGAGGCCCGCCTCGATGCGCTTGGCGAGCTCGACCTCCTGCTCGGCGTTGAGGAGGGCGACCTTGCCGATCTGCTTGAGGTAGTCCTTGACCGGGTCGGCGGTGGCGCCGGCGGTCACGACCTGCTGCGCCGGGGCGTCGTCCTCGTCGTCGTCGCGGATGACGAAGCCCGACTCCTCGGCCTCCTCCGTCTTGGCTGCGGCGGCCGGCGCGTTCTCGTCCGCGTCGTCGGTCTCGTCCGCGTCCTCCACCACCTCGGCGACGACCTCGACGTCCTCGAGCTCGGCGACCGGGGCGTCGTCGGGCTCGACGTCGGCGTCCTCGTCCACGTCGTCACCGACGACGGCGTCGGCGCCCCCGGCGCCGGAACCGGCAGTGGCCTTCTTGGTGGTGGTCTTCTTGGTGGCGGCCTTCTTCGCCGCGGGCTTCGCGGCGGCCTTGACGACACCGGCGTTGGTCGCCGCCTTCTTGACGGTGCGGGCGGCGGTCGGCTTGGCGGACCCGCCCTGCTCGTCGTCGGCGGAGGCCGCCTTGGCGGTCGTCTTCTTCGCAGTGGTCTTGGTGGTGGCGGTGGTGGTCCGCGTGGCGGACTTCGTCGCCGCGGCCGTGCTGCTCCGTGCGGTGGCCACAGTGCCTCCCTTGGTCCCGGTTCGGGTCTTCTTGGTGCTCGAGTGCGGTGCGTCGACGACGATCTCGATGTCGTGGGCCTCGAGCGTGGTGAGGACCGGCTTCATCTGCTTCAGGTCGAGTCCAGCGTCGACCTGGGCCTGCGCGATCTCAGTCCCGGTGATCGTCCCGTTGGTGCTGCCCTTGACCAGGAGCTGCATGATCGCCTCGTGCTGGAACACCTTCGGCAGGGTCTTGGGAGCTCCAGCGGTTGTTGCCTTGGGCACGGATGCAGTCGCCTTTCGTCGCGAGACTCGTCTGGTGGGCGCGCCGCTTCCGGGCATGCACCATCACAACGAACGAGGATGGGAGTTGGTGCCCGGAGAAGCGTGGCCTGTCGGAGTCGGTCCCTGTTCGAGCTCTCGGTGTGCCTTGTGCGATCCGGTACTCGGACATTATAAAACGGCGTGAGGCATCAGGGCGAACGCAGGGGAAATACGGCGGGGCGCTGGGACCCCTCGCTGCGCCGACCTCCGAGTCAGGCGAGGTGCTTCGTCACTCGCCCTTGACGGCGAGGACGGGACAGCTCGCGTCGAGCAGGATGCGCTGGGCGTTGGAGCCGAGGATGAGCTTGCCGACGGGGCTGCGGCGGCGCAGGCCGATGACGATGAAGTCGGCCTTCTCCTCCTCAGCGACGGAGATCAGGTCCTCGGCCGGGTCGTTGCCACGGACCAGCTGGCGCACCTCGTGCTCGAGCCCCTTCTCGTCGAGCAGGGCCTGGACGCGGCTGAGCTCGGTCTCGAACTGGCTGGCCTCCGCCCTGTCGAAGTCCTTCCCACCTCGGTGGGAGCTGATCACGACGAGCTTCGCACCACGCAGGACGCACTCCTCGGCAGCTCTCTTGAGCGCCGCGCGCCCTTCCTTGGTGGCGACATAACCGACAACGATGGCCACTTTCCCGGACCTCCTTGGGACGGAAACAACCAGTGGTCGCACCGTACCCGAAATCCCCCTGCGCAGCGCGTCGCGCGAGCGTCTGCGGGCACCGGTCACCGGTGCGGGACGGTGACAGTCCGGTCAGCCCCGCGGGCGGCCCAGTGCCTCGCGGACGATCCGGCCCACCTGGTCCTCCTCGATGAGGAACCCGTCGTGGCCGAAGTCGGACACGATGTGCTCGCGCTCGGACGCGGGTAGGGCCGCGTGCAGCTCGTCGGACAGCCGTGGTGGGTAGAGCCGGTCGGTGTCGACCGAGACCACGGTGCAGTCGGCCGTGACCCGGGCCAGCGCCGCCCGGAGCCCACCGCGGTCACGCCCGACGTCGTGGGAGTTCATCGCCTCGGTGAGGACGATGTAGGAGTTGGCGTCGAAGCGGCGCGCCAGCTTGCCGGCGTGGTGGTCGAGGTAGGACTCGACGGCGAAGCGCCCCCGCTCACCGGCCTGCAGCGGGTCCTCGCCGAGCTGTGGCTCGCGGCCGAAGCGCTGCCCGAGCTCGGCCTCGGTGCGGTAGGTGATGTGCGCGATGCGGCGGGCGAGGCCCAGACCGGCGTCGGGCCGACGTCCGCTCGCGTAGTAGTCACCCCCGGAGAAGTCGGGGTCGTGGCGGATCGCGAGGAGCTGGGACTGGCACCAGGCGATCTGGTCGGCGGTGGCGTAGGCGGTGGAGGCGAGCACGATGCAGCGCTCCACCGCGTCGGGTCGGCTCACAGCCCATTCCAGTGCCCTCATGCCGCCCATCGACCCGCCGACGACCGCTGCGAGGCGGTCAATGCCGAGGTCGGCGAGCACTCGATGCTCGGCCTTGACCTGGTCACGCACCGTGACGTACGGGAACCGGCTGCCCCACGGCCGGCCGTCGGGCGCGGTGCTCGCCGGACCGGTGCTGCCCTGGCAGCCGCCGAGGACGTTGGCAGCGACGACGAACCACTGCCCGGGGTCGACCGGGCGCCCGGGACCGATGAGCGAGTTCCACCAGCCCGGCGACGCGTGACCATCGCCGGCCTCCCCCACTACATGGCTGTCGCCGGTCAGGGCGTGCTCGACGAGGATGACGTTGTCCCGGGCCTCGTTGAGCGTTCCCCACGTCTCGTAGGCGATGCGCACCCCGGGCAGCACGCCCCCGCGCTCGAGCTCGATGTCGCCCACGTCGGCGAACCGGCGCCGGCCGACCGGGTCGCCGTCGCGCCACACGCCGTCGCCGCGCTGGTCGACGCGGCCGTCACCGGGACGCCCGTGCCCCGGGGCCGGCGCCGGCGTGGCGCGCCCCGACGGGAACGGGGCGACCCCAGTGTGCTGGACACCTCCGGCCGCGCCGACGTGTCCGGGTCGCCGCGTGCCCTGCTTCCGGTGCGTGACGGTCATCGGGTACCACTCCTCGTGCTCGCGCTTGCACGCACCCGGGACGGGCGCGGCCAGGTCCTCACCCGGGGCACCCCACCGCGAAGGAGGGTTGCCGACCAGCGAGCCGGGGCTTGTCACTGGTACTCATGACCTCGACAAACCATACGCGAGGGCGCCTCGTGGCCTCACGCAGCCGTCCACGACATGGACGCCCTCACGCGCACCGGCTCGGGCGGATGCCGTAGTCGAGCGACTGCCGCACGAGCCGGCTGAGCCGGTGCTCGGGCTCGAGCTCCAGCGCACGGTCGACAGCGACGCCCGACCTGGCTCCGTCGCCCACCCACCAGGCGAGCGAGGCCACCACCGACAGCAGGGGTGCTGCGTGCGCCGGCGGGGTCAGGCGGCAGACCTGCTCGAGCCGGGCGAGCACCAGCCGGGGCACGGCCGCCTCGTCCCACCCGTCCAGCTGGCCCGCAGCAAGGCGCGCGTCGTCGAGGTCGAGTCCCGGTCTGACGTCGAGGGGCTCGCCCGACCCGTGGCCGTCGCTCCACGGGCCCTCCTCCGGCCCCGTGTCCGGCCCCGTGTCCGGCCCCGACCGTTCGTCACCGGCGGCCGGTGGCAGACGCAGCTCCGGTCCGAGGAGCTCGTCAAGGAGCACCTGGAGCTGGTCCGGAAAGCCATCCAGCGGCACGCACCCCGGACACAACCACCCCACGATCGCGTCACGGACGTGCAGGTCGCGAAGCGGTCCGACCAGGGACGGCACCCAGTCGGCCAGCTCGGACTCGTCGATCTCGCCGTGCAGGACCGCGGCCCAGGCGACGAGGGACTCGTTGACCAGCTGCTGCCGGGCGCTGTGATCTCCACCCTCGAGGACGGCCAGGCCGCGGTCCGAGGTGCCGGTCCGGGTGCGCGAGGCGCGTCGCGGCCCCGGCCCTTCCGGCAGGTCCGAGACCGATCCCCCGGCCGCGGCATACCTCCGCTGCCACTCCTCGATGCCTGCGTGGATGCCGCGGTGGAGCGGGTCGGTGGGCGCGAGTGGCGCGACGAGCCGGGCGAGATCCTGCCGAGCGGGCAGCACGGCATGCCCCAGAGCGACGTAGTCGGCGACCGCCGGGACGTCGGCCTGCTCCGGCAGCCGCCACCCCTCGTCGGGACAGCAGTCGCAACCGATCGAGCGCCACCGGCCATCACGGACGACAAGACGCTCGCGGACCAGGACGCGGTCCCACTCGACCGCGTCCGCCAGTGCCTCGAGCAGCGGCAGCGCCTCATCGGGCTCCTCCTCGAACCCGACGAGGGCGACCGACGAGGGGTCACCCTGCAGCAGAGTCGGCACCGTCTGGGCTGCCGCCTCGGCAGCCACGTCGGCGTCGACGACGTCGAGCCGGGCCAGCAGGCCCAGTCGCCTGCCGTGGAAGCAGACCACCACGACGCTGCGCGTCGGCTGGAACCCGAGGTGGAAGGGAATGACGGTCAGCAGCTCGGCCGGCCCGGACAGTGAGATCTTCGGCATGCCGAGAGCCTCGCCTCGCTGCCGGAGTGGCGACAGGCCCCTCGGCCACCCTGTGGACGGGCACCCCTCACCCTGATCGGGGTGTGGACGACCTGCCCGTCGGGACCTGCCTGGGCCAACGGGCCCGGTTACGCCTCAGCGCTCCAGCCGCTTGCGCACGGACTCGAGGACGAAGTCTGCCGCTGCCTGCCGCACGCCCTCCGGCAGCCGTGCTCGAGCGCCGCGGTCGGCACCGGCGGCGGCGCCCGTGACGTCGCGGTCGGGGTTCGGCGCGCCCGCGCCCCGGGCGCCTGAGGTCGCCACCACGGACTGCAGGTCGCGGGGCGAACCCGTGGACGGATGATGGGTGCCGCCATTCCCGGTGGAGCCCGGCTCGGCCGTGCCGGGAACCGTCGTGCGCGACGCCTCGGACGACCCGGTGAACCGGCCCCCGGAGCCCTGGTCCCGGCGCGAGCGGGCACCGGAGGACCCGTGCCCTGCCTCCCAGGACAGGAAGCGGTCGGTTTCCTCGAAGAAGGCCTTGATCGCCCAAGAGATGACGACCGCGTCGTCCGCGGCACCGAGCACGGGAAGGACCGCCTCGGGGAGCAGGTCGACGGGTGAGGCGACGTAGGCCACCGCCCCGGCGACGAGCCCGAGCCGCTTGAGGGTCGTGCCGGCATACGTTCCCTGCAAGGTCGAGCGCACGAGCCGGGGGACCGCCTGCACGCGCTCGGGCAGGCTGGGCGCCCCGGGGCGGACGGAGGCGCGAACGACCGAGGCCACGCTGGCGGCCATCTTGAGGCGGGACGCAGTCTTCATGACCGGCCCAACGAGCCGGGCCGGGGCACGATTCCCGACGGCGGGTTCGTTTGCGAAACAGTGATGATGTGGATACTCCTCACACGGCGTGGACGGCGGCCATGAGCTCGGCGGACTCAGCTGCCGAAGGTCTTGACGGACGGGAACTCGCGGGCGGCCTGCCGGCCGATCCGGTTCAGCATGTAGACGTCGATGCCCGCGCCGACGAGGCCGCCGACAATGGGCACGGCCCGGCCGAGCCTGGCCAGCGTGCCCTGGCCGATGCGACCGAGGAGCCGGAAACCGACGGCCTTGTTGAGCACCATGAGCGCCGGGGCCGGCAGCCGGTCGGTGGCCAGCGCCGACAGCCTGCCGCCGGGGACACGCAGGCCTGCCTTCTTGAGCAGGTCGTCGCTGTCGGCGCCGGTGAGCGTCAGCAGGATCGCGGACCGGATCTCGGGCTGGTCGATGTCGTAGCCGCGCACCTTCGCCGTGGCGGCGGTCATGCGGGTGGCCAGCAGGTGGAACTCGAGGACGTTCGCCGGCAGCGCGACCACCATGGTGAAGAACCCGCCCAGCCCCGTCGCGAAGCCGCCGACCGCGCCGAGCTGGCGGTGGTCGCGGACGATGACCTTCACCGCCTGCTCCACGTCACCGCGGGCGCGCTTGAGCGCGCTGGCGGCCACCTCGTGCGCGGAGTCGAACGGCCCCTTGCCGTCGATGCCCACGTCCAGCAGCCGCTCGACGAGCCGCGTCGCGGCGCCGGAGAGCCCGCCGTCACGGTGCTGGGCGGCTCGTTCGAGGGCTCCCGCGTTTCGCGTCCTGCGCACCTGCGCAGCCGTCGCGTCCGAGGCCTCGACCGCCTCGTTCCTGCCCCAACCGAAGACACCCACCGGTTCCACCTTCTCCTCGAGCCGACCTGACGGACCGACCGTACCCACTGCAGCCACGGGCCCCACCCCGCCGGTGACCGTCGGTCCCGTCTCGTAGGGTCGGGCCATGGCCGAGAGCGAGACCCTGACCCCCATCCTCGGGGCGCCCTTGACCGAGCTGCGCGGCAGCCGCACATCGGTCAAGTGGGGGGTCCATCCTGCCGACGTCATCCCGATGTGGATCGCCGAGATGGACAGCTCCCCCTGCCCTGCGGTCGTGGAAGCCGTCACTTCGGCCGTCGCACGTGGCGACACGGGCTACGCCCTGACGGAGGCGTATGCCGCCGAGGTCGCCTCGTTCGCCGACGCCGAGTGGGGCTGGTGCTTCGATCCGGGCACCACGACGCGGGTTGCCGACGTGCTGACGGGGGTGACGCACCTGCTGCGGCTCTTCACCGACGAGGGCGGCCCGGTCGTCGTGAGCCCGCCGGTCTACAACGCCTTCTACGACGTCATCGCCGCCTGCGGCCGGCAGGTTGTCGAGGCGCCGCTCGGTTCCGGCGCGCGCCTGGACATCGAGCGGCTGGCCACGGTCTTCGCCGACGTGACGACGGGCGGGCGCCGAGCGGCGTACGTGCTGTGCAACCCGCACAACCCCACCGGGACCGTCCACTCCCCCGACGAGCTGACCGCTCTGGCGCGAGTCGCCGACGCCCACGGCGTGCGGGTCGTCTCGGACGAGATCCACGGGCCGCTCGTGCTGCCGGGCAGCACGTTCACGCCCTACCTCTCGCTGCCCGGCACGGAGCGCGGCGTCACCGTCACCTCCGCCTCCAAGGCGTGGAACCTCGCCGGGCTCAAGGCCGCGATCATGGTGCCGGGTGCCGAGTCGGTCGGCGACCTGCGCCGGTTGCATCCCTTCGTGACCTTCGGCGCCAGCCACCTGGGGGTCATCGCGCAGACAGCCGCCTTCCGCGACGGCAGGGCCTGGGTGCACCGGCTCGTCGACGAGCTGGACGCCAACCGTCAGCTGCTCACCCGCCTCGTCTCCGAGCAGCTGCCCGGCGCGCGGCTCGTCCAGCCGCAGTCGACCTACCTGGCGTGGCTCGACCTCCGCGGCCTGGCTCTGGGTGGCGACCCCGCTGCGGAGCTCGTGCGGCGCGCGCGCGTGGCACTCTCATCCGGTCCCACCTTCGGCTCGGGCGGGCAGGGCCACGCGCGTCTCAACTACGCCACGTCCCCCGAGATCATCCGCGAGGCCATCGGCAGAATCGCCGCCTGCCTTGGCTGACAAGCCTTCTCGTCCCCCGCTCGTCGCGCTCGTCGTCGGTCCCCAAAGGGCGTATGCCGTGGGGCCGGGCGTCGACGAGGCGTGGGCGCCGGGCGACGTCGCCGCACGCTTCACCGAGATGTCGGCGACCCGCGGTCCTCGATGGGTCATCTGGTCCGCGGGCGCGACCCTGCGTGGGGTCGTGGACGCCGGCGTCGACGTGACCCGCACCTGGGACCTCGCCGAGGCCCACCGGCTCCTCCACGGTGGCTGGTGGGCCACCCCCGGCCACGTCGTCGCGGGATGTCGTGGACTGGACGAATCAGCGGTGCCGGCGCCGCGGTCCGCCCGCCTCCGGGGCTTCGACGGCGACCTCTTCGACGTCGCGGCCGGCGAGGACTCGGCGCTGTTCGCCGCCGACGGCCACCTTCGGGCCGACGCCCTCGCCTGGGCCACGGACGAGCCGCGCCTGCGCGAGCTCGCGGTGCTGGCCCTGGAGTGCCAGGTGGCTCAGCAGGAGGCACTGGGCAGGCTCGGCGGAACGCACGCGGGGCGCCTCGAACGCACCGTCTGGTCCGAGTCGGCGGCGGCCGTCCTGTGCCTCGAGCTCGAGCGCGACGGACTGCCGGTCGACCGGGCCGCCGCTGAGGACCTCATCGCCGCCTCGGCCGGGGAACGACCGCGCGACGAGGCGGACGCGGCCCGGATCCGGGTGGAGCGCGACGCCGCGGTGCTGCGGCACGCGCCGGGCCGCGAACGCACCGACCTGCGCAACCCCACCCAGGTGCGCGACCTGCTCCTGTCCGTCGGCGTCGACGTCCCCAACACCAGGGCCTGGGTGCTCGAGCCCTACCGCCACACGCATCCGCTCGTCGACGCCCTGCTGCGCTGGCGCAAGGACGAGCGCATCGCCACCACCTACGGCTACCGCTGGCTCGACGACCACGTCGGGCCCGACGACCGGCTCCGCGGCAGCTGGACCCCGTGCGACGGCGGCGCCGGGCGGATGACGGCGCAGAACGGCCTGCACAACCTCCCCGCTCCCCTGCGCCCCGCCATCTGCGCCGCCCCGGGCCACGTCTTCGTGCGCGCCGACCTCGGCCAGATCGAACCGCGGGTGCTCGCCGTCGTCAGCGCCGACCGGGCCTTCGCCGAGGCCACCCGCGCCGACGACCTCTACGCCCCGGTCGCGGCCAAGCTCGGCGCGGACCGGCCGCGTGCCAAGGTCGCCGTCCTCGCGGCGATGTACGGCCAGCGCTCCGGCGCCGCTGGGGAGGCCCTGAAGGACCTCGAGCGCGCCTACCCCGTCGCCATGGGCCTGCTCGACGACGCGTACGCCGACGGTGTCTCCCGGAGGCCGGTGCGCACCTGGGGTGGCCGGCTCATCCGCCTCGGGAGCACGCCACCACCGCAGGCCGACCCCGACACCCCACAGTCCGGGGGCAGCGACTTCTCGGCCGCCGGCGCCGAGGGTGCCAGAGGGCGCTACGCCCGCAACGCGATCATCCAGGGCTCGGCGGCCGAGCTCTTCAAGGCCTGGGCCGCGACGGTGCGCCATGCGGTTCGGCCGCTAGGCGGCCAGATCGTCCTGTGCCTGCACGACGAGCTCCTCGTGCACGTCCCCGAGCAGCACGCGACGGCCGCAGCCGCAGCCGTCGAGCACTCGCTGACCAGCGCGGCCCGCACCTGGGCCGGAACCGACGAGGTCCGCTTCGTCGCCGACACCTCGGTCGTCCGCCGCTGGAGCGAGGCCAAACCCTGACGATAGCCTCCCTGTCAGGCGACAGAGTTGGCCCCTCGACTGCACCGACCCGGCACATCGTGGCCTGTCGACGGTAGAAATCGGCGGCCGCAGAGACGGGGAAGGGAGCGGGGTGCGAGGGCGCGAGCGGCATCGGCGGCGGCCCACGGCATACGCAAGGAGCGGGTGGGCTGGGACGGCCGCCGACGCTCCACGCCGCGAGGGCCGTCGCGTCCCGCGAGCGTCCCCGCGCCGGGAGGGCCGTCGCGTTCCGCGACCGGCCCCTGACAGCGAGGCGGGTCCGACCAGATGGTCGGACCCGCCTCGGTCAAGCCGGAGAGCTACTCGTCCTCGTCCGTGACGTCCTTGAGGAAGGCCTCGAACTCGGCCCCGATCTCATCCGCGGTGGGCAGCTCGGACAGGTCGGTGGCCAGCAGGTTGCGCTGCTTGCGGCCCTCGAGGAAGGTGTCGTACTGCTGCTCGAGCGCACGGACCACGGCCATGATCTCGTCGGACTCCTCCATCTGCCGGGAGATCTCGGCGCGGTTGAGCCCCGCGGTCGCCGCCAACTCGCGCAGGTCGAGGTCCAGTCCGGTGGCGGCCCGGAGCCGCTCGAGGCCCACCACCGCGGCGTCGGCGAACTCGCTCTGGCCGAGGTAGTGCGGGACGTGGATCGCGAAACCCATCGCGTCCCTGCCGGCCTCGCCGAGCCGAAGCTCGAGCAGCGAGGCGAAGCTGGCCGGGACCTGCACGGTGCCGAACGCCGGGTCGTTGCCGGTGATGAGGCGCGGGTTGGTGCCGTGGGTCGTGACGCCGAGGGGACGCGTGTGCGGCACCGCCATGGGGATGCCGTGGACGCTCACGGTGAGGTCGACCCCGAAGGTGCGGATGAGCGAGGTGACGGCCTCGACCATGCGGTTCCACTGGTAGTCGGGCTCCGGGCCCACGAGGAGCAGGAAGGGCGCGCCCTCCTTGTCGACGACGCGGTGCAGCAGCAGGCTGGGGTCGTCGTAGCTGCTCCAGTGGTCGCGGTCGAACACCATGACGGGCCGGCGCCCGCGGTAGTCGAGGAGCTGGTCGACGTCGAAGGACGCGAGCACGCGCGACTCGTGCGTCGCCAGGATGTGGTCGGCCATCAGCTTCTGTGTGTGGCCGGCGTCGATGAAACCGCCGAGGGCCACCACGAGAACCGAGGCCTGCAGCTCCTGGAGCTGGCTCGGTGACGTGTCGCTCTCGAACTGGAAGAGCTCGGTGGGATCCTGCACGGGACTGGCCTTTCGTCGTACGCGGTCATGTGGTGCAACGTGCCGGTCCGGCCCATGATTCCCTCTCGGGCCAGCCGCGCCCAGGGGTGTGGGGGCGCTCAGGCAGCCACCTTGGCGATCGCCTTGAGGATGCGCTGGGGCGAGACGCTGTATGCCGTCCCGACCGTCTGCGCGAAGAGCGAGACCCGCAGCTCCTCGATCATCCAGCCGATCTCGACGACGTCCGCGGCCCCACGCTGGGCCGGCCGCAGCGAGTCGAGCAGGTCGGCGTAGCGTCCCTCGACGAGGTCGACCTGGTCGAGCGCCTGGGCGTCGCGGGCCAGGTTGGCCGGCGCCTTCTCGAGGCGGTGCGCGATGGCGCGCAGGTAGCGGTCGAGGTCGGGCAGTCGGCGCAGCCCGGTGTCGGCCACGAAGCCGGGGCGGACGAGCTCGCGCAGCTGAGCGCGGACGTCCGCGAGCAGGGGGCGCAGCGCCGGGTTGGCCAGCCGGTCGAGCTCGGCGAGGCTGTTGGTCAGGGCGAGGTGCTTGGCCAGGATCGGTTCGACGAGCCCGACCACCTGGACCACCTTGGCCGTCGTGTGGGTGCGCACGGCCGACAGCGCCCACTCGAAGTCCTCGCGGCTGCGGACGGTGTGGTCGGCACGATCCGTCACCGCGTCGTCGCGGATGGCGTCGACGGCGGCCGCGAGGCAGTCGTCGAGCAGGGCCGGGACGCTGCCGTGCGGGTTGTGGCCGAGGGCCAGCTTCTGGGTGTTGGTCAGGCGGGCGAGGACCTGCTTCCACGGCGGGGTGATGCCGAGCAGCAGCAGCCGACGCACGCCGAGTCGATGCTCCGCATCGGCCTCCGCCCGGGTGGGCAGGACGCGCAGGTCGACCGCCGACCCGGTGTCGACGAGCGCTGGGAAGCCCTGGATGCCGCTCGTGCTCTCGAACGTCTCGGCGACCCCCTCGTCGGGGAACTCGGTGAGACCGGTGCGCTCGATGCCGGAGCCGGCCCGGCTGACCTGCCGCCGAAGCTGCGGTGTGGCGGCATCACGCACGGCCTCGAGGTCCTTGCCCGTGGCGACGGGGCGGCCGTCGGGCCCGTCGACGCTGAAGGTCACCGTCAGGTGCGGTGGGACCCGCTCGAGGTCGAAGTCCGCGGGAGTCACGGCCACGCCGGCACGTCGGCGCAGGGCGGTGGCGAGCGCCCCGAGGAGCGGTCCGGAGCGGGGGTCGAGCTCGGGCAGCACGGCTCGCGCGTGGTCGGGCGCGGGCACGAGGTTGCGGCGGATCCCTTTGGGCAGGCTGCGGATCAGCGCGGTGACCAGCTCCTCACGGAAGCCGGGCACCTGCCAGTCGAAGCCCTCGGGGCTGACCTGGTTGAGCCGGTCCACCGGGATGTGCACCGTGACGCCGTCCTGGGCCGAGCCGGGCTCGAACTGGTAGGTGACGGGCAGGACGTTCTCCCCCTGCGTCCACGTCGTCGGGTGGTCCTCGTCGGCGATGCTGCCGGCGCTCTCGCGAAGGAGCAGCTCCTCGGTGAAGGTGAGCAGGTCAGGCGTCTGCCGCCGGGCCTTCTTCCACCAGGTGTCGAAGTGCCGGCCGGACACCACCTCGGGCGGGATCCGCTTGTCGTAGAAGGCGACCAGCGTGGAGTCGTCGACGACGATGTCGCGGCGGCGCGTGCGGGCCTCGAGCTCCCCGAGCCGCTCGACGAGCGCGGCGTTCTCGCGCAGAAAGGCGTGCTGGGTGTGCCAGTCCCCCTCGACGAGCGCGTGCCGGATGAAGAGGTCGCGCGCGAGCTCGGGGTCGATGCGCCCGAGCCCGACGACCCGGCCGACGACGAGCGGCACGCCGTAGAGCGTGACCCGCTCCGTCGCGACGGCCGACCCCCGCCTGCCCGACCACCGAGGTTCGGAGTACTGCCGCTTCACGAGGTGCTCACCGAGCTGCTCGGCCCACAGCGGGTCGATGCGGGCGTTCACCCGGGCCCACAGGCGGCTGGTCTCGACGAGCTCCTCGGCCATGACGAACTGCGGCTGCTTGCGGAACAGGGCCGACCCGGGACTGATGCCGAAGCGCGTGCCGCGCGCACCGGCATACTCCCGCTTCTGCTCGTCGCGCACGCCGACGTGCGAGAGGAGGCCGGCGAGCAGCGACTGGTGGACGGCGTCGGCGTCGATCTCCCCCTCCCCGACGTGGACGGTCCCCCTGCTGACGTCGAGACCGGCCTGCTTGGCGGCCTGCTTGACCTGGCTGTGCAGGTCCTGCCACTCGCGGATGCGCAGGTAGTGGAGGAACTCGGCCTTGCACATGCGGCGGAAGGCGCTGCTGCTCAGCTCCTTCTGCTGCTCCTTGAGGTAGGCCCACAGGTTGAGCCACGTGACGAAGTCGCTCGTCTCGTCGGCGAAGCGCTTGTGCGCGGCGTTGGCGAGCTCCTGCTTGTCCTGCGGGCGCTCGCGCGGGTCCTGGATCGAGAGCGCCGCGACGATGACGAGCGCCTCGCGCAGCACCCCTCGCTTGTCGGCCTCGATGACCATGCGGGCGTGCCGTGGGTCGATCGGCAGGGCCGCGATGGTGCGGCCGTATGCCGTCAGGCGGCGTCCCGGGCGACGCCGGCCCCGCGCGCCGGCGGGCTCGTCGTCCTCGGGGGCGAAGGCCTGCAGCTCCTCGAGGAGCCGGATGCCGTCGGTGATCTGGCGGCTGTCCGGCGGGTCGACGAACGGGAAGCGGGCGATGTCGCCGAGGCCGAGGCTCGTCATCTGGAGGATGACGGAGGCGAGGTTGGTGCGCAGGATCTCGGGGTCGGTGAACTCCGGCCGACTGTCGTAGTCGTCCTCGGAGTAGAGGCGGATCGCGATGCCGTCGGCGACACGGCCGCAGCGGCCCGAGCGCTGGTTGGCCGAGGCCTGGCTGATCGGCTCGATCGGCAGGCGCTGGACCTTCGTGCGCTGGCTGTAGCGGCTGATCCGCGCTGTACCGGTGTCGATGACGTAGCGGATGCCGGGGACGGTGAGCGAGGTCTCGGCGACGTTGGTGGACAGGACGATCCGCCGCCCGGTGTGCGGCGAGAAGACGCGGTGCTGCTCGGCGGCGGAGAGGCGTCCGTAGAGCGGCAGCACCTCGGTGCGTGGGAGCTTCATCCCGTTGAGGGCGTCCGCGGCGTCACGGATCTCCCGCTCGCCCGAGAAGAAGACGAGGATGTCGGAGCTGGTGCCGGAGTGGCGTTCGGTCCACAGCTCCTCGACGGCCTCGCAGACGCCGGTCACCATGTCGCGCTCCTCCGCCTCGGGGCGGTCGGGGTCGACGAGCGGCCGGTAGCGGATCTCGACGGGGAACGTGCGACCCGAGACCTCGATGATCGGCGCCGGCTCCCCCGTGGCCGGGTCGGCGAAGTGCTCGGCGAACCGCTGCGGGTCGATGGTCGCCGACGTGATGACGATCTTGAGGTCGGGCCGGCGCGGCAGGAGCTGCTTGAGGTAGCCGAGGATGAAGTCGATGTTGAGGCTGCGCTCGTGCGCCTCGTCGATGATGATCGTGTCGTAGCGGCGCAGGTCCCGGTCGCGCTGCATCTCGGCGAGCAGGATGCCGTCGGTCATGACCTTGACGAGCGTGTCGCGCGTCGCGTGGTCCGTGAAGCGCACCTGGTAGCCGACGGCCTGCCCCAGCTCCACCCCGAGCTCCTCGGCGAGGCGCTCGGCGACGGCGCGGGCGGCGATCCGGCGCGGCTGGGTGTGCCCGATCTGGCCGTCGAGGCCGCGGCCGAGCTCGAGGCAGATCTTCGGGATCTGGGTGGTCTTGCCGGAGCCGGTCTCACCGGCG
Organism: Terrabacter lapilli; assembly: GCF_039531305.1. Lineage (NCBI taxonomy): Bacteria > Bacillati > Actinomycetota > Actinomycetes > Micrococcales > Intrasporangiaceae > Terrabacter > Terrabacter lapilli. Next base: position 101,731 of record NZ_BAAAPU010000009.1, read on the forward strand.
ATGACGACGACCTGGTGGTCGCGGATCGCCGCGGCGATGTCGTCGCGCCGGTCGACGACCGGCAGGTGCTCGGGATACGTGATGGGCGGGACGGTGGCCGCCCGGGCAGCCCGACGAGCCTCGCGCTGCTCGGGGCTCTGGCCCCGGCGCTGCGTGTCGGTGCCGGCGCGCCCGCCACGTCCGCCGGAGCCGCGGCGGCGAGGGGTCCGCGAGCGCGTGGGGGCGGTCGCGGACGGTTCGGACATGGTCGACAGGATAGGCGCGGCGAGCGCAGCGGGTCGCACCGGTTTCCCGGGAAGCGACCGACGCCCGTGCGACTTCGACCGGTTCACCCGCGGGACGGCTGCGCCTCTGGTTGCATGGCCCCGTCACGAGGCAGGGGGAATGACGTGGCCGTGCACGAACCGACAGCGCCGGTGCCGGGCGACCTGCCCGACTACCGCGGCGAGCCTCCGGCCAGTGTCCTGGCCTCGGCGGAGCGCGCCGAGTGGGTGCCGCAGGCGGTGGCGCCGCGGCCGGCGCCCACGCCCGACGACGTCCCGGGTCCGCCCACCGTGCCCGTCGGGCTGCGCGTGCGGCGATGGCACCTCGTCGCCGCCGGCTCGGTCGTCGTCCTCGCCCTCACCGGCATCGCGGTCATCGCCGTGGGCCACGAACCGGCCGGCCGCGCCGACGCTCTGCCCACCAACGCCCGCTCACGGCCCGGCCGACCTGGCGGCCACCGACCCTCGTCGGGCGCCCGGGTGCCACGCTCGTCCCCCGGATCCCCAACACCTCGAACCTGCCGGGACAGCCGGGACAGCCGGTGCTTCCCGGCCTTCCGGGGCTGTCCAGGCTGCAGTCGGTGACGCCCGGCACCGGCAGCACCTCGTCCGTGCCTGCGCCCGTCCTGACGCCCCGACTGGTCCCGGTCCCCACGAGGGCGGTCACGCCGGTGCCGACCGACGCCCGCTCGGTCCGGTTCGAGGCGTGGGGCGAGCCCGGCGCCACCATCGAGATCACGGTGTCCGACTCGCGGCACACCCGGTACGTGCTGCCGGCGCGGCGCGGGCCGATCGCCTTCGACCTCGCGCTGCCCACGCCGGGCACCCCGAGCGACTTCTTCGTCGTCCAGGTCCGGGCGCCCGCCAACCTGGGCGGCGCCTCGCGCGGAGAGGTGGCCTGCCGCGTCCTCGTCGGTGGAGTCGTCGTGCGGTCCCAGCAGGGCCATGGCTCCGCGGTGTGCCAGCTGTCCCCGTACTACGACGTGCGGCGGCGCTGACGCCTCAGATGTCGCCCTCGGGCGCGGATCCACCACCGGTGCGCCGCTTGTTGATGGCGATGCGGGCGGCCATGGCCTTGGCGAAGGCGAAGTGCCAGAAGCGGCTCAGCACGAGCTCGCGCTCACCCACCATCTCGACGACGTCGGCGCCGGCGCCGAGCTTGAACAGCAGCAGGCCGGTGAGCGGGCTGGTGGCCCCGAGCGAGGTGTTGAACCCGCGGAAGTCGTAGGCCTCGCAGCCTGCGGCAGCGGCGTCGCGCATGGCCTGCCACTGCAGCGCGTTGGAGGCCCGGGCGTCACGGTTGCGCTCGGTCGAACCGCCGTAGAGGTAGGAGAACGTGCGGCCGAAGCGGATCATCAGGGCCGAGGCGAGCACGTCGCCGTCGACGTGCGCCTCGTAGAAGCGGGCCGAGACCGGTCCCTCGTCGGAGGCGAAGGACCGGGCCATGACGTCGAAGTACGCCTTGGGCCGCGGCATGAAGTTGTCGCGGTGGGCCGACTCGACGTAGAGCGCGTGGAAGGTGTCCAGCCCCTCGGGACCGACGGCCCGCACCTGGACCCCGGCCTTCTCGGCCTTCTTGACGTTGCGACGCCACTGCTGGTTCATGCCCTTGAGCAGTTCCGCATCGGTGCGGCCGCGCAGGTCGACGATGCACAGCAGCCGAGGCTGTCCGACCGCGACGCCGTCGGCACCGAGCGAGAGCCAGCCGTTGCGGTCGAGCCACGCCTCGAGCGCCCGGGCCGTCGGGTTGTCGACAGCCGGAGGCAAGGAGGTGAAGCTGAGCAGGCCCTGGTCGAGCACCTGCTTCTTGACCGGCTCCCGATCCCAGATGCGGGACACGACCGGGTAGCCGAGCCGCAGCGCGAAGGCCTTGTTGGCCTTGGCCCACGCGGCGAGCGGCTCGATCCAGACGGCGGGATCGGCGGCGACGAGGTCCCAGGGCAGGCCAGGGCCCTCGGGCAGGTACGCGTACGACCGGGACAGCCGCGGGATGGTCCGCGAGAGCACGAGCCCGGCACCGACGCGCCGCCCACTGGCGTCGAACCAGCCGAGGTGGGTGCGGCGCCACCCGGCCTTGGCGCGCCCCCAGGCGGGCGTCTGCAGGAAGCTGCCGCCCAGCTCGAGGAGCGTCTCGACGGCCTCGTCACCGCTGATCTCACGGACGGTCAGGGGGCCGGCCACGGGCGCCGGCGAGGCGGTCGTCGACTCAGGGGCAGTGGTCTGCTCGGTCATGGCCGCCACCCTATCGGCGCTCGTCGGGAGCGCCGTCAGCGCCGTCAGCGCCGTCAGCGCCGCGGCGCCGCCTCGTCCGCGGCCGCCGTGGCCCGGGCGGTCCGGCGGATCCACCAGAGCCCGACGATGGGGAGCACCAGGGGGACGTAGCCGTAGCCGGCGCCGAAGTGCGACCAGACGGTCTTCTCCGGGAAGGCCGCCGGGTCGACCACGCTCCAGGTCCCGACGACGAGCACCCCGGCGAGCTCGATCGTCAGGGCGATCGTCGCGAGGCGCACGGAGGTGCGGTCGCCGCGGGCGAGCCCGTAGGTGGCGACCAGGTAGATGAGCGCCGCCACCGCGGAAAGGAGGAAGGGCACGGGCGCGCGGTCGAAGTACTCGGTGATCTGCAGGATCGAGCGGCCGGTCGCGGCCAGAGCGAGCAGGCCGTAGACCGCCACGAGCACGCGTCCGAAGCCGTGCCCGGTGTGCGGGCGCTCCGCGTCCGCCGCAGCGGACCGGTCGGGCGTGGGGGTGGTGGGGGTGGTCTCAGACATTGAGGCTCCAGACCTGCTGCAGGCGGGCGACGAGGATGGCCACGACGAAGGCGCCGCCCAGCACGACCGCCATCGCCCACTGGGTCTTCTCCTTGACGGCGATGACGACGCTGGCGGGCACCACGAGCAGGACCGTGAACAGGTAGGCGATGAAGGTCGCGCGCTCGGCGCCGTTGGCGATCGCGCCGGACTTGGCGAGCCCGACGACCAGCTGTACGAGCAGTGCCACCTCGAGGGCCGCACCGACGAGGATGAGGGGGTCGTCCACGAGGCGGCGCCGCAGGAGGTGGTGGGCGGCCAGGAGGCCCAGCGCCAGGCACCCGGCGAGCAGCACGATGGTCAACGGTTGGAGCACGCGAGAAGCCTACGGCGTGTGCCGTGGCGCACGGACCGGGCGTCGAGGGTCGGGGCAGGAGAGGGTCGTCGAGGCGGGCGGTACGTTCGTCCGTGACACCGTCCGCCCGCCGCGTCGCCCCCGAGGAGCAGCCGTGCCCATCCGCCCCATCGCCGTCGACCGCGCAGCAGGTGTCCTCCTCGGGGAGGCCTGTGGTGATGCGCTGGGGGTGCCCTACGAGATGGCGGCACCACCCGTCGGCGAGGCCGTCATGAAGGGCGGCGGTCTCGGGCCGTACGAGCCGGGCGAGTGGAGCGATGACACGCAGATGACCCTGTGCGTCGCGCGGGTGGCGGCCGCCGGCATCGACCTCGCGTCCCCAGAGGGCCTCGACGCGGTGGCGGAGGCGTTCACCGCGTGGCTCGACGGCGGCGCCACCGACGTCGGGATCCAGACCCGTGAGGTGCTGACGCGAGCCAAGCAGCTGGAGGGTCGCCCCCACGAGCGGCTGACCCGCGCGAGCGAGGAGCTGCACGCCCGCACCGGCCTGACCGCGGGCAACGGGGCGCTGATGAGGACGCCGATCGTGGGGCTCTCGGCGCTCGACGACCGCGAGTCGACGGCACGGGCAGCGCGGGCGATCGCGCTGCTCACCCACGCCGACCCCCTGGCGGGCGACTCAGCGGTGCTCTGGTCCGAGGCGATCCGCGTGGCCGTGACGGAGGGCCGCCTCGACCTCACGGCAGGGCTCGACCTCGTCACCCCCGCCAACGCCGGGCGCTGGGGCGACTGGGTCGAGGCCGCCACCGGCGCGGAGCCGGGCATCTTCGGCAACAACGGGTTCACGGTTACCGCGCTGCAGGACGCCTGGGCCGCCATCACGACCACCGACCGGGGCGACGGATCGGCCATGCACCTGCAGCGGGGCCTGCAGGCGGCCGTCCGGGCCGGGCACGACACCGACACGGTCGCGGCGATCGCGGGGTCGCTCCTCGGGGCGCGCTACGGCGCCTCGGCGGTGCCGACGCAGTGGCGGCGCATGGTGCACGGCTGGCCGGGCCTGCGCGCGCACGACCTCGTCGAGCTCGCTGTCTCGACCTCGGCGCGAGGCCGGCGGGTCGGCGAGTGGCCCTCGGTCGCATCCATGGGCGACGCGCAGATCCCGGCTCTCGGGATCCCGCACCCGATCGACCCCGACATCGTCCTCGGGACCATCACCGACCTCGGGCGGGTGCGCGAGCTGGACGTGCAGGCCATCGTCTCGCTGTGCGCCCTCGGGCTCGAGGACATCCCGGCCGCAGGTATGACGGCCCGGGAGCACATCGAGTTCTGGATCAACGAGGAGGACAAGGAGGAGTCGAACCCGCACCTCGACTTCGTCCTCGACGACGCGTCGTCCGCGCTGCGGCAGTTCCGCGCCGAGGGCAAGCGGGTGCTGGTGCACTGCCGTCAGGGCATCGAGCGCACGCCGGCCGTCGCCCTCCGGTATGCCGTCGACCTGGGCGTGGCGCCCGAGCTCGCCGAGCGCTCCATCCGCGCGGCCCTGCCCGGCATCCGCGGCGGTGGCCGGCTCTGGGACGTGGCCGCCCACGGCGCATGAGGGCGGCGGCTGCGATCAGACGGTCTTCGCCTCGTCGACGTAGCGGCACAGGGCGTTGACGGCCCGCAGCTCCTCGGGCGTGTGGACCGCGGCGTCGGTGAGCAGCGGGCTGCCGACGAGGACCGCCATCGCCCGGGCGCGTGAGATCGCGACGTTGAGGCGGTGCAGGTCGTAGAGGAAGGAGACGCCCCGCGGCGCGAGGGCTGCGGTGGTGCTGGCCAGGGAGTAGATGACGACGGCTCCCTGCTGGCCCTGGAACTTGTCGACGGTGCCGACCCGCGCCCCCTCGGGCAGCTCGGCGGCGAGCGTGGCCACGTGGGCGTTGTAGGGAGCGACGACGAGGATGTCGGCCAGGGTGAGTGGCCGTGACGTGCCGTCGGCGGCGATCCAGCTGCCGCGCAGCAGGTCGTCGACGAGCGCACGGACCACGCGAGCCTCCTGCCGGCTCGACTGCTCCGAGGGCAGGTCGTGCTCCACCGGGACCCAGCGAAGCCCGTCCCCTGCCAGTGCCCCCGGCGCCTCGATGGCCAGGCGTTCGCGTCCGGGTGCCGAGTCCAGACGTCCTTCGTAGGCCAGCTCGGAGACGAACGCGGTCAGGGTCGGGTGCATGCGGTGCGTGCGGTCGAGGAAGACGCCCCGATCGGCCGGGATGACGTCGTGCAGCAGGCCGTCGGCGTCGGCACGGAGGTGGTCGAGGGCAGAGACCCCAGAGCCGTAGGGATGGACGGCCTTGGTCGGCTGTGTGAGCTGCTGCGGGTCACCGAGCAGGACGAGGGAGCGCGCGGCCGGGGCGACGGCGACGGCGTTGGCGAGGGAGAACTGCCCGGCCTCGTCGATGACGAGCACGTCGACGGAGCCGAGCATGTCGTCACGGGACCACAGCCAGGCGGTGCCTCCGACGAGCCTCGCCTCCCCGGCCTCGAGAGCGGCCGAGATGGCGGCGTTGTCGCTCGTGTGGCGGATCAGCGACGCCTCCTCCGCGGGCTCCTCGCCCTCCTCGGCGTTGGTGCCGTCCTTGTGCCAGGCCGGGCGACCGACCTCACGCAGCAGGTTGAGCACCACGGCGTGCGACTGCGCCGTGACACCGACGCGGAGGCCCGCGTCGAGCAGCTCCCGGATGAGCGCGGAGCCGGCATACGTCTTGCCCGTGCCGGGTGGACCCTGCACCGCAAGCACCTGCCCGTCGAGGCCACGCCCGACGCGCACCACGACGTCCTTGGGCGTCTCGCCGTGGTGAGCGGCGAGCAGCTCGGCAGGTGGCACCACCCGATCGAGGAGCCGAGTGGCCAGGTTGCTCCCACCCGAGAGCGCCAGCTCGGCGGTGCGAGCGATGCTGGCCCGCAGCACCTGGTCCATCACCGGACCGGGCCCTCCGAGGCCGCGCGGCCGAGGCGGCTCGAGCGACTTCTTCATCGACAGCTCGACCCACCCCTCGACAGGGTCGAGGGCGACCACCTTGCCGACCGTGGCGTGCGTGTCGACGTCGGGGACGTACTTGCCGACCGGCACCTTGCACTCCTGCGGCGGGAAGGGGTAGCGCCAGACCTTGGACTGCTTGACGAGGCGCACCTCCTCCGGTCGGCCGAGGTCGCCGATCGCCGTGCCGTCCTCGACGAGCTCGGCCGTCTCGAGATCCTTGTAGCGGAAGAAGTCCCACCACTCCGGCCGCTTCTCGCGGCGGTGCCACCCGACGAGTCCGCCGAGCAGCTCCTGGCCGTCCTCGACGAGCCGCTCGGAGAGCTCGATCTCGGCGCGCTCCTCGTCCCCGATCTCTCGCAGCTCCCCGGACACCGGCCTGGACAGCACGTGACCCGCCGACTCGAGCTCGGCTCGGCGCTCCTCCAGCCACTGGTGCAGGGCAAGGGTGGACCGGACGTCCTCCTCGTTGTAGCGCCGGATGTCGTCGAGGACCGACTGGTCGGGGGCGCCGTCGTCGCGCCCGGCGAGCCAGCGTTCGTACTCGACGACGGACGAGAGGCCGTCGGCCACGCCCGCGCCCTCGGCCGAACGCGTGTGGCCCCAGTAGAACTCCTCGAGCTTCTTGATCGAGTAGGACCCCTTGCTGATGCGCACGCCCTGGCGCACGACGGCGTAGAGGTCGACGAAGACCTCGTGGCGCAGCAGCTGGTCGAGCTCGGCCTCCCGCGTCGCGTGCTGGCCGACGAGCCGCTTGAGGGCCGTCGTCTCGTAGGGCGCGTAGTGGTAGACGTGCATGCCGGGGTGACGTCGCCACCGGTCGGTGAGCCAGTCGAGCAGGTCGGCGGTCAGGCGCCCTTCCTCGGCGAAGTCGTGGGCCCAGAAGTCGACGAACTCGCCCTCGCGGGTCCAGATGCCGGCGAGGTACTCGCGCCCGGCGCCGCCCTCGGCCCACGGGTCGCCCTCGAAGTCGAGGTAGACGTCGCCGTCGTCGGGCTCGGGCAGCATCTGGAGGCCGCGTGCCGGCTCGGGATCGAGCAGCTCGTACTGGGCCCGGCCGGTCTCTCGCTCGGCGAACTGGAGCCTGGCCTGCTGGAGCAGGCGCCGGCGGGTCGTGACGGACAGCGCCGGCGCCAGCTGCTCCTCGGACGACGTGGCGAGGGCCTCCATCGTCGGGATGCCGCGCTCCATCAGCGCAGCGCGGTGGTCGGCCCGCATGCCGGCGACCTGGATGAGGTCGTCGCGGTCGAGCCACTCCTGCGCGCACCGCTCCTTCCACCGGCACTGACCGCAGTGCTGCACGCGAGCCGACTCGGTCTCGCGCGGGTCGGCGATGGCGTCGAGCAGCTCGGCGCGGCGACGGCGCGCGTAGGGGGCGACGTCGACGAGCCGCCACGGGTGGGCCTCGGTGTCGCCGGTGACGACCGTCAGCCACTGCGGCGGGACGCCCTGCAGGACCTCGAGGCGCGCGGCATACGTGGCCATCTGGAGGAGCGCGGGGACCTTGAGGCGGCGCGCGAGCTTGGTGTCAGCGATGTCGTAGCGCCACGGACCGAGGTCGCTCGGCTCGTCGATGCGCAGGAGGAAGTCGGCCAGGCCCACCCAGTGGCCGTCGAAGAAGGTCGCCTGGTAGATGACGTCGACGCCGCGCCGCATGGCATCGAGCGTGGCGGCCTCGGCCTCGGCACCCCGGACGCCGAGCCCCGCGATGTCCTCGACGACCCGGCCCTCGGCGGAGAGGCGCTCGAGGTAGGCGCGTTCGTGCTCGAGGCCCTTGGCGAAGACGAGGTTGAGGGAGTCGTCCACACCGGTGGCACGGGATGCCTTCGCGTCAGGGGCGTCGAGGGCCTGGAGGTCGAGGGTGGTGATGTGCGCGCAGGCGACGTGCTTGGTCAGGTCCGTGGGGCTGAGGACGAGGTGGCCGTCGATCCGCTGCATGGCGCCGAGTATGCCGTCCGGCACCGACAGCGCCCGTCCGGCCACCCCGGGCGGTTCCGTACCGAACCGGACACACGAGGAAGGCGGTCCTCCGAGGAGGACCGCCTCGCTGCTCGAGCCCGAGGGCCCGTGCTGGTGGTCGGGCCCGGGGGCCCGGCCACCGACCCGCTCACCTCAGGAAGCCGTTACCGACATGGCGGCCCCACCACTTCCCGAGACCCCAGGTGTCCCCGGCCAGCGTCGTCGCGACGACCGCGATGCCCAGTGCCTCGATCCAGTGGCTGTCGAAGAGCGGGTTGGTGTAGGCGCCGGTGGTGCCGAGGGGGAACTCGGCGAGGTACATCAGCGCGAGGAGGACCGCAGCGCTCCAGGCCGCGATCTTGAGGCCGGCGCCGGCGAGGAGCGCCACGCCGATGCCGAGGAGGCCGGCCATGAACAGCCAGTCGGCCCACGGGCCGGCGATGTTCTTGAAGAAGCTGGCGAAGGGGCCTTCGGCGCTCTTCATGAAGCCTTGTGCCGGCTTGCCGCCGTTGACCCAGGCCCGTGCCGCCGGCGTCATGTAGCCGAGGCCGAAGACCTTGTCGATGAACGCCCAGAGGAAGGTGAAGCCCAGCACGATCCGCAGGCCGGCAAGGAACTTGCGGGCGAGGGACGAACGGACGATCTCCTCCTGGAAGGTCACGACACCCTTGCTGGGATCGTGCCGGCTGGTTGTGGCGGTGCCTTGGGTGTTCGTGTCACGAGGGATCGTGCCCATTGAACTCAACTCCAGAACTCGGTGTGCGTTCCGGCAGTTTCTCTGTCGGTACTACAAAGCGTAGTAGTGACCCTCGACGCCTGCCCACCGATCCGGCGCACTCTCCCTGTGATCTGGCAGACAGCGGGCGTGACGCTCAGGAACCGGTCCGGAGGGCCGTCGACGCGCGCGGGTCCGAGACGTGCGTGAGCTCGCGCACCAGCTCGGCCAGTCCGTTGAGCGAACGGCACACGGCGGCATACGACCCGTCGAGCCGGATGGGCCGGCAGAGGATGCGCGTGCCGGCGTTGCGGATGACGATCTCCGACTCCGGCGCGCGCTCGGTGTTGCAGTGCACGAGCAGCCCGGTCGGCAGGGCCATGGCCGTCGTGTACGCGACGAGCTCGAGGTAGTCGCGGGAGGCGAGGTAGCCGTCGGCCCCCATCGAGTACCTCGCGTCGCCGACGAGCACGACCTCGCTCCCCCGCCGGACGACGAGGTCGGGCGCCATGGTGACGGCGCGGCCCTCGTCGAGCCAGACGTCCTGGTCGCGGTGGATGCGCAGCTCGGGCGCGAGCCGCACGTCGAGCTCCTGGCCGATCCAGCGGCGGAAGAGGTCGTCCATGTCGACCATGAGGCTGTTGGCCTGCTGGTCACCGGCCTCGTGGCTGAGCGACATCGCTTGCAGCACCAGGCGGCTCAGCCGCATGGCGTCCTCGTAGTGCTCGTTGAGCCGCGTGATCGGGAGGGGTGTCGTATGCCGTGTCGCCGGCGTGTCGGCCACGCCCTCGAAGCGCCCGAGCACCCGCAAGGCCTCGCGGCGCACGTGCGGGGCCAGCTGGGGCCAGGACAGGATCGCCTGCAGGGTGCATCGCAGCAGCTGGTTCTCGGCGATGTCGGCGGTGAAGTCGTCGAAGCGGCACTGCGGCTCGGCCGCGCTCCACGGCCGGCGCGCGAACTCCTCGACGAGCAGCCGCCCGCGGATGGTCTGCATCCGCTCCTCGCGCGCGACGTAGCCGTGCACGAGCCCACGCATCGTGGCCGAGTCGATGAGCCGGATCGCGAAGTAGGCGACCCCGTCGATGAGCTCGTCGGTGTCGCTCCACGTCACGTGCTCGTGGTCGAAGGCGTCGGGCGCGACACCGGCCCCGAGCATCGCGAAGAAGTTGGTGACCGAGACCCGCGGCGTGACGCGCACGACGAGGCCGGGCACGGCCAGGGCCCCGACCCAGCTCGTCGCGCCGATGGTGACGACGTCCGGGTCGGCCGTCGCGTGGATGACGAGGCGCTCCCCCGCCGCGGTGACGAGCGCCGCGCGCGTCTCCCGGGACAGCCGCACCGGCCCCGAGCGGCCGTGCTCGGGGATCGGCGCCAGCTCGATGGTCACCGCGGCGACCGGTGGACGACGGCCGTCACGGGCGGGTCAGGTCGAGCTGGCCGTAGCGGGCCTTGACGTTCTCCCACCGGAACTGGGCCAGCTCGTGCTCGCGGCCGTAGAGCTGGTCCTCGATGAAGGGGTAGACGTTGTAGTCCCAGATGCGGCGCAGCGTCGCCTCGTCGTCGGCCAGGCCCGGGCGCATGAAGTAGCTGTGCCCGATCTGCAGGTGCGGGCCCCGCAGGGCTCGGCGCAGGTCCTCGTTGACGCGGTCGACGAGGTCGGCGACCCAGACGGGGCCGTCGTGGGCCTCGAGCCAGCGGCGCAGCAGCCCTTGCATGGGCCCGTCGTGCGGCATGAACGGCACGAAGTCGAAGCGGCGGCGCAGCGCGGCGTCGACGAGCGCGATCGAGCGGTCGGCCGTGTTCATGGTGCCGATGAAGTAGAGGTTCGGCGGCAGCTCGAAGCCCTCGTCGGGCCGGTAGCTCGTCTTGACCGAGTGCGAGCGGTACTCGAGGAGGAAGAGCAGCTCGCCGAAGACCCGCGGCAGGTTCGCGCGGTTGATCTCGTCGATGATCATGATGTGCGGCGTGAGCGGGTCGGCCTCGGCCGCCTCGGCGAGCAGGGCCAAGGGACCCTTGCGCAGCTCGTAGACCATCTGGCCCTGGTGGTCGATCTGCGGCCGGAAGCCCTCGAAGAAGTCCTCGTAGCTGCTGCTCGGGTGGAACTGGACGATGTCGCGCTTGGCGGGGTCGGGCTGGAGCGCCTGGGCGAAGCGCTGCGCGAGGTAGGTCTTGCCGGTCCCGGGAGGGCCGTAGAAGATGACCTGCTTCTTCTCCTCGAGCAGGCCGCGGATCTCGCGGAGGAAGTCCTCCTCGATGAGCAGCTCCTGAGCGGCCTCACCGAGCGCGTCGTGGTCGGGCATGAGCGCCTTGTCGGAGCGGCGCATGAGCCAGTAGGCCAGCTGCGCCTGGCCCCAGGGGTCGCCGGGCAGCAGCGGGTCGAGCGTCTGCTTGAGCAGGGCGTTGGTCTCCACGTGGGTGCGCCCGCGCGACTTGCCCTCGGTCCAGCGGGCGGGTCCCCCGAGCCGGGTGAGCATGGCGATCTTGCCGGAGTCACCCCCGAGGGTGAAGAGCGGCAGCCAGTGCTCCGGGTGGGCGATGGCGAAGAGCTTGAGGACGACGCTCTCGCCGAAGCCCTGAACGGGCACGTCGTCGGAGCCGAGGACGCGGTTGATCCGCTCCTCGTCGCGGCCCTCGCCCCAGAGCAGGTCGCGGACCATGACGCGCAGCTCGTCGATGCCCGCGGCGTCGAGGGCGTTGATGCTGCTGGTGAGGACCGACTGCGCGCCGATGTCGCCGTAGCCGCGCGTGGAGACGATGCGCTTGAAGGTCGGCAGGTCGAAGTCCTCGAGGCCCTCGCGCGACAGGCAGGCGGCGAAGACCCGGCGCTGCTCCTGGTGCCAGGCGTCGCGCTCGCTCGGGTAGGGCCGCTCGCGCCTGAAGATCTCGACCTCGCCCTCGAGGTCGACCATGGCGGCGAGCTCGAGGCTCGGGTCGTCGAGGGGCCCGCGCTGGCTCGAGGTCATGAAGCGCAGCAGCGGCGTCAGGGCGCGGGCGGTCGCGACGACGTCGTCGGCGAAGTCGGCGCGGCCCAGCGCCTCCTCGCCCTTCCACCAGCGCCCCACGAACGTCTCGCCGCCGGGGTACTCCCGCCCGACCGGCTCGAGCCGGTCGGTGCGCCCGTCCTCGTGGACGTGGAAGAAGCTGAGCCCGCGGGGCAGGTGCTCCTGGACGATGGTCCCGACCTCGCGCTGCTGCTGGTCGCTCTCGCCCTCCCAGCCGCCGTGGAGACCGAAGGCGACGCCCGAGGGCGTCACCCAGAGGCGGAAGCCGGGGGCGCCGGCGCCGCCGACGAGGATCCACGCGGCATACAGGTCGGAGCGGTACGCCGCGTCCTCCCCCGCGTGCTGCTGCAGGGCGAGCGTGGGGGCCTCGAGGTAGAGGCCCGTCTCCGCGGAGAGGCGCCCGATCAGGCTGTCGGAGAGGTGGTCGGCCTCGCCGCGCAGCTGGCGGGCCAGGTCTGCCGCCCGGTCCTCACGGCGGACGTCGCCGTAGCCGGACGACGGGCGGAAGTCGGCCGCGATCTCGGCGGCCTCGACGCACACGTCGAGCGCCTTGGGCGCGATGCCGACGAAGGCGCCGGTCTCCTTGAGGTACCAGAGCATGCGAGCGGCGTACTTCGGGTCCTCGGGCCGCAGGGCCGTGCACAGGTCGGCGAAGGCGACGTAGCGCTCGGCGTGGCTGAGGCCTCGCTCGAGCCAGCCGAGCCGCTGGAGCATGTGCGGGGCGTTCTCCCACATGTGCGGCCAGTCCCCGCCGTCGTCGGTCGACCAGAACAGCGAGAGGACGTATGCCGTGTGCCCCGGCCCCGGGGCCCGGTGGCCTCGGGAGCCACCTCGGGCCAGGAAGGCCTCCATCGACTGCAGCTTGTCGGCGGCGTCCTGGGGCGAGGCCGGCGTCTGCAGCGTGAGCTTCAGCAACCCGACGACCTCGGCGTAGTCCTCCTCGGCCCGGCGCACGAGCGCTGCGAGCCAGGGGCCGCCGATGGGGCCGAAGCCGACGTACGGGCCGTCCTTGCGGGTCCACTGGTTCATCGCCTCCTTGAACGCGACGAGATCGCTGGAGGCGACGAGGTCGGCGAGGATCTCGCGCAGCTCGCCGTTGCGGGCGCCGCGGTCGGAGTCCAGCTCTGCGAACAGGGCCTGGGCGTCCTTGTCGGCCTCGGCGGCGCGCTCGATCAGGGCGTACTTGGCACGCCAACGCTTGACGTCGACGGTGTCGGTGCGAGACATGGAACTCCCTTGCACGCCCGTTGCCGGGCGCATGACGACTGCGCACGTGGAGGTGCGCGCAGGACCGGCGAAAGGCTACCCGGCGGTCGGCGCTGCCTCGAACCCGAGCGTGTCGTCGGCGGTGTCTGTGGACGACGGGAGCGGCTGGGGGTGCGGTTGGCGCACGATCGTCGTAGGTTGGCGGGTCAGGACCAGGGGGCGAATCGCCCGCCCCATGGCCCGACCGCACGATGATCGACGATCGACAGGGGACGCCGATGACCGCACGCGACAACGTCCAGCGACACCGCACCTTCCTTCCGTGTGCCGCCGCCCTCCTGGCGCTGGGCACGCTCGGGGCCTGCACGAGCAGCGGCGCCGCAGGCAGTCCTGGGGCGTCATCGCCCGCATCGACGTCGGCCGGATCCACGTCGAAGGCTCCGTCGAGCACGAGTACGACGTCGGCTGCACCGAGCCCGACGACCTCCACCGACCCGGTAATCGCCAAGATCCCCCCGGCCGCCCGCGGCGAAACAGAAGCAGGCGGCAAAGCGTTTGCCGCCTTTTTCCTCAATTCCTTGGACAGAGCCGCTATGGCGGCTGATCCGTCAATCCTTGACGGATTGTTCGACGAGGGCTGCAAGACGTGCGTGGCCATGGTCGATTCCGTCGCACAACTGCAAAAGGCAGGTAATCATCACAGCGGGCCTACGCTCAAGGTGGTCCAAGTGACCACGGACTCCTTTGTGACAGAGCGACGCATAGTGATCGCGCAGGTTGATCAGAAGGCCGTCGATGTCGTGAACAAGCGTGGGCAGCGGGTGGATCGGACACTCGCCGCGAAGGGTGCGTTTGCCATGACTCTCCGCTACGCCCGTGCACATTGGACCATTTCACGTCTCCAGACCGTGGCCCGGTGACGAATGTGAATAGGCGGAATGTCGGCGTGATTGCCCCTCTGGCGTTTCTCATTCTCTTTAGTAAGCCCGTCGGGGCTTACGCCGCGGAGGATCCGCCATGCTCAAGAACTTGGGTCGGCTGCGGCACCACGGAAGATGTTGCATACGTGAACCTCATGCCCCGGAACGAGGTGCTGGCCCTAGAGAAGTTCCCCGGCGATAAGGGGGGCGTGGTTGTGAACCGGCCGAAAGACGCGCCGCGCTATGAGTACCTCTCACTCAACGATTGCCCCCAGGCAAAACCAGACAGCGTCACCGAACAGGTGTCATGCGCACACGCATTGCGTGACTGCCCGGCGACCGAACTAGGACCGCTGCTTCGAATATGGCGGCGCACTCTGGTGGCCGGCGATGTGACTGAGCCATGGAAAACCCGTGGTTTGACCTGCGCCTCAGACGTGGCGCCTGGGGCGCGGCCGACGTTGACGATGGCCGACCTGAAGGCAGCCTTCATGCGCACGCCGTGGTCGAAGCCGCAGATCTCGAGCCAGCCCAAGGGTGACACCACGCTGGTCAATCTCCTGACCTTCTACAAGGTCAACTGGACTACCAGCGGCTTCCAGCCCGGGGAGGTCGACCGCTCGGTGCTGCGCGGCATCCCCGTACAGATCCGGCCCAAGCTCATCGGCTTCACGTACGTGTTCGGCGACGGTTCGACCACGGGGCCCACCACCTCCACCGGAGGGGTCTACCCGGACGGTGACATCACCCACACCTACGGGGCCAAGGGCCAGTACCCGGTCCGCGTCGACACGACGTTCGGCGCGGACTTCAGCCTCGACGGGTCGACCTGGGAGGAGATCCCCTCCACGGTCACCGTGCCCGGGCCGTCGACGACCGTGACGGTGCGCGAGGCCAAGGGCGTGCTCGTCAACCGCTGAGGTCACCGCCGGCAGCAGCCGTCGCATCCCCGTTGCCCGCTCTGAGCCGGTGTCGGTCAGCGATGCCTGTGCATTGGGCCGTGAGGTGACCCAGTCACCGCGTTCAGCACGCCGGCGGCGCCAGTCGCTCCCGCAGGGTCGCGGGACGACCCAACGCACAGGCAGCGCAGCAGACCCACATACGCAGGGGGCAGGGCCGCACACCCTCACGTGCGCAAAGGCGGCTCAGGCGTCCTCGGGGCTCTGCTCGCCACGCCTCGCCGCACCGGACTTCTCCTCATCCGTCAGCAGGGCGTCGATGTCCTCGGCGTTCTCGTCCCACCCGACCCGAGCACTGGCGGAGGAGGTGGTCCGCTCGCCCCCGAACCGGCCGGCGTCGTCCACCTCGTCGGCGGGCGTCTCCGCGCCTGCGCCGGGGTCCTCAACCGGATCCTTCGCCTCGTGCGACTCGGTGCTGGCCATGTCCCTGCCTCCTTGGTCCGCCTCATCGGCGTCGCTGCCGACCGGCACCACCTTGGTTACCCGCTTCACGGTGACCAGCCACGTGACCGCGAAGCCGAGGAAGAAGGCCACGGCCATCAGAAGCCACTTCATGGCTGCATCGTCGATCCGCGGTCGACACCGCCGCCGGCGGAGCTGTCGTGCTCGTCGAAGCGATCGAACGCCTCGTCCTCGGAGGATGCGGGCACCACCCGCGCGGCAACGAAGAGCGCGACGAGCGAACCCAGGACGAAGCCGACGATGCTCCAGAGGAAGACGCTCCAGAACCCGCCGGCGTCCCGCCCCACGAGGCCGAGGACCACCGTGACGACGGCCAGGGCCGCCCACCAGGCGCCGCCGAGATCGCGGCGGTAGGAGCGCGTCACCGTCACTCGACCACTCGACGCCGGCCCGGCCATCGCACCTCCCGCACCGAGGAAGCATCGCCGCGGATGCGACCTCACTTCGACGCTACCTTCCCGGCCGGTCCCTCATCGGGCGAGCGCGCGACACCGCTTCACGCAGCAGCGCTGTCTCCCTCAGAAGGCAGGACCGCCACTCCCGTCGGCGCCGCGATGGCCACAGCGCGCAGACTGACCCCACTGGCGTTGCATGCGCCCTCGAACGCTGCCCGGAGGTCGCGGTCTCTCGGCGTGGGGGTGAGCCGCCCCGGCCTCGCGATCACGATGACGACCTCACGCACGTCGTGCCTCGAGACCTCCTTCAGGAGCATCCGCACGCCGTCGAGCACCTCGCCCACGTCGACCCGCCGCGGTTCGTCCGGCAGGCAGATCGGCTGCAGGAGGCGACCGTTGGGGTGGCACAGCAACAGGTACGTGGCGCCCTCCGACCTCGACCGGTCCGTGGCGATGAGGTCGACCACCCCCTCGAAGACCTCGGGATCGGTGAGAGGCCGTTGGGCCCAGTCTTTGGGCAGCTCGTCGAAGCGCATGGGTCGAGCATGGCTGGCACCGGTGACAGCGGGTCGGCGTTGTCCACACGTCCCCGCGGTGACTGCGCCGCGAGGGCCCACGAGCCAGGACGGAGCGCGCCCTCCTCACATCGGCGGCGTGTACCGCCCGTCGATGACGGTCCAGCCTCCGTCCACGAACAGCTGGCTGCCCGTCACGAAGGAGGACGCGTCCGACGCGAGGTAGACGACCGCCCCGACGAGCTCGTCAGGTCGCGACCACCGACCCAGGGCACTCTTGCTCGCATACGCCTGCGACCACTCCGGCACGGCCCGGATCTGGGCGGTGAGCGGTGTGTCCACGATGCCGGGGGCAATGGCGTTGACCCGCACGCCCTGCTCCCCCAGCTCGACGGCGGCGGCGCGCAGGAGCTGGACGAGACCCGCCTTCGTGGCGGCATACACGCCCTGACCCGGCTCGACTGTGACCGCCCGGATCGAGCTGAACCCGACGATGCTGCCGCGCCCGCGCTGCGCCATGCCCGCCCCGAACGCGCGGACGAGCTCGAACGAGGCCCGCAGGTTGAGGCCGACCACGCGGTCGAACTCCTCTGCGGTGTAGTCGAGCACGCGCTTGCGCACGTTCGTCGCCGCGGTGAAGACGAGCACGTCCACGTCGCCGAGCTCGGCCGCTGCACGGGCCACGGCCTCGGCGTCGGTGACGTCGAGCTCGTAGACCTCGGTGCCTGCTCCGAGGCCTGCCGTCTGCTTGGCGGCCTCGACGTCGCGGTCGGCGCACACCACGTCGGCACCGTGGGCCGCGAGGGCCAGCGCGCTCTCCCGGCCGATCCCGCTGCCGGCTCCGACGACGACGGCCCGTCGCCCGTCCAGCCGGAACAGCCGCGCGTAGTCCGGACGCTCACCGGCCGACGGCACGCCGCTCGTCTTCGTCGCCTCACTCATGGGCGCTCCCCTGCTTCTCCGGCACGACGGCCGGCTCGGTGGCCGCCGGGTTCGATGCCCGTGCGGCCGACGGGCGGATGATCGCCATCCGCGTCACGGTCAGCTCCTCGATGGCGAAGCGGGGCCCCTCCCGGCCGACGCCGCTGTCCTTGACGCCGCCGTAGGGCATGACGTCGGACCGGAAGCCGGGCACCTCGTTGACGACCACCCCGCCGGCCTCGATCCGGTCGATCGCGGCGAACGCCGAACCGAGACCCTCCGTGAAGACACTCGCGTGGAGGCCGTACCGCGATCGGTTCACGACGTCGATGGCAGCGTCGAGGTCCGGCACCGACCGCACCACCACGACCGGCCCGAAGATCTCCTCGTCCCAGGCGAGCCGGCCGTCCGGCACGTCGAGCAGCACCGTCGGCTCGATGACCCCGTCGCGTATGCCGCCCCCGTGCACCAGGGTGCCGCCGGCCTCGCAGGCGTCCCGCACCCACTCGAGCACCCGCTCCGTCGATCGCGCGTCGATGAGCGCCGAGACCCGCGTCGCCTCCTCCCGCGGGTCGCCCACGACAACCTGCGCCATCCGCGCCGACACGGCGTCGAGGAAGCGGGTCCTCACGGACTCCACGACGACGACGCGCTGCACGCTGATGCACGCCTGCCCGGAGGCGTAGTAGCCGCCGCGGACCACTGCGTCGGCCGCTGCGTCGACATCCGCGTCCGCGGCCACGACGAGAGCCGCGTTCGACCCGAGCTCGAGCAGGACCTTCGTCGGCGCGGCGTCCTTCGCGATGCGGTGCCCGACCGCGGCAGAACCGGTGAACGACACGGCTGCCACCCGAGGGTCCGTCGTCAGGGTCACCCCGACATCCACACCGCCTGTGACGAGCTGGATGCCGGCCCGCGGGCCGCCCGCTGCCGCGAGCGCCTCACGGAGCACGTGCACGAGCCACAGTGTCGCGAGCGGCGTCTGGGGCGCCGGTTTGACGACGACCGGACACCCAGCCGCCAGAGCGGGGGCGAGCTTGTGCACGGCGAGCAGCAGCGGGTAGTTGAAGCCGGCGATCCCGACCACGACGCCGACCGGCTTGCGCACCCAGAAGCCGAGAAGCCCCTCACCACTGGGCAGCAGGTCCAGCGGCACGGTCTCGCCGTGCACCCGCGCCACCTCCTCGGCTGCGGTGACGAGCGTGAGGAGTGTCCGGTCGACCTCCACCCGGCAGTCGACGAGCGGCTTGCCGGTCTCGAGGACGAGGAGCCGCTCGACCTCGGCGCGCCGCTCGGCGAAGAGCCGGTGGGTCTCCACCAGAGCAGCCCGTCGGGCGTGCGACGGAAGGGAGGCCATCCGCTCACGGACGTCGACGGCATACGAAATCGCCTGCGTGGCAATCGCGCTCGATCCGACTGGCGCGGGCGCGACGACCTCGCCCGTGAAGGGGAACGTCACGGTCGCCGTCTCGTCGACGTCGACCCAGCCGTCGCCGACGGGCAGCCCGGCGGGGTGTTCGGGGGTGTACTTCATGGTCACGATGCGTCTCCAAGGAGGTCTGCGGTGCCGGCGCCCGCGAGGGCGCGGCGCATGCTCGGCGCGGCGCGCAGCAGGCGCTTGGTGTAGGGGTGCTGGGGGTCGTCGAAGATCTGCTGCGTCGGGCCGGTCTCCACGATCTCTCCCTCGCTCATGACGGCCACGCGCTCGCACACGTGTCTCACCACCGACAGGTCGTGCGAGACGAACACCAGCGTCAGACCGAGCTCACCGACGAGGTCGGTGATGAGGTTGAGCACCTGCGCACGCACCGACACGTCCAAGGCGCTGACCGGCTCGTCGGCGAGCAGGATCGAGGGCGACGGCGCGAGGGCGCGGGCGATCGAGATGCGCTGGCGCTGGCCCCCGGAGAACTGGTGCGGGAACCGGTCGGCCGCCGCGGGGCTCAGCCCGACCGCCTCGAGGAGCTCGGCCACGCGCGCCCGCCGGTTCGGCAGGCCCTGCGCCACAAGCGGCTCGGCGATGATGTCCCGCACCCGCATCCGCGGATCGAGTGAACCCATCGGGTCCTGGAAGACGAGCTGGAGGCTCGCGCGCAGGAAGCCGAGCCTGCGCTCGGCCACCCCCGACACGGTCTGCCCCTCGACCTGGACCTCGCCGCTCGTCGGCTGGTCGAGGCCGGCGAGCAGGCGCATGAGCGTCGACTTGCCGCAGCCGGACTCGCCGACGATGCCGAAGCGCTCCCCGCGGGCCACGTCGAACGACACGCCTTTGAGCGCCTCGACGACCGGCCCGGGCTGGCGCAGCGACGTGCGCGGACGGCGGTAGGAGCGGCGCAGCTCCTGCACATGGATGGCTGGCGTCGTCACGGCACACGCTCCTCGTCGGCGGGGTGGTGGCAGGCGAAGCCGTGGGCCGGGTCCGTCCCGGTCCACCGCGGGTCGGTCGCGCAGACCTCGGTCGCGTGGTCACAGCGGCTTCGGAAGACGCACCCGTCGGGGAAGGCTCCGGCCGGCGGCACGGTGCCCCGGATCGTCGGCAGCTGCCCACCGGGGACGGCCGAGTCGAGGTCGGACGCGGCAAGCAGTCCCTGCGTGTAGCGGTGGCGCGGGCGCCGGAAGACCTCGCGGACCGGACCTGCCTCGACGATGCGGCCGCCGTACATGACGAGGACGCGCTCGCACACCGTCGCGACGACGGACAGGTCGTGGGTGATGAAGAGCATGGCGGAGTCGCGTGCCGTCACGCCCCGCACGATGAGGTCCAGCACCCGCGCCTGCACCGTGACGTCGAGGGCGGTCGTCGGCTCGTCGCACACCAGAAGCGCCGGGTCGTTGGCGAGGGCGATGGCGAGGACGACGCGCTGGCGCTGGCCACCGGACAGCTGGTGGGGGTAGGCCCTCGCGGCGTCGCGCGGGTCGGGCAGGCCCACCTGGTCGAGCAGCTCGACGGCCCGCGCGCGGGCGGCCCCGCGGTCAGGGCCGCCGCGGCCGGCGTGCACCCGGATCGCCTCTGCCACCTGGTCGCCGACCCGCATCGTGGGGTTGAGGGCCGTCATGGGTTCCTGGAAGACCATCGCGACGTCTCGGCCCCGGACGGTCGCCAGGTCGCGCTCGCCGGCACCGACGAGGTCCTTGTCGACTCCCGCGAGCCGGATGGAGCCACTGACCTGCGCGTCGTCGGGCAGCAGCCCGAGCAGCGCCAGGCTGGTCAGCGACTTCCCCGACCCCGACTCGCCGATGAGGCCGACACGTTCGCCCTGCTCGATGCTGAACGAGACGTCGTGCAGCAGGTGGAACCGGCCGAGACGGACGTCGAGGTGCTGCACGTCGAGCACCCGGGAGGCCGACGCCCGAGCGGGCCGCGCCTGCGTTGCCAGGGTGCTCATCGTCGGTCCTCCAGCCGGGGGTCGTAGTGGTCGCGGAGGCCGTCCCCGAGCAGGTTGAAGCCGAGGACCGCCACCGCGATGGCGACGCCCGGGACGATGGCGAGCCGGGGCGCCGAGAAGAGCAGCTCCTGGCTCTCCTGGAGCATCCGGCCCCAGCTGGGCGTGGGCGGCGGCGTGCCGAACCCCAGGAACGACAGGGCGGCCTCGGCGAGCACGGCGATCGCGAAGGACACGGACGCCTGCACGATGACGAGACCGCTGACGTTGGGCAGCACGTGCCGCAGCCCGATGGCCCAGGGGCCGCGCCCGGCCGCACGCGCGGCCATGACGTACTCGGTGCCCAGCACCTGCATGGCGCCGCTGCGGACGACGCGGACGAAGCTCGGCACGGAGGCGATGCCGATCGCCACCATGGCCACGAGGGTGCTGCCGCCGTAGACCGCGCTGAACATGATCGCGAGCAGCAGTGCCGGGAAGGCGAGGAGCAGGTCCATGCCGCGCATCAGCGGCTCCCCCACCACGCGGTGCGACATCGCGGCGATGATGCCCAGTGGGACGCCGACGAGTCCGGCGAGACCAACGGCGACCAGGCCGACGAACAAGGTGGTCCGCGCGCCGACCAGGACCTGGCTCAGCACGTCCCGGCCGAGCTTGTCGGTGCCGAGGACGTAGTCGGGGTCGCCGATGGGACGCAGCCTCGCCGAGGCGTCGACGAGCGTCGGGTCGTGGGGGGTCCAGACGAAGGAGACGAGCGCCATGAGCGCGACGACCGCCACGATGGCTGCCCCGACGAAGAAGCTGGCGCCCGGCCGGCGCCGTGCGCCGGCGGGTGCCGGCGCCGGCTCCACCCCGAGGCCGGGAGGGGTCGGACCGTCCAGCGAGACGACGGGCCGGGGCATGGGGTCGGCGCTCATCGGGTGGCCACCTTGAGTCTCGGGTCGATGACGAGGTAGAGCAGGTCGACGACGAAGTTGACGAGGAGCACGGCCAGGACGAGGAGCATCACGATGTCCTGGACGAAGATGAGGTCGCGGTTCGCGACCTGGTCGAGCAGGAGGCTGCCCAGCCCCGGGATGACGAAGACCCGCTCGACGACGACGGCCCCGATGAGCAGCGTGGCGAGCTGGAGGGCCAGGACGGTGACGACCGGGATGGCCGCGTTGCGGAACCCGTGGCGGCGCAGGGCCTCCATCGGGCCGAGCCCCTTGGCCCGCGCCGTGCGGATGTAGTCCTCGCGCTGGACGTCGAGGATCGCGCTGCGGATGTACCGGGTCAGGACCGCGGCCTGGACGAGGCCGAGCGAGAGCACGGGCAGGATCAGCTGGCGCACGAACTGGACGGGACCCTCGTTGGGAGGTGTCCAGCCGTTGGCGGGCAGCCACTGCAGCTTCACCGCGAACACCGTCACCAGCAGGATGCCGGCGAGGAATGCCGGGACGGCCACTCCCACCTGGGACACGGCCGACAGCACGAAGCCGCTCGGCCGGCGCTGACGCAGGGCCATCAGCGTGCCGACGGGGACGGCGATCACCAGGGCCAGCACCATCGAGCAGACCACGAGCCAGAGCGTCACCTGGAGGCGGTCCACGATCTGCGGGGCGATGGCGACGTGCGAGACGTAGCTCGTGCCGAGGTCGAAGCGCGCGAAGCCGCCCACCCACGAGAGGTACTGGGTCAGCAACGGCTGGTCGAGCCCGAACTCCGAACGCAGCTGGGCGACCGAGGCCTCGGACGCGTTGACGCCCAAGGCAACCCGTGCCGGGTCGCCCGGAAGCAGCGCCATGAAGACGAAGACCAGCACGGAGCTGACGAGAAGGCTCACGACGAGCCCCGCCGTACGTCGAAGGATCTGCAGCAGCATCGTTGTCCTGTCGGGGTCAGGGTCGGGGGCCGACTGCCGTCGGGCCGTGCGGGACCGGCCGGTGCGTACCCGGCCGGTCCCCCACCGTCACGACCTGGCGAGGCCGGCGAGCTCGAACGACTCGGTGATGGCGTTCTTCGGCAGTCCGGTGATGCCCTTCTCCGCCACCATGAGGTTGGGCAGCACGAACAGCACGTCGCCGGCGGCGTCCTGCGACAGCTCGCGCGCTGCCTTCTTCATCAGCGTCACCTGCTCCTCCGGCGTGCCGGAGTCGGCGGCGGCCAGGTCGGCCTGCAGCTGCTTGTTGTCGTAGCGCGTGTAGTACTTCGGGTTGCCGAACACGGCGGGCAGGTCGCGCGGCTCGACGTGGGCGATGATCGACATGTCGTAGTCGGCGTCCTTGAAGACCGTCGAGAGCCACACTGCCGGGAACTCGAGCTGGTCGAGGGTGACCTTGAAGCCCGCCTGCTCGAGCTGGCTCTTGACCACCTGGCCGCACGACACGGCATACGGCAGGGAGGGGATGCGCAGCCTGATCGGGGTGGCTCCGACGCCGGTCTCGGCGACGAGGGCCTTGGCCTTGGCGACGTCATGCGGGTAGAGGCCGGTCAGGTCCTCGTACCACGGGTCGGTCGGGGGCACGAAGCTGCCCACGAGCGTGCCGTGCCCGGCCCAGCAGGTGTCCAGGAGCGCCTTGTGGTCGATCGCGTAGCGGGCGGCCTGGCGCACCTTGAGGTTGTCGAACGGTGCCTTGCCGTTGTTGAACGACAGCAGGACCTCGCCGTTGGTGGAGCCCTCCACGATCTCGTAGGCACCGTTGCCCTGGAACTGGGCGAGTGACTCGGGTGCCTGCACGGTGCCGATCACGTTGATGGTCTTGGTCAGGAGCGCGTTGTTGAGCGCCGTCGGGTCCTTGAAGTACTTCAGCGTGACCTGCTGGAAGTAGGGCTTCTTGCCCCAGTAGGAGGGGTTGGCCTTGAGCGTGATCGAGTCACCGCGGCGCCACTGGTCGAAGACGTAGGGCCCGGTGCCGACCGGCTTGGTGGCGAGGTTGGCCGTCTCCTTCTCGGTCATCATCGCGCCGATGCGCGTCGACATCCGGTAGAGCCAGTCGTTGCTCGGCTTGCTCAGGGTGACCTGCAGCTTGGTGTCACTGAGGGCCTTCGCGTCCTGGACGACGTCCATGGCCGCCTTGAGCGAGATGGTCCAGGCGTTCTTGACCTGCTCGATCGAGTAGACGGCGTCCTTCGCGGTGAAGGGCTGGCCGTCGGTGAACTTCGCGTTGTCGACGAGGTCGAAGGTGTAGGTGCGGCGGTCGGGCGACACGGTCCACGACTTGGCGAGCGAGGGCTTGAGGTCGCCCTGCTGGTCCACCGTGACGAGCGTCTCGTACACGTTGTCGAGCAGGGCCTGCGGGATGGCGGCGCCGTCCTGCTTGGTGAAGTCCAGGCTGGCCGGCTCCGCGACGAGGCCGACGGTGAGCGAGGTGTCACCGCCTCCGCCGTTCGCTCCCCCGCTGCCGCCTGAGCCCCCGGAACCGGAGGCGCCCGAGCCCGCGGAGCAGGCCGCGGTCAGGGCAAGGAGCAGCGTCGCCGACGCGGCCGCGCCGATACGGGTGTGCTTCATCGTGACTCCATCTCGTGCAGGACCGCGGTGGCGAGCTGCGAGGTGCTCGCGGAGCCGCCGAGGTCGGGGGTGTGGTGGTGCGGGAGACGAAGGGCCGCCGCCAGCGCCGTGCGGACGGATGCGGCCGCCCGCGTGTGGCCCAGGTCCTCGAGCAGCATCGCGCCCGAGAGCAGGCAGGCGGTGGGGTTGGCGATCCCCTTCCCGGCGATGTCCGGTGCGGAGCCGTGGACCGGCTCGTAGATCCCCGGGACCGAGCCGCCCGGGAGCACGTTGGCGCTCGGGGCCATCCCCATGCCACCGGCGAGGACGGCTGCGAGGTCGCTGAGGATGTCACCGAAGAGGTTGCCGGCGAGCAGCACGTCGAGCGAGTGCGGGCTCTGCACGAGGCGGGCGGCCATGGCGTCGACGAGGACGACCTCGAGCTCGACGTCCGGATGGCGTTCGGCCACCTCGCGCACGACCGCGTCCCAGAGCGGGTAGCCGTGACGCATCGCGTTCGACTTCGTCACGAGTGAGAGCCGGCCCCGCCGTTGCTCCGCCAGCGTGAACGCGTGCTCGGCGGCCCGCTCGATGACGCGTCGGGAGTGCACGGCGACCTCGATGCCCAGGTCGTGGCCCGTCCCGGCGTGCGCCAGCCCACCGGCGCCGACGTACTCGCCCTCGGTGTTCTCGCGGACGATGACCAGGTCGACGCCCTCGACGTCCTTGACCCGGCTCGGCACTCCCTCGAAAGCACGCACCGGGCGGATGTTGACCGCGAGGTCCAGCTGCTGGCGCAGGCCGATGATCAGGCCCCACACCAGCTCGTGGTCCGGCACGTCAGGCCGGCCGACCGCGCCGAAGAGGACGGCGTCGTGACGGCGTACGGTCTCGGCCGCATCGACCGGCATGGCTGCACCTTCACGCACGAACCGGTCTGCGCCCCAGTCCAGCTCGGTGACCTCGAGGACCTCTCCCTGGCTCTTCAGCGCTGTCTCGAGGACTGGGAGCGTGGCAGCGACGACCTCGGGGCCGACGCCGTCCCCCGGTATCGCTGCGAGTCTCACCGTCATGGTTCTCCTTGCTGGAGGGAGGTCGCCGTCGACCTGCCGATTTCACTGGTCTGACCAGTGGACTTTTCTGCCGTGAGAGGTACCGTTTCTCTCATCAGGCCGGATGTCAAGAGCTCGTCCGGCGAGCCCGGCGGCCGAGGCCGTCCCCACTCGGAAGGACGACCATGCCGCACCCGTCTGGCCGACCGGCCAGCCTCACCGCCACCGAGCTCGTCGCCGCGTATGCCGCCGGCGACCTCTCCCCCGTCGCCGTCCTCGAGGACGTGGCTGCCGTCATCGAGGACCGTGAGCCGGAGCTCAACGCGTTCTGGCGGCTCGACCTCGAGGGCGCCCGCCAGGCTGCCCGGGCGAGCGAGCGGCGTTGGGAGACAGGGCAGCCCGCAGGGCCGCTCGACGGCGTCCCGGTGACGGTCAAGGAGAACCTCGCTCGGGCCGGGGTGCCGATGCCCGCGGGCAACGCCGGCGTCGATCCCGTGGTCCCGACCCGCAGCAGCCCCGTCGTCGAGCGGATCGAGGAGTCCGGCGGCGTGATCCTGGGCTCCACCGTGATGCCCGACTGGGGAATGCTCAGCTCGGGGGTCTCCAGCCTGCACGGCATCACCCGCTCGCCCTGGGACAGCGCCCTGACCACGGGTGGTTCGAGCTCGGGCGCCGGGGCGGCAGCAGCCGGCGGCTACGGCCCCCTGCACGTGGGCACCGACATCGGCGGCTCCATCCGGCTGCCCGGCACGTGGCTCGGCCTCACGACCCTCAAGCCGAGCGCGGGTCGTGTCCCGCTCGACGCCCCCTACCTCGGGCGGGCAGCCGGCCCCCTGACGCGTACCGCTCGCGACGCCGCCCTGCTCCTGTCGGTCATCAGCCGACCGGACCCCCGCGACTGGACGAGCCTGCCGCCGGAAGACCTCGGCACCGTGCTGCCGCCCGAGCCGCTCGACGTGCGCGGCCTGCGAGTCGGCCTGCACCTCGACGCCGGGTGCGGCCTCACGCTGGAGCCCGAGGTCCGGCGAGCCGTCGAAGCCGCGGCCGCGGTCTTCGCAGGGGCCGGAGCCGAGGTCGAGCCGTTGGCGCCGTTCATGACGCCGCGCATGCTCCACGACCTCGACGAGTTCTGGCGGGTGCGCTCGCTCGCCGACTTCGACGCCTTGGCACCCGAGGCGCGCGAACGGGTCCTGCCCTTCATCCAGCGGTGGGTGCTCGCCGTCCGCCACGTCGACGGCACCACGGCGCTGCGTGACTACGCGAGCATCATGGCGCTCCAGCAGGCGACCGTCGCAGCCACCGAGCCCTTCGACCTCGTCCTGTCTCCCGTCGCGCCCGTGACGGCGTTCCCCGCCGAGTGGCCGATGCCGTGGGGCGAGGACGACGAGGGCATGGCCCACATCGGCTACACCGCCCCCTACAACATGTCGGGCCAGCCGGCCGCGTCGGTCAACTGCGGCTTCACCACCGACGGCCGCACCATCGGCCTGCAGGTCGCGGGGCGCCGTTTCGACGACGTGGGCGTGCTGCGCGCCGTCGACTGGTACGAGCACCACCGGCCGGCGTCCGCCACGCCCGTCTGGCCGATTCCCGAGACCGAGCCCGCGACCAGGGAGGAGCGTGGCGCCCATGCCTGACGAGCCGGCACGTGGCTTCGAGCCGGTGCGTCCGGTGCGTCTCTACGAGCGCATCGTCGAGCAGGTCGAGGAGGCGATCGCCAGCGGGGAGCTGCGGCCGGGCCAGCGGCTGCCGAGCGAGCGCGAGCTCGTCGTGCAGTTCGGGACCAGTCGGGCCACGGTGCGCGAGGCGCTGCGCGTCCTCGAGAGCAACGGCGTCGTCCGCTCCCGACCCGGCGACCCGAACGGGCCGGAGATCCTGCCCTTCACCACCGGCGGCCTCACCAAGCAGATGCGTCGGCTGGCCCGGGCCGACGGGCTCACCCTGTCGCAGCTGCTCGTCTCCCGGATGATGCTCGACTCGACCGCCAACCGGCTCGCGGCCGTCCTCCGGACGGAGGCTCAGCTCGCCGAGATGGACGCCGCCATCGAGCAGATGCGGGCAGCCGTCGAGGGTGGCTACGGCTCCTTCAGCGAGGCCGACATCGCCTTCCACGAGGCGATCGCGCGGGCCAGCGGCAACACGCTCATCCAGGTGTGCAACGCCGTCGTGCGCGACACGGTGCTGTCGCTCATCTCCGACAAGATCGCCCACGCCCGCAACGCCCAGGCGCTGATGAAGCGCTCCCTCGGCCACCACGAGCAGGTCCTGACCGCGATCCGTGCAGGCGACGGACCGGAGGCCGGTCGCGCCTCACTGCACAGCCTCTACGACTACTACGCGAGCTACGTGCCCAAGGCCGAGCGGGTCGCCCTCGAGGCCCTGCTGGAACGCTGACCCCCGCCACACGGCAGAATGCGTGGCTCGGTCCGTCGTCGACGCAAGGAGAACAACCCGGTGAGCATGCAGGCGAGCGCGCAGGTCAAGGTGCCCTCGATCGAGCGTCGCATCGCAGAGGAGCTCGGGGTCCGCGACGGGCAGGTGGCCGCCGCGGTCGGCCTGCTCGACAGCGGGTCGACCGTCCCCTTCGTCGCGCGCTACCGCAAGGAGGTCACCGGCGGTCTCGACGACGCCCAGCTGCGCACGCTCGAGGAGCGTCTCGGCTACCTGCGTGAGCTCGAGGAGCGCCGCACGGCGGTCCTCGCCTCGGTCGAGGAGCAGGGCAAGCTCGACGACGCCCTGCGGGCCCAGATCCTCTCGGCGGAGACCAAGGCCCGCCTCGAGGACATCTACCTGCCCTTCAAGCCGAAGCGGCGCACCAAGGCCCAGATCGCCCGCGAGTCCGGCCTCGAGCCGCTCGCCGACCTGCTGCTCGCCTCCCCCGACACCGACCCCACCTCGGCAGCGGCAACCTTCGTGGACGCCACGCGGGAGGTGGCCGACGCAGGCGCCGCGCTCGACGGCGCCCGGGCCATCCTCGTCGAGCGGTTCGCCGAGGACGCCGATCTCATCGGCGACCTGCGCGACCGGGTGTGGAAGCAGGGGCACCTCGCCTCGCGGGTGCGAGCCGGCAAGGAGGAGGAGGGCGCCAAGTTCTCCGACTACTTCGACTTCTCCGAGCCGCTCTCCAAGCTGCCGTCCCACCGGATCCTCGCGCTCTTCCGCGGCGAGAAGGAGGACGTCCTCTCGCTGGAGATCAGCCCCGAGGACCCGGCCTCCGAGCAGCAGCCGGGCCCGACGGCATACGAACGCGCGATCGCCCGCCGCTTCGGCATCGAGAACGCCGGGCGCCCCGCCGACCGGTGGCTCGCCGACACGGTGCGGTGGGCCTGGCGCACGAAGATCCTCGTCCACCTCGGCATCGACGCCCGCATGCAGCTGCGACGCGCTGCCGAGGAGGAGGCCGTACGCGTGTTCGCCGCCAACCTGCGCGACCTGCTCCTGGCCGCCCCGGCCGGCGCCCGCGCCACGATGGGCCTCGACCCGGGCTTCCGCACCGGCGTCAAGGTCGCCGTCGTGGACGGGACCGGCCGCGTCGTCGCGACCGACGTCATCTACCCGCACGTGCCGCAGAACCAGTGGGACCGTTCGCTGGCGACGCTCGCCCGGCTGGCCAAGGAGCACTCCGTCGACCTCGTCGCGATCGGCAACGGCACCGCCTCCCGCGAGACCGACCGCCTCGCCGCCGAGCTCATCAAGCGCCACCCCGAGCTCACGCTGACCTCTGCGGTGGTCTCGGAGGCGGGTGCCTCGGTCTACTCCGCGTCGGCATTCGCGTCGCAGGAGCTGCCCGGGATGGACGTGTCGCTGCGCGGCGCCGTCTCGATCGCGCGCCGCCTGCAGGACCCGCTCGCCGAGCTCGTCAAGATCGACCCGAAGTCGATCGGCGTCGGTCAGTACCAGCACGACATCAGCCAGACGGCCCTGTCCCGCTCCCTCGACGCCGTGGTCGAGGACTGCGTGAACGCCGTCGGGGTCGACGTGAACACCGCCTCGGCTCCCCTGCTCACCCGGGTCTCGGGCATCACGCCGGGCCTCGCCGAGAGCATCGTGGCGCACCGCGACGCGACCGGTCCGTTCCGCACCCGCAAGGCCCTCAAGGACGTCCCGCGGCTCGGCCCCAAGGCGTTCGAGCAGGCAGCGGGCTTCCTCAGGATCCCTGGTGGTGACGACCCGCTCGACGCCTCGGCCGTGCACCCCGAGGCCTACCCGGTCGTACGCCGCATGCTCGAGTCCACGGGACAGAAGCTGACCTCGCTCATCGGCAACACCGCTGCCCTGCAGGCACTGCGGCCCGCCGACTACGTCGACGACACGTTCGGGCTGCCCACCGTCACCGACATCATCACCGAGCTCGACAAGCCCGGCCGCGACCCGCGGCCCAGCTTCAAGACGGCGACCTTCAAAGAGGGCGTCGAGGAGATCAAGCACCTCGAGCCGGGCATGACGCTCGAGGGCGTCGTCACCAACGTCGCGGCGTTCGGTGCCTTCATCGACGTCGGCGTGCACCAGGACGGTCTGGCCCACGTGTCGGCCCTGTCGAAGAGCTTCGTG